>JBEIEP010000038.1:0-27464 GCA_040382935.1 Burkholderiaceae bacterium
GACAGTTCACTGGGCTTGCGCCCGCTGCGAACCAATTCGACCATCTGGTCACGAAACGCTTGCGCATAGCGAGGGGTCTTATTTGACATTTGGGACTCTTCCTTTCAGGGAGAAAGTGTCCGCGAAAAAGGGGTAACTTCACCCAGTTACCCGCACCGACATTGCTAAATTTAGGGATAGGTTTCGGCCTGCGTTAGTAACACGCCCAACCGGTCAGCTACAGACAGCACTGGTTTACCCGGTAGCGGCCACGAGATGTTAAGGGATGGGTCGTTCCAAGCGATGCAGCGTTCGAAGCTGGGCGCCCTGTATCGGCTTGTTTTGTAAATCACTTGTGCGCTGTCGGACAGGGTCAGATAGCCATGGGCAAACCCCTCGGGCACCCATAACTGCCGAGAATTTTCGGCAGATAACTCCACCCCTGTCCAGAGTCCAAACCTTGGGGAACTTTTGCGCAGATCAACAGCAACGTCAAAAATGCGGCCCTGTGTAACCCTGATCAATTTGGCTTGGGGCTCCTGAATTTGGTAATGCAGTCCACGCAGCACCCCTTTTACGGACCTTACTTGATTGTCCTGAACAAACTGGGGAACTAACCCGGTGCACAGTCGAAATTTCTCAGCATTAAACGCTTCAAAAAAATCTCCGCGATGATCCGTCAAAACCTCTGGTTCGAGAATCAGTACCTCTGGAAGCGATGTAGCGTAAACCTGCATGAACTTGGGCGACAATGTGTTATGGGGATCCTAGTAAGCTAAAAGCAACTGTAGGGCACACTAGCACCAGTTGCGCCGTTAACAACCTTGTCGGATCTTTTTTTCTCTGAACGATTGTATGAGTCCATCGCTTTCGCCCCCTGATATCACATCGCCTTTAGCCGAACCCGACCAGGGTGCCCAACTGGTAGTGGCGATTTCGTCACGCGCACTGTTTGATTTTGAACAGGAAAACACGCTGTTTTTATCCGACCAAGAAAAAGGTCTGGGCGATGCCAGTTACAAGCAAATCCAGTTGGAGCGTTTGAATACGCCTGCCCATCCGGGGGTGGCGTTTTCACTGGTAAAAAAATTACTGTCTTTTAACGACGTGCAATCGCGCCGCGTGGAAGTAGTGATTCTTTCACGCAATGATCCCGTGTCGGGCCTGCGCGTGTTTCGTGCCGCCCAACGGGCCGATTTAGCCCTTGAACGCGGTGTTTTTACGCGAGGCCGGGAGCCCTACCATTACCTTAAACCACTGAAGGCCAATTTGTTCTTATCGGCTAACGCCCCCGATGTGCAGGGCGCTTTGGCCGCAGGATTTGCTGCCGCGACGGTAGCCACTGGGGCCACCCGCGCGACCGCCGATTATCCCAACGAGGTCAGAATTGCTTTTGACGGCGACGCAGTACTTTTTTCTGACGAGGCGGAGCGGATATACCAAGCGGATGGTCTTAGAGCATTCCAGGCGCACGAGACAGAAAATGCCGCCCTGCCCCTACCGCCTGGCCCGTTCAAACCCTTGCTACAAGCCTTGCATCGGCTGCAAAAGGAAGGAACCAGCGTGATGCGTTTGCGAACGGCGCTGGTCACGGCTCGTAGCGCACCGGCCCACGAACGGGCCATTCGAACACTGATGAGTTGGAATATTGAGGTGGATGAAGCTTTGTTTTTGGGTGGTCTGCCCAAAGGGCCGTTTTTACGCGAATTTGCACCCGACTTCTTTTTTGACGATCAAATTGGCCACGTTCGCTCGGCCGCTGAACACGTACCGGCTGGCCATGTCGCAAGTGGCGTAACTAACGCGAACGATGGCCCTAAGCGCTGACGCGTTTACGTAGAACACCCTACACCGAACGGTTCCACAAGCGGCGATTGTCGCGGCTTTTCTAGGTGCGCTTATCTACGGGTTCTTGGTATTGCATCCACCCCCTGGCGCGCAGAGCGCAGGCCGGACACTGGCCGCAGCCATAACCCCAGGGGTGGCGATGCTCTCTATCGCCCAGGTAGCAGGTATGGGTATGTTCGACGATCAACTTCACCAGGGGTGTACCACCCATTTGCTCTGCCATTCGCCAGGTTTGGGCCTTGTCCAACCACATCAGTGGGGTCTCTATCGTAAACCTACGCTCCATACCTAGGTTAAGCGCCACCTGCATGGCCTTCATGGTGTCGTCGCGGCAGTCCGGGTAACCTGAGTAATCGGTTTCGCAAACGCCGGTGACCAACACGTCCAAACCACGGCGGTAGGCCAAAGCTGCCGCCAGGGTCAAAAACAATAAGTTTCGACCAGGGACAAAGGTATTGGGAAGGCCTGTGGCCTCGAACGCAAATGCGGCATCGGTGGTCAACGACGACTGGCCAATTTGGCCCAACACGGGCAGCGCGAGCAAATGGTCTTCGCCCAATTTATGGGCCCAAATTGGAAACTGCAGGCGTAGCGCAGCCGCGACCGCCCACCGGGCCTGCAGTTCGACCGCATGTTTTTGCCCATATTCAAATGCGACGGTCTCGACATGGTCGTAGACCGATAGCGCGTACGCCAAACAAGTGGTGGAATCTTGACCACCGGAGAACAAGACCAGTGCCGATTTAGCCATGCGCTAACACTTTCATGAGGTTCAATAGGTAGGCCATTTTGCCGCATAGTTTGGCTACCCGTGCGATGCACGACGCACCGGGCGATAAACCAAACGGCGGGCGGCCAAGCCCTGTTGCGATAGCCAAGGATTTGCACCTAATCCGAGACAGCATGGAAACGTCACGATAATCCCGCCTATGACTATTTTTGCAAAACAAAAAATGCACTCTTTAGTAAAATTTTTTGGTCAGGTGCGCCAATTGACAACCCCCTACTTTCGTTCCGACGACCGATTGTGGGCTTGGTGCTTATTGTTCAGTGTCGTTGCACTCAACCTAGGCTCGGTTTACCTGGCCGTATTGTTCAACGATTGGTACGGCATTTTCTACAATGCATTGCAAGAGAAAAATAGTGCAGTGTTTTGGACCCAAATGGGAAAGTTCAGCCTCCTTGCATTTTTTGCAATAGTGGTTGCGGTCTACAAGTTTTACTTAACCCAGCTACTAGAGATGCGCTGGCGACGTTGGATGACGCAAGACCGTTTGAATCAGTGGACTAGCCACCGGGCGTTCTACCATCTGGAGCTATCGCGGTTTACCGGTGCCGCCAATGACACCACAGCCCCAGACAACCCTGACCAACGTTTAGCGCAAGACGTCAGCTTGTTTACCAGTCAGACCGTAAGCTTGAGCATGGGCCTGCTCAATGCCGTTGTGACGCTGGTGAGTTTTGTGGGCATTCTGTGGGCGTTATCGGGCGCTTGGACTTTTGATGCAGTAGGCATGCATTTCGAAATCTCTGGCTTCATGGTTTGGGCGGCGATGTTGTATTGTTTTTGCGGCAGCGTATTGACGCATTGGATTGGTAGACCTCTGATAGGTCTAAACTTCCAACAAGAAAAGGTGGAGGCCGACTTCAGGCATCATTTAATTCGTGTTCGTGAATCGGCAGAAGCTATTGCCCTGGACAAAGGCAGTCAGGCGGAGCAGGTACAACTAGCAGGCCGATTCGGGCAGGTACTTTCCAACTATCTGACCCTCATCAAGGCTCAAAAGAAATTGATCTGGTTCACCACTTTTTTTGGGAATGCGGCTGTGATCTTTCCCTTCTTGGTCTCTGCACCAAGGTATTTCAGTGGGGCGATTCAGTTGGGTCAACTGATACAAATTTCTTCGGCATTCGGCAAGGTGCAGGATGCCCTTAGTTGGTTTGTAGATAACTACGACAGGCTGGCCAGCTGGCGGGCCACTACCGATCGTTTGATTAGCTTTGACCAGGCGCTGGTGAAAGGCGCTGATCTAGGAACGATTCACCTAACCGAGGCGGACACGTTGGTGATCAAGCATTTATCGTTACAGCTACCCAATGGAAAACTGCTGCTGCAAGCCTCGGATTTAGTCCTACAACCGGGTGACAGGGTAATGGTGAAGGGAGACTCTGGGAGCGGCAAATCAACCTTGTATCGAGCACTTGCAGGTATTTGGCCCTATGGAACGGGTCAAGTCATGATGCCATCTGACAGCATGTTTTTGCCACAAAAACCCTATATCGCGCAAGGTAGTTTGCGCGCCGCGCTGTGCTATCCGGCAGCGCCCGGCAGCTATAGCGACACGGCGCTGTTTCACGCACTCGATCAGGCTTTACTCGGGCACCTCGCAAGCGCCTTAGACACAGAGGACGCATGGGCGCAGAAGCTATCCGGTGGGGAGCAGCAACGGCTGGCCATTGCAAGAGTATTTTTGCGTCAACCACGCTGGGTGTTTACTGATGAAGCCACCAGTGCTTTAGATCCTAGCACCCGTGAAACGCTATTGGTTAGGCTCAGTGCACTGATGGAATCAAAAAACGGTGCTTGGGTGTCTATCAGCCACGACGAACAAACAGGTTTTAACGCCAACGTGGTTTGGCAAATTCAAAACCACACCCTATCAGCGCACGGGAGGAGGCTTCTTACGGAGCAATGGCCCGCTTGAGCGCCCTGGCTACCGGCAGCGGCAATTTACCCAAAGACTGCAATAGGTGCGGCAGTAGGCGCAGCTTGAGTCCGCCAAGCGACGGCGGAACGATGGCCTCAATCAGATGCGGGCCCGGCGTTTGCAAGGCCCGCTCCAGCGCTACTACAAAAGCCTCGGTGGTTGTTGTGCGGCAGGATGCAACACCCATGCTCTGACCCAGCTGTGCGAAATCAATCGCAGGCGTGCTGAGATCAAACTGTGCGCGGGCTTTTTCGGCCGCTCCACTGACACCCACGCGTTGCAGCTCCACATTCAGAATCGAATACGCGCGGTTGTTCATCACGATGGTGATCACATCCAGCTTCTCGCGCGCCATCGTCCAAAGCGCCTGTATCGTGTACATCGCTGAGCCGTCACCGACCAGTGCAATGACTTTGCGATCGGGACAGGCCACCGCCGCGCCCACGGCGTTGGGCAGTCCCTGGCCGATGGCGCCCCCGGTGAGGGTCAATAGGTCATGTACCGGTGCTCCAGCGGTAAACATCGGCAACATAATGCCCGACGTTTGCGCCTCGTCCACCACAATGGCGTTTTGCGGCAGTAGATGACCTACTGCTTTGCACACTTTGTCTGCGGTAAATTTGCCACGCGGGCGAGACGGTCTCAGGGTTTCTTGTAGGCGCGGCACACCTTCTTGCCCATGAAGTGCCTGCACCAGTTGATTCACACTCCCGGTCACATCCTGGGTAGAAGTACATAAGCGATGGAGTGTGCAACCCTCTGGCAATAAATCACTCTTCTTGCCGGGATAGGCAAAAAACGACACCGGCGATTTGGCGTCCACCAGCACCAGATGGTCCAGCCCGCTGAGTTGGACCGATGCCAACTCTGCCAAGTAGGCGATACGCTCAACCGGGGGCAAGCCTGCTCCACGGGTCAAACGGGTTGGGAAAACCTCTGCCAGCAGTATTGCGCCGGTTTTGGCAGCAATCTTACCTAGGGCGATAAGCGTGGACTCTCTAAGGGCTAGCCCCCCAAGGAGCAGTGCTTTTTTCCCAGGCCCTTGCAAGGCCGCCGCCACTTGGGCGACGGTTTCAGCGTCGGCCGATTCAACAGGCACCGGATTCGGCATGGGCTGAGGCACACCTCCTTCGCCCCAGGAGACGTCGGCAGGCAATATCAAGGTGGCTACTTGACCAGGCGGCCCTTTGCAGGCCACTATGGCTTCAACCGCATCCTTGCATAAAGCTTCGGTACTGGCCGAGGTGCGCACCCAGTCGGATACGTTCCTGGCGGCAGTCTCTATGTCTGACTGCAGTTGCGCGTCGTATTGAACGTGGTAGCGTGCGTGGTCACCTACGATGTTGAGCACCGGTACCCGCCCTTTGCGTGCGTTGTGCAGGTTGGCCAGCCCGTTGCCCAGGCCACAACCCAGATGCAGCAGCGTTGCAGCGGGCTTGTCGGCCATGCGCGCATAACCATCGGCCGCGCCGGTTGCCACGCCCTCGAACAGGGCCAATACCGCGCGCATTTCTGGTGCCGAATCCAAGGCGGCGACAAAATGCATTTCAGACGTGCCCGGATTGGTAAAGCAAGTGGTGATGCCTGCATCTACCAGCGTTTTAATGAGGGCCTGTGCGCCGTTGGACATCATGAATCCTTTACGTTGAAGTGGCAATCGTACGCGCTGCGGCCTTGGCCGTCAGTATGCAGCCGGGCAGGAATGTGCCCTCCAAAGAGCGTTTGCCGCTAGCGCCGCCTCCGCCAAAGCCAGCGGCCTCTCCTACGCAAAACAGACCTGGCATTGCCCTACCACCTAGGTCTAGTACACGGCTTTGCAAATCGGTTTGCAATCCGCCCAAACTTTTGCGCGTAATGAGTTGGGTTTGAATAGCGATAAAGGGCCCTGCCCCAGCCGCTTGCAAAGGCGCCGGTTTGCAGGTTCGCAGGCGGTCGGGGCCCCAATGCCGAGCGTGTTCGATGCGACGGATTTGATCGTCGTTCACCAACTGCCGCTTGTTAGAAAAATTGGCGTCGAAATCATTGACCGTTTGCAAAAGAGTGTTGGCACTCACGTCATGCGTGCCCGCCAAGGCGTTCATTTTTGCGGCCAGCCCAACCAAGGTCTCATCCACCAAAAAGTGTGGGCTTTCCCGGGCCATTTGGCGGACCAATCTGTGGTTTCCGAGCAGGGTTTCCTTCAGAAACAGCAAAAACTGCCGGTCTCGTATACGGATGTTGTGTTCAGCGCCCGAGATAGCCAGTTCTTTGGCGGCGATACGCCAGTTGAGCAAATGCCAACTGTAGGGTTTTTCTAAGGCCGCTACCCGTTGACAAAGGTCATGGGTATCAAACCCGGTGACCAATGGCGCCGGCCCAATGCGTTGCCCGAGATGGTCCAACCAAAGCGCCGACTTGCAGGGGATCAAAGACAAGCCGTGCCCCGAAAAATGGGGGTGAGGATGGGGGATGCCTGCCGCGTAATTCCACATTTCACCTGTCCGAACCAAGCGCCCACCCATGGCCTGAACTTGGTGGTGAATTTTTCCGTCTGCAAAGGGATGCGCCCCATTTAGCATGGCTTTGGGCATTGGGCGTTCGTCTGGCCAGTTGGCGCGAACCTCGTCGTGTCCACCATTGACGCCGCCCATGGCCAGCACTACCGCGCCTGCATGGCAGGTTACCGAGCGTCCACCGGCCGTATCGAAGGCGTGAACACCCGCTAACACGCCTTGTACGGATACCAGGTCACGAACCTCGTGTTGATGAAGCACCGTCAAACGGCTGGGAGCCGCTTGCATCATCAATTCTTTTAACCTCAACGTTAGCCGTTGCGCAGTTCCCCAAATCACGTGGTAACGCGGCAGAGAGTTACCGTCCCCGTGCAGTCCCCGCTCCACCCAATTAACAGCGGGCAAAAACGACACCCCCGATTGAAGCAACCAATCGTAGACCTGCTCCCGACATTGCTCAACGTAGTAGTGTGCCCACTGCTGTGCATGGATATCGTTGGCGTCTAGTTCACCAAATCGCAGCCAGTCGCGTAGCGCAATGTCAGGTGAGTCATTGATTTTCATGCGCCGCTGCAAGGGGGTGTCGACCAATGCCATGCCACCAAAAGCCCACAGGGCTAAACCCCCCATACGCGCAGGGGTATCGCGATCAATCAGTGTGACGCTTTTGCCTTTGCGCAGGCACTCCAAGGCCGTCACTATGCCCGCCAGGCCAGCGCCTACGACTACCACATCCGACTGAATCGTTTTGTCCATCTCAACGCCTCCTTAAGACAGAAAACATCGTAGCCAAAGCCAAGGTGTTTGTTTAGATGGGGTTTGCCCGGTGTAATGAGGCAATAACGGGCTTTGTTCAGGCCGTTTGTGCACCACCAGTCAAAACCAGATTGTCCCGGTGAATCATTTCGGTCTCAGCGCCATACCCTAAAATACTTGGCACCTCGCCCGAGCTCTTTCGACAAATCAACCTGGCCTCGGCGCTGCTGTAGTTGGCTAAGCCCCGGGCAACTTCCTGCCCTGCCTCTGTAACGATGGCCACCACATCGCCCCGAGAAAACTCACCTCGCACACCCACCATTCCAATGGGTAACAAGCTCTTGCCCTCGTGACTCAGTTTGTCGATGGCTCCTTTGTCAATCATGACGGTACCCGGCAACTGCAGGTGGTCCACCATCCATTGTTTACGTGCGGCAAGCTTGGGCGTATGTGAGACCAGAAACGACCCTGTCAACTCGCCCTGAATGAGCCGGGGCAGAGCGCGCTCTTCGCGCCCCCAAGCAATAACGGTGGAGGCACCTGATCGAGCCGCACGTTTGGCCGCCAGTATTTTGGTGAGCATGCCACCTCGACCAATGGACGAACCCGCGCCACCGGCCATCTCTTCTAATTTCGGATCACCCGCTTTGCCCAAGCGAATAATCGTCGCACCTGGGTCACGCCGGGGGTCGGCGGTGTACAGCCCTTTTTGGTCGGTAAGGATAACGAGCAAGTCCGCCTCGATCAAATTGGCCACCAAGGCACCCAAGGTGTCGTTGTCGCCAAATTTAATCTCGTCATTCACCACCGTATCGTTTTCGTTGATGACGGGAACGACACCCAGTTTGAGTAGCGTCAAAAGTGTAGAGCGTGCATTGAGGTAGCGCTCACGGTCGGCCAGATCCGCATGCGTTAACAGCACCTGGGCCGACTTCAGTCCGTGCGCCTTTAACTTGGATTCGTACATCTGGGCCAAACCCATCTGGCCCACCGCCGCCGCGGCCTGCAATTCGTTCAATGCTGTAGGCCGTTGCCCCCAGCCAAGGCGCTTCATTCCTTCGGCGATGGCACCACTGGAAACCATCACCACTTCGCGTTGGCTGTGCCGTAGCCAAGCCAGTTGCTCACACCACTGCGAAATGGCAGCTTCGTCCAGTCCCTGCCCGTCATTGGTCACCAGGCTGGACCCTACTTTGACAACAATCCGCTGCGCGGATGTCAACACCTTTAGGGTGGTCTCGTCCAATACATCGTGCGTGCTCATGCGCATTACCCCAACTTCAGGATCAAATTCTCCACCGCCTAAGCCTCTTCAACAAATCGTGGGTCTACATCGGGCTTGGCTTGGGCTTTGTCTGCAATCAGCTTGAGGTGTTGGTACGCGGCCCGAATAAGCGGCTCGCACCCGGAACGCGTCAACGCTGAAATTTCAAACACAGGCCCTTTGTACCGAAGCCGCCGCACAAACTCAGCCACGCGTTGGGCTTTCTCGGCATCGGGCACCATATCCATTTTGTTGAGCACCAGCCAACGCGGCTTTTTATACAGTTTTTCATCGTATTTTTTGAGCTCGTTGAGTAGCCCTTTGGCCTGTGCTACCGCATCTACCGTGTCGTCAAACGGTGCCATGTCCACCACGTGCAGCAGTAGGCGAGTACGTTGCAAATGCCGCAAGAAAACGTGTCCCAATCCAGCGCCTTCAGAGGCTCCTTCGATCAAGCCTGGCAGATCAGCCACTACAAAACTTTGCTCGGCTGCCACACGCACAACCCCCAGGTTGGGGTGCAGCGTGGTGAATGGGTAATCCGCGATCTTAGGGCGCGCATTGGAAATAGCTGTAATTAAGGTGGATTTACCGGCATTGGGGAGCCCCAGCAAGCCCACATCGGCCAAGATTTTAAGTTCCAACTTTAGATCACGTCGCTCGCCCAATCGACCTGCTGTTTTCTGACGCGGTGCCCGGTTAATGGCACTTTTGAACCGCAAATTGCCAAAGCCCCCGTCACCGCCCATTGCAATGGTAATGACCTGTCCGGGCTCTAACAGCTCAAACAACACCTCGCCGGTTTCAAGATCAGAAATGACAGTACCCACAGGCATTTTTAAGGTGATGTCGCCGCCCGCAGCGCCAAACATATCGGAGCCCATTCCGTGTTGGCCACGTTTGGCTTCGTGTCTGCGGGCGTAACGAAAATCTACCAAGGTATTCAGCGCTGGGTCGGCCAGTGCGAAAACGTGGCCTCCTCGACCGCCGTCACCCCCGTCAGGGCCGCCAAACTCCTTGTACTTCTCGTGCCGGAACGAGACGCATCCTGCGCCACCGTCACCAGCAACCACCTCTATCACAGCTTCGTCTACGAATTTCATTTCGGCTCTTTGCCTCGTAATCAATGACCGGCGTACAGGTTGGGGCCTATCGAGGGTACAAACAAATTGGCCCGCAAAAAGCGGGCCATCGATGCGCTAGGGGGTTAACGACGCTATCAACCCTTTTCGCGGGGAAGTCACGCCGTAACGACGTTCACCACGTGCTTGTTCAAACGACCCTTCACTGCAAACGAAACTTTGCCGTCCTTCAACGCAAACAAGGTGTGGTCTACACCGCATCCCACGTTGTCTCCAGGGTGGAACTGCGTTCCGCGTTGCCGCACGATAATCGCGCCGGCAATGATGGTTTGCCCACCAAAAACCTTAACGCCCAACATCTTGGGTTGTGAATCGCGTCCATTTCGCGTAGAGCCGCCGCCTTTTTTCTGTGCCATGCTGGTTTCTCCTGATCGGTCTAGGAAGGGTTATGCGGCGTCGCTCACAGCGCTTGCCGTGCCCAGAGCCGACGAAATTTCCGAAATGTGGACCTGCGTATAGGCTTGGCGATGCCCCTGCCGTTTTTGGTAGTGCTTGCGACGGCGCATTTTAAAAATGCGAACCTTGTCGTGTAACCCTTGCGCAAGAACGGTAACCTTGACGGATGCGCCAGAAACCAAGGGTGTGCCTACCGTGATTTGCCCGTCGTTCGCGATGGCCAAAACCTGATCAATCACAATCTCTTGTCCAACATCCGCAGCTATCTGTTCTATCTTAATTTTATCGCCGGCGCTTACGCGGTACTGCTTACCGCCGGTTTTTATGACTGCGTACATAATGACCTTTTCAAACTTGCAACATTCCGGCCTGAGCGCTTCACCACTACGGGCCCCCGAAAATTCACCCCTTGCACACTTACAATTAGTCAGAGACAAGGCAGGGGCATACCAAGCATGCCCCAAAGTGAACTTTGCATTATAGCATTAACTGAAACCTTTTCCAAACGCCCTGAGACTACACTGATAAGGCCCCCACATTTCTGGCCGCCTTCGTTACATGGGTAACGGGACGACTGTTTTTTTAGGATAATCAAAGCAAATTGGGCCCCACATCTTGAACGCATCAACCCCTTCGAAAAGAGATCCCCTAGCCATCATCGCCGAATCCATGCGATGCGTCGACGAACGTATCGCCAGCGCGCTCAGTTCAAAGGTTCCGCTGGTTGGGAATGTTGCTCAATACATCGTCTCGGCTGGCGGTAAGCGAATCCGTCCGGCCTTGGTGTTGCTGACTTGCGGCGCCTTGAATTGCGATAGTCCCGCCCGCTATGACTTGGCTGCGGTGGTCGAATTTATTCATACGGCAACTCTGCTTCATGACGACGTGGTCGACGATTCATCATTGCGGCGAGGCCGTCCAACGGCCAACCAAGCGTTCGGCAACGCGGCGAGCGTATTGGTGGGTGATTTTCTGTATTCGCGCGCATTTCAGATGATGGTGCAAGTGAGCGATATGCGTGTGATGCAAGTACTGGCAGATGCGACCAACATCATCGCCGAAGGCGAGGTCTGGCAGATGATGCATATCCGCGACGCCTCGCTTTCGGACGCGTCGTACCTCAACGTCATTCGCGCTAAGACGGCTAAACTTTTTGAAGCAAGTAGTCGACTGGGGGCAATTTTGGCCCAACGACCTGACCTTGAACAAGCCTGTGCAGAATATGGGCAGGCCCTAGGAACCGCTTACCAGATCATTGATGATATTTTGGATTACGATGGTAGCGTCAGTGAACTGGGTAAGAACCAGGGTAACGATTTGCGCGAGGGTAAGGTGACGCTACCCCTTATTTTGGCGATGCGACACGCGCCAGCTGACCAATCCAAACTAATTGCTGACGCTGTTCGGAGTGGGGGAGGCGATCATTTGAACGATGTATTGGAAATTGTCAAATCCTCGGGGGCACTCGACGAAGCACGCCGATGCGCCGACGAGCAGGCGCAAAGGGCAATTGACGCAGCGCGGCTCCTGCCGCAGAATCCTTGTAGCGATAGTATGGTTCAGTTGGCCATGCAATTGTTGCTGAGAAGAAACTGAGAGTGACCCTACTTCGACTGAAAGCGCCACTTAACCAGGCCAGGATCTGATGAGTGGTCCGGCAACGACCGTATTACCTGAGTAAACTTTCCATATGGCCCGCAAAGAAGTCAAATCCACCGCACTGCACACCTTCCTATGGTTTGGGAGGGACCGCAAGGGCAATATCATCAAAGGAGAAAGCCGGGCTCCGGACGAAAAGCAACTCAAAACCCAGTTGCGACGCCAAGGCATTATTGTAAAAGGCATCAAAAAGCGTCGATTGGGATCTGGAAAAGCAATCAAGCCAAAGGATATTGCGATCTTTACGCGCCAGCTAGCCACCATGATGAAAAGTGGTGTGCCATTGCTCCAAACCTTTGAAATTGTCGCCCGTGGTAACGCCAATCCAAGGGTATCAGCACTGATTGACAACATACGCGCATCTATCGAAACCGGCTCACCCTTGAATGTCGCTTTTCGCAAGTACCCACAGCACTTTAATGAGTTGTATTGCAATTTGGTGGAGGCCGGTGAGTCAGCTGGTATTTTGGAGGGTATTTTGGATCGCTTGGCGATGTACCTAGAAAAGACTGAAGGCATTAAGTCCAAGATTAAATCGGCGCTAATGTACCCCATCTCGGTAATGTTGGTTGCTATTGGCGTCGTTACAGTGATTATGCTTTTCGTGATTCCGTCGTTCAAAAAAGTGTTCAGCTCTTTCGGCGCAGAGTTGCCGGCGCCCACGCTTCTTGTGATCGCCATGAGCGACTTTTTTACCCAGTACTGGTGGCTGGTCTTCGGCTCAATGTTTGGTGGAATATATCTGTTTATGCGCAGTTATCGGAGCAGTCGCGCCGTACGTGCTGCTGTTGACCGACTGATTTTGCGTATACCGGTGTTTGGCAGTTTGGTAGAAAAATCCATTATTGCAAGATGGACCCGCACCTTATCGACGATGTTTGCGGCAGGGGTTCCGCTGGTGGAGTCATTAAGCTCGGTGGGCGGTGCTGCAGGCAACGTGGTGTTTAGTGACGCCACTGAAAAGATACGGACATCCGTTGCTACGGGATCAGGCTTGACCATGTCCATGTCTACAACGGGTGTTTTCCCGCAAATGGTGTTGCAAATGAGCGCTATCGGTGAAGAGTCGGGTACTTTAGACCAAATGCTGTCAAGGGCTGCAGATTTTTATGAGGCCGAGGTTGATGAGATGGTCGCCGGACTTTCTAGTCTTTTGGAGCCCATCATCATCGTGTTCTTGGGTACATTGATCGGTGGCATTGTGGTCGCCATGTATTTACCCATCTTTAAACTGGGAGACGTTGTTTGATGGGCGGGTCAGCAGGAGAGTTCGCAGTGCTGTGGTTTGCGGTGTTGGGCTTGTTGGTTGGCAGCTTCTTGAACGTGGTCATTTATCGCCTGCCCATCATGCTGGAGAGGCAGTGGGCCGCTCTCGATGCCCCCAGCGACCCTACAGCCCAACCGTTCAACCTTTTGGTACCGCGCTCCAGTTGTCCCCATTGTCAGTCGCCCATTCATTGGTACCAAAACATTCCGCTTGTCAGCTACCTTGTACTGCGGGGCAAATGCGGGGTATGTCAAGCACCGATTTCATTTCAGTACCCGTTGATTGAGGCCGTCAGCACGATGCTATTTGCCGCGAGCGCTTATCATTTTGGTGCCGGTGCTGTGGCCTTGCTTTGGTGTGGTTTTTGCGCGACTTTGCTGGTTGCTGCAGTGATTGACTGGAAGACCACTTACCTGCCTGATGTGTTGACGCTGCCCCTGATGTGGGCCGGCATCGCCAGTGCGCTACTGGGTTGGGTCCCACTGACGTTGAGCGATGCCGTTTGGGGTGCTATCACCGGTTACTTAAGCCTTTGGACGGTTTTTTGGATTTTCAAATGGGTCACCGGAAAAGACGGTATGGGCTACGGCGACTTTAAGTTACTGGCCGCTCTCGGGGCGTGGCTGGGACCTGTCGCACTTATTCCTGTGCTGCTAATTTCCTGTACCGTGGGCGCCGGCTATGGCATCGCCCAGCGCTTGGGCGGGCAGCTGGTCGCAGGTCAAGCGTTTGCTTTTGGCCCGTTTTTGGCGTTGGCCGGAATTGTCTTGTGCTTTTGGAAAATGCACGTTTTACAGGCCATGGGCTTGGCTTTGTGAGTCGCGTTGCAAGTATCCCGTCTGTAGGATTGACGGGGGGTATTGGAGCAGGCAAATCGACGGCGGCAAGTGTGTTCAGGCAGCACGGTGCCTATGTGATAGATGCCGATCACATATCGCGCCAGATGACCGGTGTGGGCGGTGCCGCTATTGGCGCTATTGCCCAGGTGTTTGGCCCCGAAATGATTGCTGCCGATGGTGCCATGGACAGAGTGAAGATGCGAGCACTGGTATTCAGTAACCCTTTGGCTAAACAGTCACTTGAGGCCATTGTTCATCCTTTGATCTACCAAGAGACGGAGCGCCAAGGGTTGCTGGCCAGGCAAAACAAGGCGCGCTGTGTGGTCTTTGACTTGCCGCTGCTGGTCGAGTCTCCTCGATGGCGCAAACGGCTGGACCATGTAGTGGTTGTGGATTGTGACCCTGAAGTGCAAATCAGCCGCGTGGAAGCTCGCAGCCATTTAGGCCGGTCTGAGGTACAGTCCATAATCGCGCAGCAAGCACCCAGGCCATTGAGGCTCAGGGCAGCCGATACCGTGATCGACAACTCCCGCCCAGACCTAGAAGCGCTCAAACAAAATGTCTTGATTTTTTTAAATTTTTTCGCACCCGCCCTCGAAACCTCTAATTCCGGGGTCGCCAGTTGTATTGGATGACGCTATGATTGCCCGTTAGGAAAAATGATCCCGTGATTCTGTACGAATACCCCCTTAACGAACGTATCAGGACTTACCTGAGGCTGGAGCACTTGTTTGGGCGCTTGGCAGAGCTGATTTCAGGGATTTCGGGAACCGATCACCATTTTGCGCTAGCGACTATTTTTGAAGTGATCGACGTGTGCGGTAGGGCTGATTTAAAGTCTGATGTACTTAAAGACATCGAACGTCAGCGTCAGTTATTCAAGTCTTTTAGGGGCAACCCGGCTATTGCCGAGGAAACCTTAGATCTTGTGATGTCTGATCTTGATTGTTGTTACCTGGGATTAAGCGCTGTTCAAGGCAAAATGGGCCAAAGCCTCACTGAGAACGAATGGTTAATGGGCATTCGTAGCAGGGTCGCGATACCCGGTGGCACTTGTAATTTTGATTTACCCGCTTACTACTTCTGGCTGCAAAAATCGGCTGATTCGCGTCGCAATGACATCGTAGGATGGGCCAACGTACTTCTTCCGATGCGCGAGGCCATCGCTCTGCTGCTCAATTTGTTACGGGAATCAGGATTACCGCAAAAAGTATTTGCAACGCAAGGCAGTTTTCAGCAAAGCCTGCAACAAGGGCGAACGTTTCAAATGCTACGATTGCGAATCGATGAATCGCTGGATTTGATACCCGAGATCAGTGGCAATCGCTTGATGTTCTCAGTCCGCCTGCTGCGCATGGAAGCCGATGGACGGCCACATGCGACAACGGTAGACACGCCACTGGAACTCACCCTTTGCGCTTGACGCCCGGCGGTTGAAACAAGCTGGCTGCGCAAACAATGCCGCAACGACACTGAACATGCGCCTATTTCAATGAACAACAAACCCCCTCTGTTGCCTCTTCGCGAAGTCAAATGTCCAGGTTGCGGTGGAATCAGTTTGTACGCGGCCCACAACCCCTACCGCCCTTTTTGTAGCGAACGCTGCAAAAATATCGATTTGGGTGCATGGGCCAGCGAGTCGTTTCGACTAGATGCAAAAGAGCCTTCAGAAGATGCCGACCTATCCGCGCTTGAGGGCATTACCCCCTCGAACCCGGTACTGCGGCATTAGGGACGTTGTGCTAACCAGTCCAGTACCGGAATTGAACCTGGCAAAACGGGGGCAACCGACACCGGCAGGGTTTGCCAACTAAACCGCTGCCCCTCCCGCATCTCAAGGCGGCCTGACCAATTGTGAACCTGACTAAAGTGCAGCCGAACCTGTGCATGGGGGTAGCTTGCATCTAAGGTGCGCCATGGCTGCGCCGATTGCACCACAATGCCCAGCTCTTCCTGAAGTTCACGTGCCAGAGCCTGCTCCACAGTTTCGCCCGTCTCAATCTTGCCGCCGGGAAACTCCCAGTAACCTGCGTACACCTTGCCTGGTGGGCGCGTGGTCATCAGAAATTGTCCATTGGCGTCAAACACCACACCTACCGCCACATGCACCAAGTCAACAAATGCATCCATTAGGTGTGCCGTGCCCCGATATAGTCTTTGGCAAACTGATAGGCCACACGCCCGTTACGACTGCCTCGCTCCAAGGCCCACACCAGCGCCTTGGGATGTGCGCCAGGCAATTGGTCAGGAGGCAGTCCCAATGACACCAGCCATTGGTCAACTATTGCCAAGTATTCGTCTTGGGTAAAGGGATAAAAACTAACCCAAAGCCCAAACCGCTCAGACAAGGATATCTTCTCCTCAACCGCTTCACCCGGATGCACCTCACCATCTTCCTGATGGCGGTAGGAAAGGTTCTCTTTCATGGTCTCGGGTAGCAAATGACGGCGGTTGCTGGTGGCGTAAATCAGCACATTTGAGGCCGTTTGCGCCACTGACCCATCCAAGACGCTTTTGAGCGCTTTGTAGCCACTCTCACCACTTTCAAAGCTCAGGTCATCGCAAAACACTATAAAGCGTTGCGGCCGCCCCACCAACAGATCCACCAGATCAGGTAAATCCACCAAATCGGATTTATCGACCTCAATCAGGCGCAGACCTTGATTGGCAAACTCATTTAAGCAGGCCTTTATCAATGACGACTTGCCCGTGCCGCGTGCCCCAGACAGCAACACGTTATTAGCCATTCCGCCCGCAACAAATTGCCTGGTGTTTTGCACAATCTTGTCGCGCTGCGCGTCAATCTGACCCAAAGCGTCAAGTGCGATCAAGTGGGGCTGATCAATCACCTGCAAATAAGCATGTTCCCCCCGCTTACGGTAGCGAAAGGCTATGTGAGAAGCCCAGTCGGGGGCCTTAAGGGGTTGAGGCAATACTGCTTCTAACCGGTCCACTAAGTTGATGGCGCGTTCGATCAGGCGTTCAAACTTGTCGTTCATGGCCGTGGTTTATGAGCGGTAGTCGGCATTGATTTTGACGTAGTCATAAGACAAATCGCAGGTCCACACCGTGTCATCATAGAGGCCTCGACCCAGATCAACGTGCACGGTGATTTCGTCGTTTTTCATGACCAATTGCCCTAATTCTTCACGGTAAGAAGGGTCACGCCCGCCTTCGCGCACCACAGACACCTCGTCCAACTGCAGGCTAATTTTTGTCTGGTCCAACTCTGCGATTCCCGCGTAGCCAACGGCTGCAAGAATACGACCCAGATTAGGGTCACTGGCAAAAAAGGCGGTTTTGACCAAGGGGGAGTGCGCAATTGAGTAGGCGACTTGACGACACTCGGTGGCGCTTTGTCCACCTGTGACCTTGATGGTTATGAATTTGGTCGCCCCTTCACCGTCGCGCACAATGGCCTGCGCCAAACGTTGTGCAATACGCTTGAGTGCGCCCAGGAGTGCCTGCCCTGGCGCCGACTGCCAAGATTGGATCTCAGGATGGCCCGCCTGTTGGGTCACCATCACCACAAATGAATCATTGGTAGAGGTATCTCCGTCAACGGTAATGCGGTTGAACGACTGCTCTGCCAATACATGGGGTAGCTGCTCCAGCAGGTGGCCCGCAACCACGGCGTCTGTCGCCAAGTAACCCAGCATCGTTGCCATATTGGGGCGTATCATGCCCGCCCCCTTACTGATACCCGTCACCGTAACGGTCTGGGCACCTATTTGCACCTGTTCGGAAAATCCTTTGGCCACGGTGTCCGTGGTCATGATGGCGTGTGCGGCACGTAGCCAGTTGTCGGATTTCAAATCGGCCAGGGCAATGGGCAGCCCCGCAATCAATCGTTCAACGGGCAGGGGCTCCATGATGACGCCGGTCGAAAATGGCAGCACTTGCGCAGTATCTAAACCCAGCTTTTCAGCTAAGGCATTACAGCTTAGACGCGCATGGGCCAAACCGCTTTCGCCAGTACCCGCGTTCGCATTGCCGGTGTTGATGACCAAGGCACGAGCGGCGGCCTCACCCAAATGCTGGCGACATACCTGTACGGGCGCCGCGCAATACCGATTTTGCGTGAAAACGGCCCCTACATAGCTGCCCGGTGCCAGGATAAAAACTGTCAAATCATCGCGATGGGCTTTGCGAATGCCAGCCTGAGCGACACCTATCCGTACGCCTTTGACGGGATGCAAGGCGCCGTGCGCCGGGGGACTCAAACGTACCGCCATGTACCTGCTCCTCCACTCACCTAGGCCTGCCGGACTAGCTCAGCTTGCCGTGGCACTGTTTGTATTTTTTACCGCTACCGCAAGGACAGGGGTCGTTACGCCCCACCTTGGCAACGGCAGCCCGTGCAACAGGCAGTGCTGCACGGGTGGACTCGTCCACCTGGGTCTGCACTTCACCAGTTTCAGTCGGAGCGGTATAGGTCAGATTGTTTATTCTTTCGCCTTTGGCTTCCAACTGCTCGGCAGCCTCTTCCAACGCGACCGGGCTTTGTATACGAACGTTCATGAGTATCTTGGTGACCTCGTCACGGACTTGATCGAGCATTTGCCCAAACAGCTCAAAGGCCTCCCGTTTGTACTCTTGTTTGGGTTGCTTTTGCGCGTAACTGCGCAGGTGTATGCCCTGGCGCAGGTAATCCAAAGCGCCCAAGTGCGCGCGCCAATGGGAGTCCAGGGTCTGCAGCAGAACAGCCTTTTCAAAGTGCGTAAAGCTCTCGGTGCCCACGTGCGCGACTTTATCCTCAAAGTGCACCTTGGCTTTATCCACCACGTAATGCACAATGTCTTCGTCCGTGATGGCTTCAGAAGCGGCAATAAGCCCTTTAACATCCGCCTCTACGCCCCACTCCTCTTGCACAAATTTTTCAAGGCCCGGGATATCCCATTGCTCTTCCACAGAATCCTGTGGAACAAACTGGCGTGCCGCGTCGGTCACGCTTCCGGCGCGCAGCGACGCAATTTGTTCGCTTAACCCGGAGGCGTCCAGAATGTCGTTGCGTTGCTGGTAAATCACTTTGCGCTGGTCGTTGGCAACATCGTCGTAGTCCAACAGCTGTTTGCGCATGTCAAAGTTACGGGCCTCAACCTTGCGCTGTGCACTCTCAATACTGCGCGTAACCATCCCCGCCTCAATGGCCTCGCCCTCCGGCATTTTGAGCCGGTCCATGATGGCTCTGACTTTGTCGCCAGCAAAAATCCTCAGGAGTGCATCGTCAAGACTCAGGTAAAACCGTGAGGACCCGTTGTCACCCTGCCGCCCCGCACGACCGCGCAACTGGTTGTCAATGCGGCGGGACTCGTGACGCTCAGTCGCGATGATGCGCAACCCACCCAGACCTTTGACCAGCTCATGGTCTAGCTGCCATTGCTCTTGTAGGGCCCGCGCTTGTTCAGCCAGTGCTTGTTCTGACAGACCCTGTGACTCCAAGTTAGCCAGGCTCGCTTGCAAGTTGCCGCCCAGCACAATGTCGGTACCTCGCCCTGCCATATTGGTGGCGATGGTGATCATTTTTGGCCTACCCGCTTGGGCAATGATGTCAGCTTCTCTGGCGTGTTGCTTGGCGTTGAGCACCTGGTGCGGAAGTTGGGCCTTGGTCAACAACTCACTGACAATTTCCGAGTTTTCAATAGAGGTGGTACCCACAAGAACGGGCTGCCCCTTTTCGTGGCATTCCCTGATATCGTCAATGGCCGCTTGGTATTTTTCGGGCGTGGTTTTATACACCCGGTCAAGCTGGTCGACCCGGCGACTGGACTGATTGGGTGGGATAACCACGGTCTCCAATCCGTAGATTTCCTGGAACTCGTAGGCTTCGGTGTCGGCCGTACCTGTCATGCCTGCCAACTTGCCGTAGAGACGGAAATAGTTCTGAAACGTGATTGAGGCCATGGTTTGGTTTTCAGCCTGGATTTCAACACCCTCCTTGGCTTCCACCGCTTGATGCAAACCATCACTCCAGCGGCGCCCTGACATCAATCGGCCTGTGAATTCGTCCACGATGATGACTTCGCCGCCTTGTACCACATAGTGCTGGTCACGATGGAATAGATGGTAGGCACGTAAAGACGCGTACAACTGGTGCACTAGGGTGATATAAGCCGGTGCGTACAAAGACGCCCCGTCCGGCAATAGCCCTTGCTTTGCCAATATCTGCTCCGCCGTTTCATGACCTTGTTCGGTCAGGTAAATTTGGTGGCCCTTTTCATCGACGGTGAAGTCGCCCGGCGTAATCACACCTTCACCAGTTCTTGGATCCGCCTCTCCCTCTTGTCGCTTGAGCAGGGGTGCCACGAGGTTCATCGCCTGAAACACCGACGACTGGTCGTCTGCTTGGCCGCTGATGATCAGTGGCGTACGGGCTTCGTCGATCAGAATGGAATCGACCTCGTCAACAATGGCGTAATTCAGGTGGCGTTGTACGCGATCTTGCGCCTCGTAGACCATGTTGTCGCGCAGGTAATCAAACCCAAACTCGTTGTTAGTGCCGTAGGTGATATCAGCACCGTAGGCGACGTGCTTTTCTTCACGCGAAAGGTTGGGCAGGTTCACCCCCACCGTCAATCCCAAAAATTCGTACAAACGCCCCATCCAGCGTGCATCGCGGTTGGCCAGGTAATCATTGACCGTTACTACGTGCACGCCTTTGCCTGCCAAAGCGTTGAGGTAGACCGCTAAGGTGGCAGTCAGGGTTTTGCCTTCACCGGTGCCCATCTCGGCAATTTTCCCTTTGTGCAAGGCGATGCCACCCATGAGCTGCACATCAAAATGCCGCATTTTCATGACGCGCTTGGATGCCTCGCGCACGGTGGCAAAGGCGGGCACCAAAATATCGTCCAGCGACTCGCCCGCGTTCAGGCGTTGCTTGAGTTCACCGGTCTTTTCCTGCAACTGAGGGTCGGAGAGTGACTCGTATTGGGACTCTAAGGCGTTGACCTGTAGGACGATCTTGCGGTATTGCTTGAGCGTGCGGTCGTTACGACTACCGAAGATTTTTGAAAGTATGCTGCTGGCCATGGGGGATCACCGCCGTTGGAATGAAATGTTGATTAGAAAATGGCGTCGAAATCACAAATTGCAATCGCGCACAACCTTCCATTTTATCCGCCAACGACAGTCCGGCAGGTAGGCTACAGGCGGGAATCTGTCTTTACTTTTTGAATGCCCCTCGTGCGCTGATCTGAGGCAGGTTTTTGATAGATTCGCCCGCAGTTAAAAACTGCATAGGGTCTTGCAACTGCCCACTCACCATCACCTCAAAGTGCAGGTGGGGTCCGGTAGACCGGCCCGTGGTGCCAATCTCGCCAATTTTTTGACCCCGCTTCACCAGATCGCCCTTTTTCGCAATCATGCGGTGCATATGGGCGTAACGGGTCACCAAATCGTTGCCATGGTCGATTTCAATCACATTGCCATAAGCGGGCTGAAACTCCTGTACCACCACCACGCCGCCGGCTGCCGCCACAATGGGAGTGCCCTGCGGTCCGGCAAAATCCAAGCCCGAATGCAGCGCAGCGCGGCCAGTAAATGGGTCGATGCGCCACCCAAAGCGCGAACCTAGGGTGGCATTGGCCACCGGGTGCTGCGTAGGCAACATCATTTTTTTGAGTTTTTGCTCGAACAACGTGGTTTCTACCACCGTCAAGTAGTCGTTCCGGGTGTTGCTTACTTGGTCCAGATCGCGCAGCATCTGGTCTAACTCTTCCAGGGTAAATGAGCGATCAGCAATGAGTGCCCCGCCCTTGCCAAGGGGTGGCGCGATATCTTTAGTGGCGATACCTGTCAGCCCCGCCACACGCTGGCTGAGCACCTCCATCTGCGCCAACTTACCTTGCAGCTCGCCCACGCGTTGCGCCAATGCATCCAGGTTTTCCCGGACGTAGCGGTCCTTGTCGTTGATGCCCGTTTTTGCGGCCAGCTCTGCCACCGCCACAAATCCCGGCCAGCCCGCTTGTACGCCCGTTAAAAACACCCAATGGTACAGGCCCATTCCCGCCACGAATACCCCTATGGAAAACGCAAATGCGGCCAACAACAAGCGAAAGCCGCTCAAGTGCACCGGTCGTGACTTTGCCATCCAGGCATCGGTAATAATGATATGCATGACACACTGTCCTTTTCGCTGATGGCTACTGCCTACTCCGCCCTTACCTTGCAAGAGGCGGTGCATTCAGCACCCTCGTTGTCTCGTTTGCTGTCTCGACTGGATACGTCCCAGCAATACCTCGCAAGCGTCCGTCCATTGCTGGACGCCACTTTACAACCGGCACTGTTCGCTGGCCCCGTAGATCAGAATCAATGGTGTCTGATTGTCAAAGGCAACGCGGTTGCCGCAAAAATCAGGCAACAACTGCCTGACCTCATTTCACACCTGCAATCGCAAGGCCATCCCATCGCTGCCATACGCCTCAAGGTTCTGGCGGCCGGCTAGCCAAGTGCAATCTGCCCATCCAATACCCCCGCAGCGGTCGCACAGTTTACCTATTCATGGTCCGATTGGGAAGGTGCGCTGCACCACAAGCAGTAAGATCAAAAAAAATGGCCTGTTTTCACAGGCCATATAAAAATGGTGCCGATTATCGGATTCGAACTGATGACCTACCGCTTACAAGGCGGTTGCTCTACCAACTGAGCTAAATCGGCGAAGCGTGAATTTTATCGCGTTAGAGGCCCTGTACGCGCTAGCCTCTTAGCAAGCTGCACATTTATTTCGCGAACGCTATTTGATTCGCGTTAAAAATGGTTTGGGCGAGGGGTTGGCTGGGGGCTCACTTGGGACAGAGGGCGCGCCCAAGTTGCCCTGCTCGCCTAGCGCAACGGCAGGTGGTTCGGGAGGGCTCGCTAGGTCAAGGTCGAAGACGATGCCCTGTCCGGTTTCGCGGGCAAACAACGCAGCGACCCGGTTCATAGGCACCTGGATATCGCGGGGCTTGCCACCGAAGCGCGCTTTAAAACGCACCCAGTCGTTGGTCATGGTCAGATCACCCGTGGCCTCGTAACTGGTGTTAAGCACGATTTGGCCGTCTTTGACAAACTCCTTGGGCACCGCCACGGTCGCATCCACCATCACCAGCAAATACGGCGCGTAACCATTTTCTGTGCACCACTCATGGGCCGCGCGCAGTAACTGGGGCTTAGCAGACGCCGGTAAGCTGATGTCCATGAAGCTGTGGCGCCCGGTTTACTTGCGCATGACCTTTTCAGACGGCGTGAGCGCTTCAATGTAGGCGGGCCGAGAGAATATACGTTCGGCGTACTTGAGCAGGGGGGCTGCATTTTTGCTCAGTTCAATCCCGTAATAGTCCAAACGCCATAGCAATGGGGCGATGGCCACATCCAGCATGGAAAAATTCTCGCCCAACATAAACTTGTTTTTCATAAACACAGGGGCCAATTGCACCAGTCGGTCGCGGATATGGGCACGCGCTTTTTCAAGGGGCGCCGCATTGCCTTTGAGGTCGCGGTTTTCCAAGGTGGCCACATGGGCAAAGAGTTCTTTTTCAAAGTTGAGCAGGAACAGGCGCACACGGGCACGTTCAACGGGGTCACCGGGCATCAACTGGGGATGCGGAAAGCGCTCGTCGATGTACTCGTTGATGATGTTGGATTCGTACAAAATCAAATCGCGTTCGACCAGAATAGGCACCTGACCATAGGGGTTCATTAAGGCGATGTCTTCGGGTTTGTTGTACAATCGACGTCGCGGATCTCAAAGTCCATGCCTTTTTCAAACAACACGAAACGGCAGCGATGTGAAAACGGGCAGGTTGTTCCTGAATATAAAACCATCATGATGACTGACTCCTAAAAACTAAAAAAGAGTGGGGGCACTTTTGGCCATCCCACTCTGCAAGGACGCCCAACCCAAAGGCCCGGCATCGGCGTTGGATTACTTCACGTCTTTCCAATAGGCTTTATTGAGACGCCAAGTGAAATAGCTCATGATCGCCAAAAACAACAACACATACAGCCCCAAGCGTTTACGGGCCTGCTGGGTAGGGTCACCCATCCACTCCATGTAACCGACCAAATCAGCAACGGCGCTGTCGTATTCGACGGGTGTCATGGTGCCGGGTGTGAGTTGGCGATAGCCCTTGAACTCGTGAACTTCTTCACTGCCATGCTTGACAGTTTCAAAAATCGCCTCGCGCTTGCCTTGCAATTCCCACAGGACATGGGGCATACCGACACTCGGAAAATAGCGATTGTTCCAACCGGATTCTTTACTTGGGTCTACATAGTAGCCACGCAAATAAGAGTACAGGTAATCCGCACCTGATCCACCTGGGCCAGATCGTGAGCGGGTAATGAGTGTGAGATCAGGGGGGTTGGCACCGAACCAGTCCTTGGCCTGCTTGGGATCGATGGCGGCCTTCATGGTTTCGCCTACTTTGTCGGTGGCAAAGAGCATGTTTTCTTTGATCACGGTGTCGGTCAAGCCAATATCGCGCAGGCGGTTGTACCGCATGTAGGCAGCGGAATGGCAGTTCAGGCAATAGTTGACAAACAGCTTGGCCCCGTTTTGTAGGGCAGGCAAATCGTGCAGCCTGTCGGGTGCTTTGTCTAATGCGGGGCCAGTACCTGCCGCCCAGGCTGATACCGCAACTGCGCTGGCGAGCGCCCATCCAATGAGTAGTTTTTTTATCATGGTTTGATTCTCCGGTCAGTGCGCGCTAAAGGTCACGCGGTCAGGAACCGATTTGAAGTTGCCCTGAGCACTCCACCAAGGCATGAGCAAAAAGAAGGCAAAGTAGAACACAGTGCCGATTTGCGCGACCAAGGTTTTTACAGGTGATGGGGCTTCAACACCCAAATAGCCAAGGATCGCGAACATCACCACAAATACCGCGTAAAGGTACTTGTGCCAATCCGGACGATACCGCATGGATTTAACCGGGCTGTTGTCCAGCCAAGGCAGGAAGAACAGAATCACCACCGCGGCGCCCATCACAACCACACCCAAAAACTTTGCTTCGAGCGACCAGACCAAAGCAATCATAACGGCCGCCATCACAAATAAGGCGCCCTTGATTAGCAACGCGCCTTTGCCCATGAGGATGGACCATAACACTGGAAAAGCGATACAAACATACATCACGTATTTCATGTCATCCGTGATGGCGCGGAGCATGGAATAAAACGGCGTGAAATACCAAACCGGCGCAATATGAGCAGGTGTTTTCAGCGGATCAGCCGGTATGAAGTTGTTGTACTCTAGGAAGTAGCCCCCAAACTCAGGGGCGAAGAACAGGATCGCAGAGAACACCATCAAGAACAGGCATACCGCGAAAATATCATGCACGGTGTAATAGGGATGGAAAGGAATGCCATCTAAGGGAACACCGTTAGCGTCCTTTTTGGCTTTGATTTCAACACCGTCGGGGTTGTTGGACCCGACCTCATGCAAGGCGATGATGTGGGCGACGACCAGACCAATCAACACCAATGGCACCGCAATCACGTGAAAGCTGAAAAAGCGGTTGAGGGTGGCGTCACCCACCACGTAATCGCCACGAATGGCCAAGGCCAAGTCCGGGCCAATCACAGGTACTGCGGCAAACAGATTAACAATCACCTGAGCGCCCCAGTAACTCATTTGTCCCCAGGGAAGCAAGTAACCCATAAACGCTTCGGCCATCAGGCATAAAAAGATGGCACAACCAAAAATCCAGATCAACTCACGGGGTTTGCGGTAGCTGCCATACATGAGTCCACGGAACATATGCAAATACACCACAACAAAAAATGCTGAAGCGCCCGTGGAGTGCATGGTTCTGATTAACCAGCCCCAAGGCACATCGCGCATGATGTACTCGACCGACGCAAAAGCCAATGCCGCGTCGGGCTTGTAATGCATCACCAAGAAAATGCCGGTGACGATTTGAATCACTAGCACCAACAAAGACAGAGAGCCAAACATATACCAAAAATTGAAATTTTTGGGTGCGTAGTATTCGCTCATGTGCTCTTTAAAGAGCTTGGTTGCCGGGAAACGGTTGTCTACCCAGTTCATGAGTCGTGCACTGGCCGGTGCATTGGGTGAAATTTCTTTAAATTCAGCCATTTTTGTTCCTTTTTGACCTGTCCCGCGCAGGGGAGGCACTTGAAAATATGTGTTTTAGGCTTGCTTGTCCACGCCGATGATCAACTGGGTGTCGGAAAGGTACATATGCGGTGGCACTTCTAGGTTATCAGGGGCAGGCTTGTTCTTAAAAACCCGACCAGCCATGTCAAAAGTCGATCCGTGGCAGGGGCACAAAAAACCACCCTGCCAATTGCTGGGCAGAGAAGGCTGAGCACCGGGTTCGAACTTGTCAGTGGGTGAGCAGCCCAGGTGGGAACAAATACCCACGGCCACCAAAAACTCAGGTTTGATCGAACGTGCTTGATTGCGCGCATAAACTGGCGTGAGTTCGTCAGGCTTGTGCTCGGATTTCGGGTCGGCCAAATCGCCTTCTCCAATGGACAGGGCTTTAATTTGCTCGGGCGTACGGCGCACAATCCAGACGGGCTTGCCACGCCACTCGACCGTTAATTTTTGACCGGGCTGCAATGCTGAAATATCTACCTCTACAGGAGCGCCTGCGGCTTTGGCCCGTTCGGACGGCTGAAAAGAACTGACGAATGGTACCGCGACCCCAACTACCCCGACCACACCGGTGCAGCCTGAGGCGATTAGCCAGGTACGTTTACCGGCATCAACAGATTGATGTTCTGGCGTGCTACTCATGAAATTCCTCGATATAAAAAGCGATAGGGTTCAACCCTAGATTGTATCCGACCGATGGTTTCGGACTCAACCCGAGCTGAACGCGACCCATCTGTAAGTTTGCATAAATGTTTCGTTGATTTGTTTAATTTGAGAGGTAACCATCACCGTCACCTGCGGTGTGGGTGGCTTTGGAGCGCAACCCCGCCTGACTGGTGGGGCAGATTGGCCTCGGACAAAAGTGCAAATGCCGATTAAGTCCCTAAACTGCTGCAAATTAAAGGGGTAGCCATCGCAGCTCTCCGAGTTTGACAGAATCGAGTTATCGAGACAGATTTTGTTAACCAAGGAAGGAGTGAGTGCGATGGCTGGAATAGATATTACCGTAGATGA
>JBEIEP010000039.1:0-26133 GCA_040382935.1 Burkholderiaceae bacterium
ATCTACGGTAATATCTATTCCAGCCATCGCACTCACTCCTTCCTTGGTTAACAAAATCTGTCTCGATAACTCGATTCTGTCAAACTCGGAGAGCTGCGATGGCTACCCCTTTAATTTGCAGCAGTTTAGGGACTTAATCCTTGCGCGACGCTTATTGTGGACTATATTTACGGTGTATACCTGTTCCCCAAAGGAGACGAAAATGAAAGTTAGCGACATTCTGCGCCTCAAAAGCAATACTCTGTTTTCAGTTACACCCAACGAACGCTTGGCAATAGCCGTACAAGTGATGGCAGAGAAGGACATTGGTTCACTTGTCGTTATGGCACACGGTGATCTGGTGGGTATGCTGACCTTTAGGGAGGTAATACAAAGCATGGTCAACAATGGTGGCAGCGTTGGCACGATGCTGGTGCGAACTGCGATGGACGATGCGCCCTTAACTTGTACCATTGAAACTGAACTGGACGAAGTACGCCGCATGATGCTGGACCGACATGCTCGGTATATGCCGGTTATGGACAACAAGCTGCTGATGGGCGTTATCAGTTTTTACGATGTTGCAAAAGCCGTGGTAGACAGCCAGAACTTTGAAAACAAGATGCTGAAAGCCTATATTCGCGACTGGCCGCAAGGCGACGACGGATCAAAGTAGCCCGATCGTCTTTTGTTTGCCTGTCCTAGTGGTGCCTATGCTTGAGTCGCTTAGTAAATTTCTGCTGCTTAGCGGTTCGCTGTTGTTGGCTGCATCTATCTGGAAAAACTCAGAGCTTCCTACTGCGTCCACCGCAGATCCTGTACTTTTGCAAGAGCCATTGCAGCTAGCCACCGCGAACAGGCCATTTAGCGTCAGTGCAGAGGGTATCCGTTACGAAGTTAAACCACTGTATCTTTACACCCTGCATGGGCTGGTGGTTAGCAGGCATGACACCAGTTCCTGGTGGGACTACTTGCACCGTGAATGGAACGACCATTTGAACGTGGCAGATCTTTGCGTGATCTGGGGCAACAATCTAAAAAGCGAGGCCTACCGCGAAATGTCTTTTTCCAGTGGGCAATTTACCTGCAATTTTAAGGCCTCCTCCTCAGAGGTTTTCCGTAAATTTGACCTGACAGCGATCTCCAACAACCATATGCTGACCAACAACCCCGCTGTTGCCCAAGCCCTAAGAAATGTGAAAATTGGCGACCAAGTTCGCTTTTCGGGCTATTTGGCTGAGTACTCGCACAAACACGATGGCGGGTTTCAACGGGGTACCAGCACCGTAAGAACCGATACAGGAAACGGCGCCTGCGAAACCGTATGGTTAGAAGATTTTGAGGTCATTCGACGCAACAGTGGCCCATGGCATTGGTTGATTCGAACGGCATGGGTCTTACTAGGCCTAGGTGTCGTCATGTGGTTCGCGGTACCCTTTAGGGCTAGGCACTAAGCATGGTGTGGAGGGCGAGGGAGCCCTCGATGTATTGGGGGAACTTTCAACCGGGCCTTAAGGCAGAAATAGGGCGGTAAACTTAGGATAAGTGAGAACTAAAGATGATTTCTTGGTTTTTCGGCTTACCCAATACGGATCAAAACAAAAATGGCAGGTAGCACCTTTGGACAATTGTTTGCGGTCACCAATTTTGGTGAATCTCATGGCCCCGCAATCGGGTGCGTGATCGATGGGTGCCCGCCGGGTATGGCGCTTTCAGAATCGGATATTCAGCCCGACCTGGACCGACGCCGGCCCGGCACATCGGCGTTTGTTACGCAGCGCAATGAACCCGATACGGTCGAGATTCTGAGTGGTGTGTACCAAGGGCTAACCACCGGCACCCCGATCGCCTTGCTGATTCGCAATACCGATCAGCGTAGCAAAGACTACGGCGACATCGTGCAAACCTTTAGACCCGGACATGCCGACTACACGTATTTTCAGAAGTACGGTATTCGTGACCCCCGTGGAGGCGGGCGTTCATCGGCTCGGCTGACCGCTCCCGTTGTGGCTGCAGGTGCGGTGGCCAAAAAGTGGTTGCTCCATCAGTACGGCACCACCTTCAAGGGGTGTATGACGCAAATCGGTGAGCAAGTCATTGCCTTTGAGAGTTGGGACCATGTGCAGGGCAACCCCTTCTTCGCCCCCTGTGCCGACGTGACAGGCCTTGAACAGTACATGGCGCAGTTGCGCAAGTCGGGCGATTCTTGTGGTGCACGCCTGCGTGTGGTGGCCTCCGGTGTGCCCGTAGGCTTGGGCGCACCCCTGTATGACAAATTGGATGCCGACATTGCCTATGCCATGATGGGCATCAACGCCGTTAAAGGGGTAGAGATAGGTGCAGGCTTTGCCAGCGTTGCCCACAAGGGCTCTGAGCATGGCGATAGCCTCACACCCCAAGGTTTTGCTTCCAACAACGCCGGTGGCGTATTGGGTGGTATTAGCACCGGGCAAGACCTTGAGGTCAGCATTGCCATCAAACCCACCAGTTCCATTTTGCAGCCCAAGGATTCCATCGATACAAGCGGTACCCCGGTATCGGTCATTACCAAAGGGCGGCACGACCCTTGCGTGGGTATTCGTGCCACGCCCATTGCAGAGGCCATGCTGGCTCTGGTGGTGATGGACCATGCCCTGCTGCACCGTGCCCAATGTGGTGACGTGTACACCGGTTTGCCCCCCATTCCGGCCCACCCATAGTTCAAGTTCACAAGGAGAATCTTTATGCCCACTATTCGCGTAGACCTGATGGAAGGTCGTACCTTGGAACAAAAAGCAAAACTGGTTAAAGCCCTGACCGAAGCGGTCGTGAGCACCTTGGGCGGCTCGCCTGAATCGGTGGATGTGTTGCTCTACGACATCAAGCCCCATGATTGGGCGACGGGTGGGGTGCTTTGGAGTGAAAAGAAAACCTCGTGATTCCAACTCCAAATCACCCGTGTCGTTGTTGCTTCGCCTTGTCGTGCGTCTGCACTGCCTGCGGCTTTGCGCCTAGACACAAATTATTTGGAATTGGAATAGGAGGGCAGTAGGCTATTCGAGCGGGCCGCGCCGCCAGGGGTTAAACCCGCTCACCATTAGGGTCGCTACCAGCACCAACAAAGCCCCAAGCCGGTAATGAGTGTGACTGGCTCGTTACGGAAAACAGTCGCCCATAGCACACCAAACCCCGTCACCATAAAGGTCGAGCTTAAGGCGGCCACGGGTGACGCAACGCGCATGATGCGCATGTATTGCCAAAAGGCCAACCCCGAGGTGACGACACCGGTGGTCATAACGGCCAGCAAAGCGGCCCAGCTAAAGTGAGCGTCTGGCAAAGCCGCTGCGCCAAAGGGCAACAAAATCAGTGAGCCTGTTACATGCATCCCGGCGGTAATGGCCAAGGGTTGCATATTCACCGTGGCGCGCTTCAAAAAGGGGGTCGCAATGCCAGAAAAGAAAGCCCCGGCCGTGCAGGCCAAAGCGCCCATCAGCAGGGCAGGCGTGGGCGTAATCGGCCCCAGGCGCATCACCAGCGCCACCCCGGCAAAACCAAACAGGCATCCCATCAACTTACGGGGTGTGAGTATGTCTTCCTTTAGCCAGGCCGAGGCAAAAGTGCCAAACAGCACCGATGTGACCGACACCACTGAGCCATAGCTGGCGGGGAGGGTCAGGGCCGCAATGGAGTAGAACAAATGTGGCCCTGCAACCGCCAATGTGCCTAGCAAAAACAGGGTGGGCCACTGCCCTTTGGGCCAAGGTTCTTTAGTAGCCCACATAATGGCCACCAGAGTGACGGCCCCCAAACTGATTCGAGCAAATGCAGCAAAGTTGGCACCAAATACCGGCGCAGCAATGCTGGTAAGCAAAAACGTGGCACCCCATAGCGCCGACAGCCCCATCAGTTGCAAAAATGACTTAGTGTGCATCCGCTTGAATTGTCACGCACTGGGTCTTGGGCCGCGGTACCAGAAACGGCATGGCGCAAAAAAAGGCCAACCTTCGGGGTTGGCCTTCAGCGCGAACGCGGGAAGACGCAGAATCAATGGCCCAAGATTTTGGACAAAAAGTCTTTGCTGCGGTCGGTTTGCGGATTGTTGAAGAAATCGTGCGGATTGTTTTGCTCCACAATTTGGCCTTGGTCCATAAAGATCACTCGGTCAGCCACTGCTTTGGCAAAGCCCATTTCGTGGGTCACGCACAACATGGTGATGCCTTGGCTGGCCATCTCTACCATCACATCCAGTACCTCTTTAATCATCTCAGGGTCTAGCGCCGAGGTAGGCTCATCAAACAGCATGATCTTGGGTTTCAGGCACAGGGCGCGGGCAATGGCTACGCGCTGTTGTTGCCCGCCCGATAACTGCAACGGGAATTTTTGGGCCTGTTCGGCAATGCGTACCCGCTCCAACTGCGCCATGGCGCGCGCTTCAGCGTCTTTTTTGGGCATTTTGCCCACCCACATAGGCGACAGGGTCAGGTTTTCTAGCACGGTCAGGTGAGGGAATAGGTTGAACTGTTGAAACACCATGCCCACTTCTTTGCGCACCTTGTCAATGGCTTTGACATCGTCAGTCAACTCGGTGCCGTCTACCACTAGTCGACCCTGCTGGTGCTCTTCTAGGCGGTTAATGCAGCGAATCAAAGTGGATTTCCCCGAGCCGGACGGGCCGCAAATCACGATGCGTTCGCCTTGAGCGACACTTAAATTGATGTCACGCAACACATGAAAATTGTTGCCATACCATTTGTTAACGTTTTCGAATTGAATGATGGGTTCAGACATGATGATTTACCGTAAAGAGTGAGTCGGTGGGTGCGATTTAACGCGCCTTGCCCTTGTTGACTTGGTTTTCGATCCAGATGCTATAGCGCGACATGGCAAAACAAAAGGCAAAGTAAATGAGTGCGATAAAGATATAACCCTCAATTTTGAAAGGACGCCAATCGGAGTCTGAATTCAAGGCCAGCGATAGGGCACCGGTCAGTTCGTACAAGCTCACGATGGTAACCAAGGACGTGTCTTTGAACAAACCGATAAAGTTGTTCATGATGCTAGGCACCACCATTGCCAATGCCTGCGGTAGCACAATCTTGCGCTGGGTTTGCCAGTACGACAGGCCAAGCGTTGCCGCCGCTTCGACTTGGCCTTTTGGGATGGCCTGCAAGCCACCGCGAATGACCTCGGCCAGATAGGCAGCAGCAAACAGTGTGATGCCCACCAAAACCCGGATCAACACATCAATGCTGACGCCTTGCGGCATGAACAAAGGGAACATAAACGAAGCCATGAACAACACTGAGATCAGTGGCACACCCCGAATCAGTTCCACGTACACGGTGCAAACCGTGCGGATGGCGGGTAGAGTGGAGCGCCGTCCCAGTGCCACCACCAAGGCCAACGGAAAGGCCAAAGCGATTGCCAATGACGCCAACAACAGAGTCAGTGGGAGGCCACCCCAACGGTCCGTCTCAACCGGGGCCAGTCCCAACACGCCGCCCAGCATCAGTGTGAAATAGACTACAAACGTGACCATCCACAAGGGCAACAGCCAAGCCTTCCAGAATGCACGGGTGCAACTGGCCATCAACAGGCCCAACAATAAAGTGGTGGCCACTACGGCCCGCCATTGCTCCTCAAAAGGGTAGCGCCCTAGCAAAATAATGCGGTACTTTTCGGTGACCACACCCCAGCAAGCGCCCACGCCCTCAGCCGCTTTACAGGCCACATGGTCAGGCGACCATACTGCTTGAAGAAATGCCCAGCTAAAAAAATTGGGCAGGTAGGCCGCAAAAAAAGCAAATATCAGGACGGAAGTCAGCCCGGTTTTCCAGTCGCCAAACAAGTTGCCTCGAATCCACGCGACAAGGCCTTCGGTATTCACCGGCGCCTGACGGGCTTCTATGGGTTGATAAGTTTTGAGTGTCATGGTGTCTTTCGGTTCACAGGCCTAGCGCTCTTTGATCGCGGACCGGGCGTTGTACCAATTCATAAAGAAAGAGGTAACCAACGACGTCGTGAGATAAATGGCCATGATGATGGCAATACACTCCACCGCCCGGCCTGTCTGGTTTAGAGCAGTATTGGAAATAGATACCACATCGGGGTAACCAATCGCCACCGCCAGAGAAGAGTTTTTGGTTAGGTTGAGGTACTGGTTGGTCATGGGTGGAATAATAACCCGCAGGGCCTGCGGCAGGGTTACCAAGCGCATGATTTGCCCGGGCGACAAGCCCAATGCGCTGGCGGCTTCTCCCTGTCCACTTGAGACAGAAGCAATTCCAGCGCGGACGACTTCAGCAATAAAGGCTGCGGTATAAATGATTAACCCCAGCAGCACAGCCAAGTATTCTGGCGTAAGAGCCCCACCGTTTTCGATGGCGAATTCACCTTTAAAGGGAACGGTCATGGCGGTAGGTGCACCCCCTAGCAACCAACCCGCCGATGCCACACCTAGCACAATGGCCAGTGGCACCCAAAAAAGACCGCGGATACGGCCGGTAGCCTCAAATTCACGTACGGCCCAGCGTCGGTAAATCCAAGCACCCGCAAGACCAATTACCAACCCTAAGGCTGCCAATTGGTGACCCAAAGCCCACACGGGTATTGGAAAGCTAAGCCCCCCTTTGCTAAGGAATACATGGCCTAGCTGCCACGCACCCGTGGCGTCGGGCAAAAGTTCGGTAAAAAGTAGATACCACATCAACAACTGAAGCAGGACCGGCACATTCCTGAAAAACTCAACATAAGAGTAGCAAATACCGCGCACCAGGGCGTTTCGAGAGAAACGGCCTACGCCCAACAGTGTGCCCAGCACGGTGGCCAAAATGATGCCAACAATGGCGACGCGCAGCGTGTTGGTCAGGCCTACCAAAAACGCACTCCATAGCGGTTCGCTGCTGTCAAAGGGGTACAGGCTTTCACCAATGTCAAAACCGGTGGTACCGCTTAAAAAATCGAAACCGCTTTGAATGCCGCGGGCCTTCATATTGGCAAGCGTGTTAGAGGCTAAAAACCAGCCCACAAACACCACCACTGCCACGGCAATGATCTGGTAGATCACACCTCGAAACGCCTGACTACGCCAGGACCAGCTTGTTTTATTGGGGGGAGGGATGTTTTGCATAGTGGGGGAATCCCCGGTGATCAAACAGGTAAACAACAATCAGAAACAAAAAGCCACGACCCCGCAAAGTAGCCGGATCGTGGCTTTAGCCGAGCAGATTAACGCAATGGGTAGGCGTACATCAGGCCGCCTTTGTTCCACAAGTTGTTAATGCCGCGTGGCAGACCGATAGGTGACTGAGGACCTACGTTGCGCTCAAAGCTTTCGCCGTAGTTGCCAGTGGCTTTGATTGCACGTGCCAACCATTCTTTGTCCAAGCCCAACAACTTGCCGGTGTCCTCGTTACCACCGCCTAGCAAACGCTGTACCACGGGGTCTTGGCTTTCCTTTTGCATAGCGTCCACATTGGCTTGGGTCACGCCATACTCTTCGGCTTCCAGCATACCGTACATCACCCATTTGACGATAGCAAACCACTCGTCATCACCGCGGCGAACCATAGGGCCCAGCGGCTCTTTAGAAATCAGCTCTGGCAGGATCACGTGCGCTTTAGGGTCTTTGGCGACCTTGTTGCGAGTGGATGCCAAACCAGATGCGTCCGTGGTGTAAGAAACACAACGGCCAGTAAAGTAGGCGTTTTCAGCGGCTTCAAGCTTCTCAAACACCACAGGTTTGATGTTCAGCTTGTTGGCTTTGGAGTAATCGGTCAAGTTTTTCTCGGTAGTGGTGCCGGACTGAACGCATACTGTCTGACCCTTGAGTTGTTTAGGGCTTTTGATTTTGCTTTTCGCAGTCACCATGAAGCCTTGGCCGTCGTAGTAGTTTGGCACGGTCAGGCTCAAACCCAAAGAGGCGTCACGGGTCAGGGTATAGGTAGTATTACGGGCCAGTACATCAATCTCGCCGGACTGCAGGGCGGTAAAGCGTTGTTGGGCGTTCAAGGGCACATACTTGACTTTCTCAGCGTCTTTCAAAACAGCTGCTGCCAATGCGCGGCAAACATCCACGTCTAGGCCACTCCATTTGCCAGCCGAATCAGCGGCGGCAAAACCGGCCAAACCAGTGTTCACACCGCAGGTCACTTGGCCTTTGGCACGGATGTTGTCTAGGGTTTTACCCGCAAAAGCGGGAGTAGCCGCCAAAGCACCAAGCGTTACAGCAGCAACGGTGGCGAGTTTGAGTTTGGAAATTGACATGGGCATTCTTTCAAAAAAGTGAATAAACGAAAGCGGAGCACTAAAGGCACCACCAGAAGCGGCGCTTGAGTGCCGCTACTATAGCTGACCTATGGGCAATTTTTATTCGGGTTTTTACCGCAACCCTATCAATATACAGTTAAACGTTATAAGCACATTGCATGACCCTCATTTCCATCGACAAGAGTGAGCAATGGCAAAGACAACAGGTCATCACTGTGCCGATCTCCCTACAATCCCTTATGTTTTGCCATTTACGCCTTCATTCAGAGTTCACCGTGGTGGACGGTACGGTTCGCCTCGACGAGGTGGTTGTTGCTGCGGCTGCAAACGACCAAGTTGCGCTGGCACTTACCGATCTCAACAATCTCTTTGGGGTGGTCAAGTTCTACAAAGCCGCCCGGGGCAAGGGAGTTAAACCCATTTTGGGGGCAGACGTTGTGCTGGAGGGTCTAGGAGCCGATGCGGGTCAAACGTCTCGCTTGCTGGTACTGATCCAGAACCGAAAAGGCTACCTGAATTTATCTGAGTTACTGGCCAGGGCGTGGACGCAAAACGCTGTCAAAGGCCAGGCGGTGGTCAAAGTGGAATGGTTAACCGAACTGTCCGAGGGCTTGATTGTGTTGTCGGGCGCGCAGTTTGGGCCCGTAGGTCAAGCCCTGCTGCAGGGCGACGAAACCAAGGCCCGCGAATGGGCTTTGAGCTTGGCGTCGGCATTTACTCATCGCTTTTATATTGAAGTTCAACGCGCAGGCAGGGCAGACGACAACCGCCACGTGAGCCTGGCCGTTCAATTAGCCGCTCGGTTGCGCTTGCCTTTGGTGGCCACACACCCCGTGCAGTTTTTGACGCCAGAAAGTTACGATGCGCACGAGGCCAGGGTGTGTATTGCCGAGGGTGAGATTTTGGGTAACCCTAAGCGGATGCGTCGATTCACAGGTGAGCAATACTTCAAGTCCCAACAAGAAATGGCCCAGTTGTTTGCCGATTTGCCCTCCGCGTTGGCCAATACCCTTGAGATCGCCAAACGCTGTAACGCCGAACTGACGCTTGGCAAACCGCAGTTGCCTAACTTTCCAATTCCGCCGGTGAATTCCGTCATCATGGGGGTGGAGGACTATTTTCGGTATGTCACCTCCCAGGGGCTAGAAGAGCGACTTGCTTCTCTGTACCCAAACCCACAGGAGCGCGATGTCCAGCGGCCGGTGTACCAAGAGCGATTGCAGTTTGAGTTAGGCACCATTGTAAAAATGGGTTTCCCAGGGTATTTTTTGATCGTGGGCGACTTTATCAACTGGGCCAAGAAAAATGGGTGTCCGGTAGGGCCTGGCCGGGGTTCTGGCGCTGGGTCACTGGTCGCCTACACACTGGGAATCACCGATTTAGATCCGCTGCGCTACCAGTTGTTGTTTGAACGCTTCCTGAATCCAGAGCGCGTCTCCATGCCTGACTTTGACATTGATTTTTGCCAAACCAACCGCGATCGGGTAATTGACTACGTGAAGTCCAAGTATGGCAAGGACGCGGTCAGTCAGATTGTTACTTTCGGCACCATGGCGGCGCGCGCGGCAATTCGCGATGTCGGCAGGGTGTTGGACATGAGCTATATGTTTTGCGATGGCATTAGCAAGCTCATTCCCAACAAGCCCGGTACGCACATCACCATAGAAGGGGCGATCAAAGCCGAGCCGTTGTTGGCCGAGCGCCTTGAAAAGGAAGAGGATGTTCGTACCCTGATCGCGTTGGCACAGCAGTTAGAAGGCCTGACCCGCAACGTCGGGATGCATGCAGGCGGTGTTTTGATTGCGCCGGGCAAGCTGACCGATTTTTGCCCGCTGTACCAACAGCCGGGCAGTGATTCGGCCGTCAGTCAACTCGACAAGGACGACGTAGAGGCGATTGGTTTGGTGAAGTTCGACTTTTTAGGCTTGGCTACCTTGACCATTTTAGAGTTGGCCCGTGAAATGATCGCTGCCCGACACCACGGTCAAGCAGCCTTTCGTTACGAGGATTTGCCGCTTGATGACGCCAAGGTGTATGCCCTGTTCTCCAGAGGCGAAACCGAAGCTGTATTCCAGTTTGAAAGTGGCGGCATGCGCCGTATGCTGAAAGACGCCCGCCCCAGTCGCCTAGAGGATTTAATTGCCCTTAACGCCCTGTATCGCCCAGGGCCTATGGATCTGATCCCAAGCTTTATTGCGCGAAAAAACGGGCGCGAAGAAGTGGTGTATCCGCACCCCTTGGTTGAAAAAATGCTGGCCGAGACCTACGGCATCATGGTGTACCAAGAGCAGGTGATGCAGACGGCGCAAATTCTGGGAGGCTACTCTCTGGGAGGTGCCGACCTGCTGCGGCGCGCCATGGGAAAAAAGAAGGTCGAAGAAATGGCCGAGCATCGGCAGATTTTTCGGGACGGGGCCGCAAAGAACTGTATTTCGCAAGAGCAGGCCGATGAGATTTTTGATCTGATGGAAAAGTTTGCGGGGTACGGATTCAACAAATCCCACGCCGCCGCTTACTCTTTACTGGCATACCACACCGCCTGGATCAAAGTCCATTACACGGCCGAGTTTTTTTGCGCGAATATGACGGTGGAAATGGACAACACCGACAAGCTCAAGGTGTTGTTCGAAGACGGTCAGCGCATGGGCATTCAGTTTGAAGCGCCTGACATCAACCGGAGCAAAAGTCGGTTTGAGCCGGTGTCCAACAAGGTGGTTGCCTATAGTCTCTCCGCACTTAAAGGCAGCGGCCAGCAGGCGGTGGACGCGATCCTATCGGCCCGTGAGCAGGGCGGGTTGTTCAAAAGCTTTTTTGACTTTTGCAAACGCATAGATCGCTCGCGTGTGAACCGACGTTGCATCGAAGCGCTGATCAAGGCAGGTGCCTTTGACACCCTTCACCTCAACCGCGCTGCATTACTAGAATCCATGGACTTGGCCATGGATTACGCCCAAATGCATGAGGCTAACGCGCTGCAATCGGGGTTGTTTGATATGGGCGACGAGCCCACCCATGGGTCGAGTCATACCGAGCCCCAAATGGTAGACGTGATGCCTTGGGGCGTTAAAGAGCGACTTGGTCAAGAAAAACTCGCCTTGGGTTTTTACCTTTCTGGGCATCTGTTTGACGAATCCGCTGCAGAAGTGCGCCACTTCATCAAAACCAGAATTTCCGACATGACTGACAGCCGCGAACCGCAATGGGCCGCAGGTATCGTTGGCGACATTCGCATCATCAATGGCGCAAGAGGTCGAGTTGCGCTGTTCGCATTGGATGACCGATCGGGTGCGGTCGAGGTCGCAATGGATGAAAAGCTCTACACGGCCAACAAGCACTTTGTGAAAGAAGATGAACTCATCGTCCTTCAAGGCAAGTTCCAGAACGACAGATTTACCGGTGGCTACCGAATGAATGCGACGCAAGTCTTGGACTTGGCCGGCGCGCGTTGCCGTTTTGGAAAGTACCTGCAGGTGACTGTGAGTGACAATGCGCCCCCTATTCAACGCATCGTGCGCGAGTTTCCGCCCCGTTTTGAGGCCACCGAACACGGCAATATTCAGCGTTCCTTAGGTGTTCGGGTCTGCGTCAAACGGCGACACGCGATCGGAGAGGTCAAGGCCGAATTTCAATTGGGCGCGACGGCCCATTTCTTTCCTAGCGACGCGGCACTGGCGGCATGGATGGCGCAAGCCGAATCCGGTGGGGCAAAAATTGTTTACGAATGAGGGGGCTATGGGGCTAGGCGTAGCCGGTACGCCAGAACACTAAAAGTCCTTGGGTCGCATGGCAAACAAGAGGGGTGAATAGACCCTGCCGTTGTCCAGTGGCAAACGTTCGGTTTTGATAAGTGCTCGGAAGGCAGACTGGTCCCAAGCCTCAATGCCGCTGGATTTTTTCAGGGTCACTGACTGGATCACGCCCTGGCTACTTAGTACGACCTCGAACTGCGCTTCAACGTCGACAGCTTTTGTTCCGGTGTAGGTAATATTGGGCTTTATCAAGGCGCTGATACGTCCCAGGTAGCCTTGGCTAGGTGCAGCCGTTTGTGTGTCACGGCCAGGGGTTTTTCCGGTGCTTTTGGCCATTGCATTCATCCTGGCCAGTGCATCGGCTCTGGCTTTTTCTCTTTCAATCTGCAACCGAACTGCCGCCAATTGAGATTCTTCCTTGGCCCGAACCGCAGCTTGCTTTTTTTCTTGCTCTATCTTTTTCTTGTTATTTGGTTTCTCTTTCTCAGGCAATACTTTAGGTGGCTTTTTCGCTTTCTCAATGTTGATCTGAGGTTTGCCTGGTGCTTGCTCCTTGGGTGTTGGCAACTCAGCCGGTGGTGGGCTTTCAGTTGGCTTTTTGACGGCTTCAGGTTCGGGCGCAGGCTCGGGGCTTGGGGCAGGAGCCTGCAGCGTGGGAACCGCCGCCCAAAGTTCGGCCTGAACGGTTGGCGTTGGGCTGTGCTGACGCCAACCGACGCCCCAGGTTAATCCGGCGATGAGCGAAGCATGCACGCCCAAGGCCAAAACAACTGAACGGATAAGCCCTTGGTTATTGCGACCTGCCGCTAAATGGCGTACAGATGCATCTAGGGGGAGGTTTAACGCTGTTGCGATTTTGGTCATGGCAAAGACCGGCAAGCAGGCTTAAGGTTGCGACAAAGTGACCGACAGGCCCAACCGCTCGACACCGTTTTTTTGTAAGGTGTCCATCACCTTAACCACCTGTTCGTATTGGACCGATTTATCAGCGCTGATGACGACGGGCGCTTTAGAATCGCCCCCTTGCATAGCATTCACTACCGTTGCTAACTGCGCCAGATTGGTCGTGCGCGAACCAGCACTTTTGCCTGACTCGGTCACCGTGGTCGAAACCGAAAAGCCCCCGTCACCCTTGACAAGTACCCTCACCACACGATCAGGTTGTTGGTTGGCCTTGCCAATACTTGGCAAGCTGATCTGACTGGGCTGAATCAAAGGTGCGGTCACCATAAAAATGATCAACAGCACCAGCATGACGTCGATAAATGGCACCATATTGATCTCGTTGATGGTGCGTCGGCTACGGCGGCGCGAACCCGGGGCTGGCATGGTCATTTCCGCACTCAGAGGCTAGACACGCCGTGGCCAACGGCGCTAGGAGCGCTACCACTGTGCCCGCGGTGCAAGACGTTGGAGAACTCTTCCTGAAACGTCTCCAAACGGTTGGCCAAGCGGTCAATATCGTGGGCGAACCGGTTGTAGGCGATCACGGCCGGGATAGCGGCAAAAAGGCCGATGGCTGTTGCAACCAAAGCCTCGGCAATCCCTGGTGCTACGGTAGCCAGCGTTACCTGTTGCATGGAAGCCAGGCCAGTGAAGGAATGCATGATGCCCCACACCGTACCAAACAATCCCACATAAGGAGACACTGACCCGACCGATGCCAGAAAAGAAAGATTGGCCTCCAAATGATCTAGTTCGCGTTGATAGCTGGCCCGCATCGCGCGGCGCGTACCCTCCATCAACATGGCCGCGTCCAGAATCTGCCGTTCCCGCAGTTTTTGAAACTCCCGCATACCGCTAGAAAAGATGCGCTCCATGGGCCCGGCATTACGCGAATTTTTAGTCGCCTTGGACGCCAGATCGGTTAAGTTGGTACCTGACCAAAACTCCTGCTCAAATGCGTCTGTCGCGCGGCGTACCCGTCCAAGGGAAATAATCTTTCTAAAGATAGCTGTCCAACTGGCGATAGACACGGCCAGCAGCAGTAGCACAACGGCCTGGACTACCCAACTGGCGTTTAACAACAGATTGACGATTGACAAGTCTTGATTCATGGCGGTAATTCGCGCAAATTTAAGGGTGCGCAAGCAACGCGGTGCGCAACGACAACGGCATTTTCGCAGGTTTAAAGCTGATCGCATTGACCCAAGCCGCTTTCACGTTGGCGCTAACCAACAGATCCGCACGCTCTCCTGTCTGCACATTCAATCGCCAAGCCTGCTGCCGCACCTGTAAGCTTGCGCCACCCATGGTTTCGTTATCCACGGTGATGCAAAGCAAGTCGTCCAGACGGGCAGGGGCGTGGTAACTTAAATCGGCCTTGTGAACAACAAACATGCCCTCGCCACGGGATTTTAAGGTTTGCTGGTCAATGCCGTGTTGCCGTAACCAGTCACTACGCGCCCGTTCAAAATACCGCAGGTAATTGGCGTAATACACAATGCCTCCGGCGTCCGTGTCCTCCCAATACACACGCGCCGTGATGGAAAAATCCATGGCGTTCGCTCCTTAAATGACGGTGCAGCGCACTCTAAGCGGCTGCTTAGGCGTTGGCCCGTTCAGCTTGCACTTCTACCGAGCGAATGGCGTGTGCCGCCTGGTTCAAAATACCGTTCACAAATCGATGTCCGTCGGTTCCGCCAAACTCTTTTGCCAATTCGACCGCTTCGTTCATGACCACCCGCCACGGGATATCCAGGCAATGCATTAGTTCGAAAACGCCCACCCAAAGGGCAGCCAGCTCTATAGGCGAAACGTCGGATAAACGACGATCGAGGTAAGGTTCAATTTTTTCGTTGAGCGCCAGATAGTTCTCAACGCATCCGGCCAGAAGCCGGGTGTAGTGGGCATCGTCGACTTTATGAAACCCAGATAGACCCCTGGTAAATGCGTCGACCGACGCCAAATCGTTTTTTCCAACGATAAATTGGTACAAGGCTTGAACTACAAACGCCCTGGCCCGAGAGCGTGCGGCTTTACCCGTGCCAGGCTTTTTGTTGTTGGTTGTGCCTATTTGCACAATGGTCTCTTGAGAATCTTTCATACCACTTGCTTCAGGCCAGTTCATTGATTAAGAGCGCCATTTCGACCGCCACCTGGGCTGCGGCCTGTCCGTTAACGGTCTGGCGGCTCAGCGCTTGCGCTTCATTTTCAACTGTCAAAATTGCGTTGGCGATGGGAATCTCGTAATCCAGTGCGACTTTGGTCACACCGCTTCCAGATTCGTTGGCAACCAACTCAAAATGATAGGTTTCACCGCGAATAATGCACCCAATAGCCACCAAGGCATCGTAGTAATCCCTTTTTGCTAGAGCTTGCAAGGCCGTAGGCACTTCTAATGCGCCAGGCACTTGAACGCAATCAATCTGCTTATCCGGTACACCTAGTTCAATAAGCCGGGCCTTGCAAGCACGGGTCAACTCGTTGGTAATCGGAGCATTAAAGCGCGCCTGAACGATTCCGATATACAACTTTTTTCCTTCAAGCCGCCGGGGCGCAATGTCCACGCCGCCTCTGTCCGCTCCAAACATGAAATTCCTTATTCAGATCAAAAAAATTTAGAACTTACCCGCCGTGCTCAGCTCGTGAGATAGCCAGAGATCTCTAGTCCATACCCTGCCATGCTAGGCATACGCCGCGGTTGCCCCATCAGCGTCATTTTTTGCACGCCACAGGCCTTGAGTATTTGTGCGCCTATCCCATAGGTTCTTAAATCCATTTTGCCGCGTTCCGGCGCCTGCGCGGACCGTGCCTGACCTTCAAACTGTGCCAACAGGCCGTCAGCGGATTCCGCACAGTTGAGTAGCACCACCACGCCACGTTGCTCTTTCTCAATGCGTTCAAGCGAGGCGTTCAAACCCCAGGAATGCATGCTTTTTCCAATGTCCAGAGCATCTAGCAGCGACGTGGGTTCATGCACTCGGCACAACACGGATTGTTCGGGGTGCCACGTGCCCTTGACCAATGCCAAGTGCACACCATGCCCTGTTTTGTCTCGGAAGGCATGGGCGGTGAAGCTTCCATGCGGTGTTTGCAAGGTACGCGTTCCACTTGCGACAATCAGACTTTCATGACGTGAGCGGTGTTCAATCAGGTCTGCGATGGTTCCAATGCGTAGCCCATGCAGTTGCGCGAACTCCAAAAGGTCAGGCAGACGCGCCATCGTGCCGTCGTCTTTCATGATTTCACAAATCACGGCGGCCGGCGAGCAACCGGCCATGGCCGCCAAGTCGCACCCTGCCTCGGTGTGCCCCGCGCGCATCAATACCCCGCCTTCGACGGCCCGCAAAGGAAACACGTGCCCCGGTTGGACCAAGTCATCGGGTGTACTGTTGGCGCTGACAGCTACCATGACGGTTTGCGCACGGTCAGCCGCCGATATACCCGTGGTGACGCCCTGAGCCGCTTCTATAGAAACCGTAAACGCCGTGCTGTACTTGGTTCCGTTGCGCGTCGCCATGGGTGACAGGCCCAAGAACTCACAGCGCTCGGCAGTCAAGGTTAAACAGATCAGACCGCGCCCAAAGCGTGCCATAAAGTTGATGGCCTCAGGCGTCACATGGTCGGCCGCCAAAACCAGGTCCCCCTCGTTTTCACGGTCTTCTTCGTCTATAAGTATCACCATCTTGCCATTTTTCAGGTCGGCAACAATGTCTTGTACCGAAGAGATGGCAACGGTTGAGGAGGCATTCATAAAAGGATCCCAAGGGCACAAATGAGGCGCCAACGATTTGACACCGACAATCTCAATTATCGCACCGGGTGGAAATCGCCCGTTACAGATCCTTGCGCATCCTGATCGGCAACCATCGGCTAAAATTCTGTTGCGCTGCAACAAGTGAAATTTGCGAAGGCGCAAAGCCATTGCCACCGTTTCATCCGCCTTCCATGCCAAGCCCCAATCCCCCGGTTAAAGAAATCTTGATCCAAGGGGTAACTTTGGAGGGAAAAGCCTTTAGGCCCAGTGACTGGTCAGAACGGCTGGCGGGGGTTATGTCCCAGTTCCGCCCTGGTGGCCCTTTGCCCGGACGGCAAATTGCCTATTCTCCCTGGTGCGTACCCAAAGTCATCAATGAGGTGCGTTGCGTGGTCGTTAACGCTGAGCTGCGTGTGCATCGCCCCATGGCTTGGGATTTTTTGATGAGTTTTGCTCATGACAACCAGTTGGTAGTCACAGAAATTTGCCTGCTTACGGGTGTCGACTGATCGAATTGAGTAGGCCGAAATGGCCTGATTTAGGCAAGTCAAGGTCGCAGTTTCCCGCAGGATCGGTGGCCGAGCGACCTATACTGGATATTCAACTCTAATCGACGCATTCAGGCGAGGGTGATGGCGATCTAACTCTAGAATGCTCGGTTAAGATCTTACCCACCGTGGTGTAAACAAAGGAAATCTGAAATGAAGGTTTTGGTAGCTGTCAAGCGCGTTGTGGACTACAACGTGAAGGTTCGTGTCAAGTCTGATGGTTCGGGCGTGGATATCGCAAACGTCAAAATGAGTATGAATCCATTTGACGAGATTGCCATTGAAGAGGCTGTTCGCCTTAAGGAAAAGGGCATCGCCACCGAAATCATCGCCGTCTCTTGCGGCCCCACGCAGTGCCAAGAAACACTTAGAACTGCCATGGCCATCGGTGCAGACCGTGGCATTTTGATCGAATACGCTGGAGAACTTCAGCCCTTGAGCGTTGCCAAGTTGCTCAAAGCCGTCGCCGACAAAGAGCAGCCGGGCTTGGTGATTGTTGGCAAGCAGGCGATTGACGACGATTGCAACCAAACCGGCCAGATGCTGGCCGCGTTGGCCGACTGGCCCCAGGCCACATTTGCCAGCAAAGTGGAGGTCAACGGTGACCAGATGACCGTGACCCGTGAAGTTGACGGCGGTTCAGAATCCATTGCACTGAGTTTGCCCGCTGTGATCACCACCGATTTGCGTTTGAACGAGCCACGTTACGTGACGCTGCCCAACATCATGAAGGCCAAGAAGAAGCCGCTTGAAGTCCTCACGCCAGAATCGCTAGGTGTTGCGATCAATAGTGGCCTAAAAACAATCAAGGTTTCTGAGCCGGCACAGCGCAAATCAGGTATCAAGGTGCCTGATGTGGCTACCTTGGTCGACAAACTGAAGAACGAAGCCAAAGTCATTTAACCCATAGAGAACCAACCATGACAGCTCTTGTAATTGCTGAACACGACAACAACACCCTTAAAGCGGCTACCCTGAACACCGTTGCCGCCGCGCTGCAGTGCGGTGGAGATGTTGACATTTTGGTGGCGGGTCATCAAGCCGCCGGTGCCGTTGCGGCAGCAGCGGCCGTAACCGGTGTGCGCAAGGTATTGCATGCTGACGCGCTAGGCTTGGCAAACGCACTGGCTGAAAACGTTTCAGCCCAAGTACTTGCTTTGGCCTCTGGTTATTCACACATCTTGTTTGCTGCAACCCCGTCGGGCAAAAATATTGCCCCTCGCGTTGCCGCCAAGCTGGATGTGCACCAGGTGTCGGATATTCACAAAGTCGAAAGCGCTGACACCTTCGAGCGCACGATTTACGCCGGTAATGCCATCGCTACCGTTCAGAGCAGTGAGGCCGTCAAGGTGATCACCGTTCGCACCACAGGTTTCGATCCCGCAGCCGCTGCAGGGGGTTCGGCAAGCGTCGAATCCGTTGCCGCTGTAGAGGCCTCCGACAAGGCCAGATACCTTGGTGGTGAAATTGCCAAAAATGACCGCCCAGATCTGACAGCAGCCAAAATCGTGGTCTCCGGCGGGCGCGCCTTGGGCTCGAGTGAGAAATTCAACGAAGTCTTAACCCCATTGGCCGATAAGCTGGGCGCCGCTTTAGGCGCTTCACGCGCAGCGGTAGACGCAGGTTACGCGCCCAACGATTGGCAAGTTGGCCAAACCGGCAAGATCGTTGCGCCACAGCTGTATGTGGCATGTGGCATTAGCGGGGCGATCCAACACTTGGCAGGCATGAAAGACAGCAAAGTCATCGTTGCCATCAACAAAGACGCTGAGGCCCCCATTTTTAGTGTGGCCGATTACGGGTTAGAGGCGGACTTGTTCACGGCTGTCCCCGAGCTCGTCAAGAGTTTGTAATTCTCACCACGTGCAATAGGGCATCGGGTTTCGATGCCTTTTTTTATTCTGCAGGAGTTCGTCATGAGTTATGTTGCCCCGGTCAAAGACATACTGTTCAACATAAGGCACTTGGGGCGTGTCGATGACATCGCTGAACTTCCTGGATTCGAAGATGCTGGCTTTGATACGGCGCAGGCCATTATTGAAGAAGCGGCCAAGTTCAATGAAGGTGTATTGGCGCCATTGAATCGCGCTGGCGATCTGCAACCCTCGTGGTTTGACAGTGGCAAAGTGCATACAACGCCGGGATTTAAAGACGCTTTTGACCAGTTTGTGGTGGGCGGCTGGCAAGGCTTGCAGCATCCTACCGAGTATGGCGGACAGGGCTTACCAAAAGTCATTGGCGCCTCGTGCGGCGAAATGCAAAATTCAGCCAATATGAGCTTTGCGCTGTGCCCCATGCTAAGTGATGGCGCGATAGAAGCGCTCTTAACCGCCGGGTCAGACGAACTCAAACAAACCTACCTGGGTCCCTTGGTAGAAGGGCAGTGGACGGGCACGATGAACCTGACCGAGCCACAAGCGGGCAGCGATTTGGCGCAGGTGCGCACGCGGTCAGAGCCGCAAGCCGATGGCACCTACAAAATTTTTGGCACCAAAATCTTCATTACTTGGGGTGAACACGATGTGGCCGACAATATCGTGCATCTGGTGCTGGCAAGGGTACTTGGTGCACCTGAGGGGGTCAAGGGCATTAGTTTGTTCGTTGTTCCCAAGTTCCTGGTCAAGGCCGACGGACAGCTAGGGGAACGCAATGATGTGTACTGTGTGAGCCTAGAACATAAGTTGGGCATCAAAGCCAGCCCAACCGCGGTGCTGCAATACGGTGACAACGGGGGCGCCATCGGGTACCTCGTCGGACAGGAAAACCGTGGCCTAGAGTACATGTTCATCATGATGAACGCGGCCCGTTTTGCCGTTGGGGTGCAAGGTATCTCTGTGGCCGAGATGGCCTACCAGAAGGCGGTGCGGTTTGCAAAAGACCGTGTGCAAAGTCGGCCGGTCGACGGTTCCATGCGTGGCAGTGCGCCCATCATCCATCACCCAGATGTCAAACGCATGCTTTTGACCATGCGGGCTTACACCGAGGGTTGCCGTTCCATGGCAACGGTGGGTGCCGCTGCCTATGACGCTGCGCACGCCCACCCAGACGCGCAAGTTCGAAGCCAAAATCAGGCTTTTTACGAGTTTTTGATTCCCCTCATCAAGGGCTACAGCACCGAAATGAGCCAAGAGGTCACCAGCTTGGGTGTGCAGGTGCACGGCGGCATGGGATTTATTGAAGAAACCGGCGCGGCACAGTACTACCGGGATTCCAAAATCCTCACCATTTATGAAGGCACCACCGCGATACAGGCCAACGATCTGATTGGGCGAAAAACCTGTCGCGACGGTGGGCAAACCGCCAGGGCCATCGCTCATCAAATTGCGGTGACTGAACAGGAGTTGTTAGAGTTACCCGACAGCAACGCCCATCGCTTGGCCGCTCGGCTCACTTGCGCGCGACAAGCGTTTTTGGCCGTCGTGGACTTTATGGTCGACCGGTTCAAGTCCGACCCGAACACCGCGTTTGCGGGGTCCGTCCCCTACCTGATGCTTGCGGGAAATTTGGTGGCAGGTTGGCAGATGGGTCGGGCCTACTGCGTGGCCCGTGCGTCGTTAGCCGCTGGCGATGATGTCAGTTTCATGGCCAGCAAAATGCAAACCGCCCTGTTTTATGGCGACCACATTCTCGTCAAAGTCGCCGCGTTGCGCGAAAGCATCATCGATGGCAGCGAGTTGGTCGGCACATTGTCAATAGACTCGTTCTAACTGCCTCTGTCACGCCTCTGACAGGTGGCTATGAACCGGGCGGGCAAAATTGCAATTCACTCATTCTTAGGCTTGTAAACTATGTCACGTCTACCCGGTTCGTTGTCGTCACTGCCATTCCCAGTCATAGGGTCGCCGCTGTTCATTATCAGCAACCCCAAGCTGGTCATCGCCCAGTGCAAGGCTGGCGTTGTGGGTTCTATGCCCGCCTTAAATGCTCGCCCAGCGTCCCAATTGGCGGATTGGTTGGCGGAGATTACCGAGGAGTTAGCCGCGTACAACCGTGCCAATCCGTTGGCACCGGCCGCACCGTTCGCCATCAACCAAATTGTTCACAAGTCCAATGAACGGCTGGAGCATGACATGGAGGTATGCATTCGGTACAAAGTGCCCATCTACATCACCAGTCTTGGCGCGCGCGAAGAAATCAATGCGGCTGCCCATGCGTCTGGTGCGGTGGTTTTACACGACATCATCAACAACAAACATGCCCATAAAGCCGTCGAAAAAGGAGCCGATGGCCTCGTCGCCGTTGCTGCCGGTGCAGGGGGGCACGCAGGTGTGAAAAGCCCATTTGCGTTGGTGCAAGAAATCAGGCAATGGTTTGATGGGCCCGTGGCCCTAAGTGGTTCAATTGCCTCTGGCGGTGCGATTTTGGCCGCGCAAGCCATGGGGGCTGATTTTGCTTATATAGGCTCAGCATTTATCGCCACCGAAGAGGCGAGGGCGTCTGATGCCTACAAGCAGGCCATTGTGGACAGTAATTCAGACGATATCGTTTACAGCAACTTGTTTACCGGTGTGCATGGCAACTACCTTGCACCCAGCATTCGCAACGCTGGCCTTGACCCCGACAACCTAGAGGTGTCGGACCCTAGCAAAATGAACTTTGCAGGCGATAAAACCAAGGCGTGGAAAGATATTTGGGGCTGTGGCCAAGGCATTGGCGTGGTGGACAAGGTTCAACCCACGGGTCAATTGGTTGCGCTATGGAAGGCGCAATACCAAGAGGCCAAGAGTCGCTTGTTGGCGGGGTAGGCGGGTCGATTAACCGCCCCGGCGCATCATCTCAAAAAACTCGCTGTTGTTTTTGGTGGCTCGCATTTGTTTGAGCACCATCTCCATGGCTTCAATTTCGTCCATGTTGTACATGAACTGCCGCAGTATGCGGGTTTTTTGCAACACCTCGGGGGCCAAGAGAAGCTCTTCACGGCGCGTTCCGCTGCGATTGAGCTGAATGGACGGAAACACACGTTTTTCGTACAGGCGTCGGTCAAGGTGAATCTCACTGTTGCCCGTGCCTTTGAATTCTTCAAAAATCACCTCGTCCATCCGACTACCCGTGTCAATCAGGGCTGTAGCGATAATGGTCAGCGAGCCGCCTTCTTCTACGTTACGCGCTGCACCCAAAAACCGTTTGGGCCTCTGCAGTGCATTGGAGTCAACGCCGCCGGTCAACACCTTGCCCGATGAGGGGACCACGTTGTTGTAGGCCCGCGCCAGACGGGTGATGGAGTCAAGCAATATCACCACGTCTTTTTTGAGTTCTACCAGCCGTTTGGCCCGCTCAATCACCATCTCGGCCACATGCACGTGGCGTGCCGCTGGTTCATCAAAGGTAGAGGCAATCACCTCGCCTTTGATCGAGCGTTGCATCTCGGTCACTTCCTCGGGGCGTTCATCTACCAGTAAAACCATCATGTGGCTGTCGGGGTAATTGGCCGAAATGGCATTGGCGATATGCTGCATCATCACCGTTTTACCGCTCTTTGGCGGTGCAACCAGCAGGGCGCGTTGCCCCTTACCGATAGGGGCAATGATGTCAATCACACGGCCTGTAATGTTGTCTTCGCTTTTAATGTCCCTCTCAAGCTTCATCTGAACCTTGGGGAACAAAGGGGTCAAGTTCTCGAACATGACCTTGTGCTTGTTGTGCTCAGGCTCGCTGCCGTTTACCTTTTCCAACTTATTCAAGGCAAAGTAGCGCTCACCGTCTTTGGGGATACGTACCTCGCCTTCGATCATGTCGCCCGTGTGCAAATTAAAACGGCGTACCTGGCTGGGCGAGATGTAAATGTCATCGGTGCTGGCGGTATAGCTGGTGTCTGGGCTGCGTAAAAAACCAAAACCATCGGGCAGCACTTCCAATACACCGTCGGCATAGACTTGTTCACCCGTTCGAGCCCGCTTTTTGATAATGGCGAACATCAATTCCTGTTTGCGCATGCGGCCCGTGTTTTCGATTTCCAAGGCCTCGGCTTGTTTGAGGACTTCGGACACGTGAAGTGCTTTGAGTTCGTTAATGTGCATGGCAGGAGCCAGTGGGCTGGCAATAATTTAAGTGGGGGGGAATTTGGAGACCCTCCGCCCGGGAGGTACTCATTTCTAGCCAACCTCGAATTCGATAGGTGGCAGGTCGTTCAGACAGCGAGATTATGACAGCAAAAACGCCGCCCGCGTTAAGTCGCCCGAAAACTTAGAAAACGGCGGGGAATAGCGTTGCGCTAACCCCACTGTGGCACACGAACAGGAGGTTCGTGATTCGTTTAATTTCAGCCAATATGCGCGTTGACAAACTCGTTTAACTGGCTTTTGCTCAAGGCACCTACTTTGGTGGCCGCCAATTGACCATTTTTGAACAGCATCAAGGTTGGAATGCCGCGAATACCAAATTGGGCCGGAATGGCTTGGTTGTCATCCACATTCATTTTTGCGATTTGCAGCTTGCCAACCAAATTATTGGCCATCTCATCCAAAATGGGCGCAATGCTCAGGCAGGGACCGCACCATGGTGCCCAATAATCAACCAATACGGGTGTTCCAGATTTGAGTACATCGGACTCAAAAGACGTATCAGAAATATGCTTGATGTGTTCGCTTGCCATACGGTTTCCTAGTTAGACAGTAAATGGGCCTATTTTGACAGAAAGCGCCTACCGCTGCACGCCGGCGAGAAATGCAAATGGGGTTGTTGCTGTAAATTGCAAGGCTTGTTAGCCGTGAGGCGCGCCTAGTGCCTTTGCGTTGTCGCGGGCATTGCCGTCGTCGACAAGCCTGTCATCAGAACCGCCCCAGCCCGATAAATGAGCTTGTGCAATGCTCACAACGGCTTGCGCCCATTCGGGGTCGTCGTTTAAGCAGGGGATATAGTGAAACGCTTGCCCACCGGCACCCAGGTAAGCATCCCGTCCCTCCATGGCGATCTCCTCCAGCGTTTCCAGGCAGTCCACCACGAATCCCGGACAGATCACGTCCACTCGTTTGCAGCCCTGCTGCCCCAACTCAATCAGTGTTGGCTCTGTATAGGGTTGCAACCATTTGGCGCGCCCGAGACGCGATTGAAACGTTACTTTGACCTGCTGCGGTGGCAACTCAAGCGCTTCTCTAAGCAGTCGGGCCGTTTTATGGCACTCGCAAAAATACGGGTCTCCCAGGGTTAAATTGCGCTCTGGCAAGCCGTGAAAGCTCATAAGCAACATCTCAGAGCGGCCATACTGGTCCCAATGCCTTCTCACCTGGTTTGCCAATGCGCCAATATAGGCGGGGTGGTCATGGTAGTGTTTAATAAAGCGCAACTCGGGCAAATTCCTGCATTGCGCCAACCAGTGGGATACGGCGTCCGAAATGCTCGCTGTGGTAGTAGCCGAGTACTGGGGGTAGGCCGGCATGATTAAGATTTTTTCTGACCCTTGGCGTTTTATTTCAGACATCAACTGCCCAATCGACGGGTTGCCGTAGCGCATGGCAAACCGCACTTGAATGCGGTTTTCTTGGCCAAAAGGTGCGACGGAGATAAATTTTTGCTGCAAGGTGTCGCAAAACTTTCTGGTCCACACCAAAAGGGGTGACCCCTCTGGCATCCAGATTTTGGCGTACTTGGCTGCCGATTTTTTTGGCCGCAGGCGCAATATGACGCCGTGCAAAATCAACCACCACAGCAAGCGCGGGATCTCCACCACTCTGTAATCACTTAAAAACTCGCCCAAGTACCTGCGCACCGCCGATGTCGTGGGGGCGTCGGGCGTGCCCAAATTGCAAAACAACAAGGTAACCGGCGAAGGTAAGTCCGGGCGGAAGGTAGGTTCTGGACGTATAGGCATTGGGAGTCGATAAATCGATGGGTAGGTGAGCGGTCAAGCCAACAATAGCGCTGGAATTATCGGCGGCTTTGGCCCGGTATGATCAAGTCTACCCTTCCTTTACTTCACGTTTTACTAGGACAATTTCTGTTGTACAAAGCCATCACCTTCGATCTGGATGACACCTTGTGGCCCGTGGCCCCAGCCATTCAAGCAGCGGAGCAGGCACTGATCGAGTACCTGTTTTCCAGGGCACCTGCCGCTAGCCAATTGCTAACCAATACCCAGCACATACGGCTCATTCGGGCCCGGTTGCTTGCTCAAGAGCCCCAATTAGCCATTGATTTGGCAACGATGCGAAAACGTCTTATCCAAGAGGTATTGGTGCAAACACAGGGCGATTTAGGTTTGGTGAACCCAGCTTTTGACGTTTTTTTTGAAATGCGCAACAAAGTTCATTTCTACGCTGACACATTGCACGCCTTGGCTCGCCTCTCAGGCCGCTTTCCCCTTTTTGCCATTAGCAACGGAAATGCCGATTTGCAGAGGGTAGGTCTTGCCGCCTTTTTCAAAGGCGGTGTCAGTGCCGCTCATCTCGGCATTGCCAAACCCGACCCTAGAATTTTTCTACACGCATTGAGCATTCTGGAATTGAGTCCAACAGAGGTATTGCACTTGGGCGACGATGTACATCTGGACGTGCTGGCCGCGCAAAATGTGGGTCTGGACGCAGTGTGGGTCAATCGCACCTTGGCGTCTTGGCCGCTTGCCGATCCGCCGCAACTACAGGTGCCTGATTTGCTGGTCCTGTGTGATTGGCTAGGGTGTTAGCAAGGGGCGACGCCTGAACCGCGCATTCTCAGGATAAAATCATCGGTTACCGATTTCCAAGGAAGTCAGAATTTGACAACCAGGATTTTTTTGCGCGGGTGGCGAAATTGGTAGACGCACCAGGTTTAGGTCCTGACGCCAGTAATGGTGTGGGGGTTCGAGTCCCCCCTCGCGCACCACTATTTATTGATACGCGTGAGAAAACGAATGTCTGTTACCGTAGAGACTCTAGAAAAGCTAGAACGTAAGGTCACCCTAACACTGCCTGTTGCGGACATCCAGTCCGAGGTGCAA
>JBEIEP010000040.1:0-25389 GCA_040382935.1 Burkholderiaceae bacterium
CGGCGCGATCACTTTGCCAGAAGGCAAAGAGATGGTGATGCCAGGTGACAACGTGGCCATTGAGGTCAAGTTGATTGCCCCAATCGCCATGGAAGAAGGCTTGCGTTTTGCGATCCGCGAAGGCGGTCGTACCGTGGGCGCCGGTGTGGTTGCCAAGATTCTGGCGTAATTGATTAGGGTCTACATATGGCAACGAAACAAAAAATCCGCATCCGCCTCAAAGCGTTTGATTACAAATTGATCGACCAATCGGCCGCCGAAATTGTTGATACCGCCAAGCGTACCGGTGCGATTGTGCGCGGCCCTGTGCCGCTGCCTACCCGCATGAAGCGCTTCGACATTTTGCGTTCACCCCACGTGAACAAAACCAGTCGCGACCAGTTGGAGATCCGCACGCACCAGCGCTTGATGGACATCGTGGATCCCACCGACAAAACGGTGGACGCACTGATGAAGTTGGACCTGCCAGCAGGGGTCGATGTAGAAATCAAGTTGCAGTAACTTTGCAACAGTAAGGGCCACAGGGTCGCTAAAAAAGCGCCCTTGTGGCTTTTATCATTGGAATGTGTTATAGTTGCGGGCTTGGCCCAATTGGGGTTCGAGATTTATTAACTTGCCTTCACGTCAAAACACGGTGACCAATTGAAGTTATCGTGGTGAAAGGATTGGAGAAAAATATGAGTCAAAGCAATCGTTTAGGGTTGCTGGGACGCAAGGTTGGCATGATGCGCCTGTTCACAGACGAAGGGGATTCGGTCCCTGTCACTGTGGTGGATGTGTCGAACAACCGTGTGACTCAGGTCAAAACCCAGGACAATGATGGTTATGTGGCGCTGCAAGTGACCTTTGGTCAACGCAAGGCGTCGCGCGTCACCAAGCCCGAAGCTGGGCACCTGGCCAAAGCCGGTGTGCAAGCGGGTGAAATCACACAAGAATTCAGGGTTACAACCGAATACGCCGCCAAGTACGCGGCCGGTTCTGTGGTTCCTGCGTCTGATTTGTTTGCGGTAGGGCAGGCGGTTGATGTGCAAGGCACGTCCATCGGCAAGGGCTTTGCCGGTACGATCAAGCGCCACAACTTCAAGTCACAGCGCGCCTCCCATGGTAATAGCCGTTCGCACAATGTGCCCGGTTCGATTTCTATGGCGCAGGACCCAGGACGCGTATTTCCCGGTAAGCGTATGTCTGGGCACATGGGCGATCAGACCAAAACCGTGCAAAACCTCAATGTGGTGCGTATCGACGAAGCACGCCAGTTGCTGTTGATTCGCGGTGCGATTCCAGGTTCAAAGAACGGTTTTGTTACCGTGCGTCCTGCAGTCAAAGCCAAAGCCGATAAGGGAGCGAACTAATGCAAGTAGAACTCCTTAACGAACTGGGTTCGGTCGCTTCCATGGTGGATCTGCCAGAGACCGTGTTTGGCCGCGCGTATAACGAAGACCTGATTCATCAGATCGTCGTGGCCTACCAGGCCAATGCACGCCAAGGCACTCGGGCTCAAAAAGACCGTCGTACCGTTGCTCACTCAACCAAAAAGCCGTTCAACCAAAAAGGTACCGGCCGCGCTCGTGCGGGTATGACGTCTTCTCCCATCTGGCGTGGCGGTGGACGTGCATTCCCGAACTCGCCTGACGAGAACTTTACGCAAAAAATCAACAAAAAGATGTACCGCGTAGGCATGTCGTCCATCCTGTCGCAGTTGGTGCGTGACGGACGTTTGGCGGTGGTGGAGTCCATGAAAGTGGAAACACCCAAAACCAAAACCTTAGCGGCCCGCTTCAAGGCCATGAATCTGACCTCTGTGTTGGTGATTGCCGAAGAAGTTGATGAAAACTTGTACTTGGCCTCGCGCAATCTGCCCAATGTGCTGGTGGTAGAGCCACGTTACGCCGATCCGCTGTCGCTGGTGCATTACGACAAAGTCGTGGTGACCAAGGCCGCAGTGGAACAGCTCAAGGAGATGTTCGCATGAGCGCCGACAAAAAATTTGACCAAGGTCGTTTGATGAACCTGCTCACATCACCAGTCGTGTCTGAAAAGGCAACGATGGTGGCAGAGAAGGGGAATGTGGTGACCTTTAAGGTGTTGCAAGACGCTACTAAGCCTGAGATCAAGGCGGCCGTTGAACTGATGTTCAATGTGCAGGTCGATCACGTCAATGTGATGAATGTCAAAGGTAAAACCAAGCGTTTTGGTCGTTCGATCGGTCGTCGTGATCACGTGCGCAAAGCCTACGTGACGCTCAAGCCAGGTCAAGAACTCAACCTGTCCGGGGAGTCTGCATAATCATGGCGGTCATCAAATTAAAACCAACATCCCCAGGGCAACGTCACGTTGTCAAGGTGACACGTGGGCATTTACACAAAGGCGAGGGCTTTGCCCCCTTGCTGGAGCCACAAAAGCAAAACGCAGGGCGCAATGCCAACGGACATATCACGGTGCGTCACCGTGGTGGTGGCCATAAGCACCATTACCGCGTTGTCGATTTTGTTCGCAACAAAGACGCTATCCCCGCGAAAGTGGAGCGTATTGAGTATGACCCCAACCGTACGGCCCATATTGCACTGATTTGCTATGCCGACGGCGAGCGTCGCTACATTATTGCGCCACGCGGTTTGGCGGTGGGTGCAACCATTGTGAGCGGTGCAGAAGCGCCGATTCGTGTTGGCAACACGCTGCCTATTCGCAACATTCCGGTGGGTTCTACCATTCACTGCATCGAAATGAATATCGGTAAGGGCGCGCAGATTGCGCGTACGGCCGGTGCATCTGCTACTTTGCTGGCACGTGAAGGCACTTACGCGCAGGTCCGCTTGCGCTCGGGTGAGGTGCGCAAGATTCATATCGAGTGCCGCGCCACGATTGGTGAAGTCGCCAACGAAGAGCACAGCCTGCGCCGCTTGGGCAAGGCCGGTGTGAAGCGTTGGATGGGTATTCGTCCAACCGTTCGCGGTGTGGTGATGAACCCGATTGACCATCCGCACGGTGGTGGTGAAGGCCGCACTGGTGCAGGTCGCCACCCTGTTGATCCATGGGGCAACCTGACCAAGGGTTACCGTACCCGTAACAACAAGCGCACCCAAAATATGGTTGTGTCGCGTCGTAAGAAGTAAGGGATAGCAAATGACACGTTCTCTTAAAAAAGGTCCATTTGTCGATCATCACTTGCTTGCAAAGGTTGACAAAGCGGTTGCTACCAAAGACAAAAAGCCAGTGAAAACCTGGTCACGTCGTTCCATGATCTTGCCCGAGTTCATCGGTCTGACGATTGCGGTACATAACGGCAAACAACACATTCCCGTGTATGTGACTGACCAAATGGTGGGACACAAGCTAGGCGAATTTGCCCTCACCCGTACCTTTAAAGGCCATCCGGCTGATAAAAAGGTTGTGAAGAAATAAGGAATGACCATGGAAACCCGTGCAACATTACGTGGCGTCCGATTGTCCGTAGACAAAGGACGCCTGGTCGCCGATTTGATTCGGGGCAAAAAGGTGGATCAAGCCCTGAATATTTTGCAGTTTACGCAAAAGAAGGCGGCTGTGATTATTCGCAAGGTGCTGGAGTCGGCGATTGCCAACGCCGAGCACAACGATGGCGCAGATATTGATGAACTGCGCATCAAAACTATTTATGTCGAGCAAGGCGCAACGCTTAAGCGGTCAACCGCAAGAGCCAAGGGTCGCGGCAATAGCATCAGTAAACCCACGTGCCATGTGTACGTGACGGTTGGTAACTAAAAGGGACTGGACACTATGGGACAAAAAATCCACCCAACCGGCTTCCGTTTGGCTGTCAGCCGTAACTGGGCCTCGCGCTGGTACGCTAGCAATCGCGACTTTGCCGGTATGCTGGCAGAAGACATCAAGGTCCGTGAGTACCTCAAAGAAAAGCTGAAAAATGCCTCGGTCTCTCGCATCCTGATTGAGCGTCCTGCTAAAAATGCCCGTATTACTATTTTCTCGGCCCGTCCTGGTGTCGTGATTGGTAAAAAAGGCGAGGACATTGAAAAACTCAAGGCCGAAATTGGTCGCCTATTGGGTGTGCCGGTGGCAGTCAATATCGAAGAAGTGCGCAAGCCCGAAATCGATGCCAAATTGATCGCCGACAGCATCACCCAACAGCTCGAAAAACGTATTATGTTCCGTCGCGCCATGAAACGTGCGATGCAAAATGCCATGCGTTTGGGCGCTCAAGGCATCAAGATCATGTCTGCGGGTCGTTTGAACGGCATCGAGATCGCACGTACCGAATGGTACCGTGAGGGTCGCGTGCCACTTCACACCCTGCGTGCTGATATTGACTACGGCACCTCTGAAGCCAAAACCACTTACGGCATTATTGGCGTAAAGGTTTGGGTGTACAAAGGTGATACGCTGGGTCGCAATGACCTGCCTGCCGCCGTTGAGGCACCACGTGGGGATGATGACCGTCGCGGTCGTGGTCCACGCCGTGATGACCGTGGTGCCGGTGCACGTCCGGCCGCTCGTGCTGGCCGCCGCCCTGATGGGGTGACGGGCGCACCTGCCGACGGCAGCGATAAACCAACCGAAGCTTCAGGTGCAGAGGCACCGAAAACTACCGTTAAGCGCGTTCGTAAAGTCGCGCCTGCAGCCCCTGCTGCTGACGGTAAAGGAGAATAACTATGCTACAACCCGCTCGCCGCAAATACCGCAAAGAGCAAAAAGGTCGCAACACCGGTATCGCCACACGTGGCAGTACCGTGGCGTTTGGCGACTTTGGCCTGAAATGTACCGACCGTGGCCGTTTAACGGCCCGTCAAATCGAATCAGCCCGTCGTGCTATTTCCCGTCACGTTAAACGTGGTGGCCGTATCTGGATTCGTGTGTTCCCTGACAAACCAATTTCCCAAAAACCCGCTGAGGTGCGTATGGGTAACGGTAAAGGTAACCCTGAATACTACGTGGCCGAAATTCAACCTGGCAAAATCGTTTTTGAAATTGTTGGGGTGCCCGAGGAGTTGGCACGTGAGGCGTTCCGCTTGGCTGCTGCCAAGCTGCCGCTGCGTACGACTTTTGTCGCCCGTCAGATTGGTCAATGATAGGGAAGAAACAGTCTATGAACACTACTGATCTGCGCCAAAAAGACGTTGCAGGCTTAAAGGCTGAAGTGGCTGCTTTGCAAAAAGCCCACTTTAATCTTCGCATGCAAAAGGGCACGCAACAATTGAACAATACCGCGAACTTGGGTAACACCCGCCGCGATATTTCCCGCGCGAAAACAATTATTGGTGAGAAGCAGCGTGCTGCTTCTTCTGCCAAATAAGGAGCGAGCACATGACGCAAGCCAAAACCACATTAAAGCGCACCTTGATTGGCAAGGTGGTGAGTGACAAGCGCTCCAAAACGGTTACCGTTTTGGTGGAACGCCGCGTGAAGCACGAGCTCTACGGGAAAATCGTGATGAAGTCGAGCAAATACCATGCGCACGACGAAAAGGGCGAGTACAAAACGGGTGATGTGATTGAGATCACCGAAAGCCGCCCCATCTCGAAGACCAAAAACTGGGTGGTTTCACGCCTGGTGCAAAAGGCCTTGACGGTTTAATCCCGGGTGCCTTGCAGGGCAATTCAAAGCACTGCAAGTCAAATCTCAGAAAACGGCTCACAATGTGGGCCGTTTTGCATTTTTAGGCGCTGTGTCGGCGGCTTGCCAATCAGCATATTGCGGTTTATTTATTGGGAGTATGGACATGATTAAAGTAGGTGATTCTTTGCCATCAGCGGTTTTGATGGAGTTTGTTGATGTTGAAACCGAGGGCTGCAGCCTCGGCCCAAACGCTGTTGAAACCGGCAAAGCATCCGCGAGCAAGACGGTTGCGGTTTTTGGCCTACCCGGTGCCTTTACCCCTACTTGCTCGGCCAAACACGTTCCTGGTTATCTGGAGCATCATGCAGCCTTGAAATCGGCGGGCGTGGACGAAGTCTGGTGTGTTAGCGTGAACGATGCGTTTGTAATGGGCGCCTGGGCCCGGGATCAAGGTTCTGTGGGCAAGGTTCGTATGCTGGCCGATGGTGACGCCGTTTTCGCAAAGGCGACGGGCTTAACGCTGGACCTGAGCGGTAAAGGTCTGGGCCTGCGCAGCAATCGCTACTCGATGCTGGTTCAAAATGGCGTGGTGAAAACGCTCAACGTAGAAGGACCAGGAAAATTTGAAGTGAGTGATGCGGCTACGCTGCTGGCTCAGGCCAAATCGCTGTAAGGTGTTCGTATTAGTCTGCCTGATGGGTTGTTACGCCCACAGGTAGACAGTCCTTAGAGCTTTACCATCAAGTAGTGAGCCCCTGGAATCGGGTTGTGATAGTAGGGTTCGATTTCTATAAATCCCAAGTCTTGGTAAAGCTCACGCGCAGTTTCCATTTCGTCTAGGGTATCGAGTAGCAGATGCTCGTAGCCCGCATCGCGAGCAAACGTGATGACGGATTCTGCTAGGTCGCGCCCTATGCCGGTTCCACGAAAACCCGGTAGTACAAAAAGGCGTTTCATCTCGCAGGCGTTGGAATAGTTGACCTCCTGTAATAGCCGTACTGCACAACACCCCGCGACGGTGTCATCCAAGTAGGCTAAAACGATGGTCCCGTTAGGCGGCGCATAAACCTCTGGCAGATTCGCCAGTTCGTGGTCGAAATTGCGAAAACAAGCTGGAACGTCTAGGGTATCAAAATAGGTTTGAAAAAGGCTTGCCGCCTCAAGGTACTGGGCCTCAGAATTAACCTCAATCAACCGTGGTTGTTGCCTCACGGTGCGCCGCCCAAATTGACAATAAATCGGACCAACAGGGCACAACAGATCAATGTGACCACGGCGATAAGTCGGGTCTTGAGGTTGTCTTTAGAAGCGGGGGCGTCCGCAGTATTCACTTCTTTGTCGCCAGTAAGCATGGGCGTAACCAGGTTGACGGACTTTTTTACCCGGTAAAAAACGATGGCACCAATGTGCAGCACCACCAGCACAATCAAGATCGCTTTGCCTATTTCCTTGTGGTAGAAGGTAGCCGCTTGCACGGTTGCGGAGGAGACCAAGGCGGTAAGTGGGCCCGCAAAGGCTATTTCGTCGTCGCTCATCATGCCCGATAGAGCCTGAATGACAAGTATCAACAGCATGGCCAGTACCGAGACGGCACCCAAGGGGTTGTGGCCTAGCACGTGTGCATCGCCGCCCTTTCCGCGAAGGTAACGCCATATGTGGAGCGGGCTTCTAACGAAGGTGTAAAAACGTGACCAATACCCCCCTATAAGTCCCCAAATGATTCGGAACAGAACCAGGGTGAGTATGGCGTAACCGAACCGAAAGTGCCAGACCATGGCCTGGCCACCGATTTCACCGGTTATGACCATGGCCACCATCAGTAATACCAGTGCCCAATGAAAAAGGCGGGTGGGGGCGTCCCAGACGCGAACGATTGACATATACACCTCTGCGGCGATGGGCTTTGCGTTATGTGACCAGCCCTGCACGGACACGACAAAACGAATATACTAAAAACGGCTGGCAATTCCATTGTATACAGCGTAACTCCACCCTCATGCAATTTATCTCTTTTACGGAAATACGATTATGAAAAAAATCACAACGATCGCGGTAGCAGGCGCTTTGCTGGCGCTTGCCGGGACTTCCAGCGCGCAATTTGCCAAGCCTGAGGATGCCATTAAGTACCGCAAGGCGGCTTTTTCGGTGATGGGTGCCCATTTTGGTCGAATCGGCGGTATGGTAAATGGTCAGGTGCCATTTGACGCAGCTGCGGTTGCCAGCAACGCTCAGATTGTGGAGTCCATGGCGCGCCTACCATGGGCAGCGTTTGGTGCAGGTACTGACAAAGGTGAGACCAAAGCCAAGTCTGAAACTTGGAGCGACGCCGCCAAGTTCAAGTCTTTGTCGGACAAGTTAACCGCTGAAACCGCCAAGCTAAGTGCAGCAGCCAAAGGCGGAAACGCAGATGCCGTGAAGGCTGCTTTTGGTGGGGTTGCAGGTACTTGCAAGGCTTGTCACGACGACTTCCGCGCCAAGTAATCGCCGGGTTTACACCACGCCCTGTTGCCTCAGTTGCATGATCTCCTGAGGTGACAGGCCCAACTGGCTTGCCAAAATGTCGTCGGTGTGCTGCCCCAGCAGCGGGGGTGGGCTGTCGATGCGCACCGGCGTGGCGCTCATCTTGATCGGACTGGCCACCAGTTGAAGCTGGGTATTAAGTGGGTGGCTGTACTGATTGACCATCTGGCGAGCGCGAACCTGCGGGTCGGCAAATACCTCCGCCAAATTGTTAATGGGTCCGCAGGGCACTTTGGCCTCGTTCAGTGCGTCCAACCAATCACGTTTGGTGCGCGTTTTCATGGTATTGGCCAGTAACGGGATTAACTGCGCTCGGTTCCTTACGCGGTTTTGGTTCCTCGCGTACAGCGGGTTACGGGCCAAATCGGCAACACCTGCGACTTCACAGAACTTGGCGAACTGGCTGTCGTTGCCAACGGCCAGTATCAGGTAATCTTTTTGCGTTGACTCACTGGCGAGGTTGTCGGTAGCGGGAGCAACCTCAAAAACCTGGTAGGGCACGATGTTGGCGTGGGCGTTGCCCGAACGACCTGGGACTTGCCCTTGGGCTTGCCCTTTAACGAGGTAGTTGGCCCCTAAATTGGCCAGCATGGCGACCTGGGTATCGAGCAGCGCCATGTCGATGTGCTGCCCCTCGCCCGTCGCGTTGGCATGACGTAACGCGGCCAGTATGGCAACTGCGCTGTACATTCCAGTAAACAAATCGGCGACCGCCACGCCTACCTTTTGCGGCCCGCCGCCTAAGTCGTCTCGTTCGCCGGTCACGCTCATGAGGCCACCCAAGCCCTGGATGGCGTAGTCGTAGCCCGCACGGTCTTTGTAGGGGCCGGTTTGTCCGTAGCCGGTGATGCTGCAATACACTAGGGCCGGTTGCAGCGCCCGCAGGCTTTGGTAATCCAGCCCATAACGTGCCATATCGCCCACTTTGTAGTTTTCAACAAACACGTCACTTTGCAACACCAGTTGCTTGATTAGGGCCTGCCCTTGCGGGGTGGAGATGTCACAGGTCATGGACTGCTTGTTGCGGTTGGTGCCCAGAAAGTAGGCCGCTTCGGCGCTGTCTTGCCCGGTGTGGTCGGGCATAAAAGGCGGGCCCCAGCCGCGGGTATCATCGCCCACTCCGGGGCGCTCTACCTTGGTGACAACCGCACCCAAATCAGCCAAGACCTGGGTGCACCAGGGGCCTGCCAGAACGCGGGACAAATCTAATACGCGAACGCCATCTAATGAATTCATGACGCTATTTTGCGCGAAATTGCACCCATGCCCGCGTTGCGGGAGTGATCAAGGGTCAACGCGGTTGATAATGCGCGAATGACATCTCAAACTTACAGTCCAGGTTTACAGGTATTGGCGCGCAACAAGGCGATTGCGGTGTTTTTGGCTTTTGCCTTGGCCTATTTTCTTTCGGCGCTGATACGTTCGATTACGGCCACGCTGTCGCCTACCTTGGTGACTGAATTTGGGATGTCGTCGAAAGACCTCGGCTTGCTGGCGGGGGCGTATTTTTTAGGCTTTTCGTTAACGCAGCTGCCGCTGGGGACATGGCTGGACCGGTTTGGACCTAAGAAGGTTTTGTTGTCTTTTTTATGTGTTGCCGTGCTGGGCAGTTGGTGTTTTTCGGTGGCCAACCAGTTTGCTACCCTGTGGATTGCCAGGATGCTAACCGGGGTGGGGGTAACCGCCTGTCTAATGGCCCCTCTGACGGCCTATCGCCGCTGGTTTGAACCGGCACACCAACTGCGGTCTAACGCATGGATGTTAATGACCGGATCCTTGGGGATGGTGGCCTCTACCTTGCCGGTGCAATGGCTGGTGCCGGTGGTAGGTTGGCGCCCTTTGTTTGTGGGCTTGGGCCTACTGATTGTGGTGGCGATGGCGATGATTGCTTGGGTCGTGCCGCGTTGGGAGCGTGCGCAGCCGACGGACGCCACAGCGGCACAGGGTCGGGCGATGGGCGATGAACCTCAGGGGTTGGCGGGTTACAAGGTGGTGTTTTTCAATCCCTACTTTCAGCGCCATTTGCTGGTGGGCATGTTTGTTTATGGGGGGTTTGTGGCGATGCAAACCTTGTGGGCGGTGCCTTGGATGGTCAAGGTAGCCGGATATTCCCCACTGGCGGCGGCACAAGGATTGTTCGCCCTGAACGTGTGCATGATGCTCGCATTTTGGTGCTGGGGTTTGTTTGGGCCGTGGCTTGCTTTGCGGGGATGGGGTGTGGACCGACTGATCACCCGGGTACTTCCTGTCAGTTTTGGATTATTGGCCTTGCTGGTGTTCAGTCCGGTTACGCCCGTGTTGGCCGGAGTTCCTAGCTGGGTGTGGTGGGCCGCATACTGTGTGAGTTGCACGGTGGTTGCAGGGGCGCAGCCCGCAGTGGCCATGGTGTTTCCTAGTGCTTTGGCGGGCCGGGCGTTGTCAGCCTATAACCTATTGATATTTATGGGTGTGTTTTTCGTGCAGTGGGGCGTGGGCGCTTTGATTGACGGGCTTAAAGGGGCGGGATGGAGCGATGTGGCATCGCACCAAGGTGCGATAGCGATTTACGGTATTGTGGGATGCTTGGCCTACCTGCGATTTATGTTGGCGCGCACGGCGGGCGTGTCACGGTGACGCAAGGAAAATTACGGATAATGCGCCAATCTCTTGGTACCCAGTTATGAACAAGATTTTGATTGTGGCGCACGCGCCTTTGGCAAGTGCTCTTAGAACCTGCGCTTTGCACGTATTTCCAGATCTGGCGCATGACTTGGCTGCACTTGACGTTGTGGCCTCTGAGTCGGTGGAGTTGTCCTACCAAAAAGCATCGCAAGCGTTGCAAAGTCTGGATCCGGCAGGTACTGGACAGGTATTGTTGCTGTCTGACGTGTTTGGTGCAACGCCGTGCAATGTAGCGCAACGGCTGGTCAACAGTCCTGACCGCAAACTACTGGCAGGGGTTAATTTGCCTATGCTGCTTCGGGCGGCGACCTACCGTCAGGAGGGACTTGAGGCGATGATGAGCAAGGCCTTGTCCGGGGGTATTCAAGGCGTCATGCCTGTTTCTATCAGCGTACCGCAGAACCAAGGGAGTCGACACCATGGCCAACAGCACCATTACGATCAGCAATAAATTGGGCTTGCACGCCAGGGCGTCGGCCAAGCTGACTAAGTTGGCCGCGTCGTTTCCATGCGGCGTCTTTTTAACGCGTAACGGCAGGCGAGTGAATGCCAAAAGCATTATGGGCGTCATGATGTTGGCAGCGGGCATAGGTGCAACGGTTGAAATCGAAACCGACGGCGAGCGGGCCGATGAGGCCATGCAGGCGATCCGGGCGCTGATTGATGACAAGTTTGGTGAAGGCGAGTAATCCAGCCTGTGTTGATGCGATGTCACGGCATTTAGGAGAACGGCGATGAGCTTTGTGGTGAGAGGTTTGGCGGTCACGCGGGGGGTGGCGATGGGCCGCGCCGTGGTGGTGACTTCAAGCCGCATCAACGTGGCACATTACTTTATCGACGCCACGCAGGTGGACAGCGAGATTGCACGGGTCAAGGCCGCACGAGACGCGGTGATTGAAGAACTGCATCGACTCCAACAAACCCTCACCCAACCCAACCGCAAGGACACGCACGGCGAGTTGCATGCCATGCTGGATGTGCACCTGATGCTGCTACAAGACGATGCCCTGAGCGACGGGGTCAAGCACTGGATATCCGAGCGCCATTACAACGCCGATTGGGCCTTGACCACACAATTGGAAGTGGTGTCGCGCCAGTTTGATGAAATGGAAGACGCCTACCTGCGCGAGCGCAAGGCCGACCTAGAGCAGGTGGTTGAAAAAATACTGCGTGTGATGCAAGGGCACGCACCAGTGGTGACCAGTGAGAGCACCGGGAGCAAGGGCTTGGGGGATGAGCCGCTGGTGCTGGTGGCGCATGACCTCTCGCCCGCGGATATGCTGCAATTTAGGCACAGCGTGTTCAAAGGCTTTGTGACGGATGTGGGGGGCAAAACCTCACACACGGCCATCGTGGCGCGTAGCATGGCCATCCCTGCGGTGGTGGGCGCGCGTTTGGCCAGTCAATTGATACGCCAAGACGATTGGGTGGTGATTGACGGTGATGCCGGTGTGGTGGTCGCCAATCCGTCGCCCATCTTGCTTGAAGAATACGGCTACAAGCAGCGCCAGGGCGAACTAGAGCGCAGCCGTTTGTCGCGTCTGCGCTACACCCCCAGTGTGACCATGGACGGGCAGGCGGTCACGCTTTTGGCCAATATCGAACAACCCCAAGATGCGCAGTTGGCAGTCAAGTCCGGGGCCGTTGGGGTGGGGCTGTTTAGAACCGAATTTTTGTTCATGGGCCGCCAATCCAAAGGCTTGTCACCCCTGCCCAGCGAAGAAGAACAGGTGGCCGCGTACACCGAGGCCGTGAAGGGCATGCAAGGCCTGCCGCTGACCATACGCACCGTAGACATTGGCGCAGACAAACCCTTGGACCGTTTGGTCAAAGAGGAATCGCACCTCAACCCTGCCTTGGGCCTACGGGCGATTCGATGGAGTCTGTCGGAGCCCACCATGTTTTTGACGCAACTGAGGGCGATTTTGCGGGTGGCGGCCTTGGGCAAGGTGCGTCTGTTAATCCCCATGCTCAGCTCGGCCCATGAAATCACCCAGACCTGGGGCCTTATTAAGAAGGCGCAGGCGCAGTTGGATGCAGCGGGGATGGTGCATGGACCGGTTGAAGTGGGGGCCATGATAGAGGTGCCCGCTGCGGCCTTGTCCTTGCCGCTGTTTTTGCGCCATTTTGATTTTTTGTCGATTGGCACCAACGATTTAATCCAATACACCCTGGCCATTGACCGGGCCGACGAGACCGTGGCGGAGTTTTACGACCCCCTACACCCGGCGGTGTTGCAGTTGATCAGTGCCACCATTGTGGCGGGCCAACAAGCCGGTAAAGAGGTGTGCATTTGCGGCGAGATGGCGGGCGATGCCACCTTGACCCGTTTGCTGTTGGGCATGGGTTTGCGTTCGTTTTCTATGCATCCGGCGCAGGTACTGGCGGTTAAACAAGAGGTGATCCGAAGCGATGGTGCCGCGCTGGCCCCTTGGGCGGCGCAGGTCCTGAAAGAAGATGATCCAGCGGCCTATATGGCGCAAACTGCATAACCAAAATAGATGAATTGGGTTAGGATGCGGCGTGACCGCCCTCCACCCTTTTCAGCGAAGTAGCCAACCCCTTAGCCCCATGTTGTGGTTTGGGGGCGCGCTCGCGTGGGTGATTGGCTTGGCGTTGCAAATGCAAGAGGCCACGCTGGCGCATGGTTGGGTTTACGGCGGTACGGCCATTGTTGCCATGGGTGTGTGGGTGCGCTGCCTTTGGTGGCGTGGCTTAGACCGGGTCATGGGCCTGCAATTGGCCATGGTTTTATTTTGCGGCTTGTTGGTGGGCTGGGGCTATGCGGGCTGGCGGGCTACTTTGCGTATGCAGGCGCTGGCAATGCCCTATGCCGTGGCGAAGGCCGCAGACAAGACGGTGCAAATGGAGGGGGTGGTCGACTCCATGGTGCAGGCCACCGAGTACGGCGTGCGCTTCCGTTGGGTGCCCACGCGGTGGGTGCCACAAGCAGGGGGCGACTTACAAGAAACCATACCCCCATTGCCTGCTTCTATCATGGTGTATTGGACCGGTGGGCCACAGCCCGATGGCGAGCAAGGATGGTCGTTGCAGGCCATGGCGCCGGTTCTGTTGCCCGGGGACCGATGGCGGTTGACCATGCGCCTCAAGGCGGTGCACGGTGCAAGCAACCCTGGCGGCTTTGACTACGAACTGTGGATGTGGGAGCAGGGTATTGCCGCAGTGGGGTCGGTCAAGCAAACATCACCTGCCCTGATGTTGGAGCGGGGGTGGAGCCGGCCGATTGAACGCTTGCGTCAGGATGTGCGCGATCGCATTACGGCGCACTTTGCGCAGGCCCGCGCTGCGGACGACGCAACACGGAATGACGATGCGGCAGACGGGTCAGAAGCGACGGCCATTGGGCGTTGGGGTGGCGTGATTGCCGCGCTGGTGGTGGGCGATCAAAACGCCGTTGCCAGGGCCGATTGGGAACTGTTTCGAACCACGGGTTTGGCACATCTGTTAAGCATTTCCGGCTTGCATATCACCATGTTTGCATGGGCCGCTAGCGCCTTGTTGGGCAGGCTTTGGCGACGGTCTTCTAGACTTTGTTTGCGCTGGCCTGCCCCGGTTGCGGCGGCGGTTTTGGGATGGGTTTTGGCCCTGGCCTATGCCTTGTATAGCGGTTGGGCTTTGCCCGCGCAACGCACCGTTGCTATGTTGGGCTTGGCGGTGGCGGTCAAGTGTTCAGGGGCTTCATGGCCTTGGCAACGGGTTTGGCTGCTGGCGCTGGTGGGCGTGGCCGCAGCTGACCCCTGGGCGGTATTGTCGCCTGGGTTTTGGCTGAGTTTTGTGGCCGTTGGGTTGCTGATGGCCAGTGATGGGCCACCGCCTGCGCCGCCCAACCATGCCATCGGTGCTTATGAAGCAGATGCGGCACGGGCTGATGACTTACCCCCACGGGGTACCGTCTTACACCGCATGGGGCGGGCACTTTGGCGTTTGTCCAGGGAACAACTGGTGATGTGGGTGGGTCTGTCACCGTTAATGCTTTATCTTTTTCAGCAGCAATCGGTGGTGGGCTTGCTGGCTAACCTGGTCGCTGGGCCATGGATGACGCTGGTCATCACGCCTTTGGGGATGCTGGGTGTGGTGTGGGCACCGGCCTGGAACCTGGCCGACTACGCCTTAGCGCTTCAGTACCAAGTGCTGTTGCCCATGTCTCAATGGTCTCTGGCCACGTTTGGCGTGGCGGTCGCCCCTTTGTGGATTTCTGTGGCGGGAATGGGTGGCGCGGCGCTGCTGGTGCTGCCCATTGCCTGGCCGATTCGGTTGCTGGGTTTGCCGCTGGTGCTTTGTGTGTTGTTGTGGCAGGCACCACGCCCCGATGAGGGGCAATTTGAGGTGGTATTTGCAGACGTAGGACAGGGCAACGGCGTATTGATTAGAACCTTGTCGCACACCTTGGTGTATGACACGGGACCGAGATTTTCCGAGCAAGCTGATACCGGGCAGCGCGTGGTTGTGCCGCTGCTTCGTGGCGCGGCTGAGTCGCCCGAGGTGGTCGTGGTAAGCCACCAAGATAACGATCACGCAGGGGGCGCGGCGTCTGTGTTGCGGGCCTATCCGTCGGCGCGCTTGGTAAGTTCTGTCCCCACTAACCACCCGCTGACCCAGCTACGCCCACTTCAACGCTGTATGGCAGGGCCAACCAATGAGAGCGTGTGGCAGTGGAACGGGGTAAGGTTTGAGTTCTTGCATCCGCAGATGGACGACTACCAACAGGCCTTGCCGCCCAATGCCATGAGTTGCGTGCTGCGTATTTCTAATGGGCAACAAACGGTACTGCTACTGGGGGATATCGAAGCGCCGCAAGAGGAGCGATTGCGCTCCACGATGGCGGCAAAGCTTGCGGCCGATGTGATGTTGGTGCCGCACCACGGTAGCAAGACTTCTTCAACTGGGGTATTTTTGGACGCGATACACCCGCGTGTGGCAGTAGTGCAGGCGGGCTACAACAACCGCTACGGCCACCCTGCCGAGCGCATCCTGCAGCGCTACGATGGCCGAGGGATTGTGGTGGTGGATACGCCGCATTGTGGTGCACTGACTTGGCGTTCTGACCGGCCTTTTGACCTGGTCTGCAATCGCCAGATGCATGCGCGCTACTGGCATCACCAATTGGCACCGCGTCCCGTGGGAGCGCCGTATCCTGGCGCTGCGCCCTAAGTGCTTACCCCTGCGTCATAAATCCCTGGCGCGTGTTTTTTAGGCGCGATTCTTGCTAAATTACCGTGGTGGGCACCAAGGGGTGCCGCAAGCTGGGGCTTTGGTATGGCAAAACAGTATTTTGACGAGATGATGACCACCGTTCCCTATGGGGGCCACTTGCCTAGCGAGTGGGTGCGGCCGCACTACCAACGGTTTGAACGCTGGCTGGCACGGCAACCCAATGACATGCTGGCCAAACGCCGTGAAGAAGCCGAGATGATCTTTAGGCGCGTGGGCATTACCTTTGCGGTGTATGGCGACAAAGACGAGGACGGCTCGGGCACCGAGCGGCTTATCCCGTTTGATTTGATTCCACGCATCATCCCTGCACAAGAGTGGGCCATGATGGAGAGGGGCTTGGTGCAAAGGGTCACCGCACTCAACCGTTTTGTGCACGACGTCTACCACGACCAAGACATCCTACGTGCCGGGGTGGTGCCCAGCGAACAAATTCTTGGCAACGCCCAGTACCGGCCCGAGATGCGGGGCCTAAAAGTGCCACGCAACATCTATTCGCATATCTCTGGCATCGACATTGTGCGTGCCCCCAACGCCGCTGGCGAGGGCGAATACTTTGTCCTAGAGGACAACCTGCGTGTGCCCAGTGGTGTGAGCTACATGCTAGAAAACCGCAAGATGATGATGCGGCTTTTCCCGGAGTTGTTCAGCCAACACCGCATTGCGCCCGTGGCCCACTACCCCGACTTGCTGCTAGAGACCTTGCGCGCCAGTGCCCCCGACACCGCGGCCGACCCCGTGGTGGTGGTGCTGACCCCCGGCATGCACAACAGCGCCTATTTTGAGCACGCCTTTTTGGCCCAACAAATGGGGGTTGAACTGGTAGAGGGCCAAGACCTGTTTGTGAAAGACCGGTTTGTGTACATGCGCACCACACGCGGGCCGCGCCGCGTGGATGTGATTTACCGCCGGGTGGACGACGACTTTTTGGACCCCTTGGTGTTCAGGCCCAATTCCACCCTGGGTTGCCCTGGCTTGATGGAGGCCTATCGCAGCGGCCACGTGGCCATTTGCAACGCGGTGGGCACCGGCATTGCAGATGACAAATCCATCTACCCCTACGTGCCGCAAATGATTGAGTTCTACCTGGGCGAAAAACCCATTTTGTCCAACGTGCCCACCTACATGTGCCGCAAGCCCGAGGATCTGGCCTACACCCTGGCTAACATGAAAGACCTGGTGGTCAAAGAAGTCCATGGTGCGGGCGGTTACGGCATGTTGGTGGGGCCAGCGTCCACCCAAGCGCAGATCGAGGCGTTCAAACAGGTGGTGGCGGCCAACCCCTCGCAATACATCGCCCAGCCCACATTAAGCCTGTCGTCGTGCCCGACCTTTGTAGAGGCGGGCATCGCGCCCAGGCACATTGATCTGCGGCCTTTTGTTCTCAGCGGCAAGACCGTGCAAATGGCAGCCGGGGGCCTGACCCGTGTGGCCTTGAAAGAAGGCTCCTTGGTGGTCAATTCATCACAGGGCGGGGGCACCAAAGACACCTGGGTGCTAGAGGATGCTTATTTAGGAATGGGAGCCTAACCATGTTGTCGCGTACCGCTGACCATTTGTTTTGGATGTCTCGCTACACCGAGCGGGCCGAAAACACCGCTCGTATGCTGGATGTGAACTACCAGTCCACCTTTTTGCCCCAAAGCGCTGCCGTGGCGCAACTGGGGTGGCAGGGTTTGTTGTCGATCAGTGAACTGTTGCCGCTGTACCAATCCTATTACGGCGAGATCACGCCGCAAAACGTGATGGCCTTTATGGTCACCAACGAGAACAACCCCTCGTCCATCGTGTCCTGCCTGAAGGCAGCGCGAGAGAACGCCAGAGCGGTGCGTGGCACCCTCACCACCGAGGTGTGGGAAACACTTAACCAGACCTGGCTAGAGGTTAATCGCAAGGTGCGTGCGGGTGAGTTTGACGCCGACCCCAGCCAATTTTTGGAGTGGGTGAAGTTTCGCAGCCACCTCTCACGTGGGGTGACGGTGGGCACCATGCTGATGGACGAGTCTTTGCACTTTAGCCGCTTGGGTACTTTTTTAGAGCGGGCCGACAACACCGCGCGTTTGGTGGACGTTAAGTTCAGCGCCTTAGAAGTCCCGCCTGGTGAACTGTCCCAACGGGCGGTGGACGTGGATTTTTATTACTGGAGCGCGATTTTGCGCAGCGTCAGCGGTTTTGAGATTTACCGCAAGGTGTACCGTGACGTGATCCAGCCCGAGCGCGTGGCCGAATTGTTATTGCTGCGCCCCGATATGCCCCGCTCCTTGGCGGCCAGTCTGAACGGAGTGATGGAAAATCTAAGCTTGGTGGCCAACGACCAATCATCAGAGACCCAACGCCGCGCTGGCAAGCTGCGCTCACAGCTGCAGTACGGGCGTATCGACGAGATTTTGGCTTCGGGGCTGCACGCTTTTTTAACCCAATTCTTAGACCGCGTCAACGATCTGGGTATGCGCATCAGCCAAGACTTTTTGATTAACACCACTAGCTAGGGTCCTTATGGCGGTTCATTCGTTTGCTTTCTCTTCTTTCTTTTGCAACAGCATTCTGCGTGGTTTGCGCCCTGGGTTGCGGGGCGTGCTGCTGGCCTGTATCACGGTATTGACCCTGCCCGCTTGGGCACAAAATGCAGACCCGGTGGTGACGAACGCCAAGTCACCCGAGCGGCATTGGCTAAGCGTAGGGGTGGGCTCCCAACACGTGGCCAACGCCAGCCAGTACAACCAAAGCAACCCTGGTCTGGGCATCGAGTGGCCGGTGCGCACGGCATGGTTACCCGAGATCGATACCCGGCTGGCACTCGGGTTCTTTAAGAACAGCGAAAGCGCCCGCTCAATTTACGCCGGGGGCTTTGTCTTCCCTTGGCACTACCGCGAGGGGCAGATCAAACTAGGGGCCTTGGTGGGTGTGATTGATGGCTACCAACGCGCCAATTGCGGAGGCTTCTTCCCGCTGCTGGTGCCCACCGTGGCATTTGAATCCCAGCGTTGGGGTGCCAATGTGTTTTTGGTGCCCCCCGTAGCCGGCATACCGGCCACCTTGGCTTTGCAGGTGAAGGTGGCGTTTTAGAGGCTACGTCGCCAATTGGTTTATTTGTTGATAGGGTGCGCGGTAATATGCTGCCTAAGCGCCGCATTGATGCGAGTTTGCCAGCCTTTTCCTGTGGATTTAAAGGCATCGACTAGATCGGCGTCCAGACGGATAGCTGTAAACACTTTGGTGGTATCTGCTTTGGGGCGACCTCTAGGGCGCTTGAGCGCCATTAAGCCTTTAAGGGTTTGCGCACCCAATACAGCGCTGACTGTTTGTGCATGGGCAAACCATTCGCTATCGAGTTCTCGGCTTTCGGGGTCACTAGCAATGGCTTGGGTACTAGCCATATCTTCTTGTGGCGTTGGCACCTGAACCATACGCCCTGATTTAGTTTTCAGCGGCATAGCGTTTTACCTCTAGTAAGTTGGCTTTGCGAAGGCTGATGATACGAACAGCCTCGCCCCTCAGACAAAATACCAAAACATACACACGGTCCTCAATGCATCCGATGGCTTCAAACCGAGCCTCAGGGTAATGTTGACGGGAGTCTTGGCGAATCCGCGCGGTTTCCCAATCAAATCCATCCACATCTGCCAGCGATACACCTCTGTGCTTGGCGATATTGCGACGATCTTTGTCGGGATCAAATTCGTAATACACTTATTTATTGTATAAACAAAAATTAATAAATCAATCGTCCTATCAGACTATCTATTAGCGCGTGGGCGATAGAACTTTTTGACGATTGACACCGGGCGGGTTTGAATCATGCAGGCAAAACTGTTTATTTATACAGTATTATAGGCCCATGGCCAAATCCAAATCCCAATTTGTCTGCCAAGAGTGTGGCGGCGCATCCCCTAAGTGGCTGGGCAAGTGCCCGCATTGCAACGCCTGGAATACCTTGGTTGAGGGGGTGGCTGAGGCCTCGCCCGCAGCGGGGGCGCATCGGTTTGCCTCGTTGGTGAGTGCCTCTAGTTTGGCGGTGTTGGGCGATATTGAGGCGCGCGACACCGAGCGCACGCCTACGTCGCTGGACGAGCTAGACCGGGTGTTGGGGGGTGGGCTGGTAGAGGGTGGGGTGGTGCTGATCGGTGGTGACCCGGGTATCGGTAAGTCCACACTTTTGTTGCAGGCCTTGGACGCAACGGCCTCATCGCCCGCACGCGAGATTCGCACCCTGTATGTAACGGGCGAAGAAAGCGACGCGCAGGTTGCACTGCGGGCGCGGCGCTTGGGCTTGCCGCACTCCAAAGTGAAGGTGCTGGCGGAGACCCAACTTGAGACGATTTTGCACGTGCTGCAAACCGAGCAACCCCAGGTGGCGGTGATTGATTCGATTCAAACCGTGTACTCCGAGGCGCTTACGTCGGCACCGGGCTCGGTGGCGCAGGTGCGCGAGTGTGCGGCGCATTTAACCCGTGCCGCCAAGGCGTTGGGCATTACCGTGGTGCTGGTGGGCCATGTCACCAAAGAGGGCGCTCTGGCGGGGCCACGGGTGTTGGAGCACATGGTGGACACCGTGTTGTACTTTGAGGGTGAAACCCACAGCAGTTTTCGATTGATACGGGCGATTAAAAACCGCTTTGGTGCGGTCAATGAGATTGGCGTGTTTGCCATGACCGAAAAAGGCCTTAAAGGCGTTAGCAACCCCAGTGCAATATTTTTAAGCCAGCACGCAGAACCCGTGGCAGGCAGTTGCGTAATGGTGGCTTTAGAGGGCACCCGCCCGTTACTGGTTGAGGTACAAGCCTTGGTGGATTCGGGTGGCCCCAGCCCAAGGCGTTTGAGCGTGGGTTTGGACCGTGACCGATTGGCCATGTTGCTGGCCGTGTTGCACCGCCACGCGGGCGTGTCTTGCATGGACCAAGACGTGTTTGTGAATGCGGTGGGTGGGGTGCGTATTGGCGAGCCCGCGGCCGACCTGTCGGTGATGCTGGCGATTATGTCCAGCATACGTAACCGGGGCCTGCCCAAAGGTTTTTTTGCCTTTGGCGAGGTGGGCTTAGCCGGTGAGATCAGGCCAGCGCCCAGGGGGCAAGAGAGGCTCAAAGAGGCCGTCAAATTGGGCTTTAGCGTGGCGGTGATCCCCAAAGCCAATGCGCCCAAAAAGCCCATAGAAGGCCTGACGATTCACGCTGTGGAGCGGGTGGAGCAGGCCATTGAGGTGGTGCGCGGGTTGGTGTGACAATACCTGCCATGAATTTTTATACGATCAATCGATTTGTGTTGCCAGTGTTGGCTGCCGTAGCGGTGGTGTACGCCTACCAAACTTGGGGCTGGGCTGGTCTGTGGGGTGCATTGGGTATGGTGGTCATGTGGCTGCTGCTGCATTTTTCGCGCATGATGCAAGTGCTTAAACGCACCGCCAACCGGCCCGTGGGTTACGTGGACAGCGCCGTCATGCTCAACGCCAAGATGCGCAAAGGCATGACGCTGCTGCACGTACTGGCCATGACGCGTGCCCTGGGCCAACTGCAATCGCCCAAAGACGCCCAGCCCGAAGTGTTCCGCTGGACCGATAACTCCGATTCGTATGTGGATGCTGTGTTTGCGGGCGGGCGCTTGCAGTCTTGGGGATTGACGCGGCCTGTAACAACTACACCCGAGTAAAATCACCTTTTTACAAACCGAATCTGCAGGAGCCAACCATGGCAGTTTTACCCCCCTCCATGTCCGACCGCGACGGCAAAATCTGGATGGATGGCCAGATGGTCGAGTGGCGTGACGCCAAAATCCATGTCCTCTCGCACACCCTGCACTATGGTTGTGGCGCATTTGAGGGCGTCAGGGCCTACAACACCGTGGGCGGTACGGCTATTTTTAGGCTCAAAGAGCACACCGAGCGCCTATTCAACAGCGCCAAAATTTTGCGCATGAAGCTGCCCTTCACCCTTGAAGAGGTCATGCAGGCGCAGGTCGATGTGGTCAAAGCCAACGGCTTAGAGAGCTGCTATCTGCGGCCGCTCACCTGGATTGGCGACAAAAAGTTAGGCGTCAGCCCAAAGGGCAACACCATCCATTTGATGGTTGCGGCATGGGCTTGGGGTGCCTACCTGGGTGAAGAGGGTTTAAAGCGCGGCATTCGCGTCAAAACCTCTAGCTACACACGCCACCACGTCAACATCACCATGACGCAGGCCAAGGCCGTGAGCAACTACACCAATTCAATTTTGGCCAACATGGAAGTCACCGACGAGGGCTACGACGAGGCCCTGTTGCTGGACTCCAGCGGCTTTGTGAGCGAAGGCGCGGGTGAGAATATTTTTGTCATCAAAGACGGCGCGGTCTACACCCCTGATTTGTCGGCCGGTGCACTCAACGGTATCACCCGCAACACCGTCATGCACATTTGCAAAGACTTAGGGCTGGACTTGATCCAAAAACGTATCACCCGAGACGAGGTCTATATTGCCGACGAGGCCTTCTTTACCGGCACCGCCGCTGAAGTCACGCCCATCCGTGAGTTGGATCGTATTGAATTGGGCAACGGCAGCCGTGGCCCCATCACCGAGAAAATCCAGTCAGCCTTTTTTGATATCGTGAACGGGCGCAATCCCAAGTATGCGGGTTGGCTGACCCAGGTTTAAGCACAGGGTTTCACAGATGACACAAGCAGTTGTTGAACTATTGGCCACCGACCTGAATCGCCAGGGTGGTGTGTTTTGTCCCAACCCCAAGGCGCACATGCAGCTTTGGGAAAGCCATCCCAAGGTGTTTTTAGATGTGGGTCACAGCGGTCAAGCCAAGTGCCCTTATTGCGGCACCCAATACCAACTCAAAGACGGCGAACACTTTGACGGTGGCCATTGACCGCAGGGTTACTAGAACGCTGGTCATCGCGCCGCAGTGGATAGGCGACGCGGTCATGACCGAGCCGCTGATGCGTCGCTTGGCAAAGCAAGGCCATCAGCTAACCGTTGCAGCACTTCCTTGGGTGGCACCGGTGTACCGCTGCATGGAAGGTATCACCCAGGTGATAGAACTGCCGTTTCAGCATGGTGGCTTGCAATGGGCACAGCGACGCGACTGGGGCCGACGCCTTCAAGGGCAATTTGATGCGGCCTATGTGTTGCCCAACTCCTTTAAAAGCGCGCTGATTCCTTTTTTTGCGGGCATCCCCCAACGAGTGGGATACCACGGCGAGGCGCGTTGGGGGTTGCTCAACCACCGATTGCCCAATCCAGGCAAAAAAGAGCGGCCCCCTATGGTGGCGTTTTACAGTGCTCTGGCCGATGGGCTTGGGCCGGGGGAGGGCCTTGCCCTTCAATCACCCAACAATGCACCTGCCCAAGCGTCCCAAACCGCCACGGGTGCCGAGGCCATGCCTGCAGCCTACCCCGTTTTGCGTATTGAGCGGGGGCAAGTTGACGCCGCCCAAGTGCAGTTTGGCCTTGCCGACAAGGGCTACGTGGTGTTTGCGCCGGGTGCCGAATTCGGCCCTGCCAAGCGCTGGCCTTTGGGGCACTTTGCCGCGCTGGCGCGCAGCCAAGCGCTGCCCGTGGTACTGCTAGGCTCGGGCAAAGAAGCGGCCCTGTGCCAAAGCATTGCAGAGGCGGGGGGGCTGGCCACCGCCTTAGGTGCTGTGGATGAGTCGATCGATCAAGGTTGCCTGAACTTAGCTGGCAAAACCGATCTGGCAGAGGCCTTGGCACTGATTAGCGGTGCCGCTGCCGTGGTCAGCAACGACTCCGGTTTGATGCATGTGGCCGCCAGCCTAGGCGTGCCGCAGGTAGCTGTGTTTGGCTCGTCCAGCCCCTTGCACACGCCGCCGCTCAATGTGCAGGCCCGTGTGCTTTGGCTTAAGTCCGATCCCAACTACCAACCTGCTTTGGATTGCGCCCCCTGTTTTCAGCGCGAATGCCCTCTGGGTCACACGCGTTGCCTGCAACACATCACGCCCGCATTGGTATTGCAACAACTCACCCAATTGCTACCCCACCTTGCGCCCCAAGCATCACAAGCCCCATCCAACGCATGACCGCCTCTGCATCTGTGCCGCCTTTGCAAACCCTGTCCTGGCAAAAATTGCCCAACTCGCAATCCCAATTGGGCGAGTCACCGTTTTGGCACCCGCTTGAATCGATGTTGTACTGGGTGGACATTCCCGGCCAACAAATTTGTCGGGCCAACGTGTTTATGGGCGAGGTAGAGCGCTGGCAACTCACTGAAGACCCCGGTTGCATTGCGCCCGCCAAAGGCGGTGGCTTGGTGGTGGCTTTGCGCAGTGGCGCGTACCTGGCCCGCCATTGGGGCCAAGCCATGACGCTGTTAGCCCCTGCACCCTACGACACCGCCACGCAGCGCTTTAACGACGGCAAATGCGACGCACAAGGCCGCCTATGGGCCGCCACCCTGTACGAGCCCAAAACCCATGCCCAAGCCGCACTGTACTGCCTGCACAAAGGCCCAGCGGGTTACCAATGGCAGGCCCACATTCACCAAGCCGTTACCGGAAACGGCTTGGCCTGGTCGCCCAACGGGCAAACCCTGTACTGGGTGGACACGCCCAGTCACGCCATCAAAACCTGGTCGTTTCAAGACTTGCAAACCAGGGTATCGCCAACCTCTTGGGCCGACGCACCGGCGTGGCACCAGTTTGCAGAAAAGCCCCCAGGCTGGGGTTTTGTCCCCCATAGCCTTGACCCCCACAACAACGCCGCCTACGCAGGCCGCCCCGATGGCGCGGCCATGGACCAAAACGGCAACTACTGGGTCGCCATGTTTGAAGGCCAACGCCTGTGCGTGCTGTCACCCACAGGCCAACTCATAGCCCAATACGCCACCCCTGCGCTGCGCAGCACCATGGTCTGCTTTGGTGGTGACGACGGCCAAACCCTGTACCTCACCACCGCCCGCAAAGGGCAATCAGCCGTCGAGCAAAAGGCCCAACCCGATGCAGGGCATGTGTACCACGCCAGGGTGGGTACGCCGGGGGTGGGGGTAGGGTTTTTTGATGAGGGTGGTCACTGATATCCGCTAACCCGTGATGTTAAGACATGCATTTCATCAGGTATTTGGCTGGAGTAACCTATAGCAGATAGGTTGGTTGTTGGGACAAACACTTTGTGAATCGTAAAAGCCCAAGCGAATTACAAGTCAGTGGTGTACCATTTCAAATACCATAAATAATAATTTGGTAGTATCGAGACGTCCGAGCTAGTTCTAAAAGTTTAGGTGGCTGCTACCGGCTTACATTGTTTTTTGCAAGATGTAGTAATTTCAATTAAGCCGATGCGATGTTCTCATGGTGTTAGCAGGTCGCCATGATTAAGTCCCTAAACTGCTGCAAATTAAAGGGGTAGCCATCGCAGCTCTCCGAGTTTGACAGAATCGAGTTTTCGAAGCTGATTTTGTTAACCAAGGAAGGAGTGAGTGCGATGGCTGGAATAGATA
>JBEIEP010000041.1:0-25065 GCA_040382935.1 Burkholderiaceae bacterium
CGCCGCAACTACAGGTGCCTGATTTGCTGGTCCTGTGTGATTGGCTAGGGTGTTAGCAAGGGGCGACGCCTGAACCGCGCATTCTCAGGATAAAATCATCGGTTACCGATTTCCAAGGACGTCAGAATTTGACAACCAGGATTTTTTTGCGCGGGTGGCGAAATTGGTAGACGCACCAGGTTTAGGTCCTGACGCCAGCAATGGTGTGGGGGTTCGAGTCCCCCCTCGCGCACCACTATTTATTGATACGAGTGAGAAAACGAATGTCTGTTACCGTAGAGACTCTAGAAAAGCTAGAACGTAAGGTCACCCTAACACTGCCTGTTGCGGACATCCAGTCCGAGGTGCAATCGCGTTTGCGCCGTCTGTCCAAAACCGTTCGCATGGATGGCTTTCGTCCCGGCAAAGTTCCCATGAACGTGGTGGCCCAGCGCTATGGGTATTCGGTGCAGTACGAGGTGGTCAACGATAAGGTGGGCGACGCATTTAACCAAGTCGCCAAAGAAGCAAATCTGCGTGTGGCTGGCTCACCTACCGTTACCGAAAAAGAAGGTGCACCAGAGGGGCAATTGACCTTTGAAGCCGTTTTTGAAGTGTTCCCCGAAGTGGCGATCGAGTCCCTCCAAGGCGTTCCACTTGAAAAAGTTACCGCTGAAGTGACCGATTCGGCAATTGACAAAACCATGGACATTCTGCGGCGTCAGCGTCGTACCTTTGCCCAACGCAGTTTGGATAGCTTGGCCGTAGAGGGCGACCGCTTGACGGTTGATTTTGAAGGCACCATTGACGGCGACCCCTTCGACGGCGGCAAAGCCTCAGATTTTCAGTTCACCATCGGCGAAGGACAAATGCTCAAAGAATTTGAGTTGGCCGCTACCGGTATGAAGGTGGGCGATAGCAAAACCTTTCCTTTGGCCTTTCCCGCTGACTACCATGGCAAGGACGTCGCCGGCAAGACCGCTGACTTTCTGGTCTCTGTCAAAAAACTTGAATCCTCTCATTTGCCTGAGGTCAATGACGCGTTTGCCAAGTCGCTGGGCGTAGCAGATCCTAGCGTCGAAGGGCTGCGCCAAGACATCCGAAAAAACCTTGGACGCGAAGTTCAATCCCGTGTTTTGGCCAAAAACAAGCAGGCTGCCATGGAATTGCTTTTGTCCAGGGCCACACTGGACTTGCCCAAAGCGGTGGTCAAATCTGAAATTGAACGTTTGGTAGAGGGCGCGCGTGCCGAGTTAAAACAACGCGGCGTAAAAGATGCCGAAACCACCCCTATTCCAGAAGAAATATTTACTGCACAGGCCGAGCGTCGCGTTCGTCTAGGCTTGGTGGTGGGCCAGTTGGTGAAAAGCAATGCATTGTTTGCCAAACCAGACCAGGTTCAGGCATACATCGAAGAAATGGCCGCCAGCTACGAACGGCCCGCAGACATTATTCGTTGGTATGGCAGCGACAAAAAGCGCATGGAAGAAGTGGAAGCGGTTGTGGTTGAAAACAACGTTACCGCCTTTGTTTTTGCCCAAGCCGCTGTTAACGAAAAAGTAGTTGCTTTTGACGAACTGATGGCACAGGCCTGATTGTTTAGGTTTGCTTTTAGGGGCTTGTACTTTGCGGTGCAGGCCCCATTTGTTTTGAACGAATAACTGCAACGGAGAACTTATGAGTGCACTAGATACACAAGCCTTGGGCATGGTGCCTATGGTGATTGAACAATCGGGCCGTGGTGAGCGCTCCTACGATATCTACTCACGCCTTCTTAAAGAGCGTGTGGTTTTTCTGGTAGGTCCGGTCAACGATCAAACTGCCAATCTGGTCGTGGCGCAGCTCTTGTTTCTGGAAAGCGAAAATCCAGAGAAAGACATTTCGTTTTACATCAATTCACCAGGTGGATCTGTTACAGCTGGCATGGCCATTTACGACACCATGCAATTCATCAAGCCATCCGTCTCTACCTTGTGCGTAGGCATGGCCGCTAGCATGGGCGCATTCTTGCTGGCTGCGGGCGAGAAAGGCAAACGGTTTTCATTGCCCAATTCGCGCGTCATGATTCATCAGCCATCGGGGGGTGCCAGCGGGCAGGCGTCCGACATCGAGATCCACGCGAGGGATATCCTCAAAACCCGTGATCAACTCAACCGAATTTTGGCGGATAGAACCGGACAAACTGTAGAGAAGATCGAACGCGATACCGAGCGCGATTACTTTATGTTTGCCGACGAAGCCAAGACCTATGGCTTGATCGACGAAGTTATCTCCAAGCGCCCGTAATAAGACTTTTGTTCGGTTCGATAGGCGGACTTTTTCGCCAAAGGTTGATAGGCGATGCGCGCCGTCCAACACTGCGGTTTATTTGGTTATCATTGGCGTTGTTTGTAAATCAAGGGTTAGCTTCATGGCTGAAAAAAAGGGTGGCTCCTCGGAAAAAACATTGCATTGTTCCTTTTGCGGAAAAAGCCAGCACGAAGTGAAAAAGCTGATTGCCGGGCCCTCGGTGTTTGTCTGCGATGAGTGTATTGCGCTGTGTAACGACATCATCCGTGACGAAGTGCCTAATCTCAAGATTGAGGCCGCAGCCACAGACAAACTTCCCACCCCAGCCGAAATCAAAACGCACCTGGACGGCTATGTTGTCGGGCAAGACTTGGCCAAACGCACATTGGCTGTCGCGGTTTACAACCATTACAAACGGCTCAAGTACAAAGAAAACTCCAACAAAGGCGAAGTGGAGCTGGCCAAAAGCAACATCTTGTTGGTCGGCCCCACGGGTTCAGGTAAAACCTTTTTGGCCCAAACCCTTGCGCGAATGCTAGATGTGCCGTTTGTGATGGCAGACGCAACCACCCTGACAGAAGCGGGCTATGTGGGTGAAGACGTAGAAAATATCATCTCCAAGCTATTGCAAAGCTGTAGTTACGACATAGAACGTGCCCAGCGTGGCATTGTCTACATTGACGAGATCGACAAGATTTCCAGAAAGTCTGATAACCCCAGCATCACGCGTGACGTGTCGGGCGAAGGTGTTCAGCAAGCGCTGCTAAAGCTAATCGAAGGCACGATGGCCAGCGTTCCGCCGCAAGGTGGTCGCAAACATCCCAACCAAGACTTTTTGCAGGTGGATACCACCAACATCTTGTTTATCTGTGGCGGCGCCTTTGCAGGGCTAGAGAAAGTCATTGAAAACCGTACCGAAGCCTCCGGTATTGGATTCGGCGCGGTAGTGAAAAGTAAAAAGCAGCGAAGCCTGACCGACGTCTTCAAGGAAGTCGAACCCGAAGATTTGATCAAATTTGGTTTAATCCCTGAGTTGGTTGGGCGTATGCCGGTAGTCGCCACGCTCGACGAGCTTACAGAAGATGCTTTGATTCAGATCTTGGTTGAGCCCAAGAATGCCTTGGTCAAGCAATACCAGCGTTTGCTTGAAATGGAGGGCGTAGAGCTTGAGATTCGGCGCGACGCTCTTCTGTCCATTGCCAAAAAAGCCTTGCAACGCAAGACCGGTGCGCGTGGCTTGCGATCCATACTGGAGCAAACGCTTCTAGATACGATGTTTGACCTGCCCGGAAAGACCAATGTCGCAAAAGTTGTCATCGACGGTACCACCGTGGTCGATGGCACCCCTCCGCTCGTGGTCTACCGCGAAACTGCAAAAACCGCCTGAATGCCATCCAGTTGGTTTGAGTAAGCGCGTTGCCTATACGCCCAGTAGTCTGGCTGCAGCACCGGCCAACTGGTGTTATCCTTTCTGGTCACTTTGGCTTGAAACTCTGCGGTTCACCTCCATGACCATGTCATCCATTGTGGTTTTGCTTTCTGCCTAAGGATTCGTATGTCCGTACCAAACTATTTGCCATCAGAACCGATCACATTGCCCTTATTGCCGCTGAGGGATGTGGTGGTGTTCCCCCATATGGTGGTTCCGCTTTTCGTGGGGCGAGCAAAAAGCATCAAGGCTTTAGAGGCCGCAATGGGCGCGGAGCGACGCATTTTGTTGGTTGCGCAACGCACAGCCGCCAAGGACGAACCAAGTGCAGAGGACATGTTCGATGTGGGCTGTGTGGCCACCATCTTGCAATTGCTAAAGTTACCCGATGGAACCGTTAAAGTGCTGGTAGAGGGGCAGCAGCGTGCGTCTGTTGCGTCCGTGGTAGATGGTCCTGAACACTTTGTTGCAAACGCTACCCCGTTCACGCCAGAGGCACCTCATTCCGCAGATACGCCGGTACCCCCTGAGGTAGAGGCCCTGCGCCGCGCCGTGATGCAACAGTTTGAACAATATGTCAAACTGAACCGTAAAATTCCAGATGGCATTCTGACCTCTATCGTTGGAATCGATGACGCGGGCAGGTTGGCCGACACGATTGCGGCACACGTACCGCTCAAACTTGAAGAGAAGCAATCGGTGCTGGTGTTCTCAAACGTAAAGGCCCGCCTAGAAAATCTGTTGGGGCAACTCGAACGCGAGGTAGAAATACTGAACGTTGACAAAAAAATTCGCAGCCGCGTCAAGCGTGGTATGGAAAAAAACCAAAGGGATTTCTACCTCAATGAACAGGTCAAGGCCATTCAGAAAGAACTTGGCGATGGCGAAGAAGGAGCCGATCTTGACGAGCTAGAGAAAAAGATAAAGGCCGCCCAAATGCCCAAGGATGCCTTGAAAAAAGCGCAATCCGAGCTGAAAAAACTCAAGCTCATGTCGCCAATGTCGGCCGAGGCAACCGTGGTACGCAACTACCTTGACGTATTGGTGGGCTTGCCTTGGGCCAAGAAAACCAAAATTAAGCACGACTTGGTCCGCGCCGAGGGGGTGCTCAACGAAGACCACTTTGGTTTAGAAAAAGTCAAAGACCGCATTATGGAATACCTGGCGGTGCAGCAGCGGGTATCTAAAGTCAAGTCACCCATCTTGTGCTTGGTAGGGCCCCCCGGCGTCGGAAAAACCTCCTTGGGACAATCCATCGCCAAAGCGACTGGCCGCAAATACGTGCGCGTTGCCTTGGGTGGCATGCGTGACGAAGCTGAGATTAGAGGCCACCGCCGTACCTACATTGGAGCCTTGCCCGGCAAGGTTATGCAAAACCTGTCCAAAGTGGGGGCCAATAACCCCTTGTTCTTGCTCGATGAAATCGACAAGTTGGGCACCGATATGCGGGGCGACCCATCCAGTGCGTTGCTAGAGGTGCTAGACCCAGAGCAAAACCACACTTTTGTCGACCATTATGTCGAGCTCGATTTTGACCTAAGCAATGTAATGTTTGTGGCAACCTCCAACTCCATGAACATACCTGCGGCGTTGCTGGACCGCATGGAAGTTATTCGGTTGGCCGGCTATACCGAAGACGAAAAAGTCAATATTGCGATGCGTTACCTGTTGCCCAAACAAATGGACAACAACGGGGTCAAGCCTGCCGAGGTAGAAGTAACGGAGGCAGCGGTGCGCGATATTGTGAGGTACTACACGCGTGAGAGTGGCGTAAGGTCGCTGGAGCGCGAGCTCGCCAAAATTTGCCGAAAGGTCGTCAAACAAGCCATGCTAAAAAAATTGGCCAAAGGCTTGATCGTCGACAGCAGCAATTTGAATGACTATCTGGGCGTCAGAAAGTTTGATTTTGGCCGGGCTGAGACTAAAAACCAGATAGGGCAGGTGGTGGGCTTGGCTTGGACTGAAGTCGGTGGTGATTTGCTCACGATTGAGGCGGCACCCATGGCTGGTAAGGGCGTCATTTTGCGTACCGGTTCCTTGGGTGATGTGATGAAGGAGTCGGTTGAGGCGGCGCGAACGGTGGTTCGTAGCCGGGCGCGACAACTGGGCATCCGTAACGAGGTATTCGATACCACCGACGTGCACATCCATGTTCCCGATGGCGCCACCCCCAAAGACGGCCCGAGTGCAGGCATCGCCATGACCACCGCCTTTGTCTCAGCGTTAACCGGAATTCCCGTTCGAAGCGATGTGGCCATGACCGGTGAAATCACCCTACGTGGTGAAGTGACTGCGATTGGTGGTTTAAAAGAGAAATTGCTCGCGGCGCTTCGCGGTGGTATCAAGGTGGTGTTAATCCCGGAGGACAATGCAAAAGACCTTCAAGAGATTCCCGATAACGTGAAAAACGGGCTTGAAATTATTCCGGTGCGTTGGATAGACAAGGTGCTGGAAATGGCCTTAGAACGTATGCCGGTGCCATTGCCCGAGGTGATAGCCGAAGCTTCAAAAGCCAGCCCCACTGAGTCAAGTCCCATGAATGTGATGGTCGGTGTGAGCGCCGCGGGCGACGCGACCAAGCATTGAATAATTTCTGTGCTTTAACTCTGTAAATCACCAAATTTTTAGACTATAATTCTTCGTATTGCGGGAATAGCTCAGTTGGTAGAGCGCAACCTTGCCAAGGTTGAGGTCGGGAGTTCGAGCCTCCTTTCCCGCTCCAGATAATCTAGTACAAGGGAGGCCGTAGCTTCCCTTTTTTTCTAGTCGGTTTGAATTTACGCAAGGCGCAGTAGCAAAGCGGTTATGCACCGGATTGCAAATCCGAGTAGGTCGGTTCGACTCCGGCCTGCGCCTCCAAATTTTCAACGCTGCCTCGATGGTGGAATAGGTAGACACAGCGGACTTAAAATCCGCCGCTTTCCTGCATAAGGGGCGTACCGGTTCGATTCCGGTTCGAGGCACCACCTCCGATTAGGATCAACAGATCCTTCATAAGCACATCGCTTGCGGACCGTCAACTTAGCGGGGTCTCCTAAGCGCGACTAAAATGCAGTGACGTCCTTCACAGTAAATGAAGGGTGCTGAATCGGGTCCCTATTGTCCCTGCACGAGAAATCACCATGAACCAGTTTGCCCCGCCTCTAGAGATTCATATTCACAGCCAGATACCACTTCGCCCAGATGTAGAGCAGGCCCAGCTGCAAGATGCTTTGGCACCGTTGTGGCGTTACGCCGGTGCCCGGTCGCTTAGTGACGGGGCCAAAAGTCTTTATGACGAAGAGCCAGGAATTGTTTTTAGTGCCAGCGATCGGCAGTTGCAATTGTGCTGGACGGTGGCCGGTGACGATGACATCAGGCAAACCTTGGACGAAATGTGCATGAACCTTAACGAATTGTGCGCGCAAGGGGCGGCGATTGAAGTGAGCGTCTTTGATGCACAGTACAACGACGAGTACGGCGATGAGGACAGTGAAGACGCCGACGAAGACGACTCCAAGGACGATTTTTTCGTGCTTTTTGTCGGTCCTACCCCGGAGGCCATCATGCAGGTGCAGCGCGACCTATTGGTCCGTGACGTTGTCTCAATGATGGAGCGGCACTTTGATGGTTCCGAATTGGGTGGCTTGGTCGCTGAAATTGACCGCTTGTTTGCCGAGCGTTTTAGCGCATTAAGCAATTCGCTACAAATGGGGCGCAATTTTGGCGGGAGCGGCAACGGGCACGGCGGTGGTGGGCGGCGCCCACGCCATTTGCATTAAGTTTAGCGGGTGGCGGCGATCCCAGATTTCGATCCCGCTGACCCCAAAGGGGTGTTGGTGATGCGGGCGTTCGTAGCGCCGCTGGTTGAAGGAGAGCGGCTGGATTCGGGCGAGTCGGTGCTTGCCCATGCCGATGCCATGGTCGCCTTGCTGGAAGAACTGAGGGCCAGTTTTGACCTGCAAATGGCGGCCTATCTCAGTTACGCTGTCGCCTCATTTACGCGCCCCAAAGAAATCTTGAGCAAGCGCTTTGGTGCAGAGCTGGCAAGCTTGGCGGTTGATGCCGCAGATCTCATGCGGGTTCAACGTCAAGCCAGTGCGGCAGGTGTGCCATCGGCGGCAGGCGACGCGTTGACGCAGGCCGACCAAACCGAAAATGTGCGCAAAATGCTGTTGGCATTTTCAAAAGATTTAAGGGTGGTACTGCTTCGGCTAAGCTCGCGCCTGCAAACCTTGCGCTACTTTGCCAAGTCCAAAACACCACCCACCGGAGGCATCGCCAAAGAGTCCTTACAGGTGTTCGCACCGCTGGCCAATCGCTTGGGTTTATGGCAGCTCAAATGGGAGATAGAAGATCTGTCTTTCAGGTTCTTGGAGCCTGAAATTTACCGACAAGTTGCAGCGCAGTTGGACCAGACGCGCACGGTTCGCGAACAATCTGTGGCAAGCCTATGCGCCCATGTTGAGGGTCGCTTGAGGTCATTAGGGATCAAAGGCCAGGTGCAGGGTAGGGCCAAGCACATTTACAGCATCGTAAAAAAAATGCGGGGCAAATCGCTTCCCTTTGAAAAAGTGTTCGATTTGCGTGCCCTTCGCATCATTGTTCCAGGTGTCGACGACTGTTATGCCGTCTTGGCGGCCATCCATACAGAGTTTGAAATGGTGCCCCAGGAGTTCGATGATTACATCGCCAAGCCCAAAGCCAACGGTTACCAATCACTGCATACCATTGTGCGAGATCGTGACAGCCATGGGCAGCCTATCGAGATTCAAATTAGAACCCATGCGATGCACGATTTTGCCGAGTCGGGCATGGCTGCGCATTGGGCCTATAAGGAGGCGGGCGTTAAGGGTTATGCGGGCGTTAAGGCGCAGGGCGGGTACGACGCAAAAATTGCAGTCGTTAGGCAGTTGCTGGCCTGGACCAAAGAGATGGCGGAAAGCCGAAAAAGTGCCGATGCCGACGCACAGGCCCCAATACAAAACGATGTGCTGTCGGACAGGATTTATGTTCTAACGCCAGAGGCTAAGGTGATCGATCTGCAAACAGGTGCCACGTCGGTCGATTTTGCCTACGCCTTGCACACCGAGCTTGGGCATCGCTGCAGGGGCGCCAGGGTGGATGGCGTCATGGTGCCCTTGCACACACCGCTTCACAATGGGCAAACCGTTGAAATCGTCACTGCAAAAGAAGGCGGACCTTCACGCGATTGGCTCAATCCAGATTTGGGTTACTTGGTCACAGCCCGCGCCAAGTCCAAGGTGCGGGCTTGGTTCAATTTGCAGCAGCTCGAACAAACCTCCGAAAAAGGCCGGGCATTGGTCGAAAAGGTCTTGCAGCGCGAAGGCAAAACTGGCCTTGCATTTGATGAAGTGGCGCACAGGCTTGATTTTGAATCGGTCGACGCGATGTTTTTTGCGGCGGGCAAAGAGGAGTTGTCCGGACGTGCGATTGAAACCGCTTTAAGGCCTAATGCCGAAGTAGTGGCTGAAGCACCAGCTCCCAAAAAAATAAGAACCCTGGCGGGCGATAGCACAACCGGCGTAGTGGTACTGGGCGTGGGTGCACTGATGAACCATTTGGCCCAATGCTGCAAGCCCGCACCGCCCGACCGCATTGAGGGCTATATCACCAAAGGGCGGGGTATCGCTGTACACCGACAAGAGTGCCGCAGCCTTGGGCACCTGAAAACGCAAGAACCCGACCGCCTTATACCGGTTGAATGGGGTGCGGGTGGGCATAGTCAACGCGTTTACGCGGTGGATATTGCCTTGCAGGCGATTGATCGGCAAGGCCTGCTCAGGGACATCACCGAACTGTTGGCCCGCGAAAAAATGAATGTAATTGGCATGAACACACAGTCGGTCAAAGGCGGCGGTGCCCAGGCCGATATCGCCTGGATGACATTTACTATTGAGATGACCGATACGCAACGATTGCCTCAGGTATTGGGGACGCTAAGAGGCGTTAAAGGCGTGAGGTCTGCACAGAGGCGCCAAAGTTAATGCTGGTACAATACCAGCAACAAACGATTTAGGCGCGTAGCTCAGCTGGTTAGAGCACCACCTTGACATGGTGGGGGTCGTTGGTTCGAGTCCAATCGCGCCTACCAAACTACCGTTCTCCCAATAGATTGAGGTCCGGGTTTTCCCTTGACACGCTTTGTACGAATCCAACGCGGTATAGTGTTACCTTGTTGCAATGTCTCTTTGCAATGAACCAATGGATTTTTGGGAACGAATGAGTGACCACCACAAATAAACCCACCGTGGCAAACGGCAGCAGACTAATTAAAAAGTACCCCAATCGTCGTCTGTACGATACCGAAACCTCTAGCTACGTTACCCTGTCGCAGGTTAAAGAATTGGTGGTGTCTGGGGCTCATATTCAGGTGCTTGACGCCAAAACCGACGCCGATATTACCCGCAGCATTTTGCTTCAGATTATTCTTGAAGAAGAGGCTGGTGGTGCTCCCATGTTTACTGAAGCGGTGTTGACCCACATCATCCGGTTTTACGGCAACACCATGCAAAGTTTTCTGGGGCCCTTTATTGAGCACAACATGCAATCGTTCTCAGAAATGCAAAAGCATGTATCCGAGAAGGCAGGGGGCTTAAGTCCCGATGTCTGGACCAAAGTGCTTGAAAACTCATCGCCTCTTTCAAAGGGATTGATGGGCAATTATGTTGAACAAACCCAAGGGCTGCTCTTGCAAATGCAGGAAAACTTCGCAAAGCAAACGTCTGAACTGTTCGGGCCCTTTGGTCGCAAAAAATAAGCCATTTATCCATGCAGGAAATTTCCGCCACCTTGAAAACCGCAGCGCCCAACGGTGCGCCAAAAATTGGTTTTGTAAGTCTTGGTTGTGCCAAGGCACTGACCGACAGTGAATCCATCCTCACACGGTTAAACGAACAGGGCTATCAAACCAGTCAATCGTTTGAAGGCGCCGATTTGGTGATAGTCAATACCTGCGGGTTTATTGACGACGCGGTGAAAGAAAGTTTGGACACCATTGGCGAGGCCTTAGCAGCCAACGGAAAAGTGATCGTAACGGGTTGCCTTGGCGCCAAGAATGACGCTGATGGTGAAGGACTGATCCGCAAAACCCACCCCAGGGTATTGGCTGTGACCGGACCCCATGCGACCGAAGAGGTCATGGCGGCGGTACATAAGCACCTTGCACCACCAGACAACCCACAAACCGATTTGATTCCTAATCGCGTAGGGCAAGCCGGCATCAAGCTCACACCGCGTCATTACGGTTACTTAAAAATAAGTGAAGGATGTAATCACCGATGCACCTTCTGCATCATTCCGTCTATGCGTGGTGACCTGATGTCACGCCCGCTTGGGGATGTTTTGGCCGAGGCAAAAGCGCTGTTGGATGGCGGTGTCAAGGAGTTGTTGGTGATTAGCCAGGACACCTCGGCCTATGGGGTTGATACGCGGTACCGAACCGGATTTTGGGAGGGACGACCCATCAAAACCCGAACCCAGGAGTTGGTTCAAACCATGGGTGAGTTAGCCAAACCCTATGGTGCCTGGGTGCGTTTGCATTACGTGTACCCGTATCCCAGTGTGGATGGGTTGATCGACTTAATGGCCGATGGCTTAATCCTGCCCTATCTGGATGTGCCGTTTCAGCACAGCCACCCCGACGTGCTCAAACGCATGAAGCGGCCTGCCAACGGCGAGAAAAATCTGGAACGCCTGCAGGCTTGGCGCAAGAAATGCCCGCAATTGGTCGTGCGGAGCACCTTTATCGTGGGGTTTCCGGGTGAAACCGAAGAAGAATTCGAGCATTTGTTAGGCTTTATGCAAGAGGCGGAGATTGACCGCGCCGGATGCTTTGCCTATAGCGAAGTAGAAGGAGCCACGGCAAATCAGTTGCCTGGTTTGTTGCCACAGGCGCTCAAAGACGAGCGACGTGCTAGGTTTATGGCAGTGGCCGAAAAGGTATCGTCCAACAAGCTAAAGCGCCGCGTAGGCGCGACGCTGCAGGTGCTGGTGGACCAATCAAACGCCAGAGGTAAACGAGGCGGTGTGGGAAGAAGCTACGCCGACGCCCCAGAAATCGACGGTGTGGTGCATTTGCTGCCACCCGACAAAATCAGTAAAACCTTTGTCGCTGGTGAGTTCACCAAGGCCCGGGTTTTGGAAGTGCGCGGACATGACCTGGTTGCCATGCCCATTTGACCGCAAAACAAAAAAAGCCACCGAACGGGTGGCTTTTATGAATAAATGCTGCATCGCACTACAAAGAGCTGCAACCAAAATGGTGCCCAGAAAGGGACTCGAACCCCCACGATGTTACTCGCTAGTACCTGAAACTAGTGCGTCTACCAATTCCGCCATCTGGGCTTTCAAGCATCAAGGACTATTGTATCAAAACTAAATCAAAAAAAGTAATCGAATCCCATCCCTCTACCATTGAGTTTGAGGGCTATGTGGTGGGTCACCGGGATGGGCATGGCTTTATAGCGCGCCTCGATGGCGAGCCAGACGTGTTTTTGTCACCCAACGAAATGCGGGCGGTATTGCACAAAGACAAGGTCAAGGCCTGTCTGTCAGGCCATGACCGCAGAGGCAGGCCAGAAGGGCGGATCACTGAAATTTTGGAACGCTCTGAAACCCGTTTGATTGGGCGACTGATCAAAGAGGGCGGCGTTTGGCTGGTCGCGCCAGAAGACAAACGTTATGGCCATGACGTGCTGGTGCCAGGCAATGGCAAAGGCGAGGCCGCGGTCGGACAAGTGGTGGTCGTCGAATTTACCGAGCCGCCTGCGTTGTTCGGACAACCCGTAGGGCGTGTTGTTGAGGTACTGGGCGAAATCGACGATGCAGGGATGGAAATTGAAATAGCGGTTCGCAAGTTCAATGTGCCGCATATCTTTTCACCGGCATGCCAGGCGGCCGCCCATTCGCTGCCAGACCGTGTGAGAGCCACGGATAAAAAAGGACGCATTGACCTGACCGATGTGCCATTGGTCACGATTGACGGTGAGGACGCACGTGACTTTGACGACGCCGTGTACTGCGAGCCTATCAAACTAGCAGGCCAAAGTGGTTGGCGGTTGATTGTGGCGATTGCCGATGTAAGCCATTATGTAAAGAACGATACGGCCATTGACCAAGATGCCTACGAGCGCGCCACCAGCGTGTATTTTCCTCGGCGGGTCATACCCATGTTGCCAGAAAAGCTCTCTAACGGGCTGTGTTCGCTCAACCCAAAAGTTGAACGTCTGTGCATGGTTTGTGACATGGTCATTACCGACGCCGGTGAGATTCAGGGCTACCAGTTTTATCCGGCCACGATGTTTAGCCACGCGCGGTTTACCTACACCGAAGTGGCGGCTATTTTGGCAAACACCAAAGGGCGAGAGGCCGAACGCCATTCGGCACTGGTGCCACACCTGTTACACCTGCACGCGGCCTACGAAGTGCTGGTGAAAGCCCGCAACGTGAGGGGGGCAATCGACTTTGAAACCGCTGAAACGCAGACTATTTGTGACGCCAACGGCAAGATAGAACGAATTGAACCACGGGTACGAAATGTGGCGCATAAAGTGATCGAAGAGGCGATGCTGGCCGCTAACGTGTGCTGTGCCGATTTTGTGGCGCTGCACGAGCATCCGGCCCTGTTTCGTGTGCACGAAGGACCTACGCCAGAAAAACTGGGCTTACTGAACAACTATTTGAAAGCCACGGGGGTAGGGCGCCAGGTGGGCGACCCGGCCAAGCCCTCTGACCTGCAACGCATTGCCGTTGAGACCCGCGACCGGCCTGATGTGGCACAAATTCATGCCATGCTGCTGCGGTCAATGCAACAGGCAAGTTATACGCCGCATAACAACGGGCATTTCGGCTTGGCCTATAACGCCTACGCGCACTTTACTAGCCCTATTCGTCGTTACCCCGACCTGTTGGTGCACCGGGTGATCAAGGCCATTTTGGATAACAAGAGCTATGGTTTGTCCGGCGCCTACACCTTTAGTCCAGATGCGGCGATGACGCGTCGAATGGCCGTTAAAAAGCGTGTTGACCCATCCCTTGCCCCGGCCAAGCCGCTGAGCAAGGCAGCCCAGAAAGCACTCACCCAGTGGGAGTCTGTGGGCCAGCATTGCAGCGCCAATGAACGCCGGGCCGACGAGGCCAGTCGCGACGTAGAGGCTTGGCTTAAATGCAGCTACATGAAGCAGCATTTGGGCGCCCCCTTTACCGGAGTCGTCTCCGCGGTAACCGGTTTTGGGCTGTTTGTCATGCTCGATGGGGTGTTCGTAGAGGGGCTCATCCATATCACCGAAATGGGCGCCGACTATTTCCGATTTGACGAGGCCAGACAAGAGTTGCGTGGCGAACGAACCGGCATCCGTTACAGCATTGGGACCAAGGTCAACGTCCAGGTTAGCCGTGTTGATTTGGATGCCCGTCGCATTGATTTCGTTCCCCTGGCAGAGGCACTGGGCAACCCAAAGGGGCCTCAACCAACCGTTCCAGGTCCAACTGCGGCTGCCCCAGGCAAAGCCCGTCGTTCGGTTGGCGACACGCCACCGGGCCCATCGCGCAAAGGGGCAGTAGGCGCAATTCGTAAAGTGACCAACAAAGGAAAGCCGAGTAAACGCACCAAGTCCTGATCCAATGCAAGCACCATCGAACAACAAAGTCGCCATCGTCACCGGCGCGGGAAGCGGTATCGGCAAAGCCAGTGCCTTGGCACTTTTAAGGGCCGGTTACTGCGTGGTGCTGGCCGGGCGACGCCTTGATCCCTTGTTATCGGTGCAAATGGCCTGGAGCGGCGATGCGGGGCGCACCCTGGTCCACCCCACTGACGTTTGTGACGAATCGTCTGTAAAGCACTTGTTTGAAGCGACTGTGAACCACTTTGGACGGGTGGATGTTCTGTTTAACAACGCAGGGGTGAGTGCCTTTAGTGTTCCGCTAGACGAATTGCCTCTTGCAGAGTGGAAAAGGGTGGTAGATACCAATCTCACGGGCATGTTTCTTTGCTTGCAGCAGGCGTTTCGGGTCATGAAGCATCAACAGCCACAGGGCGGTCGAATCATCAACAACGGGTCGATTTCAGCGCACGCGCCGCGCCCCAATTCGGTGGCCTATACCTCTACCAAGCACGCCGTCACCGGGTTAACAAAAAGCGCGGCATTGGACGGGCGAGCCTACAACATTGCCTGCGGTCAGATCGACATCGGCAATGCCGCCACCGAAATGACACAGCGCATGACCACTGGCATTTTGCAGGCCAATGGGCAAACCCTGGTTGAGGCCACCATGGACGTGCAGGTGGTTGCCGACGCCGTGGTTTATATGGCGGGCTTGCCCCTAAGCGCCAACGTTTTATTTCAAACGGTAATGGCCACCCAAATGCCATTCGTTGGCAGGGGCTAGGGAATCCTTACCGGTTGCCCTGCGACTGCACCACCTTCATGGCTGTGCTGATCAGACTTGCGATCTGTGAGGCATCGCCTGGAATAATCAAGGTAGTGGTCGCATCAGAGGCCACCTTGCTATAGGCCTCTACCGCTTTTTCAGCGACGCGTAACTGCACAGCCTGGGCTCCGCCTGGCATTTCAATCGCCCGCGCAATCGCCTCAATCGCCTGTGCAGTGGCCTCAGCAACCGCAGCAATCGCTTGGGCCTCGCCCTGAGCGGCATTGATAGCCGCAGCCTTTTCACCTTCAGATCGGGCAATGAAGGCTTCACGTTCACCCGTTGCAATATTGATTTGTTCTTGCCGGCGTCCCTCAGAGGCGGCAATTAGCGCGCGCTTTTCACGTTCGGCGGTAATTTGCGCCTGCATGGCGTGCAAAATTTCTTTGGGTGGCGTCAAGTCTTTGATTTCGTAACGCAACACCTTCACGCCCCAAGTAAGGGCTGCTGCGTCGATGGCTGCAACGACCTGCGCGTTGATGATGTCACGCTCTTCAAAGGTTTTATCCAACTCCAGCTTGCCAATGACCGAGCGAAGTGAGGTTTGAGCCAACTGCGAAATGGCAACAATGTAGTTGGATGAGCCGTAGCTGGCGCTCTTGGCATCCGTCACCTGGAAGTACAAAATGCCGTCCACCTGCAATTGCGTGTTGTCTTTGGTGATACACACCTGGCTGGCAATGTCCAAGGGAATTTCTTTGAGCAAGTGCTTGTATGCCACTTTGTCAATAAAGGGCACTAAAAAATTCAGACCGGGTGTCAGGGTGCCGTGGTACTTGCCCAGGCGCTCAACGACCCAGGCGTGCTGTTGGGGAACGACGCAGGTTGCTCGAATAATAAATATTGCTGCAACAACGAGCAGGGCAATGGCAAGTTCCATGGGGTGCTTTCAGGGTAAGTGAATAAATAAAAGAAAAGTGGTTCAACAGTACGGCTAGGATCCAGCTGACGATTTCGCGGCAGGGGCGGAGGGCGCGATGATGAGGTGATTCCCCTCTACCCGGGTGATGGTGTATCGGCCCGGATTTAAAGGGGAGCCATCGTCACTTTGGGCCTGCCATTGGGTGCCTCGGTATTGCACTGTTGCGCCCAAGGCTGTAAGCGCGTCTGCCGTTACCGCTACAGATTGACCATAGTCCAGCGTATTTTGGCTCTGGTCTGCAACCGCCGAAGCTGTACCCCGCGAGCGACGCCACGCGTATAAAGCGACCGCACTGGCAGTGCCTACACCAGCGGCGATACCGATTTGCATGGTAGACGACACGCCAAAATAGGCTGCCAAAGCCGCGGCCGCCATACCCAGCGACAGCATCAACAAATAAAAAGTACCGGTTGCCAACTCAAGGCCAACCAAAACAACAGCGGCAATCCACCAGAAATTTGAGGCATCCATAAATGCAGATTCCTTTGAGAATATTAAGAACCCTCCGAAAAGATCCATGCGGCCATTGTGCATCCGGCTTCGCAGGGGTTTTAGGGAGGGATCTTAAGGATTTTCATTCATAAATCCCGTTTGTCAAAAAAACAATGTATTAATTCCTTACACTTCGCACTCTTTTCAATTGATGCCTAGGCCACCGACATGAAATTTCACTTCCCCATCATCATCATCGATGAGGACTACCGTACCGACAACACCTCTGGTTCGGGTATTCGGGCCTTGGCCGCCGCGATTGAAAAAGAAGGATTCGATATCCTAGGGGCCACCAGTTATGGCGACCTCAGTCAATTTGCCCAGCAACAAAGCCGCGCCAGCGCATTTATTTTGTCGATTGACGATGAAGAGTTCACACCCGGCCCCGACCTAGACCCTGCTGTACTTAGTTTGCGGCTGTTTATTCAAGAGGTCCGGCGAAAGAACCTAGAAGTACCCATTTACGTGTACGGCGAGACCAAGACGTCGCGCCACATTCCCAACGACATATTGCGCGAACTGCACGGGTTCATCCATATGTTTGAGGACACGCCTGAGTTCGTGGCCCGCCATATCATTCGAGAGGCAAAAAGCTATTTGGAGGGCTTGCAACCGCCTTTCTTCAAAGCCTTGCTCGACTACGCTGAAGACGGCTCCTACAGTTGGCACTGCCCCGGCCACTCGGGGGGCGTGGCGTTTTTGAAGTCGCCCGTCGGGCAAATGTTCCACCAGTTTTTTGGCGAAAACATGCTCAGGGCCGACGTTTGCAACGCGGTAGAAGAATTGGGCCAATTGCTCGATCACACCGGGCCTATCGCTGCCTCTGAGCGCAACGCTGCCCGCATATTTAACGCCGATCATTGTTTTTTTGTGACGAACGGAACGAGTACGTCCAACAAGATGGTTTGGCACCACACGGTAGCGCCAGGTGACGTGGTGGTGGTCGATCGCAACTGCCACAAGTCGATACTGCATGCCATCATCATGACGGGCGCCGTACCGGTGTTTCTTAAACCCACGCGGAATCACTTTGGCATTATTGGTCCTATTCCCAAAGAAGAATTTCAGCCCGAATCCATTCGGGCAAAAATACGTGCCAACCCCTTGCTAAAGGGCGTGGACGCCGATGCCATCAAGCCCCGCATCTTGACGGTCACCCAATCCACTTACGACGGCGTGTTGTACAACACAGAAGATATTAAGTCGGCGCTGGATGGCTATGTGGATAACATTCACTTTGATGAAGCGTGGCTGCCCCATGCGGGGTTTCATCCGTTTTACGGCACCTTCCACGCCATGGGCAAAAACCGGCCGCGTCCTAAAAAAGCCATGGTCTATGCCACTCAGTCCATTCACAAACTGCTCGCTGGTATCAGCCAGGCCAGTCATGTGCTGGTGCAAGACGCGCAGGAAACCCACCTGGACAAGCACCTTTTCAACGAGGCCTACCTGATGCATACCTCTACGTCGCCGCAATACAGCATCATCGCCAGCTGCGATGTGGCGGCGGCAATGATGGAGCCTCCCGGCGGGCCAGCGTTAGTAGGCGAGAGCCTTGAAGAAGCCTTGGATTTTCGGCGTGCCATGCGCAAGATTGACTCAGAGTACGAGTCCGACTGGTGGTTTCAGGTGTGGGGCCCCGAGTCATTGGTGGATGATGGTGTGGGCCAGGCCAAGGACTGGATTCTCACAGGTGAAGCCCGTTTGGGACGAAGCGATGACAATTGGCACGGGTTTGGCGATGTGGCGGAGGGCTTCAACATGCTTGACCCCATCAAGGCCACGATTGTTACCCCGGGCTTGGACCTAAATGGCGACTTCGCCACGACTGGCATACCCGCGAGCATTGTGACCAAATACCTGGCCGAGCACGGTGTTGTGGTTGAAAAAACGGGGCTTTATAGTTTTTTCATTATGTTCACTATCGGCATTACCAAAGGCCGCTGGAACACATTGCTGACCGCTTTGCAGCAGTTCAAAGACGACTACGCCAAAAACGCCCCCATGTGGAAGATACTGCCCGAGTTTGTGCAGCAGTTTCCCAAGTACGAATCCATGGGTTTGGCGGACTTGTGCCAGTTTGTCCATTCGCTGTACGCCAAATACGATATTGCCCGTTTAACCACCGAAATGTACCTGAGCGAACTTGCGCCCGCGATGACCCCATCTGACGCCTACGCCCATATCGCGCAGCGTAAAACTGAACGCGTGGCAATTAACGAACTGGAGGGGCGGGTGACGGTGGGGTTGCTCACGCCTTACCCCCCTGGCATTCCGCTCTTGATTCCTGGCGAGGTGTTCAATAAAAAAATTGTGGACTACCTCAAGTTTTCCAGAGAGTTCAACCAAAAATGTCCAGGGTTTGGCACCGACATTCATGGCCTGGTTACCCGGGTCAATGAAAACGGTACACTGGAGTACTTTGCCGATTGCGTCAAGTAATCCCACTGGGTGGTGACACAGTTGTTAAATGGAAATGGCAGGCGACGCGATAGCGTCTGAAAGACGTGCGATAATTGGCTCTGCAAAATCAAAGGCAAACGGGTTAGGGTCTGGCGCAATAACGCGCTTATGGCCCTAGCACTAAGTCCTGGCGCCGCCCCACAAGGGCGCGACAAAGGGGCACCCAAGGAACTTCGTTAGAGAAATTCACAAAGGTTGAACATGGACTCTCCAATTAAAGACACGGCCCTGGCCGCCGCATCCGATTCGTCATTCGACGATCAAAAAAGCATTGAAATCATTGGCGCTGAAGTACTGGTGAAATGCTTGCAAGCTGAAAACGTCAAGTACATGTGGGGCTACCCCGGCGGGGCCGTTTTGTACATTTACGACGAGCTTTACAAACAAGACACTATTCAGCACGTACTGGTTCGCCATGAGCAGGGGGCTGTACATGCCGCCGATGGCTATGCACGCGCCACGGGTGACGTTGGCGTCGCCTTGGTTACTTCTGGCCCAGGCCTGACCAATGCCGTCACCGGGATTGCCACCGCCTACATGGACAGCATCCCTATGGTGATTATTGCGGGGCAGGTGCCTACGCATGCCATTGGTTTGGATGCCTTCCAAGAGTGCGACACCGTAGGTATTACGCGGCCCATCGTCAAGCACAATTTTTTGGTCAAAGACGTGCGCGACTTGGCCCTGACCATGAAAAAGGCTTTCCACATTGCCCGTACTGGCCGCCCCGGCCCCGTCGTGGTGGATATTCCTAAAGACGTATCGCTCAAAAAAGTAAGCTACACCGGCTATCCGGCGACCGTGCAAATGCGCTCGTACAACCCGGTGCGCAAAGGGCACGGCGGGCAAATTCGCAAAGCCTTGCAATTGCTGTTGGCCGCCAAGCGTCCCTACATTTATACCGGTGGTGGTGTGCTGTTGGGCGAAGCCTGTGAAGAGTTGCGCACACTGTCCAGAATGCTGGGTTACCCCGTGACCAATACGTTGATGGGCTTGGGTGCATTTCCTGCCAGCGACAGGCAGTTTTTGGGCATGCTCGGTATGCATGGCACGCTAGAGGCCAACAATGCTATGCAAAACTGTGACGTTTTGCTGGCCGTTGGTGCGCGTTTTGACGACCGAGTGATTGGCAACCCCAAACACTTTGCGCAAAACGAAAGAAAAATCATCCATGTGGACATCGATCCGTCCAGCATTTCTAAGCGCGTGAAGGTCGACATCCCCATTGTGGGCGACGTCAAAGACGTGCTGCAAGAGATGATTGCTATCCTCAACGAAGGCAGCCTGCTTAAACAAAAGCAGGACATTTCGGGATGGTGGAGCAGTATCGAGACCTGGCGCCAACGCGATTGCTTGAAATACGACCGTGGATCAAGTGCGGTGATCAAGCCCCAGTATGTGATCGAAACGCTGTGGAATATGACCAAAGACGTCGAGACCTATATCACGTCGGACGTGGGCCAGCACCAAATGTGGGCGGCGCAGTATTACCGTTTTGACGAGCCACGACGCTGGATTAACTCGGGCGGTTTGGGCACTATGGGCGTAGGCATTCCCTATGCCATGGGGATTAAGCTGGCCAAACCCGATGCCGAGGTGTTTTGCGTGACTGGTGATGGCTCTGTACAGATGTGTATTCAAGAGCTGTCTACCTGCTTGCAGTACAACACCCCCATCAAGGTGGTATCCATGAACAACCGTTACCTGGGCATGGTTCGCCAGTGGCAGCAAATTGATTACGAAGGGCGCTATAGCCACAGCTATATGGACACGCTGCCCAATTTTGTGAAGTTGGCAGAGGCCTATGGCCACGTGGGCATTCAAGTAACCCGCCCCGAAGACGTCGAGCCCGCCCTGCGCGAGGCACGGCGCCTCAAAGACCGCACGGTGTTTTTGGACATCCTGACCGACCCCACCGAGAACGTATTCCCAATGGTCAAGGCGGGCAAAGGCATTACTGAAATGCTGATGAGTTCGGAAGATCTCTAAATCACCCAAAACCCTTTACTCCCAAGCTGAATCTATTGTTTGCCAAGCCTGCACATTACCGTGTGCGGGGGAGGGCAACGAAAAGAGGAACACGATGAAACACATTATTGCCGTATTGATTGAAAACGAACCCGGTGCCTTGTCCCGGGTAGTGGGTCTGTTTTCGGCCCGTGGCTACAACATTGAATCGCTAACGGTTGCGCCCACAGAAGACGCCAGCCTATCGCGCATGACGATACAGACCACCGGGTCAGACGAGGTGATTGAACAAATTACCAAGCACCTGAACCGCCTGATTGAAGTGGTCAAGGTGGTGGACCTGACCGAAGGTGCTTACACCGAGCGCGAGTTAATGCTGGTTAAGCTGCGCGCCGTTGGCAAAGAACGTGAAGAAATCAAACGCATGGCCGATATTTTCAGAGGCAAAATTATCGACGTGACGGATAAAAGCTATACCGTTGAACTAACCGGTGACCACGCCAAGAACGATGCGTTTTTGGAGGCGATCGATAAATCGGCCATTTTAGAGACCGTGCGTACCGGTGCCTGCGGTATTGGGCGGGGTGAGCGAATTTTGCGAGTTTAAGTGCGGCACGGGCGTCTATCTGACTTTGATACCCTGATAATGCGGCCCCACGGCATCGGCCAACTTTTTTACTGAAACCTGTTTTTTTGGAGAACTTGAATATGAACGTTTATTACGATAAAGATTGTGATTTGAGCCTGATTAAAGGTAAAACCGTCGCCATCATTGGCTACGGCAGCCAAGGCCACGCACACGCGCAAAACCTCAACGACAGCGGTGTCAACGTGGTTGTGGGCCTGCGCCGTGGCGGTGCATCGTGGAACAAGGTTGAAAAAGCCGGTCTTAAAGTGGCAGAAGTGGCCGACGCCGTTAAGTCGGCCGACGTGGTGATGATTTTGTTGCCCGATGAGCAAATTGGCACGGTGTACACCAACGACGTAGAGCCCAACATCAAAAAAGGCGCGGCCCTGGTGTTTGCCCACGGCTTCAACGTTCATTACGGTTTGGTAGCCCCACGCGCTGATTTGGACGTGTGGATGGTGGCCCCTAAAGCCCCTGGCCACACGGTGCGCGGCACCTACGCCCAAGGTGGCGGCGTGCCCCACCTGATTGCCATTCACCAAGACACCACTGGTCGCTCACGCGATATGGCACTGAGCTACTCCATGGCCAATGGCGGCGGTCGCGCTGGCATTATCGAAACCAGCTTCCGTGAAGAAACAGAAACCGACCTCTTTGGCGAGCAAGCCGTTTTGTGCGGTGGTGCCGTTGAACTCATCAAGGCTGGTTTTGAAACCTTGGTAGAGGCCGGTTACGCGCCAGAGATGGCCTATTTTGAATGCCTGCACGAACTCAAATTGATCGTTGACATGATCTACGAGGGTGGCATTGGCAACATGAACTACTCTATCTCTAACAATGCCGAGTACGGCGAGTACGTGACCGGCCCCAAAGTGGTGACCGACGCCACCCGCGCGGCCATGCGCCAGTGCCTGAAGGACATCCAAACGGGCGAATACGCCAAGAGCTTTATCCTTGAGAACAAAGCAGGCGCTCCCACCTTGATTAGCCGTCGCCGTTTAACTGCCGAGCACCCCATTGAAGTGGTGGGCGAAAAACTGCGTGGCATGATGCCTTGGATCAAGAAAAACAAGTTGGTGGATCAAACCCGCAACTAAGTTTTGATTGCGCTATAGCCTAGAAGGGCCGCACGTGTGTGGCCCTTTTTTATTGCTCGCTGCTATCTCACGCCCTAATGGATAATGGGGGTTAAATTTAAAGCACAATGCCACCATGGATGAAATTGAAACAACAGACGCAAGCACCACCAACGGCAAACCTGCGCGCAAACCCCCTGCAAAGGGCTTGTACATATTGCCCAACGCCATTACCTTGGCCGCATTGTTTGGCGGGTTTTATGCCATTGTGATGGCCATGAACGGGCGCTACGACTTTGCCGCCATAGGCATTTTTTGCGCCATGGTCTTAGACAGTCTTGACGGCCGTGCGGCACGTTTAACCAACACCCAAAGCGAGTTTGGCGTGCAAATGGATTCGCTCTCTGATATGGTGTCTTTTGGGGCGGCCCCTGCCTTAATCGCCTACGAATGGGCGCTACGAGGCATGGGCAAGTGGGGCTGGTTTGCCGCCTTTGTGTACTGCGCCTGCGCCGCCCTGCGCCTGGCACGGTTTAATGTGAACACGGGCGTGGTGGACAAACGGTTTTTTCAGGGTCTGCCATCCCCCGCAGCCGCAGGCATAGTGGCGGGCTTTATCGCCCTGATGACCGAAAACGGCTACAAGGGCGATACCCTGGGCTGGCCCACGTTTGCGCTGTGCCTGTTTGCTGGTTTGACCATGGTCACCAACGTGCCCTATTACAGCTTTAAGGTGGCCCGCACCAAGCGAAGCGTTCCGTTCCCCGTTATTGTGATGGTCGCCTTGATGATTGGTTTGGTGGCGCTTTACACCTACCCCATGCTGTTTGCCATATTCATTGGCTATGGATTGAGCGGTTATGTGATTTATGTGTGGCGCAAGGCCACGGGGCGGCAGACGAGTGTGATTAGTACGTCTACCGATGAGCCGGACGAGCGGGGGTTGCATTAGGCGGGTCAAATTTTCTGATGCGAGAGAAAAGTTGATTACTGGGATAAGGTAATGAAAAAAACCGGATTCTGGCTGTACTTTTGGGCCTTGGCACACAATGTTGGTATTGTTGCTGTCATTGTAAGTTATGCAGGTATTGCTGCCTTTGAGATTGGCTGGGTGGCCAGGATGTGTTCCGCTCTGGCGGTGTATCTGATTGTGGTCATCGCATTAATAAGAAAAGGTCGCGTTTTACATCCTGTGCTTGTGTATGGTTTGCCGCTGATCGTGATCTTACTTTGCGTTTATGAGTTAATGAACGGACCTAGTCTGCACTTGGTCACCCTAACGTTTTTGGTGATTGGACGGGTTATGGATATGCGGGGTAGACGCGATACTCAGCCAAACCAGAGTGTCGTCTAATCGTGATCTGGATAGGTCTGGTGTCTAGAGAGGCGTTGGTCCGTTCTTAGATTGTCTTCCAGTACGCATTACCCACGCAGAGGTGGAAACTGAAATGGACAAAAAACTTGCTGAAAAATTGCTCAGAGAAGCAGAAATTGAACTAAACACCGGCGACTGTTTTAAGGCCTTAAAACTAATCGAGCCATTACTCGCAGAGGGTGACCCAGCTGCCTTATTCCTTTACTCTCACTTTAGCCTGTTAAGCTTGGAAAGTGACGAGGAGTTTGAAAAACGCAGTATTGAAATGTTAAAGACTGCGGCAGGTGTTGGATATTTGCCAGCAATTTATTCTCTTGCTGTGTGTTATGAGTTGGGAGACCGGATCGCAATGGATAAATTGCATGCTGCTGATTTATACAAAAAGGCTTATGAAGCGGGATATTTCAAAGCAAAGCTTGACCATGGCCTGAATATTTATTATGGGTCGTATGGTACACCCAAGGATACAACGCGGGGGTTAGAATTAATCAGACAGGCTGCATTAGAGGGCGACGATAAGGCGTCCGACGTACTCAAAGAGCTTGTCCACGCCACAACACCTTTAAAGCAGGTGCGCAAAAATGTTGAATGAGATACTGATCGCTTTTGGCCTAGAAGGGGCCAGACGTACCGACACGGTGGCTCTGCAAGACCTTGAACGTGGGGCGTCGTCGGATGCCCTTGAGGTGCTTGACGTACCTTATTGGATCAAACAGGACTCCTAATTCCGCGATACTGGCTGCATGTCGAGTACCTGATGGTTCTAGAATTTAACTCATGGCGAACTTAAGGATCCTCTGAATAAGTCAACCCAACACCACCCTCAAACGTTAAATGGGCATGAAACAAACCACCTTCGCCTCGACCGGATTTGAACTGGTAACCAAACGCACACGCAAGCGTGAGTTTCTGTAAGAAATGAACCTTGTGGTGCCTTGGAATGAGTTACTGGCCTTGATTGAGCCGTTCGCGCCGCTGGGTAAAACGGGGCGGCCACCCTTTGCTAGCGCCACC
>JBEIEP010000042.1:0-23765 GCA_040382935.1 Burkholderiaceae bacterium
CCCCCGTGCAGACGGGGATAGACCCCGGAGTGGTTGAAGTTGGTATACGCTCACGCAGGTTCCCCCGTGCAGACGGGGATAGACCCGGGCGCGACTGGTTTACCAAGGTGGTAAGTCAGGTTCCCCCGTGCAGACGGGGATAGACCCCCAAATCCCGGTTCGGTCATGTATTTGTTTAGGGTTCCCCCGTGCAGACGGGGATAGACCCGCGGACAAGCCCGAACCAAAAGTAGTCTGCAAGGTTCCCCCGTGCAGACGGGGATAGACCCATATAAAGGGGAAGCGAAGCGCCTGTTACCGGGGTTCCCCCGTGCAGACGGGGATAGACCCTCTAGTCGTGCAGTCTTGGCCTGCGTCATGCCGGTTCCCCCGTGCAGACGGGGATAGACCCAAGGAACGCCTGCTTCTGGATGGCTGGACGCTGGTTCCCCCGTGCAGACGGGGATAGACCCAGCATGGCTCACTTCATCAACGCTCAAGGGCGTGGTTCCCCCGTGCAGACGGGGATAGACCCATAAAAAAAATGACCATTGGTCACTTATACGGGGTTCCCCCGTGCAGACGGGGATAGACCTTCGCGGGTCCACTGGCGAAAGTTGGCAGAGAAGGTTCCCCCGTGCAGACGGGGATAGACCCAAATTTCTGAGGCGCTAGGCAAATATCACAAAGGTTCCCCCGTGCAGACGGGGATAGACCCCTCTATTTGCAGCGGGTACTTTTTCATTTCGCGGTTCCCCCGTGCAGACGGGGATAGACCCCTGATTAGGTGGGCTAAATGCCAACAAGATACGGTTCCCCCGTGCAGACGGGGATAGACCCCATACTAGACCCGTTTATGGGCAGCGGCACAAGGTTCCCCCGTGCAGACGGGGATAGACCCCGCCAAATTCATCAACGATGCGCTCAGGCAATGGTTCCCCCGTGCAGACGGGGATAGACCCCCCGAAAGGGGAGAGTGCATTCTAGGCTTTTTGGTTCCCCCGTGCAGACGGGGATAGACCCCCCATTTGGCGTCAGACTTATCCTGCCTCTTTGGTTCCCCCGTGCAGACGGGGATAGACCCCGTTGTCAAATGGGACTTATGCATTTCAAATAGGTTCCCCCGTGCAGACGGGGATAGACCCTATGAACCCAACCCCGGCACAAATCAAGGCAGGGTTCCCCCGTGCAGACGGGGATAGACCCTGTTGCAGCTTGGCCTTCAATTCGCGGATTGCGGTTCCCCCGTGCAGACGGGGATAGACCCCCGAATTCGCGGGTCCACTGGCGAAAGTTGGCGGTTCCCCCGTGCAGACGGGGATAGACCCACCGTCGGGTCAATCGCAAAACCCCAATCAGCGGTTCCCCCGTGCAGACGGGGATAGACCCGGTTGCCGGTGTTGCTGGTGGTTTGGTTGGACGGTTCCCCCGTGCAGACGGGGATAGACCCGCTACCTTGGCCGCCAACTGAACTGAACCCAAGGTTCCCCCGTGCAGACGGGGATAGACCCCGTAGGCGCTTATGGTGGTGATGCCATGCGAAGGTTCCCCCGTGCAGACGGGGATAGACCCATTGTGTTATAGTCGAATGATTAGTTTTAATGGGTTCCCCCGTGCAGACGGGGATAGACCCAGCACCGCAGCGCCAAAAGTCCATCCGCATACGGTTCCCCCGTGCAGACGGGGATAGACCCATCTCTTTGCATTCAATGAGCCGATTTTGTGCGGTTCCCCCGTGCTCGCTGGGATAGGCCCATACCCATGTTCCCTCGTGGAACCGCACTGTAGGCTCCCCCGTGCATACGGGGATAAATCTGACTTTGACGGTGAATGGCCGGTTCCTGCCTTTGTTACCGCCCAAAAGCTAGGAGAATTCGCTTTTCAAGGCTTAATCATGAGCCAACGAACGCGTGTATCCAGTTGAGGGATTTGGTAGGGCTAAATCTGTATGTTTGGTCATGTTGGCGGTCATGGCATCACCTCTGTGGAACTTAAGTTCCCAACGGTAGATACAGCGCCATGGGGTGATCGCGCAGGGCGATGAATCCGTAATGGAGGTAAAACGCCTTGGCCTGCTCACTCTTGGCGTCCACCAAAAGGGCAAAGGCCCCAACTTGCTTGCGGGCCTCTTGGCATCGGTTAACCGCACACCCCATTAATACCCGGCCTAAGCCTTGACCGCGCTGGTCAATGTGGGTGGCCAATCGCCCCATACGAAAACAGGGCACAGGGTAGCGTGGCAGCGCTTTTTGGGCAGCATCGTCCAATTGGGTTGAATCGACTTGTGCCGCGCTCAGGCTGTAATAGCCAAGGATTTTGCTTGGCGCTTTTGAGTCAATCAGTACCCGAACGACGGCCACACCTTTTTTACTTTGTTGCGCGGCGTATCGGTGCAGGTAGTCGTCTAGCTCTTGAACACCAGATCGAAACGAATGCCTGTCATGCTGCTGAGGATCGAGTAGTCGCTCTTCAAGCACGTTTTACCTTTTGGGCGCTTGCCATGGCTTTTTGAAGCGCTGGATTGGGCGTGAAAGCGGTGTTAAGTGCCTGCGAGAAGGCTGCAAAATCTTGGGTGGACAGGGTTATACGAGACTCCCGGTCTAGCAATTCTTGCGCCTTTTCTTTTGCTGCGGCACGTACAAATGCGGCCATGGTGGTGCCTGCGGCCGCGGCTGCCCTGGCCAGAAACTCTTTTTCAGCCTGTCCTAACGTCAGTTCGAAGCGGGCAGCAGTTGACATGGTTGATCCTTTATACGGTGAAAATACGTATACGGAATTTTACCGTATAAAATCAATTAACCATTCACTTAATCCTTAAACACCGGCGCACGCTTGGTTATGTTGGCGGTCATGGCCTCGGTCAAGTCTTGGCTCATCAGCATGGCGGCATTCCAGGTGGCGATGTAGTTGAGGCCGTCGGCTACGCTGTGGTCGCGGGCGTAGTTGAGCATTTCTTTGGTGCCGCGTATGGACAAAGGGGACTTGGCGGCGATGGTGGCGGCAATGGCTTGGACGCCTGCATACAGGGCCTCGCGGCTTTCAAACACGCGGTTGACCAAGCCGATCTGCTGGGCCTCCTCAGCGCCCACCACGCGCCCGGTGTAGGCCAGTTCGCGGGTAATACCTTGGCCCACCAGTTTGGGCAGGCGTTGTAGGGTGCCTACGTCGGCGGTCATGCCAATGTCGATTTCTTTAATGGTGAAGGTGGCGTCAAGGCTGCAGTAACGCATGTCGGCGCAGGTGATCAGGTCAATGCCGCCACCAATGCAGCCGCTGTGGATGGCCGCCAAAACCGGCTTGCGGCAACGCTCCAAACTGGTAAGGGTGTCTTGTAAATCCAATATCACGCGGCGCATGGCCTCGCGGGCACGGCCGTCGCAGTCGTTGGCAATTTGTTGGTTCATGCCCGCCATCATTTGCAGGTCTATCCCGGCCGTAAAGTAGCGCCCTTCGCCTTGCAAAATGGCCACGCGAATGGCAGGGGTGGCGTCTACCCACTCAAAGGCTTTGCGAATGTCCTGCCACATGGTGGCGTTGATGGCATTGGCTTTGTCGGGGCGATTGAGGCTGACGGTGGCCACGGGGCCATCGATGGTGATTTTGAGGGTTTCGAGTTGCATGGGTGGCTTCCTTGGTGCTTGGGGGAGTGCGGTGTGGCTGTGCAAGGCTTAGGCCTTGCCACCCTTCATCATGGCGATGTAGGGGGCCAGGCGTTTGCCCATTTCTTCGCCTAGGGCTTGCAGGCCGCTCATGGGGCGTACCATGACTTCGAAATCGACGATTTTGCCTTCGGGGTCAAACTGGATGAGGTCTATGCCTTTGAGGTCTTTGCCATTGACCTGGGCGCTAAATTCAAGCACCACGTTGTGGCCGTCGGCGCTGGCCAGTTCGCGGTGGTATTGGAAGTTTTCAAAGACCTGGGCCACGTTGGTCAGGATCACTTGCACGGCCTGGGCGCTGGGGTAGGGGGTGTGGGCCATGGGGGAGCGGAACACGGCTTTGCGGTGCAGGATGCTGGGCAGTTCACTCAGGTCTTGTGATGCGATCATGGTGTGCCACAGTGCCAAGCTGCTGGCCACTGCCGGGGGCAGGGTTTGGGCCAGGGTGGGAGGCGTAGATGCAGTGGTGCCCTCTACGGTAGCGCCTGATGATGGGGCCTGGGCTGGCGTGTTGCCAAACGCCAAGGCCAATTCGGTGCCCTGCTTGATGGCGCGTTTGGCATCTAGCTCGGCGGCTTGGTCCGCGCCACCGATCAGGTGGACGGTGCAACCTGCTGCTTGTAGCTGGGCTTGCAAGGCGCGTTGTGGGTCTTGGCCTGCACAGATCACCACGTTATCGACCGGCAGCACCGCGTCTTTGCCGCCCACGGTGATGTGCAAGCCTTGGTCGTCAATTTTGCGGTAGCTTACGCCGTTGATCATTTCAACGCCACGATTTTTAAGCGATGTGCGGTGAATCCAACCCGTGGTTTTGCCAAGGCCGTCGCCCACTTTGCTTTCTTTGCGTTGCAGTAGGTAGATTTTGCGCGGCACAGCGGGGATGTGGGCCGGGGCCAATCCGCCTGCGCTGGTATAGGCCGTGTCTACCCCCCATTCAGCAAAGAACTTGGCGGGGTCTAGGCTGGGGCTGGTGCCCTCGTGCAACAGGTACTCGGCTGTATCAAAACCAATGCCGCCTGCACCTATCAGTGCCACGCTGTGGCCTACAGCTTTTTTGTCACGCAGCACGTCTAGGTAGCCCAGCACTTTGGGGTGGTCTATGCCCTCTGTGGCAGGCCGTCTTGGGGTCACGCCGGTGGCCAACACCACCTGCTTAAAGCCTTGCGTAACAAGGTCTTCTGCACTCACCATTTGGCCCAACTTCAGCTTAACCCCGGTAAGTTCAATTTGTTTAGCAAAGTAACGCAGGGTCTCGACAAATTCTTCTTTGCCGGGCACCTGCTTGGCCACGTTAAATTGCCCGCCAATCTCAGATGCGGCATCCAGCAAGGTCACATCAAAACCACGGGCCGCTGCCTCGGTGGCAAAGGCCAGGCCGGCCGGGCCTGCACCCACCACGGCGATGCTCTCTTTGCTGGGCGCAGGGGTGGTGACCATGAGGGTTTCGTGGCAGGCGCGGGGGTTGACCAAACACGAGGTGATTTTGCCGCCAAAGGTGTGGTCCAAACAGGCCTGGTTGCAGCCTATGCAGGTGTTGATTTGGTCGGCTTTGCCCTGTGCGGCTTTTTGCACAAACAAGGGGTCGGCCAAAAAGGGGCGGGCCATGCTCACCATATCGGCTTGGCCGCTGGCCAGCACCTGCTCGGCCACCTCGGGGGTGTTGATGCGGTTGGTGGCAATCAAGGGGATGCTGACCTTGCCTTTGAGTTGTTCGGTCACCCAAGCAAAGGCGGCGCGTGGCACTTTGGTGGCAATGGTGGGGATGCGCGCCTCGTGCCAGCCGATGCCGGTGTTAAGGATGGTGACGCCTGCTTGTTCAAGTTCTTGTGCCAGTTGCACGACCTCTTCTTTGGTGGAGCCGCCCTCGACCAGATCCAGCATAGAGAGCCTAAAGATCAGGATGAAGTTGTCACCCACGCGGGCCCGGGTGCGCCGCACGATCTCTAGGGCAAAGCGAATGCGGTTGTCGTAGCTGCCACCCCATTCATCGTCGCGCTGGTTGGTTTGCTTGGCGATGAACTCGTTAATTAGGTAGCCCTCAGAGCCCATGATCTCTACACCGTCATAGCCCGCGCTTTGCGCCAGCGCTGCCGCGTTGGCGTAGTCGGCAATGGTTTGCTCCACCTCTGCACTGGTCAAGGCGTGGGGCCGAAACGGACTAATAGGCGCTTTGATGGCGCTGGGGGCCACCAACTCGGGGTGATAGGCGTAACGGCCAAAGTGCAAAATTTGCATGCAAATCTTGCCACCTGCGGCGTGTACCGCCTCGGTCACCACACGGTGTTTATCGGCCTCTTTTTGCGTGGTCATGGCGGCACCACCGGGCATGGGCCGTGCACGGTCGTTGGGGGCAATGCCGCCGGTCACGATCAAACCCACGCCCCCTTGGGCACGCTCGGCATAAAACGCTGCCATACGGGCAAAGCCGTCTTTGGCCTCTTCTAAACCCACGTGCATAGAACCCATCAAGACGCGGTTTTTTAGCGTGGTAAAGCCCAGGTCTAGCGGGGCCAGCAAGTGGGGGTAGGGAAGGGAGGTGCTCATGCGGGTTCCTACAGTCAAAAGGGAAGGGCCAAATGGGGTTCAGAGCGGATTATGCAGTGCGGCAACCCAAGGCACCAAACACCTATTCGCGCAGGGGACAGGCGGGCGGTATCCGGTGAATGGGTTGTGATTGAACAGGTCTTTAGATGTTTTGGTTGTTAACAAACAAAAACTCTGTCGTTCCACTTTTAAGCAATGGCTTTCAGAATCCGCCCATCGCTACTTTTTATCTTGAAGGAAACCACCATGAAACAACGTCGCCAACTTATTCAATCGCTTTTGTCTGCCGTGGTACTGGCCGCCGCCGGATGGGCCAACGCCCAAGCGCCTGCACCCGTCACTTTGCTCAACGTGTCGTATGACCCCACACGGGAGTTGTACGCCGAGTTCAACGCTGCTTTTGCCAAACACTGGAAGGAAAAAACCGGGCAAGAGGTCTCCATCAAACAATCCCACGGCGGTTCTGGCAAACAGGCCCGCTCGGTGATTGACGGCAACGACGCCGATGTTGTGACGCTGGCCTTGGCGGGCGATATTGACGCCTTGCACAAAAACGGCGGCTTGATCCCTGCCGATTGGCAAAAACGTCTGCCGCATAACTCGGCCCCTTACACCTCGACCATTGTGTTGGTGGTGCGCCAGGGCAACCCCAAAGGGATTAAAGACTGGGACGATTTGGTCAAGCCTGGCATTAGCGTGATTACGCCCAACCCCAAAACCTCGGGCGGTGCGCGCTGGAACTATCTGGCCGCCTGGGAGTACGCCAAACGCAAATACGGTGGTGACGCCAAGGCCCGTGAGTTTGTAGCAGCCCTGTACAAAAACGTGCCGGTGCTCGATACCGGTGCGCGTGGTTCGTCGGTGACTTTTGCCCAGCGCAACCAGGGCGATGTGTTTATCTCTTGGGAAAACGAGGCCCATCTGCTAGAGAAGGAATTTGGTAGCAAGGTGGACATTGTGTACCCCTCGATCAGCATACTGGCCGAGCCACCCGTTACGGTGGTGGACAAAAATGTGGATAGAAAAGGCACGCGCAAGGTGGCTGAGGCCTATTTGAGCTACCTGTACACGGATGAGGGCCAAGACATTGCGGGCAAAAACTTTTACCGCCCTATCTCTGAAAAAGCACAGGCCAAGTACGTCAGGCAATTGCCCAAAATCCCAGTGTTCACCATTGAGCAGGCCTTTGGCGGCTGGGCCAAGGCCGACAAAGACCACTTTGCCGACGGCGCTAGTTTTGACCAAATCTATTTAAAGAAGTAGCGGGCCTTGAAGCTTTTTTTGCGAAACCGCCTCTTTATAAATTTTAGTAATAAACAAACAAAAAAAGAGTCGTTTGTTATCTGACAGGGCTTGGTCACAATCCGCCCCTAGGTCAAAACCCTTGCTTTTTTTGTGAATAGGACAAATACCATGAAACTTCGTATCACTACCCTTTTGGCGGCGGCACTGTTGGGTGCCTCGTCCTTGGCATCAGCCCAAACCCTGCTCAACGCGTCTTACGACGTGGCGCGGGAGTTTTACAAAGACATTAACACCGCCTTTGTGGCGCATTACAAAAAGACCACTGGCAAAGACATCAAAATTGACCAGGCCCACGGCGGCTCCAGCGCCCAGGCGCGGGCGGTGAACGACGGCTTGGATGCCGATGTGGTGACCATGAACACCACCACCGACATTGAGTTTTTGGCGGGCAACGGCGTGGTGGCCAAAGACTGGGCCACGCGCTTCCCCAACAATGCCGCACCCACCACCTCCACCATGCTGTTTTTGGTGCGTAACGGCAATCCCAAAGGCATTAAGGATTGGGACGATTTGGTCAAACCCGGCATACAGGTGATTGTGGTCAACCCCAAAACCGGAGGCAATGGCCGTATGGCGTACTTGGCCGCTTGGGCCTATGCCCGTAAAAAAGGCATGAACGACGCGGCCGCGGCCGAGTTTGTGGGCAAGCTGTTTAAAAATGTGCCCGTGCTAGCCAAAGGCGGGCGCGATGCCACCACCATTTTCTTGCAACGCAATATTGGCGACGTGTTGGTGACGTTTGAGTCCGAAGTGGTGTCGGTGGACAAGGAGTTTGGCGCAGGCAAGGTCGATGCCGTACACCCCTCAGTCAGCATCATTGCCGAAAACCCCGTGGCCGTGGTGGAGCGTACCGTTAACAAAAAAGGCACGGGTGAATTGGCCCGCGCCTACCTTAACTACCTGTACACCGACGAGGCGCAAGAGATTGCTGCCAAGCATGCCTTGCGGCCCCGTTCAGCGGCCTTGCTCAAAAAATACGCCAGTACCTTTAAGCCCATCCAATTGGTGCCGGTGAGCGAGTATTTTGGTTCGCTTAGCGAAGCGCAAAAGGTGCACTTTAACGACGGTGGCCTGTTCGACAAGATCTATACCGTCAAGTAAGTTTTACCCATGGCCTTCTTTTCTACAGCGCGTAGGCACCGACCGGCGCGGGTGTTGCCCGGCTTCAATATCACGCTGGGGTTTAGCATCACCTACCTTAGTTTGATCGTGTTAATCCCGCTGTCGGCGCTGGTGTTTAAAACCTTTACCCTGACTTGGGAGCAGTTTTGGGCGGCGGTCACCGGCCCTAGGGTGCTGGCCTCGTACCGTCTTACCTTTGGGGCATCGTTGATTGCCGCCTTGGTAAACGTGGTGTTTGGCCTGCTGGTGGCCTGGGTGCTGGTGCGTTACAACTTTTGGGGTAAAAAAGTGGTGGACGCCCTGGTCGATCTGCCCTTTGCCTTGCCCACGGCGGTGGCGGGTATCTCGCTCACCGCCTTGCTGGCGGGCAATGGTTGGATTGGCCAGTACCTAGAACCCATGGGCATCAAGCTGGCGTTTAACCCCAACGGCGTGGTGATTGCCTTGATCTTTATTGGCCTACCGTTTGTGGTCAGAACCGTGCAACCGGTATTAGAGGACGCTGAAAAAGAGCTAGAAGAGGCCGCCACTTGTTTGGGCGCAACCCGTTGGCAAACCTTTAGCCGGGTGATTTTTCCGTCTATCTTGCCAGCGCTGCTCACCGGGTTTGCCATGGCTTTTGCGCGGGCGATTGGTGAGTACGGATCGGTGATTTTTATCGCGGGCAATATGCCCATGATCTCAGAGATTACCCCGCTCATCATCATTAGCAAGCTAGAGCAATACGACTACGCGGGTGCCACCGCAGTGGCCTTGGTGATGCTGGTGATTTCATTTGCCCTGCTGCTCGTGATTAACGGTTTGCAAGCCTGGCGGCGTCGATTGGCAGGAGCCTGAATATGAGCCATCCTTCTACAACCGTAAGAGCTACCGCGCCAGGGGGTATTACCGAACCCTTTTGGGTACGCGCCTTGCTGATTGGCACCGCGCTGGCGTTTATGTTCTTGTTTTTGGTGTTGCCGCTGGCCGCTGTGTTTGCAGAGGCGCTACGCAAAGGCGGGCAAGCGTATCTGGATGCGCTTAAAGAGCCTGATGCTTGGTCGGCCATTCGTTTAACACTGATAACGGCGATGATTGCCGTGCCTTTGAACCTGGTGTTTGGTGTGTCGGCCGCGTGGGCCATTGCCAAGTACGAGTTCAGGGGCAAGGCGTTTTTAACCACCTTGGTGGACTTGCCGTTTTCAGTATCGCCCGTGGTGGCGGGCTTGATCTATGTGTTGATGTTTGGTGCCCAGGGCTGGTTTGGCCCCTGGCTACAAGCGCACGATATCAAGATTATCTTTGCCGTGCCCGGCATTGTGCTGGCTACGGTGTTTGTAACCTTTCCGTTTATTGCGCGTGAGCTGATCCCATTGATGCAGGCCCAGGGCAACGAGGAGGAGCAGGCCGCCATTGTGCTGGGGGCGACTGGCTGGCAAACGTTTTGGCGCGTCACGCTACCCAATATTAAATGGGGTTTGATCTACGGCGTGATTTTGTGTAACGCCAGGGCCATGGGCGAGTTTGGGGCCGTATCAGTAGTGTCTGGGCATATCCGTGGGCAAACCAACACCATGCCGCTGCACGTCGAAATTTTGTACAACGAGTACCAATCCGTGGCCGCGTTCGCCGTGGCCTCTTTGCTGGCCCTGCTGGCGTTGGTAACCCTTGTGATTAAGTCAGTGGTGGAGTGGCTGCACGCCCGTGAGATGAGTGCCAGCACCAACCTAAGACCCGAGTGAGCAATACCATGAGCATAGAAATCCGAAACATCCACAAAAATTTTGGCGACTTTAAAGCGCTGGACAACGTTAACCTGGACATTCAATCAGGCGAACTGATTGCGCTGTTAGGCCCCAGTGGCTGTGGCAAAACCACTTTGCTGCGCATTATTGCGGGCTTAGAGACAGCCGATAGCGGCTCCATTTTGTTCAGCGGTGAAGACACCACCCATGTACACGTGCGAGAACGCCAGGTGGGTTTTGTGTTCCAGCATTACGCCCTGTTCCGCCATATGACGGTGTTTGAAAACGTGGCCTTTGGCCTACGCGTCAAGCCCCGCGCCACCCGGCCCTCTGAGGCACAAATCAAGCAAAAAGTGCTGGAGCTGCTGCGCTTGGTGCAACTAGACTGGCTGGCCGACCGCTATCCCTCGCAACTGTCAGGCGGGCAACGCCAACGCATTGCACTGGCCAGAGCTTTGGCCGTAGAGCCCAAGGTGCTCTTGCTAGACGAGCCCTTTGGGGCACTGGATGCCAAGGTGCGCAAAGAGCTACGCCGCTGGCTGCGCCGCCTGCACGACGACCTGAATGTGACCACTATTTTTGTGACGCACGACCAAGAAGAAGCACTAGAAGTCTCTGACCGTGTGGTGGTGATGAACCACGGCAAGATCGAACAAACCGGCAGCCCCCAGCAGGTCTGGAGCGAACCGGCCAGCGCCTTTGTGGTGGGATTTTTGGGTGACGTGAACCAGTTCAAAGGCCCGGTGCACCAAGGCCAGGTACAAATAGGACAGGGCCAACAGTCTGTGCAAGTCCCCTTAACAGAAGGCGGCGCCACAACAGGCACATCCGCCATCGCCTACGTGCGCCCCTACGATTTTGAAGTGCAACGCTACGCCAGCGGCCAAAGCGGCATTGCCGCCCAATTGGTACGCACCATGGTGGTCGGGCCATTGGCGCGTATGGAGTTGGTGATGCAAAGCGCAGGGGAGGGGGGTACAGGGCCTGCGCAAATCATTGAGGCGCAAATCCCGACTTCGCTGTTTGAGCAACAGGGGTTTGCTGAGGGGGATACGTTGTTGCTGACGCCTCGGAAGGCTAAGGTGTTTTTGGATGGGGCTTAGCGCGTGGTTGATTTCATAACGCGTTAAGCGGAATCTTAAGATAAGCCACCCCGTTGGCCTCAATCTGGCGCTGCACAGCGACTTCTTCTTTTAGCCGCTGTATTTCTGTATCTGGAATGCCTGCCGTGCCTGTCTTTCGTGCGTTGCCGATATACTGCGTGTTCCTAAAAAATTTGATGGACGGTATCATATGCACCATGCGTATAAACGTCAAAGCACCCACTTTCCCTGCTGAGCCATCTTTTCTAGACTTGGGCCATGACTCAGGAAGTCTGACCATGGGCAAAGGTATGGAAGTGGCCGCTGAGTTGGATATCTCTCAGCGCCTGGTAGCCTACTACGAGAGCGCTGTGGCCACCCCGCCCGCGCACCTGCGCAGCAAAATGGAGAACAGAGCATGAATGCCGTAGTGTTTGAGCATGTGAGTTTGAGCGACCTCCCCGCCGCTTGGCGCAGCAAGTTACCCAAAACCGGCTTTTCGCGCAAGTCACGCGTGACAGTGCGTATTGAACAAGAAGAGGCACCGGATGCACCGGATGGGCCGGCAGACAAGGCGCAAGCCGACCTGCAAGCGCTGATGGTCAATCCGATGTTTGGCATGTGGGCCGACCGCAAGGATATGGCCGATGTGGGGGCCTATATCCGCACGGTAAGGGCACCACGCCTGAACGTAGATGGCACACGGCGCAAAATTGATGTTGATCGACTCTGACGTGTTGGTGTGGATGACCCGAGGGCAGGTGGGTGCAGCGCAGCGTTTGGCGCAGATCAAGAAGGGCTTGGCCATGAGCAAGGCGCATATCCTGCCGATAACGCCCAGCATTACCGAGCGAGCTATGGCCTTGATTGACAGCCACGCGCTCTCCAACGGGCTGCAACTGGGCGATGCTTTGATTGCCGCCACGGCCCTAGAGCATGGGTTGACCCTGCTTACGGGCAATAAGAAACATTTTGCGAAGCTGCCGGGCCTGGAGCTAGAGGTGTTTAAGCCTTGACGAGGCTACCCAACCAGCGGCTCAAATAAGAAGCCGCCCAGCATCTACAGCTAGCGACTGGGGATGTGTGTTTCTAGCATCTTCAACACAATTTTTGCTGCTTCAAGTGAGTTGTGCCAAGTCTTGAAGCCGAGCGCACACGTCATCGGGTAGACGAATGGATTCTATGGCCAAAACGCTCCATACAGGCATTTGCCGTGGTGTACCCGGCTCGCTTCAGATGGATTGCTAGCGTCCTACAGCGCATTCAACGGAATCTTAAGATAAGCCACGCCATTGTCCTCTTTGGGTGGCAGGGCACCTGCACGGATGTTGATTTGCACGGCCGGCAAGATCAGTACCGGCATTTCTAGGGTGGCGTCGCGCTGGGTGCGCATGGCTACAAATTGTTCCATACCGATGCCATCGTGCACATGGATGTTGCGGGCTTTTTGCTCGGCGACGGTGGTTTCGCTGGCGATGGGGCGATCGTTGGGGGGGTAGTCGTGGCACATAAACAGCCGGGTTTGTGCGGGCAGGCTTAAGATTTTTTGAACCGAGGCGTAAAGGGTGCGTGCATCGCCCCCCGGAAAATCGCAACGTGCGGTGCCTACATCGGGCATAAACATCGTGTCACCCACAAATACCGCGTCGCCGAACTGGTAGGCCACGCAAGCTGGGGTGTGGCCGGGTACAAACAACACTTTACCAACCAAATCACCCACGGCAAAGGTTTCGTCACTGGTCAGTAATTGGTCAAACTGCGAGCCGTCTTGTTTGAACTCATTTTCTAGGTTGAACACCCCTTTAAAGACTTTTTGCACCTGGGTGATGTGGTCCCCAATGGCAATCTTGCCGCCCAAAATGGACTTGAGATAGGGCGCAGCGCTAAGGTGATCGGCGTGGGCGTGGGTTTCTAAGATCCATTGCACTTGCAGGCCTTGGTCTTGCACATAGGCAACCACCTTGTCAGCCGAGGTGGTTTTTGTGCGGCCCGATTTTGGGTCGTAGTCCAGCACCGAATCGATGATGGCGCAGGCGCTGCCGGGGCCTTGGTGCACCACGTAGGTAAATGTCCAGGTGGCCTTGTCAAAGATGGGGTGAACGATGGGGTGGGGGGTGGATGCAAGGGTGTTCATCAATGATTCCTTAAATAAGTTAACGATAGTATATTGACAAGTAGATTAAAATTCAATAGAATATGAAAAATTAAATTAACAAGTGCTTATGGAATGGCTTATGGAAGCCTTCCATCAGCGAGTCAACGGAGGTATCCATGAGCACCATCTCAGAAGAATTGGCCCAGATGCAAATGGTAGCGGCTCAAGCGTGTCGGTTGATGAAGGTCTTGTCCAACCCCGATCGCCTAATGATTCTTTGCCAACTGGCGCAAGGTGAGATGCGCGTGGGCGATATTGAAAACCGCTTGGGTATTGAGCAGCCCACCTTGTCGCAGCAATTGACGGTGTTGCGTGACGAGGAACTGGTGAGCACACGCCGCGAGGGCAAGGCCATTTATTACCAGGCCACCAGTGCCAAGGCCTCGGCGGTGATTGAAGTTTTGTATGAACAGTTTTGCAAATAAGAAGGGCAGATCATGACTATCGATTGGAACAACTTTACGCCTTGGCTTTCGCTGGGGGGTGGCATTTTGCTGGGCTTGGCATCGGCGGCCTTCATTTTGGTGAACGGTCGCGTGCTGGGCATCAGTGGCATTTTGGCCGGGCTTTTGTCTCCCAGTGTTAAGGATGCCGGGTGGCGCATTGCGTTTTTGCTGGGCTTGGCGGCATCGCCCTGGGTGGCGCTTCTGGTGTTTCCAGCCAACTGGCTACAGGCCCCCCGAGTTGACGCCGGTTTTGCGGCTATCGCGGTGGCAGGCTTGTTGGTGGGCTTTGGGACTCGGCTGGGGTCGGGCTGTACCAGTGGCCACGGGGTTTGCGGCATGTCGCGCCAATCACCACGCTCATTGGTGGCAACGATCACCTTTATGGCGGCTGGGTTCATAACCGTGTTTTTGCTCAAACATATTTTTTAAAAGAGGTCTTTTATGCAACATCGCATCACAGAATTTTTGGTGGGTCTGCTTTTTGGCCTTGGGCTTATCTTGGCGGGTATGACGGACCCCGGCAAGGTGGTTGGTTTTCTGGATATTTCTGGGTTATGGGACCCCTCTTTGGCATTGGTCATGGGCGGCGCAATTGCAGTGGGTGTTTTTGGGTTTGCGTTGGCAAAAAAAAGAACCCGCAACTTGTTGGGTGGTGCGCTGTACCTACCCACTTCAAATCAAATCGATAAGCCGTTGGTGATAGGTGCCGTCTTGTTTGGCGCAGGTTGGGGTTTGGCCGGTTATTGCCCTGGACCGGCTTTGGTTTCCATGGCCAGCGGGCAGGTGAAGGCCGCAGTTTTTGTGGGATTTATGGTGGTGGGGATGCTGGCGTTTGAGGCCTACAACCGTATGCGCATTGCGGCCACCGCGCAACATGCATGAACGCTAGTCAAGTGACCGATATGCGGCGCAGCGACACGCTTTGGCGCTATTTACCCGCAGTGCCCATTTTGGATTGGGGACGTCAGTACAAGCGTGACACCTTGATGGGCGACTTGGTGGCGGCATTGATTGTCACCATCATGCTGATTCCGCAGAGCTTGGCGTATGCCATGTTGGCGGGCCTGCCGCCTGAGGTGGGCCTGTACGCCAGTGTGGCCCCTTTGCTGTTGTACGCGGTGTTTGGCACCAGCCGGGTGCTGGCGGTGGGTCCGGTGGCCGTGGTGTCTTTGATGACGGCAGCGGCCATTGGGCAACACGCAGTGGCGGGCACACCCCAGTATTGGGCCATTGCCATTACCCTGGCGTTTATGTCGGGGGCCATGCTCACCCTGATGGGGGTGCTGCGCCTGGGATTTTTGGCCAACTTTTTAAGCCACCCCGTGATCTCGGGGTTTATCTCGGCATCGGGGCTGTTGATTGCGGCCGGGCAACTTAAAACCTTAATGGGCGTAAAAGCCCAAGGCGAGCATTTTTTTGAATTGCTGATCGCCTTGGTGGCGCAGTTGCCCAACATCCATTGGCTCACCTTTGCGCTGGGCCTGTTCACCATAGGTTTTTTGCTGTGGACGCGCAAAGGCCTTAAACCCCTGTTAATTGCCATGGGTTGCAAGCCCCGTTTGGCCGACGTGGTGGCCAAAGCCGGACCAGTGGCGGCCATTGCCGTCACCACCGGCCTGACCTGGGCTTTGGGCTGGAACACCCAGGGCGTCAAAATTGTGGGCACCGTGCCTCAAGGTTTGCCGCCATTTACCTTGCCGCTTTGGGACTGGGCCTTGTGGCAATCGCTGGCCGTGCCCGCCTTGCTCATTAGTGTGGTGGGGTTTGTAGAGTCGGTATCCGTGGGCCAAACTTTGGCGGCCAAGCGGCGGCAACGCATAGAGCCCAACCAAGAACTGGTGGCTTTGGGGGCCAGCAATATGTCGGCCTCTTTGACTGGGGGCTTCCCGGTAACGGGTGGGTTCGCACGCTCCATTGTGAATTTTGATGCGGGGGCTCAAACACCTGCGGCAGGGGTTTATACGGCAGTGGGCATTACCTTGGCATCTTTGCTGTTAACGCCTGCCTTGTACTTTTTGCCGCAAGCCACTTTGGCCGCCACGATTGTGGTGGCTGTGTTGTCGTTGGTGGATTTTGGAATTTTCAAAAAAACCTGGGCCTACTCTAAGGCGGACTTTATGGCCGTGGTGGCCACGTTAGGTGCCACCTTGGGTTGGGGCGTGGAGTGGGGTTTGGTGATAGGCGTGGGGGTGTCTCTGGCCTTGTTTTTGTTCAGAACCAGCAGGCCGCACATTGCAGAGGTGGGCCTTGTGCCCGGCACCGAGTCGTTTCGTAACATCCACCGCCATACCGTAGAGGTTCTACCCCATGTGCTAAGCCTGCGTGTGGACGAGAGTTTGTACTTTGCCAACTCAAGAGCCTTAGAGGACCGCATCAACGACGCAGTTGCCAGCCGCCCGCAATTGCAACACGTGGTGCTGCAATGCTCGGCCATCAACGCCATCGATGCCAGTGCGTTAGAGAGCCTAGAGGCCATAGACCAACGCCTACGCGCCAGCGGAGCAGCGCTGCACCTAAGCGAGGTGAAAGGCCCGGTGATGGACAAATTACAGGGCACAAACTTTTTGAAGAACCTAAGCGGGCAGGTGTTTTTGACGCATTTCCAGGCGGTACGGGGCTTGGGTTGAAGTTGTGACTAGGTGTTCGGTGCAATATCATCGAACATCCATGAGCTGCACAATCGGCCTTGGGTTACATCCGTTGTCATGGCTCATATCCGCACCGTGCGTTTTTTGTTTTCTAATTTTGATAGGCGAATCAATGAAACCTCCTTCACACGCAAACGATTACAAACGCACTTTGGGTAGAGTGTTAGGTCGGTTTGGGTTTCGGTCGCGAGTTGTCCTGCTTTCGGTGTTGCTCGCTGTTACGGCTGGTTGTGGCGACGGCTACACCAAATATCTCGACGGGCCGCAGTTAAATATTTTTGTTGGAAGGCCTGATGCCGTCCGCATTTCAGGCTCAGTCGATGGCTACGGGACTTCGGCGTTGTTCAATACCCCTTCTGCATTGGCAGTAGACGGTTCTGGCAATCTCTATGTTGCCGATCAAGGCAACCATAGCCTTCGCAAGGTCACACCTGAGCGCATCGTGAGCACCTTAGCAGGGGTGGCTGGAACCAGAGGTGATACCAATGGACCAGCTGCAGATGCTCGATTTGCGTTTCCCAGCGGTATCGCCGTGGACAAGTTGGGTAACGTGTACGTGGCCGATACCGAGAACCATTTAGTGCGAAAGTTAAGCCCCACCGGTGAGGTTACGACATTGGCTGGTCAAAGCGGTACAGAAGGCGCTACCGATGGGGGTATCGCACAGGCCAAGTTCAGTTATCCCGTGGGGCTCGCCGTTGACTCTGCCGGCAATGTTTTTGTGGCAGACAGCGGCAACAGCACCATCCGAAAAGTTACTCCTGACGGTACCGTGAGCACCATCGCAGGATCGCCCGGTAGCACTGGAGCGATAGACGGTTTGGGTGAGCAAGCGCGACTTTACTTTCCCAGCGGGATTGTGATAGACAATTCGGGCAACTTGTATGTTTCAGACAAGGGCAATTTTTTGATCAGAAAAATAAGCCCGGCAGGGGAGGTCAGTACCGTTGCCGGAACCGAAGGGTTGTCAGTGGCTAAAGATGGACTCGGAGCAGATGCAGCGTTCCTAGATCCCAGAGGCATTGCACTGGACGCCCAAGGCAACCTTTACGTTGCCGACACCTTTTTTGTCCGGAAAATAGCTCCAAGCGGACTGGTGAGTACTTTTGCTGGCTCCGGTTTGGAGCAGGTGTTTGAAGCAGGCACCGTTCCCGGCAAACTATTCGGCGCTGTTGGCGTCGCGGTATCGGGGGACAGGCTGTACATCGCAGCATCCCATGGCGTGGCCTTCGTGATTCAAATCCGATAGAGGTTTGGAGGCCTAGTAAAGAACGTCTGCAAAACTCGCTGTGCGGATATGAGCCACGAGAATGAGTCCACCACAAGGCGAATTTAGCAGCTCATACCGGGCGGTATGAGCCAAAAAAGCCAACGCGGTGGGCGGTAATTGGAAAAAGACGTTGACGCATAGTTTTTACAAGATAACATAGTGCTACGTGCCGCAAGAAAGCCTATGTACGTTGTGAACCACTATGTTGGTTGGTTGGCGCCCTTAAAAAATTTTTGACAACTGCCTCAAAGGAACTGTATGTTTAACCCAGAACAACTTGCCGATCTCATGAAGCAAGCGCAGGCAATGCAAGACAACTTGGCCAAAGCCCAAGAAGAATTGGCCCACACCGTGGTGGTGGGCCAATCGGCTTCTGGCGGCGTGCAAATTTCTATGACCTGCAAACACGAAGTCAGGCACGTTGAAATTGCAGCTGCGTTGTTAACCGAAGACAAAGAGATGTTACAGGACTTGATAGCCGCTGCCTTCAACGCCGCGTTGCTAAGAGCCGAACAGGTGGGGGCTGAGAAGTTGGGCAAAATGACCGCTGGCATGCTTGGAATGCCCGATGGGCTCAAGCTACCGTTGTAAGCGCGCGATGCCCGATGTGGTTGAAGCGATCAAGCGCCCGCGGACTTTACGAAGGGCGAAAACGCATGAGCTGGGCATCAATCGCCGTGGGCGTCAACACACCCATATGGATCTTGACGAGGCGGCCTTGGCTGTCAAAAAACAAGGTGGTGGGTAGACCCGTGCTGCCTACAACTTTCCCGGTGCTTCTTGCGGGATCAAGCCAGACATCGTTCAAGGCCCATCCTTGTTGGGCGATAAACGTCTTGACGCGTTGGGCACTTTCACCTTGGTTGATAAACACAAATCGGATATGGGGGTTGTTTTGCTGGGCCTGTGACAGGGCTGGCATCTCGTACCGGCAGGGGCCGCACCATGTGGCCCACAGGTTAACCACCAGTGGGCGTCCATCTAACAGTTGATGGAGTTGTCGGGTTTCGCCTTGGTGCAATTCGGTCACGGCCACTTGAGGAACGGCCGTTACGTGTTGGCGCTCTTCCCAAACCGATCCTGCGCCCCAAAGTGTCAGGCCCAAAATGGCAGCGCGCCAAGCGGGAAAGCGAAGATCCGCACGGTCACGCAAACGCCAAACCAGCCAGCCCAAAATTGCAACGAGGCCAGCCGGTGCGTCCCAGCCTGCGTCGCGAATATCTAAGACTGCCAACGGTTGCGCCAAGTAAACAGTGGCGTGTTGGGCCAGATAAGAAGCCCGAGATGCAATAAGGCTGACCCAGAATGTGGACTGGGCAAGGTTTCTTAATGCGCGGGCACGATCAGGGCTTGCCCAAAGGCCGGCCAAGAAACCTGCAACTGCAAAACTCAACAGCACCCACAGGGGTTGAAACGGAAATGCAAACGGGCCGATAGAAATTGACATGGTTGAAGCCCAAGAATGGATGGGTGATCAGGCGCGTGCAATCCAGCGCTGATGCGCCGCCAGCTTTTTGACGCCTGACCAATCGCTACATTGGCCTTGCACCCTGGGCCAAATGACCTGCAAGAGTTCGCATTCGGCCAGGGTGTCGGCTGCGGCTTGGTGGCGCACCGCACATTGAATGCCAAAGTGCGCCATCCATTCGTCCAGGGACCGGGCACGCACCTGTTCATGGGTGACGGCGCACAGATGTTCAATATCCACCCATTCGTTGCGCAGCGATTGCTTAAGGTGCAAGCGGACAAAACGCTCAATGATGGTTTTGTCAAAAGCGGCATGAAACGCCAGAAGGGGGGCATTGCCCACAAAATCAAGAAACTGTTGAAGCGCCAAAGGCGGTGCGACGCCTTGGCGTTGCTGGCCCACACCAATCCCGTGAAGCAGTATGTTGTCTTTGCTCGAAGTCACCTCTTGGCGCAAGACAATTTCAAAGCTATCGGCTGGGACAATTTCGAGGCGATTGGAATGCCAGTCCACCTGAATGCCAATGGCGGCAATGGCCAATAGTTGATCCCGTTGCATGTCCAAACCACTGGTCTCCACATCCAACGTCACCCATCGTTCTACCCTGGGTGAGGCTAGGCGTTTGTGACCGAATGCGGACCCATTGCGGGCATCTGCAAGCCAAGGGCCCAGCCAAGGAATTTTTTGCCAATCCATCATCGGTCAAAATCAAGTTGAAGGACCTGCTGCAAGCAGCGGGCAACGCGCAAACACTCTTTTAGGATACGTCGGTCAATATCGTTGAGTTGATGCAATTCCAAACGATTGGGGTGAGCGGGGTCCGCACCATTTGGGCCAGAGGCCAACTGGCGCCGAAGGCGCAAGGTTTGCAAAAACTCAAAACCGCCTACCCAGGCTTCGTACTCTGTTTGCTTGACCCCCTGAAGGCGGCCTATGGTTTCTAGGCGCTCCCGGGTATTGGTTGCGCGAATGCCGTGGGCCAAGGCTTGAATGCGGGCACATTCCACAAACAAGGCAGTGCCTTGCAGTTTTAAATCGATGGCGTCGTTCTCGTCGGTGTCGATCTGGCCCAGCCAGTTAAGCGGGGCGCTTTGGCGTAAGGCATTCAGGGCCATTTGCTTAAGAAAGCTTGGGGTGCGTTGGGCAGCATCCACCACTTCAACGCGTAATGCCTCAGTCAAACTGGCGTTGCCATACAAGGCCCGAAAGTCAAAATAAATACTGGCCTTGAGCAAACCCTCTGGCGCACCGTGTGCAATCCATCCGGCAAAGTGTTGCCGCCATTCCGACAGGGTTAAGGTGCCACCGGGTGAACTGGCCATAACGCCGCCTTTGCACAGCGGGTAACCACAAGCATCCAGGGTGTGATTGACCTCAAGCGCAAAGGCCTGTGCGCGGGCGCGCAAATCGGCGTCTGCATGGTCGGCAAGAATCAGCGCATTGTCCTGGTCGGTGGCAATGGTCTGCTCGCTTCGGCCTTCAGATCCCAACGCAATCCAGCATACATCGTCGGCGTTTATGCCGTACTTGGGCGATGTGATTTGCAGCAGTCTTTCGGTTAGAACATCGTTGAGGTGGCTAATCAGTTCTGTCAGTTGGCGCGATTGCACCCCCTGGCCTAGCAGTTTGTGGGCAAACTGGCGTATTTCTTGGGCCGCCGCCTGCAGTTCTGCTTGGTTTTGAGCAGACCGAATGGCAGTGTTAACCTGCTTGAGGCTAAGCCTTTGCATGGCAAACAAGTCGCGCTCGGAGACGATTCCAACCAACACGCCGTCGCGCGTTACCGGCACGTGCCGAATACCAAAACGCGACATCAAAATCGCGGCGTCTTGGGCGGTGTGATGGGTGCTAAGGCTACGCACCGGCTGCACCATGACCTGGCTGATGGGCGTTTGCAAATCAGTGCCGGCCAACAAAATCTTTCCCAAAATGTCGTATCGGGTAAGGATGCCCAATAGGTGCAAGTTTTCATTGGTGACCAAAATAGAGCCGACCCGTTTGGCGTGCATGAGGCCAAGCGCTTGCTGCAAGGGGGTATCGGGCAAGCAGGACAAAGGTGTTTTGTTGGCGATGTCACCCAACTGCCGCACGGCCGCTTGCTCCGAGTAATCACGGGACGCAAACGCCATTTGCACCTCACGGCGCGACAATTCCAAAAAGGCTTGGATGCGCCCATTCAAAAAGTCAGAGAACGGGCCACAGACCGCCGCAAGCTGCCGCATCGCCTGCACAGGACAGGCCAACACAAAGGTGTCTTGTACGGCCTTGTAGTGCGAGCTCACCGGGCGTTGCGCCACTGCCGCACTGATAGGAAACAGGTCCCCCTTTTCGTATTCAAACGCAATCACCTTTTGTGATCCAAGCCCTCGTTCACCGACCACCGCCCCCTGCCGTATAAAAAGCAACTCACCGACCACGCCGTGCCCAGGGTTGAGCACGGGCTCGTCGGGTGCAAAGTAGCGTTGGGTGGCATGGGCAACAAAAAAGTCAATGTCTTTGGCCACCATTTGCGAAAACGGTGGCACACGGGCCAGCTCTAACCGCAGGTTGTTGAATAGGCTTGCGGACGGGGAGGGCGAGGGCGAGTGTTGGGCCGGGACATTGCCACCCGTTGGCTGTGGTTGCGTGTTTGCATCAAGAGTGGGAGGGGGCACGGGAGCTCCTGGGTGGCTAGCGAAATTTGCAAAGATACGATGCTAATTTATTTGAGTGTGGTGCGTATGATTTAACGCAAAGATGGGGGGATTACCATCGCAGCTCTCCGAGTTTGACAGAATCGAGTTATCGAGACCGATTTTGTTACCCAAGGAAGGAAGGAGTGCGATGGCTGGAATAGATATTGCCGTAGATGACGCACTGCTGCTTAGGCTGCTGAGGGGAGATGGCACGGGCGTTGCGCAGTTGATGCAAAGCGTGTTAAACCAAATTTTGTCAGCGCGAGCCGATGATGTGGCAGGAGCTGCTCGCTACGAAAGAAGCGAGGGCCGGCGTGCCTACCGCTCAGGCGCCTGGCCTGTGCGGCGTCGATTTGGTGATCAGCGACGACCACGACGGACTCAAAGGGGCGGTTAATCGCCATCTGCAAGGTGCCCCCTGGCAGCGCTGCCAAGTTCATTTGATGAGGAATGTGCTGGGGCACACGCCCCACAAACTTAAAGTAGAGGTGGGCGAGGCACTCAAGTTTGCGCTGTACAGCCGAAACAGCCAAGAGGCACGCACGGGTTAAATTCAAACCAAACTCAAAGGAATACGGCTTGATCTGTTGAATTGAATTTGCAGCAAAATTGGGACTTGACTGTCCAACCAACCCAACGACTAATTTTCTATCGCAATAAAAATACCATCATGCACGCCAGCCTTAGTAACCCCGAGAAACTAGACCTCATAACCTTCGACCCAAATTCACATGAATACGTATTGATCATCTCCACCATGAACACGTGGGAAGACTCCAAAGAAGAACAAGAGCGCCTTCTTCAAAAAATTAACAATTACACGAATTTCTTAGCCGACGGCCAACTGCTACAGCACTTTCCGCAAGCCAAGGGAATAGCCGTTCGGATACAAATCGACAGCATGGAAATCATTCCACCAAACGCAAATCAACTTGTTATGCAGGCGCAAAAGCTACTCATGGAACGTGGAATCAACCTATGCATCAATCTGATTTCCAAATGATTCAAACACTCGGTGACCCTACACCAAAATTTTGCCCCTCGGTTTGTTCAATCGTGGAGCGCGGGCTTTGCGGGACGCGAACGTTGTACGGATGGACCGTAAACTGGCCGGGTAGCCGATCAAGAATCTCAGGCGGAAATGTGAGCTCAATGCCCTCTGGAAACCCAGTCCCATACCCACGGCAATCTGCAGTGTCGAAAGCGGCGATAAGTTGCCCGAAAATGATCAAAAACACGGCGCGGCTGTCGTGTGACCATAGAATTTGCAGTTCCGTTTGGGCAAATTCAGGTTCACCGTTGAACACCCAGATCGCATTTAAGATACCTCCCTCTTGATTGTTGCCCAGACTACACAAGTAAAAGTAACCCGTGCCATCGGTGGCTTCAAAAACGCCTGCCATATCGCCTGCGGGGTTGACCAAACTTTCAAACATTTTTTCCCCTCAATTTCCTGGTGATTCAACGGATTATTTCCTCATCCACCTTAGTCCTTTTCGCGTAGCGTTTGCTGAGACACCTCTAACAGGGCGGTACTCACAACCTATCCAACCCTGCCATCCGCAGGCTGCGGATACCTCGTCAATCACCTCAAACAGATAAGCGTAGTTGACCTCCCCCAAGTCGGGCTCATGGCGCATGGGGACGCCTGCGATTTGTAGGTGGCCCACTCGGCCTGTGGGCAGGTA
>JBEIEP010000043.1:0-23002 GCA_040382935.1 Burkholderiaceae bacterium
ACAGTTCACTGGGCTTGCGCCCGCTGCGAACCAATTCGACCATCTGGTCACGAAACGCTTGCGCGTAGCGAGGGGTCTTATTTGACATTTGGGACTCTTCCTTTCAGGGAGAAAGTGTCCGCGAAAAAGGGGTAACTTCAGGTACGACTTTGCGAGTCCATTCTTTGCCGGCGGAATTTCCCATTGAATGTGTGCGTTAAGTCAACATAGTGCCCTTTCTTACGCAAATACCCTTTATTGACTAACGATTGAACTACCTCTACACCAAATAGTCTTCTCAGGGTCGCTGCACTTACAGGATCCGCGTCGCCGAAATCCCTTCTTCGCACTTGGCGCCGTAATCTAACAGTTGCTTCCAAAACTTCACGTTCGAGTTTGCTTGTGTCTCCAAAGACTTCGGGAATGTCCCAAGTGTGAATTGCCAAGTCTCCACTGCGCGAGTTTGTAAGCTTTTGACCCTGACCAATCCTGCGAGCAATTTTGAAGTCTTGAGAATCAATTGTCAAAAATTTGGGGAAATGATTTGGTAACCCATCGAGATCGCCAAGCACATCAGCCAGTTTTTTTTGGATTTTTGAGCTAACTCGAGATCCTGCAGGACGTCAGTCCTCCAAGCAATAAGGAAAATGCGCCGTCTTTTTTGAGCGACACCAAAGTCTGAACTATCTACCCGAAGGTCTCCTGTCCTATATCCCAAAGAGCGTAACTGCTGCCTTAATGCATCCCAATGGGCGGTATGTGCGCCTAATATCGCCCCTAGAACGTTTTCAGCAACAACCACCCTAGGGCGCAATTTTTCGGCAACCCTTGGCGCAACAAGCAGCAAAGAATTTCTTGGGTCATCTACATTTCTAAGGCCAACGGTTGAAAAGCCCTGACACGGTGACCCTGCAAGTAACACGTCTATTCGTCCGTCGAACTCAGGATTGGTGCAGGATAGATCCAGCTTCTGAACATTCAGTTTGAGATTAGCAGTTAATACACTGAGGGCGGTATCGTCGTTGTCTACACTCAAAGCACCCTTGAATCCGGCTAGTTCGAACCCTTTATCCATGCCCCCGCATCCTGAGAAGAGACTCAAATATATCGGTGCTTCGCGGGTAGACATGCCTAGAGTTTACATAAGAGAAACGTAACTCCTAACTTGAACAACTTAAACCTTGCCCGCCCGAGACTTATTCTGAGTAACGACGAGCTTGGATATTTTGGGGTTTTTGATGGTAGAAGTCGCAGAATAGAACCTACCTCCCCGTAATCCTAGCCTAATAGGCACGTTAATCACGTCTATCTAGGTTACAACCACACTCGCATGTAGCCCACGCCCTACCCGCAACTCCCCAAGGCCGAGCAGTTGGTGCAAAAGTCGCAGCCGTCTTTGCGGATTACCGCGTGGGCACCGCACTCACCGCATTCTTTACCGGCCATTACCGTGCTGGCGGGGCGCTCTGGGGCTAGTAGCAGCTCGGTTTGTTCGGGCTCTACCACCCGGTGTTTGACTATCATGGTTTTGACGGGCACTTGGTTGCCGCTGGCGTCTAGGTAACCGCGTTTGAACAGGATTTGCTGGATAGCAAAGGCGATGGCGCCCACTTCGCTGTCGTGGAAGCGCGGCACTTTGCTGCCGTCGTCTTTTTCGTACCAGCCATAGCGTACCTGGCCACGGTCGGATTTGACCTGCCGGGCGTCTTTAAGGGCGCGGGCCAAAAAGCCGCTGCGGGCGTTGAGGGACAACTGCCGGGCAAACGAGGACACCCACTCGGCCGCTACGTCAAACTGGCCGCCTGGGATAAAGATCTCAATGGGGCGCTCTATGGTGACTTTTTGCCCGTCGATCACCCCTTCTACGTCGGCAAACGACACCGACAGGTACAGGGATTTGGAGCCTGCACTGGTGATGTATTCGATGCGGGTGTTAACAGCATGGAAATCCCCTTCAGGGCGCTTTTCGAACACGGTTTTTAAGGGGTCTATGTCGGCCATTACCGCTGGTGCGCTTGGCACCGCGGCAGGCGTAGCTGTAGGGATGGCAGGGGCGCTTGGCACGGTCAGCACGGCACCCAAAATATCGTTGGGGCGGTAAGTGGCCAAGCCTTTGAGGCCGGCCTTCCAGGCACGGTGATACAGGCCTACAAAGTCGTCAAAGGGGTAGTCGGCCGGAACATTGACGGTTTTAGAGATGGACGAATCCACAAACGGTTGTACGGCGGCCATCATGGCCAGGTGAGCGTCGGCGCTCATCTCTAGAGCCGTGACGATGGAGGCCGGCAGCGCCTCGCTCACGCGCAGCGTTTGGCCCTGGGCTTGAAAAGTGGTCTGCCCGGCCACCAGCGCGTCCAGGAGGGGCGCTTTAAGTTCGGGGGCGCACACGGTTTCGAGATAGACGCGCAGGGCGTGGTCTAACACCGGATAGTGGGCAAAACCGCCATCCTTCATGCGCTTTTTGCGCGTATAGGCCAAAGAGAACGGCGGTTCAATGCCATTGGACGCGTTGTCCGAGAACGCCAAGCTCACAGTGCCCGTAGGAGCGATGGAAGTCAAATGACTGTTGCGAATTCCGTGGGCGCGGATGTTGGCCTTGATTGCGTCGGGCAGGCGGCTGGCAAATGTGCCATCGGCCAGGTATTGCTCGGCGTTAAAAAGCGGGAAGGGGCCTTTTTCGATGGCCAACTCAACAGATGCTTGGTAAGTGCTATCGCGCATTAAGCGGGCAATGTCTGCCGCAACGGCGCAGCCGGCAGGCGTGTCGTAACGGTGGCCCAGCATGGCCAAGGTGTTGCCCAAACCGGTAAAGCCCACGCCAATGCGGCGCTTGTTTTGCGCTTCTATGCGTTGCTCGTCGAGTGGCCAATAGGTCACGTCCAACACATTGTCCAAAAACCTTACCTGTATCGCAACAGATTGGGCAAAGGACTCGTTATTAAAGCGGCCCTGTGGGGTAAAGGGCTGCTCAACAAAACGGGTTAGGTCGATAGGCCCCAAGTCACAGCAACCGTAGGGGGGCAGGGGCTGCTCGCCGCAAGGGTTGGTGGCCTGAATGGTTTCGGCGTAGTGCAGGTTGTTGTCGCTGTTCATGCGATCCAAAAACACAACACCTGGCTCGGCAAAGTCGTAGGTGGATTTCATGACCACTTGCCACAGCTCACGCGCCCGCAGGCTGCGGTACAGGTATTTGCCGCTGGGCAGGGGCTTGTCGCTGGCGTGCTTGGGGGCTTTGTGGCACAGGGCCCAGTCTTGGTCGTCTTGCACGGCCTGCATAAAGGCATCGGTCATGCCTATGCTGACGTTAAAGTTGTTCCAACGGCCAGGGGTGCGCTTGGCGGTGATGAACTCCATGATGTCGGGGTGTTCAATCGACAAAATGCCCATTTGCGCGCCGCGCCTTGCACCGGCCGACTCTACGGTGCGGCAACTGGCGTCAAACACGTCAATGTAAGAGCAGGGGCCAGAGGCTTCGCTGTGCGTGCCTTTGACCTGTGCCCCCTTGGGGCGAATCGCACTAAAGTCGTAGCCCACGCCACCACCGCGCCGCATGGTTTCGGCGGCTTGGCGCAAGGCATCGTAAATGCCTGGCTTGCCCTCGGTGTCCATACCCTGAATGGCGTCGCCCACCGGCTGCACAAAGCAATTGGCCAAGGTGGCTTTGATCTCGGTACCCGCGGCCGACATGATGCGCCCTGCACCAATCGCGCCGCGCTCCATGTTGGCCAAAAACTGGGCGGCCCAGTGGTCTTTTAAAGTGGGTGTTAGCTCGGCCTGTGCAATACCTTTGGCCACGCGGGCAAAGATTTCTTGGGCCGTGGTTTCGCCATCTTTGGCGTATTTTTCGATGAGCACATCGGTGCTGACTTGTTGGGGTGTGAGGTCTTTCATGCCACTATTGTGCCGGTTGAAAACCCTCGAAAGTGGACAAATCGGCGGTGGCTTGCACTAAATTTTTTTTGGTCTTTGATAACCCTTGGGCAACAAAATAAGACTCGAAAATCCGGCTCCTTTGATAGCACCTTATGTAAATGAGCCTGCCGCCATAGCGGGCACTCACCTACCGGCCAATGCTATGATTTCTGATTATTAACCAGATGTGGTAAGCAAGTGGCATTCGGCACGTGCGGGCCCTGGTAAGCAGCCAGGGCGTATAGGGCTACTTCACCGCCACCGCATCCGCCACCCGATAAAACAAACCAAAGGCGTCGTTGCTTAGCACCAGAAACTGGCCCTCTACGGTCACAGCCTCCAAGGTATAGGGCACCGGCTCTTTGGCCCGTACTTCAACAATGCTTTCAGGCCCCCCCATCATGCAAAAGCTGCAAGTGGGCGGCACGGAACTGAGCAAAAAGTGGCGCTGCTTCTCGCCCGGTTGCAGGGGCAGCATAAAACCTTGTACGCGTTGCACTTTTTGGTTCAGCGCCAATTGTGCGGCACTATAGGTCGGTACCGAGCGACCTTTAATCAAAGTGACTTTGACGTCTGACAACACCTTCCAAGACACCACATCGGCGCGTTCTACCAAGGGTTTGAACGGGCTGTTGGCACCATGTACCCCCGGCCCTGTGCCACCGATAACAGCGGAGCCCCCTGTGGTTTGCGCCCAAACCAACGGGCTGATCAGAAACCCGCACAACGCAACAAGGAGCAACTTTCTCACCGACAAATGCATGACAAGACGCCTTTCGCAAGAAAAACCGATTGAACACCAAGATTGTAGGCTTAGGAGCCCCCTACAACAGCCCCGTTGGCGCCTACGAGTGAAAGCCCGACGACGGGGCCGAAAAAATCCGCTATCCTTAGACACTTGTACCACTCTTGCACCCAACAGTGTCTGAACCCCACTCTAGTGACCCCGGTCGTTACTCCCGCACCAAGCATCATGACAAGCGTTCAATGCTGCAAAAGCTGTTGGAATTTATTCGCCCGGGGCCCGACTCCAAAGACGAGTTGATCGAAACGCTTGCCGAAGCGGAAGACAACAACATTATTGGTGCCCAAAGCCGCGCCATGCTTGAAGGCGTGATTCGAATGTCGGACATGACCGCCAGCGATGTGATGGTACCGGCCACCCGACTGGATTTGCTTAACATCGACGCGGCGTTTGAATCCCTGCTGTACACGGTGATCGATACCGGTCATTCGCGCTTTCCGGTGTTTGAAGGCAGCAAAGAAAACATCATTGGCATTTTGCTGGCCAAAGACCTGCTCAAGTTGCAGCGTGCGCCCGGGCTCAACCTGCGCACCCTGGTGCGACCTGCGGTGTTTATTCCAGAATCCAAAAGCCTGAACGATTTGCTTCGAGAATTTAGAGGCAACCGCAACCACTTGGCTATCGTGGTCGATGAATTTGGCCATACCGCCGGACTCATCACCATCGAAGACGTCCTTGAAGAAATCGTCGGAGAAATTGAGGACGAGTTCGACACCGATGAAGACGATGGTGATATTTTTTCTTTGGCTGACAAAACCTACCGCGTCAGTGGCGATACCACTATCGCACGCATTGACGAGGCGTTTGATACAGCGCTGGCGCAAATGGAGTCGGCCCAACAGCTCGACACCATTGGCGGGTTGATTGCCCACGAAATGGGGCACGTGCCCAAGCGTGGCGAACAGTGGACGGCACCTATTGGCCAGATGGAAGCGGGCGAGCACAAAGTTGGCACAGGCACACGGCCCAATCAACTGCAGTTTACGGTGCAACACAGCAAAGGCGGTGTGGTGAAGTGGTTCAAAGTCACTGTCATCACCGCCAATTCTCCCTAGCGGATTAACGCCTAGGCCAGAGCATCGACATGCGAATGGGGCTTTTCAAACCCTTGCCTATGGTGCTTGCTGGCGCTCTGCACGCGTTGAGCTTGGCTTGGCCATTTGCGTCGCCAGCGATGCAATTTAGCGCTGAGGGCTTGGTCGCCGGTCAGCCGGTGGGCTGGCTCAATGTGGTGGCTTTGGCGCTGTTTGCGCGGGCGATTTTTGCGTGCGACACGCCACGCCAGGCGGCAGGCGTGGCCTGGTGGTTCACCACCAGTCTGTTGGTGGGCAGTTGGTGGTGGTTGTATGTCTCCATGAACACCTACGGTGGCCTGCATCCGGTACTGGCGGGCACTGCGGTTCTGGCGCTGGCGGGTGCCGTGGCACTGCTGTATGCCGGTGCTTTTTTTGTGTATGGTCTGGCGGTGCAATCCGAGCAGAAACCCGCTGCAGGTCGGCTGAAAACACAGCGTGTGTTGGCTTTTGCGGGGGCCTGGCTGATGGCCGAACTGGCCCGAGGCACCTGGTTCACCGGCTTGCCCTGGGGCGCCAGTGGCTACGGCCATGTCGATGGCCTGTTGGGCAAACTGGCCCCGTGGGTGGGTGTGTATGGCCTGTCTATCCTGGCCGCTTTGGCCGCGGGCCTTCTGGCCTCGGTGTTGCACAGCGGTATCTTGCAGAAGTGGCCCTTGGCGGCTGTGGCGGCTGGCTTTGTCGGTCTTTTGGTGATGCCCCAGCCTTCATTTACCGCATCTACGGGCTCCCTGGCGGTCACCCTGCTGCAAGGCAACATCCCCCAGAGCGAAAAATTTCAAGCCAACACGGGCATCCCGGTGGCGCTGGCCTGGTACAAAAGCGAGCTGTTAGCGGCCAGCACCCCCTTGGTCATGGCGCCTGAGACGGCGATTCCGTTGCTGCCTCAACACCTGGAGCCGGACTACCTGCCCTCACTGCAAGCCCATTTCGCAGGCAACACCATCCACCCCGAACGGACGGCACTGGTGGGTATTCCGTGGGGCTCAAGGGACGGCTATACCAATAGTGTTCTGGCATTGGGGCCAACGCCCACAAACGGTCAATTGCGGCGCTTTGACAAATACCACCTGGTGCCCTTTGGGGAATACATCCCCCCGTTCTTTAAGTGGTTTACCGACCTGTTGCACATCCCCCTGGCCAACTTTACCCAAGGGGACGCGGCCCAGCCGCCTTTGTTGTCCGCTGGACAACGCATTGCCCCCAACATTTGCTACGAAGATTTGTTCGGCGAGGAAATGAGCGCTTTGTTCCGTGATGAAAAAGCCGCACCTACCATCCTGGCCAACTTCAGCAACATTGCTTGGTTTGGTAACACCATCGCCATTGACCAGCACCGCAATATCTCGCGTATGCGGTCGTTGGAGTTTGAGCGCCCCATGCTGCGCGCCACCAACACCGGCTCCACCGCCATCATCGACCACCGGGGGCGGGTGGTGCAGGAGTTACCCAGACACACCCGTGGTGCCTTGGTGGGCCAGGTAGAGGGGCGCACAGGCCTGACCCCCTACGCGCGTGCCACCGCAGCAATGGGCCTGTGGTGGTTGTGGGCTATTGCTGTTTTGGGTTTGTTGGGGGCGTGGTGGGTGAAAAAGCGTTATTGATCAACGGTCTTTAGGGATGTGAACACACTTATTTGCACTAAACCCGCAGGCCCCGCCGCCCATTCTCCCCATTTGCCCGAAACTATTTCATCCTTGCCCGCAGGGGGCCCCGAAAACCCCAACCCCCCGTTAAAGTCCAAAACCCAAGCCTTTGCCCGATTGCCCATGCGATTTACAAAAACACCTTTTATCGCCCTCTTGTTGGGCGCCCTCTTGGTCACCACGACAGGCTACCGGCTGGTTCATGCACAGGCCTCAAAGGAACAGACGGCAAACCCAGCCCCCACCAACCAGGCCCCCGACCCGTTCAACCCCAGTGCCAAAGCCTTGGTGACCGCCCTGGCAGACGAGGCGGTGGTGGTGAACTACAGTGTGCAAGATTTTGAATGGACGGACGGCGCCCGCCAACGGCAAGTGCCGGTGCGGCTCTATCTGCCTAACCTGGCAAGCGCCAGTCATCCGGTTCCGCTCGTTGTGTTTTCCCACGGCTTAGGGGGCTCCCGCGCGGGCTACAGTTACCTAGGCCGCTACTTTGCCCAGAACGGGTTCGCCAGTTTGCATCTTCAGCACGTGGGAAGCGACCGCGCGATCTGGAGTGGCCATGTTTTGGGACTGGGTCAGCGCTTAAAAGAGGCAACCACCGACGCAGAGGCATTGGCGCGCACAGCAGATTTTCAATACGCCTTGGGCAAGGTGTTGGCCGACCCTCTGCTCGGTACCCTGCTCAACCCCAACAAAGTACTGGCTGCAGGCCACTCTTTTGGTGCCAATACCTCGTTGCTGATTGCAGGGGCCAAGGTGGAGCGGGACGGCCAAGCCTTGGCGCTTAAAGACCCGCGTGTCAAAGGTGTGATTTTGTTGTCTTCACCCCCTTTTTACGGGACCGCCAACGCCACCCAAGCCTTGGCCCACATGGCCATCCCCAGTCTGCACATTACCGCCACCGATGATGTGATTAGAGTGCCGGGTTACTACTCCTCAGCCGAGGAAAGGGTTGGTGTGTACGATGCCTACCAAGGGGCAGCAAAGTCGCTGGTGGTGTTCAAAGACGGTTCGCACAGCGTGTTTACTGACCGCCTCAAAACGGGCGGCACCGAGCAAAATCCTCAGATTAAACGCGCTACCCGTGAGGTTGCCCTTGCATTTGCACAGCGGGTTTTGGGCGAATCGGTGCCACAGGAGGCCTTGACCTGGGCACAACGCAATGCCCCAATCCTGTCAAGGGTTGAAAATTTGCCCACAAGCCCCCTCACCGCGGGCCGCACCACTGCACCTCAGTAGATGAACAAGGGCTTCCTGTTTACTGGGAGGCAGGCTTGTCAAAAGCCAACGCCGCCGCCTCTGCCCTGCAGTTGCGGGTAGGGCCCAAGCCACTGGCCCGCAATGCCGCTACCTCTGCCTTGGCGGCGGCTACCTGTGCCAAAAAGTCAGCGTTGTTTTGCAGTTTTGCCACCGTCGCAGCCCCCACCGTTTGACCCGCAGCGATATCGCTCATCCAATGCACGCCACACACTGCACGGCTGCGCCCGTAGCTAAGCCCCCGCTCCAAAAGGGCTTGGGAGCGCTCAGGTGCCACCTGCGATAAAACCAGGCCCCATGCCCAACCAATGGCCGAATGGCCGCTAGGGTAAGAGCCGTCACGCGCCAGCGTGCCTTCTTCTTTAGGTGTGCAACTGGTCTCTTTTGCCGCCTCAAACGGGCGGGTGCGTTTGTAATGGAGCTTGGCCGCGTAAGTGGCTGCGCCCGCGTCGGTCATGGTGCGGCGCATCAACATCGCCAGATGGGGGGTTTGCTCGGCGGTAATCGGCACACCCATCGCACAGCTAAACACCGCTGTAGACGCCGGAAAACTCAAGTTGGCATCCTCTTTGGCCAGTGCAAAGCGGGGGGTGCCGCGTAGTGCCAGCATGGCTTGCCGACCCGCCTCGTCTGCGGCCTGCTCTACCGATCCGGACTCTGGTGGAGGAGGCACCAAGGCCAGGCTATTGGGTACATTGGTGCGAACCAACAGGGCGGGCAAACCATCGAGGAGATAGCCAAACAAAAAACCGCCCTCTTTGCGAATTTCACCCACAACGGCAGGGTCGGTAGTGGGAACAGCCATCGTCTGCGGTGTCGCACCACTGGGAGCCAGTGACGGGGCCTTCACCGCACAGGCGGTGAGGGCGCTGATCGCTACAAGGGGTGCCAGCGCAACGCGCAGCACCCGCGACTGAATACTACCGTGGGTCTTACCGAACGCACTGGACATTTTTAACTCCACATAACAAGCAACAAAGTACCAGCAGGCGCGACCGTTAGAACCCGGCCAACCGGTCGTCGCGCCGCCATTTAAGCGCCATGCCCAGGCCGCTCACAATGTGCCAAATCCCCCACAGGCTGGCCACAATCACCATGCCCAAGTTGTTTTGAAAGGTGAGCGCAATAATCCCCAGCGCCAAGCCCGAGTTTTGCATGCCCCCCTCAATCATGATGGCGCGGCGGTCTGGCGTAGACACGCCAAAGGCCTTGGACGAGGCCCAACCCAAAAACAAGCCCAAGGCGTTGTGCGCCACCACCAACCCTAGGATGGGCAACAGGCCTAAATTGAGTAGCTGGCGCTCACGCATCAAGCCCAACACAATAAACGCGAACAGCGCCAGCAAGGCCACATGGCCTAAAGGCTTTTTGAGGCGGGCCGTGGCCTGCGGAAAATACCGGGCAAAGGCGATACCCACCGTTAAGGGCAAGGCCAACATAACACCCAGGCTGATCAACAACTGGCTGCTGTCAATTTGCAACTCGCGCAGCCAGGAGGCTGTGACCGGGTTGGCCGCCATGGTCCACCCAAAGTTAAGCGGCAAAGCCACCAAAGCAATCACACTAGAGGCGGCCGTAATGCTTACCGACAAGGCCGTATTGCCCCTGCCGTAGTGGGTCACAAAATTGCTCAAACTGCCGCCAGGGCAAGAGGCCACCAGCAACATGGCCGCCTCAATATTGGCGGGCAAATCCAGCGCCAAAGTGGCCAACCAGGTGGCGGTGGGCAACAGCAAAAACTGCGGGATCAAACCAATGGCCACCGGCCCAGGCGCACGCATCACCCGCTTAAAGTCGTCCACGCTCAGGTCCAGCGCAATCGAAAACACCATCAAGGCCAATACGGCCGAAAGTACGATTTGTTGGGGGGTCATGTTTGGGTCTCCACGGCCGTTTTTGGCCTATTTTCGTGATGCCCAGCATACGCGCTAAGCGGGGGATGTGGCACTGGTGGAAACCATGTTGCGGCCGCGTTGGCTTTACTTGGGCACAACCCCCTTTCTCTCCCCTAAAATACCCCCATGCTCACCTTCCAACAAATCATCCTAACCCTGCAGTCCTATTGGGACCAGCAGGGCTGCGCCCTTTTGCAACCCTACGACATGGAGGTAGGGGCGGGCACCAGCCACACCGCTACGTTCTTGCGGGCCATTGGGCCAGAGCCATGGCGCGCCGCTTACGTGCAACCCAGCCGCCGCCCCAAAGACGGGCGCTATGGCGAAAACCCCAACCGCTTGCAGCACTACTACCAATACCAGGTGGTGATGAAGCCTGCGCCATCCAATATTCTGGACTTGTATTTGGGCTCGCTTACCGCCCTGGGCTTTGACCTTAAAAAGAACGATGTGCGCTTTGTAGAGGACGACTGGGAAAACCCCACCCTGGGGGCTTGGGGCCTGGGCTGGGAGGTGTGGCTTAACGGGATGGAGGTGACCCAGTTCACTTACTTCCAGCAGGTAGGTGGTATTGATTGCAAGCCGGTGACGGGCGAGATCACCTACGGCTTAGAGCGCCTGGCCATGTACCTGCAAGGCGTAGACAACGTCTACAACCTGCAATGGACCGACACCATTCGCTACGGGGACGTGTATCTGCAAAACGAGCGCGAACAAAGCACCTACAACTTTGAGCACAGTGATGTGGACTTTTTGCTGACCGCCTTTGCCGCCCACGAAAAGCAAGCCAAACACCTGATTTCTGTGCAACTGGCCCTGCCCGCCTACGAGCAGGTGCTCAAAGCCGCGCACAGCTTTAACCTGCTCGACGCACGCGGGGCCATTAGCGTGACCGAACGCGCCGCCTACATGGGCCGCATTCGCAACCTGGCCCGCGCCGTGGCGCAAAGCTATTACGACAGCCGTGAGCGCTTGGGCTTTCCTATGGCACCCAAGGAGTGGATTGCCACCTTAGATGGGTTGAGCAAAAAAGCTGCTTAAGGGCCGTTACACGTTTTTGGGAACTCACGTCACCACACCTGTCTCAGCTTGAGGGCAAGGAAATCGCGTCTTGCTGTGCCTGCTTTTTCTCATACCACGCGGCTTGGGTTGTCTCCTCCCCACTTTGGTGCATTCAGGCTTAGCAAGCGGGTCAACATAAATGGATTTGCAAAAGCTCGTAGCGCAAAGCGTAAATCCAAGCCTACAATGGACATAAATCTAGTTGGTTTGCTAAAAGGACTCCGATATGAATCGCCTTACTCCAGTCATCACACGCTCTGGCGTGTCCAAATGCTTGACCGCAACGATGTTTGCTGTCGTGTGTGTCACAGCCCAAGCCGGCCCGGCCTTGGATCGCATCAGCAAAACCGGAAAAATAGTGATTGCCCATCGTTCTGTTTCGGTGCCATTCTCCTACTACGACGTCAACAAAAAACCCGTGGGCTACGCCATGGATTTGTGCTACAAGTTGGGCGAAGCTGTCCGGAAAAAACTAGGTCTCAAAACCATTCGATATGAATTCATTGAGGTCTCCGGATCCACACGAATTCAAACCCTGGCCGAGGGCAAAGCTGATATGGAATGCGGCTCTACCACCAACAACGCCGAACGGCGCGAAAAGGTGGCTTTCACCATCCCCCACTACGTCACTGGTGCCCGCTATTTGGTGCGTGCCAATAGCCCTATTGCCGAGCTTAAAGACTTTTCAGGCCTCAAACTGGTCTCCACCAAAGACAGCACCCCACTCAAAGCGATTCAACGCGCCAAAAGTACAGGATTGGTCAATGCCACTATTTTGGAAGCACCAGACCACGCCAAAGCCGTTGAAATGGTGGAAAAAGGCGAAGCCGACGGCTTTGCGATGGACGATGTGTTGCTGTACGGCTTAATCACCAGCCGCCCTGACCCCAGCAAACTCAAGGTGGTAGGTAAGTTCCTAACCGTAGAGCCCTTGGCCATCATGCTCCCCAAAGGGGACGCCGCGTACAAAGCCATTGTGGACGACGAAATGCGCCGCCTCATTTACACCAAAGAAGCCCATGCCATTTTCGAGCGGTGGTTCAGCAAACCGATTCCACCGGCCAATCGGTCATTGAACCTTCCCATGAACTACCTGCTCAAGGACTTCTGGAAATTCCCGACCGACGTGGTGCCAGGTTAAGCCTAGCAGGAGATAAGGCACACAGCAGGCCCCTATTTGCCTACCGCTAAATTAGGCGGGTCAGAATGCGCGAAAATCAGCGCATTGCCGTATTGCTTGCCTTATGAACACCTCTTCCTTACTTGTTGAACTTTTTGTAGAAGAACTGCCCCCCAAAGCCCTGCAAAAGCTGGGGGATGCTTTCGCCACTGGCTTGCTGGAGCAGTTACGCGCCCAGGGCTTGGCGGGCGGCACCAGTGCGGTCACACCCTACGCCAGCCCACGCCGTTTGGCGGCGCATATTACAGAGGTAGTGACCAAGGCCGCCGACCGTGCGGTGCTGCAAAAGCTAATGCCGGTGGCCGTGGGCCTAGATGCCTCTGGCAACGCCACGCCTGCGCTGCTCAAACGCTTGCAAGCCTTGGGCCAAGACGGCAGCGTTGTGCCCCATTTGCGGGTGCAAAAAGATGGCAAGGCCGACGCTTTGTTTTTGGACAGCCTGATGGCCGGGGCCACTTTGCAAGAGGGATTGCAAAAGGCATTGGACCAAACCATTGCCACCCTGCCCATCCCCAAGGTGATGAGCTACCAGCTTGAAAAAGACTGCGCCCTGCCCGGTTGGAGCAGCGTTAACTTTGTGCGTCCGGCCCACGGCTTGGTGGCGCTGCACGGCAAGCAAGTGGTGCCGGTGAAGGCCCTCGGTTTGTCGGCAGGCAACACCACCACAGGCCACCGTTTTGAGGCCAGTCAAGCCCAACTCACCATTACCCATGCCGATGACTATGCCGTATTGCTCAAGGAGCAAGGCGCGGTAATCGCCAGTTTTACCGAGCGCAAAGCCGAGATTGCACGGCAACTGGCGGCCGCGGCCGCCCAAGTGGGCCAAGGCGCACAGGCCGTGCAAGACGAGGCCCTGCTAGACGAGGTGACAGGGCTGGTGGAGCGCCCCAATGTGCTGGTGTGCCAGTTTGACACCGAGTTTTTAGAGGTGCCCCAAGAGTGCCTGATTTTGACCATGAAGGCCAATCAGAAGTACTTCCCGCTGCTGGATCACCAGGGCCGTCTGACGCACCGCTTTTTGGTGGTCAGCAATATTGCGCCTGTTGATGCCAGTGCGGTGATTGGCGGTAACGAGCGCGTGGTGCGGCCGCGTTTGGCCGATGCCAAATTCTTTTTTGACCAAGACCGCAAACGCAGTTTGGCCAGCCGGGTAGAGGGCCTCTCTAAGGTGGTGTACCACAACCAACTCGGCAGCCAGGGTGACCGCATTGCGCGGGTGCGTGCCATTGCGGCAGCCATTGCGCAGGCCTTGCAGCAAGCCGCCTATGCGCCCGCCAACACGCCTGATTTGGCCGCCCAAGTCGATCAAGCGGCACTGTTGGCCAAGGCCGATTTGGTGACCGACATGGTGGGTGAATTCCCTGAGCTGCAAGGCGTAATGGGCCGTTATTACGCCCTGAATGATGGCTTACCCGCTGCGGTGGCCGATGCCATAGAAGACCATTACAAACCCCGCTTTGCGGGCGACGAGCTACCACGCGGCACGGTGGGCATGGTGGTGGCGCTGGCCGACAAATTAGAAACCCTGGTGGGCATGTTTGGCATTGGCAACCTGCCCACCGGCGACCGCGACCCCTTTGCCCTGCGCCGCCACGCGCTGGGCGTGATTCGTATGCTGCGTGAGCGCCAATTGCCCCTGGGTTTGGCGCAACTGATTGCGCTGGCTGTGCAGGCCTTCCCAGAGGCACTGCGCCCCCAACCCGTGGAGCAGCCATTGGCCGCCTATTGTTACGACCGCCTATCGGGCAGCCTGCGCGAACAGGGGTTTACCGCGCAAGAGGTCGATGCCGTGCTGGCCCTTAACCCAGAGCGCCTGGCTGAAGTAGACCAACGCCTAGCCGCCGTTAAAGCCTTTGCCCTGCTGCCCGAGGCGCTGGCTTTGGCTGCCGCCAACAAACGCATTGGCAATATCCTGAAAAAAGTGCCCGCCGTGGACGGCCACGTGAGCACGGTGTTGTTGCAAGAACCCGCCGAGATCGCCCTGCACCAAGCCATGCAAACCACCTTGCCTGTGGCAGCCCAGTGTTTTGCGGCGGGTGATTTTGCGGGCAACCTAAGCACGCTGGCGGCTCTGCGCCCCCAAGTGGATGCCTTTTTTGATGGGGTAATGGTGAACGCCGAAGCCCTAGATGTGCGCCTGAACCGTCAGGGCCTGCTCACCCAACTTTACCAAGCCATGAACCAAGTGGCTGATTTGTCCAAATTGGCCAGCTAATTGCCCTTCATTGATCTGTTCAGCCCCATGAAACTGATTATTCTGGACCGCGACGGCACCATCAACGAGGACCGCAAAGACTTCGTCAAGTCGCCCGAGGAGTGGGTGCCCATCCCAGGGGCGCTAGAGGCCATTGCACGGCTTAACCAAGCCGGGTGGCATGTGGTGATTGCCAGCAACCAAAGCGGCCTGGGGCGTGGCTTGTTTGACATGGCCTCGCTCAACGCCATGCACAACAAAATGCACCGCCTGCTGGGCGATGTGGGCGGCCGTGTCGACGCCATCTTTTTCTGCCCTCACGCTGCCGATGAGGGCTGTGCCTGCCGCAAACCCGCGCCGGGTTTGTTCCTGCAAATCCTGGAGCGCACAGGCACAGAGGCGGGCCAGACCCACGCGGTGGGTGACAGTCTACGAGACCTGCAAGCCGCAACCGCCGCGGGTTGCCAAACTCATTTGGTACTCACCGGCAATGGCCGCGCCCTTCAAGACAAACTGCCTTTGCCAGACTGGCCCAGCGCAACCCGCATACACCAGGACTTGGCCGCATTTGCCGATGCACTACTGCTTGGTGAATAATTCTATCGACGTCCATAACAGACGCCACGCCAACCACAATCGCACCATGAACCTGATTCGCTCTGCTATCCATATGCTGTTCATGATGGTCACCGTAGTGCCTTTCACGCTAGCGATGCTGGTGCTCACACCCATCGGCAAAGAAACCTGGGTCTACAAGATTGGTGTGTATTGGCTGACTTTGGCCATTCGGTCGGGGCGTTGGTTTATTGGCATCCGTCACCGCATACACGGCCTAGAAAATCTTCCCGATGGGGAGACCAGTCCCGCCATCCTTTTGGTTAAACACCAATCGACATGGGAGACTTTTGCCATGCCCGGTATCATGCCGCACCGCCTGGCCTACGTGTTCAAAAAAGAGCTGCTGTACATCCCATTTTTTGGTTGGTCTATGGCGGTTTTGGACATGATTCATATCGACCGCCGCTTACGCGCCCAGGCGTTTAGCAAGGTAGTAGAACAAGGCACACGCTTGCTGGCCAAAGGCACCTGGATCATCATGTTCCCAGAAGGCACCCGCACCCAGCGAGGCAAGGTTGGCACGTACAAAGAGGGCGGCACCCGTTTGGCAGTCGCCACCAGCGCGCCCGTGATCCCCATAGCGGTAACGGGCGGCCGGGTTTGGCCCGCCAAAGCTTTTGTAAAGCGGCCGGGATTGGTAGAAATTTCTATTGGAAAACCCATCCCCAGCGTTGGCAGAGACCCTGGCGAATTGATGCAAGAGGTGCAAACCTGGATAGAGGCCGAAATGCGCCGCCTAGACCCCGAGGCCTATGCCCACGAATCCCAACCCGAAAAAGCCCATGCTGCTTAACTGGATTCAGGCCAGCCTGGATTTTTTTACTGGCAATGCGTCCGCAGAGGCCACAACCACGACCCCTAACGCGCCGCGTGAACCGACCCCAACACGCGCCAAAGGGCGGGCGACCACACCGCCTGAGACGCCAGCCCAGCCCATTGAATCTAAAGGCTCCCGTTCGTTTAGCCTGCTACGGCACACCGACGCCACCCACAGCCTGCATTTGCCTATGCGGGGTTCAGATGAAATCGAGGTGGCGTACAAGCTAGAACGCGCCAAACGGCGCAGCATAGGTTTTGTGGTTACCGACCAGGGCTTGAACGTGAAGGCCCCTCAATGGGTGGGGCTACCCGACATCAACCAGGCCCTGCGCGCCAAAGCCCCTTGGATTTTGCGCAAGTTGAGCGAGTTGCAAACCCGCACCGAACAGTCCATGCACCAAAGCATACGCTGGGAAGACGGCGCAACATTGCAGTTTTTGGGTGAACCGGTCACCCTGGTGCTAGACCCCACCCACACCGCGACCCGCACCAACGCCCAATGGATAGGCCCCAAAACACCTGGGCAAGCCGCCCAACTGCTGTTAAGTTTGCCCCATGATGCCAGTGTTCAGCAAATTCGAGATGCCGCTAAAGCCTGGCTTATGCGGCAAGCAAGCACCCACTTTACTGAACGACTACAGCATTTTGCACCTCAACTGGGGGTGAAATGGACACGCCTTAGTCTCAGCAACGCAGGCACCCGCTGGGGCAGCGCCAAGATAGACGGCAGCATACGCCTGCATTGGCGGTTGATCCATTTCAAACCCAGCGTTATCGATTACGTGGTGGTTCACGAGCTATCACACCTACGCGTCATGAACCACAGCCCCCAGTTTTGGGACACCGTAGCCACCCTAGTGCCCGACTACGCCAAGCAGCGCAAACAATTGCGTACGCAGACCTTGCCTAAGTGGGAGTAGGGGTGGTCTAGCGCGGTAGCCGCAAATGACCGACAATCACACGCTTCATTAGACCTGCCTGGGCAGGCATGCGTATTAGGTGAACTATGTTGTACCCAAAAGAATTCGATGTCATTGTTGTCGGCGGCGGCCATGCGGGCACAGAAGCCGCTTTGGCCAGCGCGCGCATGGGTTGTGCCACATTGCTGCTTACCCACAACATAGAGACCTTGGGGCAGATGAGTTGCAACCCCTCTATTGGTGGTATCGGCAAGGGCCACCTGGTGCGCGAGGTGGATGCCTTGGGCGGCGCCATGGCCTTGGCCACTGACCATGCCGGCATACAGTTTAGGATTTTGAACAGTTCCAAAGGGCCTGCCGTTCGCGCCACCCGGGCACAAGCCGACCGAATTTTGTACAAAGCGGCCGTTCGCCACCAGTTAGAAAATCAACCCAATCTGTGGTTGTTTCAGCAAGCCGTTGACGACTTGATGGTAGAGGGCGACCGCGTGGCGGGGGCCATAACACAAGTTGGTGTTCACTTTAGATCAAAGACCGTTGTGCTGACCGCTGGAACCTTTTTGGATGGAAAAATCCATGTGGGGTTGAACAACTATGCGGCTGGGCGGGCAGGCGACCCCCCCGCCCAGTCTTTAAGCCATCGCTTAAAAGAACTCAAGCTACCGCAAGGACGCCTCAAAACCGGCACCCCGCCGCGCCTGGACGGCCGCACCATCGACTTTTCAAAATGCCTGGAGCAGCCGGGTGATGGCATGCCAGGGGGCATGAGCGAGTCCATGCCGGTGTTTAGTTTTATGGGCAACCGGCGTATGCACCCCCAGCAAGTGCCCTGCTGGATTACCCACACCAACGAGCGCACCCACGACATCATCCGCAGCGGCTTTGACCGCAGCCCTATGTTTACCGGTGTGATCGAGGGGGTAGGCCCCAGGTACTGCCCCAGCGTTGAAGACAAAATCAACCGCTTTACCGACAAAGAAAGCCACCAAATCTTTTTGGAACCCGAGGGCCTGACCACCCACGAGTTTTACCCCAACGGTATCTCTACCAGCCTACCATTTGATGTGCAGTACGACTTGGTACGGTCCATGGCAGGCCTAGAAAACGCGCACATCCTGCGCCCTGGTTACGCCATTGAATATGACTACTTTGACCCCCGTGCGCTAAAAACCAACTTTGAAACACGCGCCATTGCCGGCCTGTTTTTTGCAGGGCAAATCAACGGCACCACCGGCTATGAAGAAGCTGCTGCACAAGGCCTGTACGCAGGGGCCAATGCCGCCTTGCTGTGCCAAGGCAAAGCGCCTTGGGTGCCCGCCCGTGATGAGGCTTATCTTGGGGTGCTGGTAGACGATCTGATCAGCAAGGGCGTGACCGAACCCTACCGCATGTTCACCAGCCGCGCCGAGTACCGACTGCAACTGCGTGAGGACAACGCCGATATGCGCCTGACTGAAAAAGGCCGGGAACTGGGTTTGGTGGACGACGCCCGCTGGGATGTGTTTTGCCGCAAACGCGATCTTGTTTCACGTGAAACAGAGCGGCTGCGTAGCACCTGGGTAAGCCCGAAAACCGTGAGCACACCAGAAGCCGAACGGGTATTGGGCAAAGCCTTAGAGCACGAATACAACTTGTTTGACCTGCTGCGCAGGCCCAACGTGGGCTATACCGATCTGATGAGTTTGTCTGGTGGACAATGGGCAATGGCCGATTTATTGCCTACGACCGGACAAACACAGGCCGACGAGCCCGTCACGCCCTGTGATGCAACCGTGGTTGAACAGGAGCTACGTTCTGCCGTTATTGAGCAATTGGAAATCAGCGCCAAATATGCGGGCTATATCACCAAGCAACAAGAAGAGGTAAGCCGCGCCTCTCATTACGAGCGCCTGCGTTTACCGCCTGATTTGGACTATATGCAGGTAAGCGCATTAAGTTTTGAGGTGCGTCAAAAACTGCAACAACAACGGCCAGAAACCCTTGGGTTGGCGTCGCGTATTTCAGGGGTTACCCCTGCCGCCATCTCTTTGCTGTTGGTCCACCTGAAAAAGTCGGGCTACAAAACCCCACTCGCCAATCTTGAAGTGGCCTAAAGTGGTACCAGTGTGACCCCTGTGCATTCCACCTCATCTGCCGACCCGTTGGCCTTGCCCCTCAAGCAAGGCCTTGACGCGCTAAATTTACCCGCGACGCCTGAGCAAATTCAACGGCTTTTGGACTACTTGCGCCTAATTGCACAATGGAACAAGGTGTACAACCTCACCGCCGTGCGAGACCCCCAGGAGATGCTTTCGCTGCATTTACTTGACAGCCTAGCCGCCATTGCGCCGTTGCGCCGCCATACCCAAGGGCAGGCGACCACTCTTTTGGATGTGGGTGCGGGCGCAGGGTTACCCGGGGTGGTGATCGCCATTATGTGCCCCGAAGTTTCCGTCACCTGCATTGACACCGTAGCGAAAAAAGTTGCCTTCCTGACCCAGGTGGGCGCCACCCTTAAATTGCCTAACTTTGCTGCCGTGCACAACCGTGTGGAAAACTGGAACAGTCAAGGGTTTGATGTGGTCACCAGCCGGGCTTTTGCTTCACTGGCCGACTTTACAAAATGGACATTGTTTCACGTGAAACAAACCCCTCCAAAAAGGAGTGGCGTCTGGATGGCCCTCAAAGGAAAAACGCCTGACGATGAGATTGAATCCTTACCGGGTTCGGTTCGTGTCACAAAAGTTGAGGTTTTGCAGGTCCCAGGACTAGATGCCAGTCGCTGCATTGTTTGGATGGAACCCCGCGACGCAGACTCCATTTAACCTAGAAACGGCAGTCGAGTCTATAGCGCACTCACCTAAGCGGTGGAGGTTTAAGGGCGTTAAAACATCAGTGTTCATACGGTTTTACCAAAAGAAGGAAGCGGTCAACTGCCGTTTCTAGGTTTAAAGAGGCGCCAACCATTTGTAGTTGACTCCAAGTACAACTTAACAACCCGAAAAGACGGCTTGTTTCACGTGAAACAAGCCCGCCGAAATCGGCGACAATTAAGAGACGCTGCGCACCACCAATGCAAGCGGGCAACTTCCAGCGCTTTACTACTCGCACGCAACAACCCATGACCTCATTTTTTGGAATCACTGACTACGGCGCATTTGTCCTCGCATTCATTGTTTTGCTGTTTATCCCTGGTCCTGGTAATTTGGCCATCATGACCTCTACCGCAAAAGGTGGCATCAAAGGTGGTACCGCCGCCACCCTGGGTTTGATGTTGGGGGACCAAGTGCTTATGTGGCTGGCAGTGGCAGGGGTAGCCGCCATTATTACCGCCTACCCAGGCGCCTTTACTGCTGTGCAGTGGGTGGGGGCCGCCTACCTGGCCTACTTGGGTTTGCGCATGATTTTAGCCAAACCGGGTGACGCACCCATCCTGAACATTCGGCCGCGCCAGTACCTGCAGCAAGCCTTTGTTATCACGCTTCTCAACCCCAAAGCCATTGTGTTTTACATGGCGTTTTTTCCTCTGTTTATTGACCCAAAGGTTCACCAAGGCACGCTGACTTTTGGCGTGATGGCGGTGACGATTGCTGTGTTGGCTTTCATCTACTGTTTTGGCGTCGTGCTGTTAACGCACTTTTTTGCCGAACGCCTGCGTGCCAACCCAAAGGCCAGTAGCGCCCTTCAAAAGTTTGCGGGTTTGTTGTTGGTGGGCTTTGGCCTGCGCTTAGCCTTAGGCAAATAAGATAAGACCATGACAAAAATTTTCTGTGTTGCCAATCAAAAAGGCGGGGTAGGAAAAACCACTACCACTGTGAATCTGGCTGCGGGCCTGGCCAAAGTAGGCCAACGGGTGCTGATGATCGACCTTGACCCACAGGGCAATGCCACCATGGGTTCCAACATCGACAAGCGCACCATGGCCTTAACGGTGTACGACGTACTGTTAGAGTCCGCCTCCATCGCCGAAGCAAGAATAATGGCGCCAGACTGCGGCTACGACGTGCTGGGTGCCAACCGCGAGTTGGCGGGGGCCGAGGTGGAACTGGTAGATATTGAACGGCGCGAGCGCCGCCTCAAGCAGGCCATCGCCGAGGTCGCAAATGACTACGACTTTGTTCTGATCGACTGTCCACCCAGTCTTTCCATGCTAACCCTCAATGGTTTATGTGCCGCCCACGGGGTGGTCGTACCCATGCAATGCGAATACTTTGCCCTTGAAGGCTTAACCGATCTGGTGAACACCATCCGGCAGGTACACGCCAATCTCAACCCCGATCTGGCCATTATTGGCCTACTGCGGGTGATGTTTGACCCCCGTATTACGCTGCAAACACAGGTGAGCAACCAGCTGAAGGACCACTTTGGCGACAAGGTTTTCAACACGGTGATACCGCGCAATGTTCGCTTGGCCGAGGCCCCAAGCTATGGCTTACCCGGTGTGGTGTTTGACCCTTCTGCCAGGGGCAGCAAAGCCTATGTCGAGTTTGCCCAAGAAATGGTTGACCGCATACAGACCATGTGAAACTGATTGACGGTTACTTTTTATCCACTTTTCTTATTCCCCTCCCATGGTCACCAAAAAACCAAAAGGCTTAGGCCGCGGACTTGAAGCGCTACTTGGCCCACGCGTAGCCGATAACTCGGCCGACGGCACCACCACCAGCGAAGAGCGCGCCGCCAGAAGCCTGCCCACAACGCTTGCCTTGGAGGTGATGGTGCAGGGCCAGTACCAGCCGCGCACCCGCATGGACGAGGGCGCTTTGTACGAGTTGGCCGACTCTATCAAGGCGCAAGGCATCATGCAGCCCATTTTGGTGCGCCAACTCGGTAGTGGCCCCAACACCGGTAAGTACGAAATCATCGCTGGCGAACGCCGCTTCCGTGCGGCCCGTTTGGCGGGGTTGACCGAGGTGCCGGTACTGGTCAAAAACGTAGCCGACGAGGCCGCTGCGGCCATGGCCTTGATTGAAAACATTCAACGCGAAGACCTCAACCCACTTGAAGAAGCCCAAGGAATTCAAAGGCTTGTAAAAGAGTTTGGACTCACTCACGAGCAGGCCGCGCAAGCGGTCGGGCGTTCACGCAGCGCCTGTTCAAACCTGCTTAGGCTACTCAATTTGGCTGAGCCTGTACAAACCATGTTGATGGCTGGCGATATTGACATGGGCCACGCGCGTGCGTTGCTGGTGCTTGAAAAAGCCTCACAGATCACGGCTGCACACCAAATTACCGCCAAAAAAATGTCTGTTCGGGAAGCGGAAGCGCTGGCCAAGCGCTTAGGCGCAGAATTCACTTTACAACCCAACAAGCCGCGCAAAGAAAAAACACGTGACCTTAAGCGGGTTGAAGAAGAACTGTCTGACCTGTTAGCGGCCAGCGTGGAGGTTAGGGTCAAAAAGCGAACCAAGCGGGCGGGCCGCATTGAGGAACAAGGGGAGTTGGCGATTTCTTTTGGCTCTATAGACGAATTAAACGGGCTAATAGACCGTATTCGCCAATCCCGCTCTGGTGGCGCTTAACTGAAGTTACCCCTTTTTCGCGGACACTTTCTCCCTGAAAGGAAGAGTCCCAAATGTCAAATAAGACCCCTCGCTACGCGCAAGCGTTTCGTGACCAGATGGTCGAATTGGTTCGCAGCGGGCGCAAGCCCAGTGAACTGT
>JBEIEP010000044.1:0-22197 GCA_040382935.1 Burkholderiaceae bacterium
ACGCCCTGCTTGTGGCTCCAATATGCCGATCATGAAATGGATCCTATACGCCGATCACGAATTGGCTCCATTACGCCGGTCACAAATTGGATCCTATATGCCGATCATGAAGTGGATCCTATATGCCGGTCAGTGACACCTAGGATATCCAAGCATTTTTCATCGTTGGTTGCCCCTCCCAATGCAAACAAACCGATAGCCGTGCCCTGGGTGATTGCGAATACCGATTCATCCTTGGATCCATCCGCGGCCTTTTCTTTTTTCTTGGTGTTGCCGTGCAAATCTATGATGCGGATAAACGGGAACGACTGCCGTAAGTGATGCCGCATACCTTTGAACGTGGGGTTGTCCAAGTAGGAGTGGTCTGTGATGAGGCCCAAAACACCAACCGCATTCTCGCTTAGCTTGATTTCACAAAAGCGAATGAACTTGACGTAATCGTTTTGCAACCATTTACCTTGTCCGGGTTTTTGTAGATCGGGAAAACCGCGTTTGTATTCATGCACTGCGGACACGATGGTCGGGACATTGTTGTTGGCGGAGTGTCCTGCATATGGTGGATTCCCGACGATGACAGTAAAACCACCGCCTTCCTTGGCTTGATTGGCCTCTGAGGCCTCGCGGGCTAGCATCGGTGACATAGTTTCAAGGGTGCGCTGAATCTCATGGGCAGGCTCAAGAGCATTTGTCAAAAAGACCCTAGCGCGCGGTCCGTCCGCTGGGAAGGTATAACCCGTCTCGGCCAGTTTCAGGCCTATCTTCATGTGGGCAATGGCGTAGGGGGCCATCATGAGTTCAAAGGCATGCAGGCGCGGCAGCAGATGGTGCTGTACATAGTCCACCCACAGGGGCTGCCACTGGGCTTTGTTGGGTTTGCCCTGCTTGGCCCATTGGCGCACTTTATGGGCGTGGACCTGCGATATCACTTCAACAATAAAGGTGCCTGTGCCGGTGGCGGGGTCTAGCACCTGCACAAAGGGTGTGGCGGTCGTGCAAAATTTGGGAAGCTTTAGATCGGGCTTACGCGCCAGCATTTCACCCCAGGTGATGGTGCTGGCCAGGCCGTCTTCAATGCCAAACTCGGTTTTCAAAATCTCGTCAACACTACGCACAATGAAATGAACGACCGGGCCAGGGGTGTAGAACACACCGCGCTTGTCGCGCATTTCAGCGTCGTATTCGTTCAAAAAATCTTCGTAAAAGTGAATTACCGGGTCGTCCCCCGGCTTGCTGGCGTTGAAACTGCGCAGCACCGCTTCGATTGCCGCGTTGCGCAACACGGTGACCACTTCGTTAATGCCCAATTCATCAAAATCCACCCGCTTGGCGCGGTGACGGGCACGCCCTGCGGCGCTTAAAAAACTACCCAGCAATTCTTTGAGAAACGGGTTAGTGCTAGGCACCATATCGGTCAGGTTGTCGGCCACCAGTGCGCCGCTGCTGCGGCTGGCGCGGGCGGTGAACAGGCCATAGGTCACGGTTTGCGCAAACATATCGGCAAAGGCGTCGTCGGACAAATCGGCAATGAGGTTGTCTTTAAACGCCTTGTGCATTTGCCGCAGGTGGCCACTGTCACTCTCTAATTCCAGCACGGTGTTCACGCGCTTGCGGATACGTTTGGCCAATTGCGCCATGGCCAAGGCCAGGGTTTTGCTGTCGTTGATTTCTTGGCGATAGCCCAGCGCGAAGGCACCAGCCCACTGCTTGCGCCAGGCCTGTAGCTCGGCTTGGGTGCCAGTGCTGGCGGGCCAACGCAGTTGATTGTGCAGGGTTTGGGCCACATAGTCCAATTGCATGGGGGTGTCGTCGTCGTCCCAGCCGAGCACGCGCAGTGTGGGCAAATCGCCTTGGTCCGACTCGTCGGTAAAATGGGCCAGTGCAATTTGGCGGCTACTGCTTTGCCCAAAGCTGGACACAAAAAGCAGGTCGTGCGCCGCCCAGGTTTGGTGACCACCACTGCTGGCCCTGCCCTTGGGCACCAAGCCGTTAAGCACCCGGCGCAGCGCGGTGATGGGCAGGCGGCCTTGGTTGAATTCGACAAAGAAAATACCCCAAGGCTGACCACTGACCAAGGGGCGCAGTTGCTGTATGGACTTGACCTTAACGGCGTGCTCGGCCTTTAAGTTGAGTTCTTCGGGCTGCCAGTCAAACAAATTGGCTTCCCAGTCTTCTACATCAACCGGCCAACCCAACTCATCGTGCAGCACCTGCACCAAGGTGGCAATGGTTTGTACTTGGCGCAATCGCTGGGCTAGCGAATCAAATGGCGAAGTGGGCTGGATGGGCATGGCGTGGTGGGGTTAAGGCTCTTTCGGTACCGTGTCAATTCAATTCCATCCAAGCCAACAATTGTGGCAGTACCCCTAAAGGGGCTTGGACTTGTCGCAGGTAACCGTTTTTTAAGTGCTTTTCTACTTTGGCGCGCGCCTCCGAAAGCGTCATATGCGCAATGAGGCATTGCCGTGGCGTGGTGGGTTCACATCGGATCACGGCGTCAATGGCGGCTGCGTTGTCTAGCACCTTGCCGCTTTGCAAATCCAACAGCAGCCATTCCGTGCGGCCTTTGGTCAGTGTCCATGCCTCTGATTCTTCGTCCTGTACCGTCACTGAAGGGTCTTTGCTGGGCAAAGCAAAGCAAAAGAACACCGCCTGCGCGCCCGGTTGGATATGCGTTTTGCCGCTAAAAACCCGGCCTGGAAGCACTTGTAAACGCTGCGGTAAATCAGGGTGGTTTACCAGCAGTTGTTGGTAGGCCAAGTGCATGGTCTCTAGGGCGGTGGGTTCGCCCTCCAACTGATGGTCAAAGTCGCGCAGGGCCGCGAAGTCGTCCTCAGGGCGTAAAAGCTTTTTGCCCTCAATGCCCAATGTTTTTGAGATCAGCAGGGTTTTGTTGGATACCTTTTTAAAGAGGTTGAGCAACTCGTCTAATTCGCCAGGGGGTAAAAAATTCCAATATTCGACGGTGCCTCGGATGTCTTTAACCTCTGGGTGGTCTTTGACCAGGACCTTTTCAATATCGGGATTCATGCGTCTGTCCACGCGGCCTATGCGCTGCATCAAACGGACAGGATTCCAATGCAAATCGTAGTTAATCAGGCGGGTGGCGTCTTGTAGGTTCAAGCCCTCGCTCAGTACGTCGGTGGCAATCAGCACCCGGGTTTCTGACTGGCCTAAATCGGCCAAGGCTTGGCTGGTCATGTTGTTGTAGTAGGGCGAGAACCGGCGAATGACATCACCACGGCTCCCCTTGGTTGCGGAGTCGATCTGATCTATGCCTTTGATACCTGCTCTCTCTAGCTCTTGGGCCAGGTAACGAGCAGTCGCAGAGAACTCGCTAAAAATCATGACCTTGTGCTTTTTGAGCACCGGATCGGATTTGAGCAAGTGAACAAGGGCGCGTAGTTTGTCGTCGTGACTGGGTTTGAATTGCCGTAGCTCGTTGAGGAATTCCGCCAATTGGTTGAGGTCTTGCAATGACTCAGAAAGCATCTGTGGTACGTCAAACTCGTCCCGGTTGAGTAGCTCCACCTCTGCAAGCATTTCGTCTGGAATCACATCCTCTTCGGTGTCATCTTGACCTTCGGGGCCTGGGTCAAAAAGCTGCTGCTGGCGTTTTTGAACCTCACCCAACAACTCCTCTTGGTGAATACGCCAGCGCTCCAAGGCGGCCAGTTCGTGTCGCGTGGTACTGTTAACTGTGACGAAGGCCAACACTTTGCGTAGTAGCTGCTGACAAGAGGTTTCAAAGGCACGGGCAGAGCTTTCAAATCGCTTTAAAAACAATATTCGAATAAGACCCACGACTTGTTTTTGGCGGTTGTCTTCAAACCCATCGGCCACTGGCACTTTGGAATAGGCCAAGGGGTAGTACATGGGCAGGGTAAACAGGGGGTGCTTGCGATTAAAGGCTTTTTCTAACATGGCCAGCAACTTGCCATAGGTTTTTTTGACCGAGTAATCGGCTACCTTAGGCGCTGCCCGCTTGGGGAATAAGGCCGCTTTGGCTCCCGCCGTTAACTGGCTTTGTTTGACATAGGCTCTGCTGCGCTGTACGACCAATTCGCGAAACAGGCTATCGTGCGCCAAGAAATCACTCACCTCAAAACCCGTCAGTTCGCCTTGCAAAGCTTCTATGCCTAGGCGTTTGGTCAGCTCTTTTTCAAGCTTGCGAAAGTGCCCCGGCAGCGAGTGGATTCCTAGCGTTTCATTGAAATGATCAGGTGCTCGTTGGGTAAAGTGCTCTATCAGGTGTTGTAGATCAATCAGGCGGTTATTGATAGGGGTGGCCGTTAACATAAAGACTTGCTTGCCCTTGGCGATGGACTGCATTTGCCAATAGCGGGAGGTTTCTTTTTTTGTACCGGGATTTCGAAAGTGATGGGCTTCGTCGATCACGATCACATCGGCCTGTTCTTTAAGGCGTTGGAGCTTTTCTACCCATTCGCCGCCGCGCTGTAAATCGGTGTGGTTGATCAAAACCAAATTAGAAAAATCGCCAAATAACTCAGGTAAATGGCGGCGCAGGCTGGACTCCCACACGGGCTCACGACCTGACTTGGGAACGACCAAAAGCACTTTTTTGCGTTCAAACTTAACCAAGCGCTCAATCAACATGAGGCCCACAAAGGTTTTGCCCAAACCCACACCGTCGCATAAAAAAGCCCCACCGTATTTGCCGCCAATTTTGAGCAAAGCGGCATAACCGTCACGTTGGTATTGGTCCAAAATTGGGTACATACGCGATTGCTTACGCTCCCAATCCCCTGCGGTTTCTTCATAGTTATTGAAGTAGGCCTGTAGCGCCTTGGCGTACACCTCAAAGGGCAGGTAGTGGCGGGTATGCCGTTCCACCACCTTGAGCACCGCGACTGAAGCATCCTCTGCGTCGTTCCAATGCGTGTCAAACCATTGCTGGAGATCTTCTACCTCGCGGCGCAGTTGCACGTTAAGTTCTACGTTGCCGGTTAATCCCGGTTGGGTGAAATTACTGGAACCGACCAAGGCGGACGATCCCACAACGGCCAATTTACTGTGGGTGATATAGGCCTTGGCGTGAAATTTTTTCTTGGTATACACCCGGCACTGCAATTTGCCTGTGGCCAGGGCTTGAACAATGTGATCCACGCCAGTTAAAAAATCATTTTTTTGCTTTTCGCGCTCAATGCTTTCGTCCAGCAGTTGACCTACCCGCGCAAGCCCCTCCACCAATGCACGATGGGTGCGCTTGGTGACTTCATCACCCATTAGGATGCGAATATGCGCCAACTGCTGCCATTTACCATCCAGCGCCAGCAACGCACCAATCTCAAAGTATCCGGTAGCGATATCAAATTGATGGGATATATCAGCCCATTCGGTCAGATAGTTCACGACCTTCCAGTCGTTATCGCTGTTATCAACGATAAATAAATCGTTCCCCGTTTTTTTAACCATTTTCAAAGTTTTATTCACTACGTAGATCAACCGTTGCCACTGAAGTTCTTTCGACCCCAAAGCCAAGCGATTGGCCAGAGCGTCAATGTACCTCATTGGCACCTCATTTTTTTGCGCCACGCCTCTCCGCAAAGCACCCTTTAAAATATCGCATGACCTACGCCCTGCACACCTCACAACTTCACTCCCTTCCTTTACTGGCGCGTGGCAAAGTGCGCGACAACTACGCGGTGGGGGACGACCGCATTTTGATGGTGGCCTCTGACCGCTTGAGCGCGTTTGATGTAGTGATGGGCGAGCCGATTCCGGGCAAGGGGGCGATGCTTACGCAAATGGCTTTGTTTTGGTTTGACCGTTTGGGTGCGATATGCCCCAACCATTTGACGGGTCTTGCACCAGAGTCGGTGGTGGGGTCTGAAGAAGTGCCTATGGTGGCAGGGCGATCTATGCTGGTCAAGCGCCTGCGGCCGTTGCCGATTGAGGCGGTGGTAAGGGGGTATTTGGCAGGCAGCGGTTGGAAGGAATACCAAGAGGGACAAACGGTATGTGGTGTGGCCTTGCCACCGGGCTTACAAAATGCCAGCCGATTGGATGCGCCCATTTACACGCCAGCGGCCAAGGCGCCTATGGGCGAGCACGATGAAAACATTACCTTTGCGCAAAGTGTGGAGCGGGTGGGGCTGGCATTGGCCACGCAGATTCGCGACACCAGCTTGCGCTTGTACACGGCCGCGCGTGATTTTGCCGCCACCAAGGGCTTGCTGATCGCCGATACCAAGTTTGAGTTTGGGCTGGACGAAAACGACGAACTGGTATTGATGGACGAGGTGTTAACGCCTGATTCGTCTCGTTACTGGCCGGTAGAGGGCTATGAAGACGCCCTGAGGCAGGGGCTTAACCCACCCAGCTACGACAAGCAGTTTGTACGCGACTGGCTAGAGGCGCAACCTTGGGACAAAACCGCTCCCGCGCCAACGCTGCCGCCAGAGGTAATTGCAGCAACGGCCGCCAAGTACCAAGAAGCTTGGGAGCGTTTAAGGGTCTGACAGACAGGAGCAAGCGCCCCTGCAATGCATCAGGAACCGGATGCGAATGCCATATCAACTGGAGGAGTGGCCAGGAATGGCGGATGCCCGCCCCAATCGATCCCTTACCCCTTCCCACAAAGAGGTATTGGGAGGACACTGCACCCAAATGGCGTGCACACCCGGCACGTCAAAAGCACGCAACTGGGAAAAAAGCGTTTGCGCACAGGCAACAGGGTCACGAGGCATCGCCACCCACTGCACATAAGGCGGCAAACCAGCGGGCCTGTCAAAGGTGTAAAGGGCCACTGGGCCTTGTGGGTTGGCGTCTTGCAATAGGGCCAACAATTCGTCCAAGGGCAGGCAATACAAACGCGCACGGGGTGCATAGTGGGAGGCCAGTGTGCCCGATGCCTTGGGTGCGGCCTGGGTTTGCCCATCACTGGGCAAGGTTTCATAGTCGCGCCAAACCCGTTGCCCTAGCACCCGCTCCAGATCGGGAACACTGACCACGCCAGGGCGTAGCAGCACCGGATGGCCACGGCTGCAGTCCACAATGGTGGACTCAATTCCAACGGCGCAAGGGCCCCCTTCCAGAACCGTTAAGGCCTGTCCAAAATCAGCACGCACGTGGGCGCTGGTGGTGGGGCTGATGCGGCCAAAAGGATTGGCACTGGGCGCGGCCAAGCCCCATACACCCAGCGTTTGGCAATGCTGTAAAAGGGCTTGGGCAACCGGGTGCGCGGGGCAGCGCACCCCCACCGAACCCTGTCCGGCGGTCGCACCCACTGCCACACCCGTGCGGCGCGAAACAATCAAGGTGAGTGGCCCAGGCCAAAACGCTTGCATCAACAATGCGGCGAAAGGGGGCAGATTTTGCGCAAAGTGTTGAACCGCCTGGGCGTTGACCACATGAACAATCAGGGGGTGGTCAGCGGGCCGGCCCTTGGTGGTGAATATTTTGGAAACGGCCTCGTCGTTGTTGGCGTCAGCGGCCAAGCCGTATACCGTCTCAGTGGGGATGGCCACCAAACCGCCACCCGCGAGCTCACGGGCCGCGTGTTGGATTTGGGTGTCAGTCGCCATCAACGGGGCCGGGTCTTGGCGTACAGGTTCCAAAGGCTTACCCGTCAAAAGGCTTCAATACCCAAAACAGCGCAGACAGCCTGTGCCGTGCGCGTGACATCGGCCGCCGTGGCCCCGGTAATGGTGAGATGGCCCATTTTTCGGCCAGGTCTGGGATCAAGTTTGCCGTACAGGTGCAGATGCGTACCCGGCAGCGCCAGGCATTTAGCCCAGTCCGGGGTTTGGGCTTTGGCTTGGCCTTTGTCCACCGACTGGCCCTTGAACCACAAATCGCCCAGCAGGTTGAGCATTACGGCGGGGCTGTGCTGGCGAACCGGAACCAAGGGCAGACCCGCCAGGGTTTTTACTTGCAGGTCAAACTGCGATTGGTCACAGGCGTCTAGGCTGTAGTGCCCGCTGTTGTGGGGCCGAGGGGCCATTTCATTGACCACCAGTTGGGCTGGCCCCGGTGCCTGTCCGTCAAGGCCTGACGCAACCACAAAAAACTCCACGCACAACACGCCCACGTAATCCAGCCCCTGTGCCACGGCCCGTGCCCAATCCACGGCCTTGGCGGCAGTGGATGCGGGTACCGCTCCTTCAAAAACTTGGGTAACCGCCAAAATACCGTCGCGATGCAAGTTGTTTTGAACCGGAAAATGCACCATAGCCCCGTCGTGGCCCCGGGCCACAATCACCGAGCACTCCATGAGCAAGGGCAAACGCTGCTCGAGCACACAGGGCACTTGGCCCAATTGCGCCCAGGCCTCACCCAATTGGCTGGCATCAGCGACCGATTTTTGCCCCTTGCCGTCGTAGCCTAAGCGTGCGGTTTTCAAAAGACCAGGAAACAAGTTCTTTGGCACCGCCTCTATATCGGCAGCCGTTTCAATCACGGCGTAGGGCGCACAGGGCACGCCGCACAGCGTAAAGTGGGCTTTTTCTTGGATTCTGTCTTGGGCTATGGCCACCGCCCGGGCGCCCGGTGCAACGGTTCTGTGCCCTGCCAAGGTCACCAGCGCCTTTGCTGGCACGTTTTCAAACTCAGTGGTGATGGCACTTGCCCGCTGCATGAGTTGGGCCAGGCCCTGCTCGTCCAGGTAGTCGGTTTGAATGTGGTAGTGGCTCACCCCACCGGCCGGGCTGCTGGGGTCGGGATCGAGCACCGCGGTGTAAAAGCCCATTTGCTGCGCCGCCTGAACAAACATGCGGCCCAATTGCCCGCCCCCGACCACGCCCAAAGTAGCTTGCTGGCCCGAGCGGTGCTGACCGGGCAACAGTTCGGTGTTATGCGCCATGGGCAGCCTCCAAAGGGGGTAGCACCATGGCTCTGGCTTTTTCAGTTTGCGCGGCTCGGTAAGCGGCCAATTGCTGCGCCAATGCCGCATCGGTACTGGCCAGCATGGCAACGGCAAAAAGGGCCGCGTTGGCGGCGCCTGCCTTGCCAATCGCAAAAGTGGCAACGGGTATGCCTTTGGGCATTTGCACGATGCTGTGCAGTGAGTCCACCCCTTGCAAATGACGGCTGGCCACCGGCACGCCCAACACCGGCACCGCCGTTTTGGCCGCCAGCATACCGGGCAGGTGCGCTGCGCCCCCGGCCCCCGCGATTACCGCTCTAAGCCCCACATCACCCGCCGCCTCGGCCAGTGCGAACAGGTCGTCGGGCATGCGATGGGCCGAAACCACCATGGCCTGATGGGGTACGCCAAATTGTTGAAGCAGGGCTACGGCTTCCTGCATAGTGTCCCAATCGCTGTCAGAGCCCATCACGACCACCACCTGAAGGCCGCGCAAGGTTTGGCCATAGTGGGCGCGCCGCTGTGCGGATTGTGAGGTGGCTTGGGTATCAGGAGTGGCGGCAGGCGTCATAGGCTTGAGGTACACCAGGGTGAGGGCGAGTTTGGCAGAAGGGACAAATCTGATTTGCCCTATAGTCACGGATTAAGCGCAGAAAGCCTTGAATTTTACGGTTTAGCCCCGACTATTTTTTCATGAACAACATTACCCTTGAAAATTTTGACCAAGATGTGATTGCCGCATCGATGTCTGTCCCGGTTTTGGTCGATTTTTGGGCCCCTTGGTGTGGGCCTTGTAAGACGATTGGGCCGATATTAGAAAAATTGGAGCAGGACTACAAAGGTCGCTTCAACCTGGTCAAGATCGACTCTGACCAAGAGCAGGAATTGGCACAGGCCTTTGGGATACGTTCCATCCCCACCTGCGTTTTGATGAAAGAGGGCAAGCCGGTGGATGGTTTTCAGGGGGCTTTACCTGAAAGTCAGGTGCGCGCATTTTTGGACAAGCATTTGCCTGCGCCAGAGCCCGAGCCGGCTGAACCGGAACCCGTGGTTGAAGAAGCACTCAGCCCCGCCGAGCACCTTGAAAAACTGCGCTTGGCTGTTACCACCGACCCCACCGACGACAAAGCCAGAACGACTTACTTGAAAGCACTGCTAACCGCGGGTGATTTGGACAAAGCAAGGGACGTGTTGGACGCGGTGGCCGCAAAAATATCCGTCGTTAGCGCGTTTGATACCATGCAGCGCTGGCTTAACGCCCTAGAGATGGCGGGCAAGCAAGGTGACACCGCAACGGCCTTGGCGACTGCCGACACCGCCATTGCCCAAAACAAGCGCGACTTTTTGGCACGGTTTAACCGCGCGCAGTTACTGATCAGCTTGCAGCGCTATACCGACGCAATGGACGAGTTGTTAGAAATTTTGATGCGTGATAAAACTTGGGAAGAAGGGCTGGCGCGCAAGACCTTTGTGGCCGTTCTGGAAATCATTGAGCCGCCCGCTGTGACCGTTGAGCCCGGCAAAATTCCGCCGCAAGACCCCACCGTTACCACCTACCGGCGGCGTTTGAGTTCTGTGGTTTTAAGCTAATACCAAGATACCGCACGTACCCGCGATGATGAAATACACCCTGATACCCGCCCTCGCCGTGGTGCTTGGGCCGCGTGAGGCGGATTGGCGCGTCACAGGGGACTAAAACGCTGGGTGCGGCAGTTGAGGATGACCAGTTCAGGCGTTTGATGGACGGCCTACTCGCCTTGGCCAGGGCCAGTATGTTGTGGTCGGGCCTGCGTTTACTCTAGTGCACCCTCGTCCAGCCAAACCGGCATGGATAGCAAGATTTGCGCCATCCCCTTGCCCAGGGCATCGTTGCGTAATGAAGCCATGCCCCCGCCGCCTAGGGCGCGTTCACACACGAAGTTAAAAGCATTGATACCTGGCAATTCGTAGCGCACTACCGACCCTTTGACCGTGTGTTTGAGCCACTGCGCCACCGCCGATTCTGTCAGTTGCTCGCGCAACAGTGCCACCCATTGAGGCTGGCGTGCAATGACGCCGATATTGGAAGTATCCCCTTTGTCGCCACTGCGGGCATACGCCACGTCAATCAACTTCACCTGACGACCCAGTTTGACTGATGTGCCCCTCGTCAGTTTGGAATTGCCAAACGACGACAAAGCGTAGTCCGACGGGGGAATGCTGGCGTTTTGGTAATGTTCTCCAAGGGCTTGGGTGGCCACCTCTTGCACGCGCCCGTCGTGATGTCGCACCAGGGGGCTCACGCGTTGCTTGTCCCATAAAAACGCGTACTGCCGTATGCTGGGCGAGACACTAGACCGTCCGCCGCCAGCGCCTGTGGTGCCGGGCGAGAAACTGGTGCCCGCGGGCGCCACCTCGCGGGCAAACAGCGCCAGCGCTGACTTTTGTTTGTGCTGCACCGTCAGGCGTAACACCGCCTCGCGGGTCGCCAATGCCCCCCAATGGGCCATGGGGCCATAGGCCGATTCGGCGCCCAACACCTCAATGTTCGTGGCGGTGTAATCGCCCAAGCCCTGTTGCTGCAGCATTTCCTCTGTGCGTTCAATAATGGCCTCGCCGGTGCGCCTAGCTTTGGCCACGGCGTCTATGCCCACAATGGTTAATTGGCTGCTGCACCGGTAACCGTGAAAATAGGTGGCCGACACCTTGTACGTGGGGCTAGCGGGCCTGCCTTTGGCACCCAACACCTCCACGGTGTTGTGATCGGTTTGGCGCATCCTGACCTCGGTAAAGTCGCACACCACGTCGGGCAGCAGGTAGTGCGCGGGGTCGCCAATCTCGTACACCAATTGTTCGGCCACGCTGGGCACACTGACCAAACCGCCGGTGCCTGGAGGCTTGGTGATAACAAACCGCCCGTCTGCCTCGCACACCACAATGGGGTAGCCAATATGCGCCCAATCAGGCACCAATTGCCAGTCGGTAAAAAGGCCCCCGGTGCCTTGAGCGCCGCATTCAATCAAATGTCCGGCCAAACTGCCCTGGGCCAAGCAATCCAGATGCGCGGGGTTGCCGGCCTGCCAGCCAAACTCGTGCATCAAAATACCTAAAGTTACCGCGCTATCTACGCACCGACCGGTAATCACAATGTCGGCACCCCCGTCTAGGGCCGCACAAATGGGCTCGGCCCCCAGGTAGGCGTTGGCGCTTACCAAGCGCGACGGCAGCTTGGCGCCCGATTGCATTTCTTTCAGATCAGCCTTAACCAACTCGGCCATCTGAGGCATCAGGTCATCGCCCAGCACGACGCTCACCTTGACGTCAACGCCCAAGGTCGCCGCGAGATCGCGCAGCGCCTGTGCACAAGCCTCGGGGTTGACGCCACCCGCGTTGCTCACCGCACGTATCCCTTTAGCCCTAAGCTGGGGCAAAACCGACGCCATAGCCACCGTCACAAAGTCGGTGGCGTACCCCATTTGCGGGTCTTTAAGTTTGGCGCCGGCCAAAATCGACATGGTGAGTTCGGCCAGGTAATCAAACACCAAGTAATCGACTGCGCCTTGGTTTACCAATTGCGGGGCAGCTACGGCACTGTCGCCCCAGAAGCCGCTGGCACCGCCTATGCGTATGATTTTTGTAGGGCTAATCGCCATGGGGTTGCCTGCCTTTTAGAAATCAATCGGGTACTTTCGAGTGGCAATGATAGCGCCGTTGTGCGTGGCTAATCTAAAGACCTGGCCAACTAGGGGGGCGTTTCTCACGAAAAGCCAGTTGCCCTTCTTTGGCGTCTTCGGTCAAGGCAAACAGGCCGATCTGGCTTTCGGTAAACGTCATGGATTGTTCAAAAGCCATGTTCTCGGCCGCTTTGATCGTGTACAAGCCACGCCGTATGGCTGCAGGGGATTTATCGGTAATGCGAGCCAGCAATTGCGCCAGTTGGCCATCAAGGTCGGCCGAGACGTAATTGAGCAAACCCGCCTCTAACGCGCGCGCCGCGCTGATGGGCTCGCCGGTAATGCACAGCTCGTTGAGCAAGCGCCGTGGCACCAGGTGTTGGAACACACTGAGCACCTGGGCTGGAAACAGGCCCACTTTGACCTCGGGCAGGCCGAACAAGGCGTGGGGGGCAGAGACCGCCATATCGCACATGGCCATCAGGCCCATGCCACCGGCCATGCAAGTACCGTTGACCCGCGCAATCAAGGGAACCGTCATAGACCGCGCTTTTCTGAACACGTTGGCAAAGCCCATGTAAGGCTCAGAGTAATCAAAAGCAAACGAGGTGCCGGTTTGCAAGTCGGCCCCTGCGCAAAAAGCTTTGTCGCCCGCGCCGGTCAAAACAATGGCCCGCAGTTGCTTGTCGCCCTGTGCCTCGGTCAACGCGGTCATCAAACCGGCCAGCACCGAAGCACTCACTGCGTTGCGCCGCTCAGCCCGGTTGATGGTGAGGTACAAAACAGCGTCTTGCCGCTGCACCAATAAATCGGGCGCGCTTGCCGCGCAAGCGGTAGGCACCGATGGGGACGTGTCGGTCATGTTCGAAAATTTGTTAAGGGTGGCGAAACAGCCACGATTGTGCCGCCTCAAGGGCGAAACCGGGCAGATTTTTCATTCTACCTATTTTTACCAAGCATTTGCTTGCCATAATTCGATTTGGCGCTAAGATCGCCCCATAATGCCTTTATCCAGCCCCCTTTCTACCCCAAGCACCGGCACCCACATGGCGCCGCCACGGGGCCGAGGTCGCCCAAAAAAAACCCATGCCCAGGTGGACGACGGCAACCGCCGCCAGCATTTGCTTGCCTGCGCGGCCAAGCTGTTCAGGCGGCAAGGCTTTGACGGCACCAGCACCCGCGATATTGCACTGGCCACGGGCATGGGCAGTGGCTCACCGTTTTACCATTTTGAAAACAAGCAGGCGCTCTTGTTTGCGGTGATGCAAGGCGGCATGTCCAGCGCGATTGCAAGGCAAAAGGCGGCGCTTGAACTGTTAACCCAAAACCGCTTGGCCAAAGACAAGCGCAAGCCCACGGCCAAAGAGCAATTGACCTGTCTCGTTCATCAGCATTTTGAGATTCTGCTGGGCGAAGGCAATGATTTTGTGCCAGTGATGTTGTACGAATTCAAGTCGATAGTGCCCGCGCAGCGCGAGGCCCTGGCCGAACTGCAACGCGCCTACGAGGCAGCCTGGATTCCTGTTCTTCAGTCCTTGCATCGTGCAGGCCGCTTGCAGGCCCCGGTGAAGTTGGCCCGGTTGTTGATATTTGGCGCACTCAATTGGTCGGTGCAGTGGTACCGCCAGGAGGCAGGCGCCAGCATTAGTGAGTTAACAGCGGCCAGCGTTGCCCTGTTTGTACATGACGGCAACTAGCCAACTAGCGCATGCCTTTGAACCCAGAACCTACAACCCATTGCAAAACACCTTTGTTTCAACCCCAATCGCCCCGCCTTCCACCATGAGCTACCAGTCCACTTTTGCCCCAGCCTTGTTTAAGCAGCAAACCATCGTCGTCACGGGGGGCGGCTCTGGCATTGGCCGTTGCATCGCCCACGAGTTGGCCCACCTAGATGCCCATGTGGTGTTGGTGGGGCGCAACCTAGACAAGCTACAAACGGTGCACCAAGAAATCACCAGCATGGGGGGCAGTGCCAGTTTTCACAGTTGCGATATTCGCGATGAGGCAGCCGTTAAGCAACTGGTGCAAGACGTGGTGGCACAGCAGGGGCGCATCCACGGTTTGGTGAACAACGCCGGGGGCCAGTACATCACGCCGCTAGAGTCCATCAAAGCCAAGGGCTGGGACGCGGTCATCCAAACCAATTTAACCGGCGGCTTTTTAATGGCCCGAGAGTGCTATGTAGAGTCCATGCAGCAGCACGGTGGGGCCATTGTCAACATCGTGGCCGATATGTGGGGTTCTATGCCAGGCATGGGCCACAGCGGCGCGGCCCGCGCTGGCATGGTCAGCCTGACCGAAACGGCCGCCATGGAGTGGGCCAAAGAGGGCGTGCGCGTCAACGCCGTGGCACCGGGCTACATTGCCAGCAGCGGCATGGACCACTACCCCCCAGAGGCCGGCCCCATGCTGCGCGAGATGGCGCAAACCGTGCCCCTGGGCCGCTTTGGCACCGAGTCCGAAACCAGCGCAGCCGTGGTGTTTTTGCTCAGCCCCGGTGCCAACTTTATCAGTGGCACCACCTTGCGAGTGGACGGTGCACGGCCCCAGGTACGCATGGGTTGGGGCGACTTTGCGCCCGAGGACGATGCCAAAAACCGCAGTGCCATTGCCCCCTTTAACGGCTTTCATTTGGCCAGCGTTCCCAAGGTGTTCCAGGTTTGAGGCCAGGGCCACACCCCACCACCCCGCCGTCCCTCCCTATCGCCAGTAGAAGCTCAGACCTCACCCCCACCATGCCCCATTTTGAATCCCTGTTGAATCTCCAAAGCGATGCCGCGTTACAGCGCCAAGCGGCCATGCTGCAAAAAGTGGCCCACCTGCGCCAACTAGAAGACAGAGCCGCCAGTGCATCGGCGCGGGCCAAACCCGTGTTTGAAAAGCGCGGCCAGTTGCTGCCACGTGAGCGTGTGGCCTTGTTATTGGACAGCGGCAGCCCCTACCTGCCCCTTTGCACCCTGGCGGGGTATTTGCAAGACACGCAAGACCCCGACAAATCCATCCCCGGCGGTGGCATGATTGCGGGCATAGGCAGCATCAGTGGCGTGCGCTGCATGGTGGTGGCCAGCGACTCGGGGATAGAGGCAGGGGCCATTCAAGCCAAAGGCCTAGAAAAAATCCTGCGCGTGCAAGACATCGCCTTAGAGAACAAACTGCCCTTTGTGCATCTGGTCGAGAGCGCCGGGGCCAATTTGATGCGCTACAAGGTAGAAGGCTTTGTCCACGGTGGCAGCCTGTTTCGTAACCTGGCGCGCTTGTCCAAAGCGGGCATCCCCGTCATTACAGTGCAGCATGGCTCGGGCACGGCGGGCGGGGCGTATATGCCGGGTTTGAGCGATGTGGTGGTGATGGTGCAAGGCCGTTCTCGCGCCTTTTTGGCGGGGCCGCCCCTGCTCTTGGCCGCTACCGGCGAGGTGGCCACTGAAGAAGAGTTGGGGGGTGCGCTTATGCACAGCACCGTGTCGGGGCTGGGCGAGTACCTGGCCGAAGACGATCGCCAAGCCTTGGGGCTGGCCCGCCAAGTGGTGCGGCAGTTGCAATGGGAGCGCCGGGCCACGCCACCCACGCAAAACCGCACGGTAATGCCCCCGCTTTACAGCCCGGACCAACTGGGCGCATTAATGCCCGAGAGCCTGCGCGAACCCATAGACATGCGCGAAGTCATGGCCCGCCTGGCCGACGGTTCTGATTTGCTCGAATTCAAACCCCTGTACGGCACCACGACCCTGTGCGTGGAGGCCTTTATCGACGGCCACGCCGTGGGTTTTATTAGCAACAACGGCCCCATTGATGTGGCCGGGGCCAACAAGGCCACCCACTTTATTGCCCGCATGTGCCAACTGGGCCACCCCATTGTGTACCTGCAAAACACCACAGGCTATATGGTGGGCAAAGAGAGTGAGCAAGGCGGCATGATTAAGCACGGCTCCAAAATGATACAGGCCGTGAGCAACGCCAGCGTGCCGCAAATCACCATTCAATGCGGGGCCTCGTTTGGGGCCGGCAACTACGGCATGTGCGGGCGCGGCTTTTCGCCCCGTTTTTTGTTTAGCTGGCCCAATGCTCGCACCGCCGTGATGGGGGGTGAACAAGCGGCCACCACCATGCAAATCGTGACCGAGCAGGCGCTGGCCAAAAAAGGCCTCACAGCCGACCCCGCACAGGCCAAAGCCCAGTTTGACACAATCGTCTCGGTCTTTGAAAGCCAAGCCGACGCGTTGTACACCTCGGGCTTGGTGCTAGACGATGGGGTGATAGACCCCCGCGACACCCGCGAAGTGCTGGCCCTGTGCCTGGCCATCTGCCACAGCGCCGAGCACACCCAACTGCTGCCCATGCAGTTTGGTGTGGCGCGTATGTAATCCACCCCCTATTTCTTAGCTGTTACCCCACGGAGACCCCCATGGCCTATACCCACGAGCACCTGCAAATTCAAGCCACTCTTAAGCGGTTTATTGACGACGAAATCAACCCCCATGTGGACGAGTGGGAAGCCGCGGAGATCTTCCCGGCCCATCAAGTGTTCAAGCGCCTGGGGCAATTGGGCCTGTTGGGCCTAACCAAACCCGAGGCCTACGGTGGCGCGGGCCTGGATTACTCCTATGGCATGGCCATGGCCGAAGCCTTGGGCCACATCCATTGCGGCGGCGTGCCCATGGCCATTGGCGTGCAAACCGATATGTGCACCCCCGCACTGGCCCGCTTTGGCAGCGACGAGCTCAAACGCCAGTTCTTAGCACCGGCCATTGCAGGCGACATGGTGGGCTGCATAGGCGTGAGCGAACCGGGCGCGGGCAGCGATGTGTCGGCCATTAAAAGCGTGGCCCGCAAAGATGGCGACGACTATGTGATTAGCGGCCAAAAAATGTGGATTACCAACAGCCTGCAAGCCGACTGGATGTGCATATTGGTCAACACCGGCGACGGCCCCGCCCACAAAAACAAAAGCCTGGTGATGGTGCCCATGCGCGATGGCCCCCGTGGCCAGCTGACACCCGGCATTAGCGTGGCGCAAAAAATCAAAAAAATCGGCATGAACAGCAGCGACACCGGCCTGATTTATTTTGACGAGGTGCGCGTGCCCCAACGCAACCTGATTGGGCAAGAGGGGGCGGGCTTTACCATGCAGATGATGCAGTTCCAAGAAGAGCGCTTATGGGCCGCTGCCAGTGGCTTGCAATCCCTCACCAACTGCATCAACTGGACCGTTGAATGGGCACAAGAGCGTCAATTGTTTGGCGGCGCATTGGCCGACCAGCAAGTGGTGCAGCACAAATTAGCCGAGTTCAAAACCGAGGTGGAATGCCTGCGCGCCCTGACCTACCGCGCCTGCGATTTGTATGTGCAAGGCCAAGACGTGACCGAGCTGGCCTCTATGGCCAAACTCAAGGCCGGGCGTTTGAACCGCATCATCCCCGACGGTTGCCTGCAATACTGGGGCGGCATGGGCTTTACCTGGGAAAACAAAATCTCACGCATGTACCGCGACGGCCGCTTGGGCTCGATTGGTGGTGGTGCCGATGAAGTCATGCTGGGCATACTGGCCAAGATCATGGGCATTGCCAAACGCCCACCGCGTTAATTCAGCAAGCCACCACCATGCAACGACTACTGATAGCCAACCGGGGTGAAATCGCCCTGCGCATCCTACGCACCGCCCACGCCATGGGCCTAGAGACGGTGGCGGTTTTTTCTGAAACCGACGCCAACGCGCTGCACGTGCAAGCGGCCACCCATGCGTTTGCCTTGGGTGGCCAAACCCCTGCCCAGTCGTATCTGGACATCGCCAAACTGCTGGCCGCAGCCAAGGCAACGGGCGCTGACGCCGTGCACCCAGGTTATGGCTTTTTAAGTGAGAACCCCGACTTTGCGGACGCGGTGATTGCTGCCGGTCTGGTGTGGGTTGGCCCAAGCCCCGCCAGTATGCGCTTGCTAGGCAGTAAAGCGGCTGCCAAGCAACTGGCCAGAGCGACGGGCGTGCCCTGCCTGCCCGGTTACGACGGCCTGGACGAACAAGGCCAACCCAGCCCAGAGGCACAAAGCGATCAACGCTTCTTGGCAGAGGCCCAGCGTATCGGCTGGCCCCTGATGGTGAAAGCCATCAATGGCGGCGGCGGCAGAGGCATGCGCCGGGTAGACCACCCCGCTGACCTAGCCACCGCCCTGGCCAGTGCCCGCCACGAAGCGCAAACCGCCTTTGGCGACCCCAGCCTGCTGCTAGAGCGCGCCCTGATCAACCCCCGCCACATCGAGGTCCAAGTGTTTGGCGACACCCACGGCCACATCATCCACCTGGGTGAGCGCGACTGCTCGGTGCAACGGCGCAACCAAAAAATCATAGAAGAGTCCCCCAGCCCCGCCCTCACACAAGCCCAACGCCAAGCCATCTGCCAAGCCGCCGTCGCCTTGGCCCAAGCCGCCCACTACACCAACGCGGGCACCGTTGAGTTTTTGTTAGAAGAACACGCAGTGCCGACCGTGGGCGTAAACAGCTTTTTTTTGATGGAAATGAATACGCGCTTGCAAGTCGAGCATCCCGTTACAGAGTTGCGCTACGGCGTGGATTTGGTGGAGTGGCAGCTTCGCGTGGCACGCGGCGAACCCCTGCCATCGGCAGGTCAGCCCTCAGGGCATGCAGTGGAGTTACGTTTATGCGCCGAAGATGAGAATTTTGTCCCCCACGGCGGCCAAGTCGACTACTTTGCAGGCCCCCCCGCCCCGCTGCGCCTAGACCACGCCATAAGGTCGGACAGTCGGGTTAGCCCCCACTTTGACCCCATGCTGGGCAAGCTCATTGCCCATGGCGAAACACGCGAACAAGCCATTGCCCAAGCCCTGATAGGCCTGTCGCAAACCACCTTGCTGGGTTTACCCAACAACCTGCCCTTGCTGGGCGCGATACTGCAATCGCCAGATTTTAGAAATGGCAAGGCGCACATCGGCTGGCTCACCCAAGCCCACACCGAACTGCTCGCGCATCTGGCCCACTCTGAACAGTCGTTGCTGCCTTTGGCCGCCGCAGCCTGCTACCTATTGGGCGACGCCGCGCAGCCCGCGCCCATAGCCCACGCCTTGGCCTGCCCCTATGCGCGGCCCCTTACGCTTTTGCACAGGCAACGCACAGTGGCCTTTAGCGTTACGCCCAGTGGTGCCTCTGGCCTTTGGGTCCAAAGTCCCGGCGACCAACCACCGCTGCGCATCACCTGGCAACACCCACCCCATGGGGCAGACCCCTCAACGGCGGTGCTGCACCTGATATTTGAGGTCAACGGCCTACGCCACCGCGTCGTGGCGCTGCGGCAAAGCCACGGCCAGGTTCATGTGCAAATCGACGGCTTGGCCTTCACCGTGGTCGATCAAAGCCTGCAAGCGGCCCCAAGCGCGGGGGCTAGCCAGGGTGCGGCCCAGTTGCGAGCGCCCATGAACGGCAAGGTGCTGGCGGTGTTGGCCCAGGTGGGTGCTACCGTCAAAAAAGGCGATGCCTTGGTGGTGCTGGAGTCCATGAAGCTAGAACACCGCCTGCTGGCACCCAAGGATGGAACCGTCACACAAATTGCCTGCAACGTGGGCCAGCAAGCGGCCACGGCGCAACTGTTGGTGACCCTTAGCCAGTAAGACCCTAATCCAGTCAACCATAAAGCCACACTGCCCCTCTGCCCTCTGTTACCGCGCATTTACTGAGAACACCCATGCAAGAGACCGAACTGTTCACCGACTTTTTTGACGCTGACAACAACGAAATCCTGCGCGCCTTGCACGACACCACGAAGCGCTTCGGGCAAACAGAAATCGCCCCCCATGCCCACGCATGGGACGAGGCCGGTGCCTTCCCCCGCGATCTGCACCAAAAAGCCGCCCAAATCGGGCTGTTAGGCCTGGGCTACCCCGAAGAGCTGGGCGGCACACCCGCCACCTGGCGCATGCGTGCCGTCTCTAGCGTCGCCCTGTGCCGCTACGGCGGCAGTGGCGGGGTGTTGGCCAGTCTGTTCACCCACAACATCGGACTGCCCCCCCTTATGGCGCACGGCAGCCAAGCCCTCATTCAATCCATCGTGCCACCGGTGCTGCGCGGCGAAAAAATTGCCGCCCTAGCCATTACCGAACCCGGCGGTGGCTCAGACGTAGCCGCCCTTACCACCCACGCCCGCCGAGAGGGGGACGACTGGGTGATCAACGGCGAAAAGGTGTTCATCACCTCGGGCCTGCGGGCTGACTACATCACCCTGGCCGTGCGTACCGGCGATGGTTCTGATACCAACAGTGCGCCGACCAAAGGGCCGCGTGGCATCTCTTTGGTGGTGGTGCCCGGCCAAAGCCCAGGCCTGTCACGCACACCACTGCAAAAAATGGGCTGGTGGTGCTCTGACACCGCGCAGTTGCGCTTTAACGAGGTGCGCGTGCCCATCAGCAACACCATAGGCGAGCCGGGCAGTGGCTTCAAAATGATTATGGCCAACTTCAACGGTGAGCGCCTCACCATGGCGGCCGGGGCCATAGGTTACGCCTTGGCCTGCTTTGACGAGGCCCTGTCCTGGTGCCGCCAACGCCACACCTTTGGGCAGGCCTTGATTGAGCGGCAGGTGGTGGTGCACAAACTGGTAGACATGCAAATGCGCATACAGGCCAGCCTGGCCTGGTTGTGGCGGCTGTGCGACCAACGCGATATACAAGGCGAAAGCCCCGCCTGGGTCGCGCAGGTGTGCCTGCTCAAAAACCAGTCCACCCAAACCATGCAATTTTGTGCCGACCAATCGGTGCAGTTGCTAGGGGCCATGGGCTTTATGCGCGGCACCGTGAGCGAGCGCGTCTACCGCGAAGTCAAAGTCATGATGATTGGCGGCGGTGCCGAAGAGATCATGAAAGAACTGGCGGCTAGGCAAATGGGGTTGTAGGGGTCTAGCTGCACCAGCCGCCCTCATGGTTGTGGCGACGAATTACTCTTTGCATAATCATTGCCTCATGACAATATCGAAATAGGTTAAATACCTATCTTTATGAGAAAGGACAAAAAAGAAATTTTCTTTTTGAAAACATTTTCCTTTTTTAAATTCAGGTCTTATAGATCCAGTCATTCGATACGCCGCGATTGAATCAGTGTCATCCAAATCAATCAACCACCAAATTGAATCATCCGTCCCAATCCAATCGTTTATTCTATACTCAAGATAGGTTAAGGAACCTCTGCAAAACTCGCTGTGCAGATATGAGCCACGAGAATGGATGCACCGCAAGGCGGACTTTGCAGCTCATACCGGGCGGTATGAGCCAAAAAGCCAACGCAGTGGGGCGCCATTATCGGGGCCTCAGATCGCGCATGGGGTTTTGCAGAGGTTCCTTAACTGAATGCTCGACAAATAATTTTGAATATAACTTGGTGAATTGTAGGGAGCTAATACGCATATTTTTCCTCCACCAGACATCAAATCAATAGCTTTCGTAGATTGCCCTAGTTCCAAATTTTTTTGGATTTCAGAATAAATCGCTCTACCTTTAAAACTCATTACAACATCAAAATGAAATAAACATGCCAAAAATGTAATGAACATCAAGAATGTATATTTTATATTATACAATCTATTTAGGGATGGTCTGAATAACCCCCGCCAAAGCGAGGGCTGAATCGTAAATGTTCAGATGTTGGAACCGATGCACGATTTTGGGGCAATTGGGCCTGTTTTTGGGGTGTTTTTGCCCCCTTTGGGGCCTTTGCCCGCGTTC
>JBEIEP010000045.1:0-21929 GCA_040382935.1 Burkholderiaceae bacterium
ATCTACGGTAATATCTATTCCAGCCATCGCACTCACTCCTTCCTTGGTTAACAAAATCTGTCTCGATAACTCGATTCTGTCAAACTCGGAGAGCTGCGATGGCTACCCCTTTAATTTGCAGCAGTTTAGGGACTTAATCTCTTTCTGGCTGCACCATCGCAAGTCATGTATGCCGCAATAGCAGTCCTATGGCTAGGGTTCCCAATTCCAATAACTTGCTTGTTCGTCGCTAGAATCGCTCGAAAACCATCTGCCGAGTTTGTAGGGATTTTTGTACCTGTATGAATTTCATGTAAAACCGCCGCAAGCATAGGTGCAAGCCGTTCTCAAGAGGTTTTTATGTTCAGTTTATCCCGCTGTGCCCAAAATATCCCGCACGCCTTGCGGTATGCATCGCAAAAGCCATCTTCTCAGCCTTAGCGTAACAATGAAACCCAAACAATACGAAGGCGGCTGCATGTGCGGCCATATCCGATTCCGCGTAACTGGTGAGCCTGGGAAGCCGCATACATGCTCATGCGAAAGCTGTCGCAAGCACTCTGGGTCGCTCACCCTCACATGGGTGGAATTTCCCGCACGGAACGTCGAGTGGGTGGGCCCAGGTGGTAAGCCTTCCACCTGGCGGTCATCCTCGTACTCCAGCCGGGCCTTCTGTAGTTCCTGCGGCAGCACAATTGGAGCAGTTGACGACGAGCCAACCATCGCGTTGGTTACGGGTGCTCTCGATAAACCGCATTTGAAGGAGTTCGCGCCAAGGTATCACTCCTACGTGTCTCGTCGCCCACGGTGGTGGCATGTGCAGTCCACATACGAGCTCGACGGCAAAGCATGAGGACGACAAGTTCATGTACAGTCGTTTGTTCTCCAAGATCGTATCGCCTAACTAGGCGTTCCAGCGGAGGCCAACAGCTCCGCTGTTGAACTAGCGTTAGGCGATCGGTCAAGCCGGGGGGCCACGTGCTTATGGCAACCTTTGGTCCCAACGGGCCCTTACAGTGCAGCGGGCTAAACGTGGTTCGGTACGACGACCAGCAACTTCACCACGAGTTTGGCGATGGCTTTGTGTTGATGGGCAGCGAACTGACGGATCACCATACCCCCATGGGTAAAGACCAACAATTTCTTTATTGCTGGTGTCGGGTTAGTCATTGATGCCGGATACGTCGTCAAAACGGCGGGGGTTGTGATTTGGCACGGTCGACTAAACTACCTTGATACCCACCCCCACTGTCAATGTGAGTTTAAAGATGGTTATCGATTGGTCCTTCATACCCGCTAATTTATTGCTGATGTACTCGGTCTACTTGGTAGGCACGGCCAGCCCTGGGCCGAGCAATATGTCTATCATGGCTGTGGCCGTGCAGCGTGGACGCGCACCAGCTTTGGTGCTTGCAGCAGGGGTCATTACCGGCTCGATTACTTGGGGCCGGCTGGCCGGATTCGGGCTTGCAACAGTACTCACCAAATGGGGCAACGCATTGGCGATGTTAAAGATCGTCGGGGGCCTGTATTTGCTGTGGCTTGCCTATCGCGCTGGCCGCGCAGCCTTGACACCCAATCAGGCATCCAAGACGTATGCGGACAGTTTTGGTGCCAGCAACAAGCAGTTGTACCTACGGGGTGCCGCGATGCACTTGACCAATCCAAAAGCCATATTTTCATGGGCCGCTACGATCTCTGTTGGATTACCAAACTCGCCCTCAGTTCATGATGTATTGATGGGGTTATCGGGCTGCTTTTGCTTGGGGATCTTGACCTTTTCTGGATACGCATTGGTCTTCTCCACAAAGGCGGCCCAACGGGCTTTTGCGGCTACGCGTCGTTGGTTTGAAGGCGTGTTGGCGCTTGTTTACGGGTATGCGGGTGTTCGGTTGCTTTTGTTTAAAGCGTAAATGGTGATGCGAGGCAAAAATCTGACTCCGGCAACAATTCAGAAATCGAGCATCAACAGCTCACTCTCCTCTGAATAACGTTGGGACACCACCGATCACATAACATTTGCCAATGGTTCGGAAAATTCGAATCTTATGTGAGGAATACCACGGTTTATTTAGATCTTAATGGCCGACACACTCTCAAGCTTTTGAACGTCACACAAGATTCATCATGCTTTATGCGCTTAGCTGGTTTGTTGTTGTCGCGCTGATTGCGCTCTGGTCTTTTGCTGCGTGGGCGCTACATGCTGTTGCGATCTGGTCCGCCTCGAATGCGGGCGCGCTCTCCGGTGCCGTATCAGATACCGCTTCTTTTCTACTTCCGCACTGGCTAGCGGCATGGGTGCCAGCGGAGGTCACACAGTCTGTGGGTGCGCTTGTGGTGGGCCTAATGGGTTTATTAGACCCCCTGCTGAACGCATTGCCTGCGCTCGCTGGTGGGGTGACGGTGGCGACCTGGCTGGTCTGGGGCATTGGCAGCGGACTGCTTCTGCTGCTGGGTGTTGGGATGCATGTGCTTATCGCGCTGCGGCGCCGCGGCGGCATAGCCCGACTCAAACGCGCCTACTGACGAATGCTTAAGCGCGCTGTCCCTGTCACCAAGTTCATATGACACCACCGATCGTGCGCCGGCTACGTAAGGCAGCTGCCGGTATCCAGGATAAGCCAGTGTCTATGCGAGCGATCATGCAAGCCCAGGGCCCCGAAGCCCATGGGACGCTACTCCTGTTGTTGGCTATGCCCTGCCTGCTGCCGGTGCCTGGCGTCGGCACCGTGCTCGGGTTGGGTGTTGCTTCCCTGGCAGTAGCCATGTGGCGGGGTCAGTTCCCGCTAGGGCTGCCGGCACGGGTGGCACAGCTTGAACTGCCACCTTATTGGGCCCATCGAGTGCTGGTCGGATTGGCTTTTGCCTTCGCCTTGGCCGGACGCCATGCCAAACCTCGGATGAGCCATCTCGCAGTTCCCGTCCGACGGTCGGGGATTTCGCTGGTTGTCGGGCTAATGGCTGCCATCCTCGTAATGCCGATTCCTCTGGGCAATCTGCTGCCTGCATTAGCGCTGGTGCTCATTGCGCTGGGGATAGTGTTTCGTGATGGAATAGTGCTGGTCTGCGGGCTGCTGCTGTCCGGGGTGGCCTTGGTTGTAACGACGGGCCTCTTTCTGGCGGTATGGGCTTGGGGCAGCGCGTGGATCTTGAACCTGCTATGACATAAAAAGGACTGACGGATGATTTACGCAACCCTAAAGACTATTCATCTGTTGTCCATCGTCGTATGGATCGGTGGCATGGCGTTTGCTCACTTCTTTCTGCGTCCGGCAGTCGCTCAGCTCGAAGCGCCAGTCCGCTTGCGGCTGATGTACGACGTACTCGGCCGCTTCTTCCAAGCGGTTCTTGTGGCTGCGCTGCTGACTTTGGCCAGCGGTGTTTGGATGCTGGGACGCGCGGCCAAGCAAGTTGTGCAGTCGGGTGGCAACTTCGAGATGCCGCTGGCCTGGACCGTTATGGCGGTGCTCGGTGTTGTCATGGTTGCGATCTTCATGCACATCCGCTTCGTGCTTTTCAAGAGATTCGGTCAAGCCGTGGCAGCGTCGGACTGGAGCGCAGGCGGTGCGGCATTGGCGCAGATTCGCATGTGGGTATCAATCAATCTCGGTATGGGTATTTTGGTTCTGCTCGTGTCGTTAATGCGCTGGACAAGCTGAGCAGGGGCTTTCAAGCCGGTGTGCCTGCCTGCAGGCTCCGAGACAAATTATCTTATTGACGCCCAGTAAGGTCCGCTAGATCCCTGATTGAAGCGGATCGAGCGGTGCGAACAACCTCTAGGAGTGCGCGATTCTCATCTTGCGGGCCTATAAAAGCGAGTCGCTAAGCCGCTTCTAGCTCGCGTTGCAAATCAATCCATGCCGGGTCAAAACTGAGCTTCTTGGCCATAGGCGAGTTGGCCTCGACCACCCGCCAAAACGGCGCTACATCTTGCGTGCTGCCGGTTTGGTTGTACGCCTCCCAAGCGTGCTCTGCCACTATCCTCAGAAAAATCGCCGTAGAGACCGGGCAGGCCGCGTCGCATTGGTTTTTGTCTGCCAGTCGTCGCCTAAATGCCTGTACCGATAGCGTGGTCCCTGCGGGAATGGTTTTAAGCTCTTCTGCGATCTGTAAGGGTGAAGAGATGAGCAGTCTTGCGCCTTTGGGGACACCCGCAAAGTCTTTGTCCAAGACGACTTGATGAGGCGGCTTGGCATTCATTTTGTCGTCCCATGTTTTTTTGCTTCTTGGCATTGTTAACTCCAGTGTTGTGATGCTGTTGAATTTACGCAAAGAAAAACAAAGTGCAAATAATCCCCGGGAAAACCCTAGAACCCACTCTGCAAAGCATTCAAGCGAGCGGCAAGATACGAGTGGAATGGTGCAAGCAGGATACCAAGCGCTGATCACCGTGGATCGAAAAATAGCCGCCGAGAGCAAAGCAACGGTATTCCAAACATCAAAGCAGTTGCCGTGTTAAGCAGCACATTGCCCCACACACCGTGAGCGAGAGAGAAACTGGTGTCAACCAAATACCATACGAGCAACGGCCAGGCAATCAAATTCCAAGCAAGGCGCTCGCCACTCATAAACGGCCCTCGCGCCACCAGGATGACCATCATCATCCATCCTGCCATCACGGCCCCTATGATGCCGTTGGCAAAGCGGATATAGCCCTGCACTACATCCGGCACAGGTGCGGGGCTTGCCACTTGCTGGAAATACACCACGTAAAAAAGCGATTCGCCCAGAGATGGCACTAGCATCAATACAGCGCTCAATCCTAGAACGACCCATGCGGCACCCTGGATCAGGCATGACCATACAAACAGCCTGCGGGGGACTAACCCTAGAGCCATGAGCGGTTGGTGTTTTGCTTTCATACCCTTTTTCCTGGGGAGCGAATGGTGGTGAGATCTTATCGATTTACGTCATCCTTGGGTTGGATGGATGAACTAGGCAACGAAAAGTGGCTGGCATTTCAGACGGCGCTGAGCCAGCCCGCGAGCGCCAAGCCTAGGCTCATGAAGCTTTTGTCTGAGCCGATGCGGCTCGGATGAATTCGTGGGCTTACGAGGAAGTTCGCAAACTGGCCGGGTAGGTCTTTGTAAAGGACCGTTGCTATCGACTTGCTAAAATTTGCATAGCCTCACCCACAACACCCCACACCCCATGCCTGCCACCTCTACACATCTTGACGACCTTGAATGGGAAAGCTGGCCCGCCGATCAGGTGGCTGTTCGTGGCACAGCCCAATGGAAGGAACTGCTGGGCAGTGCCTCGGGGTGTCAAAACGATATGACGGTGGGCGTGGTGCGCCTTAAAAAAGGCGAATCGCTAGAACCGCACCGGCACGCACAGCCAGAAACCTATTACACCTTGTCGGGCCGTGGCACCGTGACCATTGACGGTGTGGTGCATGGGGTAGAGCCTGGGCGACTGCTGTTTATCCCTGGCAACGCACAGCATCAAATCAACAATACAAACGATGAGGACTTGACCATTCTTTATGCGTTCGCGATCAGCGACTTCAGTAGGGTTCAGTACCATTTCTAGGGTGCAGAGGTTCAAAGATGGCTACGCCTGATTTTCATGCGGGCTCAAATTTGAGGTATTTGTCTCATAAGGTTCAACTTGACTGAAAAGTTGGAACTACTTTGTGTCAATGTTTGATCCAGCGCAGACCCAACAAAACCCAACGGTGTAGATTGAAGGAGGGATAGTCCCACAAACATCAAAAAGGTTGCGTATGAAATGGCTTGGTCACCCCACCCGCTTTCTCTTCTTCACGGGTAAAGGCGGTGTCGGTAAGACATCGATCTCGACCGCAATCGCCATCGCGCTCGCAGACGCCGGAAAAAGGGTTCTGCTTGTCAGTACAGACGCCGCCTCTAACCTGGATGAGATGCTCAACGTTGAGTTGAGCAACCACCCAGTTTCGGTTCCCGGCGTCAAGGGACTTGATCTCATCAACATTGACCCAGATGACGCCGCTCTGGCCTATCGTCAACGGGTCATCGACCAGATGGGAGATGCCGCAACCCAAGAGGCAAAAAGGACCGTGCGGGAGCAACTGTCTGGCGCCTGTACGACTGAGATTGCATCGTTTGATGAGTTTTCAAGCTTACTCGCTGACGACAACAGTCGCTACGACCACATCGTTTTTGATACCGCACCCAGTGGTCATACTTTACGTTTGCTGAGCTTGCCCAAAGCTTGGAGCGGCTTTTTGGCCAACAACGATCAAGGTGCATCTTGTTTAGGTTCGCACTCTGGCTTGAAGATGCAAGAGACACGCTTTAATCTAGCCCTTGCGGCATTGAGCAACCCGGCACTGACATCCGTTGTGTTGGTGGCCAGGCCAGAAACGAGTGCATTAAGTGAAGCAGCCCGAACCAGCAATGAGCTCAAAGCGCTGGGCTTGTCTAACCAACGCTTAATCATCAATGGCGTGTTCCACACCAGTGTGCCGGATGACCCTGTGGCTCGCGCTATTGAAATGCAAGGCATGAATGCCTTAGCAAGTATTCCAGACGCTCTAAAGCTACTGCCTCAAGACGAGGTTCCACTTCGCGCGGTAGACAACATTGGTCTGCCTGCGCTGAGGGCCTTGTTGTCTGACACTCCCTCTGAAACAAGCCACACAACTGCGCCCACTCAGACGATGCTTGCAAAGCGATTTGGCTTGTTGATCGACGACCTATCCAAACAAGACCACGGATTAATCATGGTGATGGGAAAGGGTGGGGTCGGCAAAACAACCATTGCAGCCGCCTTGGCGCTTGGGCTGGTTGCAAAAGGCAAAACAGTCCATCTCAGCACCACCGATCCGGCCGCACACCTTGCTGAAACTTTGATGGAACAAGTCCCTGGTTTGCAAGTCAGCCGCATCGATCCTAAAGTCGAGACGCAAAAGTACATCGACAAAATCATGGCGGCCAAGGGGCCAGCGTTGAACCCGGATGAAAAAGCACTTTTACTGGAGGATCTGCAATCACCTTGCACTGAAGAGGTCGCGGTGTTTCATGCCTTTTCGCACATCGTTGCCCAAGCGCGAAGTGGCTTTGTTGTTTTGGATACGGCACCAACGGGGCACTCGCTGCTGCTCATGGATGCAGCAGGTGCATACCACCGTCAGATGATGCGTACGTTTGAGAAGCAGACTGGCACATCGGTGAATGTCGTGACCCCATTGATGCGGCTGCAAGACCCAGACTACACAAGAATCATCCTGGTGACATTGCCAGAAGTAACGCCTGTTTCACAAGCATCCGCCTTACAAGAGGATCTTCGGCGAGCAAAAATTGAGCCTTATGCTTGGGTTCTGAATCGCTCGGTCTTGGCCGCAAGAACGAAGGACCCACTGCTGGTGTCACGCCTGCAAAGCGAAGTCAAACAGATGACACGCATTCACAATGGGCTTTCAGATAACTTGTTTTTCATTCCCTTCCAATCCGAGGCCCCCGTTGGTGTACAGGCTTTGAGTGAACTGTTGGAGGGATAACTTTTAACCATGGGGCCCGCGCGCACTCATTCACTGAACTGTTTTAAATCAACCATGGCCTCTTCTTGGCGGGCGTCGCTGCCAAAGCCGGGCCTGGCCGCCGCTGTCGCGTATCTCTGCCAGCAGAGCTTGCAGCTTGTCTTGGTTACGGCGCGTCACACAGGCAATATAGCCTTCACGGGCAAAGCGCCGGGCAATGGCACCGCCTGTGGCGTCACCGGCTCCAATAACGAGAATGGCTTTTTTATCGCTCATGGTGTACCTCTTAAAACTCAATGGGTTGCCGGGGACTTAAACGCCGCACGCGCACCCAGTGCCTTGGCCCTGGTGGCGCACCCTTCAAGGTGGTCATTGACCAATCCCATGGCCTGCATAAAGGCATACACCGTGGTGGGCCCTACAAAAGTCCAGCCTCGCTTGCGTAGGTCTTTGGACAAGGCAACGGATTCGGGTGATGTGGTGATGCCACTTAGGGTTTGGCGGGTGATTTGCTGCGGGCGTGAGCCTGGTGCAGGTTCAAACCGCCAAAAGTAGGCCGCCAATGAGCCAAACTCTTGGCGCAGTTCTTGTGCCCGCTTGGCGTTGTTAATGGTCGAGGCGATCTTGCCCCGGTGACGAACAATCCCAGCGTCTAGCAACAGGCGGGCGGCCTGCCCCTCACCAAATTGCGCGACTTGATCGAAGTCAAAATTGGCAAAGCCAGCCCGAAAGGCCTCGCGCTTGTTCAAAATGGTTAACCAGCTCAAACCGGCCTGGAACCCCTCTAGGCAAATCTTTTCAAAGAGGCGGCGGTCATCTTGCACCGGAAAGCCCCACTCGTGGTCGTGGTAGTGCTGATAGGCGGCTGTGGCACGGCACCAAGCGCACCGTGTGACCTGTTGGTCATCGGTAAACAGCCCTGTGGGCACGGCGGATTCGTCAGTCATAGGTGCTGGTGCAGGTTAACGCGATGCAGCTAACTTGTCTTGGGTCTTGGTGTCAAAGTCACTGGCATCGTGGCGCTCATGCAGTTGTTTGGCAGGGTCGCCAAACACTCGGTTGACCATGCGACCACGTTGGGCAGCAGGGCGCTGGGCGATTTGGTGGGTCCAGCGCAAGACGTTGGTATAGGTTTGCACCTGCAAGAATTCACCGGCTTCGTACAACTGCCCCATCACCATGGTGCCGTACCAAGGCCAGACGGCCATGTCGGCAATGGTGTATTCATCTCCTGCCAAAAATGCGCTGTGTGCCAGCCGTTGGTCCAACACATCCAACTGGCGCTTGACCTCCATGGCGTATCGGTCAATCGCGTACTCAATCTTGGTGGGCGCATAGGCATAAAAATGGCCAAACCCGCCGCCCAAAAAGGGCGCACTGCCCATCTGCCAAAACAACCATGCCATACATTCGGCCCGCTTAGCCGGTTCGGTCGGCAAAAATGCACCAAACTTTTCTGCCAGATAGACCAATATCGCGCCCGACTCAAACACGCGGATGGGGTTGGCACCACTGCGGTCCAATAAGGCCGGGATCTTGGAGTTGGGATTGACGCCAACAAAGCCACTACCAAACTGGTCGCCTTCGTTGATGCGGACGAGCCAGGCATCGTACTCGGCGCCGGTGTGTCCTGCCGCCAGCAATTCTTCTAGCATCACCGTGACCTTGACGCCGTTGGGCGTTCCTAGCGAATACAACTGCAAGGGGTGGCGCCCGACAGGAAGCTCTTTTTGATGCGTGGCCCCAGCCGTGGGACGGTTGATGCTGGCAAAGCGGCCGCCGCTCTCTTTGTTATGAGACCAGATTTTGGGTGGCGTGTAAGGGGATGAATGGTCCATGGTGGTGGGGGTCCGTGGTGATGAAAGTGGGCGTGGTGAAGGCTAAGGAAGCTCTGCAAAACCGCATAGTACAACATCACTATCCATTCCATTCGATTCTTTAGATTGCCCTTTGCAATTGGTTGACAAATAGACCGACCAGTCTATAGAATATTCTTTATGAAAAAAGAAGCAGAAGTTATGGGTACACGCGATCGATTGATCGCAGCCATGGTCGTTGCCCTCAGAAGCAAGGGCTACCACGGCGTGGGTATTAGCGATTTACTGGCAAGCGCTCAAACCCCAAAGGGCGTTCTGTACCACCACTTTCCGGGCGGGAAATCTGAGTTGGCCGTCAAAGCCATTGAGTCGGTTGCAGAGCAACTGGGTAGCACTCTCGAAAAAATCCTTCATCGAACCGCGGACCCCGTAGATGCTATGAAGCAGTGGCTGGACGCCGCACAAAAAATACTTCAAAAGAGTAATTTTCAGGCGGGTTGTCCGCTAGCCACTATCGCCCTTGAGTCCACCCGCGAAGACGCCGAAATCCGCATCGCACTCAACAATGCCTTTGCTTTACTGCGCACCAAAATCGCCAGTGTGCTGGGCGCTGTAGGACTGCCAGAGGCATCTGCGCGTGCCACCGCAGCCCTTGTCGTTTCCGCTTACGAAGGGGCACTTTTGCAGTCCAGGGTTGCACAGGATACAGGCGTCATGCAAGAAACCTCTGAGGCGCTGATTGAACTGGTCAGACTTCATCTTGTTCGGGCCAATAGCGTGGGAGGCCAAAAATGAATGCAGTGCTTAACGCTGAACAACCCGTAGCAACACAGATTTGCTTGAGGACCGGCGACGGCTACCCCGTTCAGGCGCGGTTGTTTCGATGCAATGGCAAAGTACGGGCACGGGCACGTCTGATTGTGGCGGGTGCTAATCGTTGCGTAATCGTGTATCGTCGATTCTTTATCAAAAGTCACCATGAAATACATCGCCCTTTTAATCACTGCCACCCTGCTGCAAGCGTGCACGGTTCTAGCCATCGCTGACGCAGCGGGTTCTGCGGTTGTTTATACAGTCAAGACAACCGTCAATGTGATCGACGCGGTCACACCTGACATCGTCAACAAGAAAAAAAGCGAGTGACGGGTCACGAACCTGTAAAGCTTTAAGCAGTTTTTCACGCACCTGGTGTCCGCTATGAAATACATCTCCATCATCGCGTTGTTCGTATCGGCGCTCATCCACTTGTTACCTGTTTCAGGTGTCACCGGTGCCGCCGCACTACGCAGGCTGTACGCCATTGAGGTGGTAGATGCGAATACCTCCATTCTTTTGCGACACCGGGCGCTGTTGTTTGGCCTATTGGGTGTCGTGATGTTGGTGGCCATCGGAGTGCCGTCGATCCGAGTGCCTGTGATGGCTGCAGCCCTGTTCAGCGCTGCAAGCTTTATTGTTGTGGCAATGTGGGTAGGCGGTTACAACGCAGCCCTCTCCAGGGTCATCGCGGCCGATGCGGTGGTGTCTGCGCTTCTTGCTGCGGGGCTGGTGACGGAAGTGTTCAATGACCGCATCGCCCTCACTTGAGCATCAACATCGTCGGACATGCGGCCCGGATGGCAATAATTTGCCAAGGGATGGTCATTTAGGTTCGGCTGCATTGGCTAAGGGAACAGGACAATTTAGCAGTTCTATGTCCAAATACGCGCCTATGACCTGGAAAAACGTGATAAATTACCCTCGCTCAACCTAAGTTTTGCACGGGGAAAACAGATCACTGGCAGTGCAGCAGCCGCCCTTGCGGCAGTCAATATCGAACAGTCCAATACAACCAAACCAATTACACCCATGAAGACGCTTCACTATCGAATTTGTTTGCTTTTAACTGCCTCGATTTTGGCCCTTAGCGGTTGTGGTGGCGACTCGCCAGCAGGTAACCCGACCAACCCACCGCCTGCTCCGCCGACCAGTTCCACGACCTCTGGCGATATTCCTAAGGCAATTGCACCCGTGATTACGGAGCATCCGTTGGATGCAAGTGTGCTTGAGGGGGCTTCAGCTACTTTCAGCGTCAGTATCTCAGGCACAGAATCCGTTACTTATCAATGGCGGCGCGACGGTACAGCAATCCCCAATGCCACCGGCAGTTCCTACACCCTTGCTGATGCCTCGCTTTCCGATAACGGAGTGGCGATTTCTGTTGCAATAAAGGGTGTCGGTGGCACCACCAATTCCACCTCAGCAAAATTAACTGTTTCGAGTAAAGGGCCAAGCATTCTGACCCAACCCAGCGCGGTCTCAATTGAGACGGGTAAAGAGGCAAGCTTTAGCGTAACCGCAAGCGGACAGGCTCCACTTGCCTATCAGTGGAGCAGGGACGGTGTACCCATCGCAGGAGCCCAAAGTGCAGTCTACAAAACAACGGTGAGTTTTGAAGACAACGGCGCAGCCTTCAGTGTGAAAGTCTCTAACGCCATAACCACCATCACCAGTGGACCCGCCACGCTAACCGTGCTGCCAAGCGTACTTAAAAACCTAGTGATTTCAGAAGTGTCTGGCTGCGCACCTCAGGATGTCAGCCCCGTAAGTTGCTGGTTTGAGGTGTACAACCCAACAGGTGCACCAATAGACCTGTCCAAGTTTCTCGTTAGATCGAGCGGGTGGGATCTCAGTACCAAGCAACCTGTACCCGACATGACTTTTCCTTTACCGCCCCTGATGGTCCCAAATGGCGGTTATGTGATCGTGTCCGGCAACCCCGATAACTTTATCCAGGTTGGCAAACAAAACGCTTACATTCGGTTTGCCAACACCATCCCACATTGGACACAAAGCGGTTTTGTCGAGTTGATCTTAATTGGCTCGTCGGAAGACAGGCGCTCAACCGTGGACTTCGTTCCCTTTGGCAGCTCGACTCAACAACCGACCACTGCGGATCAGTGGTCGGGGCCGCTAGCTGCTGCACTATCGTTTGGACCCACCGAATTCGGTAAATCCATCGCAAGACTTTTCCCGGGTACAACAAACACCGACACCAATACTGCATCAGACTGGACTAGCGTTTCGTGGGCGACACCCGCCGGCCGAAATGATGTTTTAGCCAACGCGGTAGACGTTGACGGCGACGGCATCCCCGATTCAGCAGAGGTTGCCGGCGGTACTTTTGGCGGTATCGACCTGTACGCGATGGGTGCCCGAACAAATCAAAAAGACCTGTTCATTGAAGTGGACCATATGGAGCCACTGGTCACCAGAACAAACGCAAACGGTGAAACGGTGACTGAAATTGACCACGGAATTGTTCCCCGAGCCGAAGCACTACAAAAAGTAGCTGCAGCATTTGACAGGCGGGGTATCAAGGTCTGGTTTGATGCGGGCACCTTATTTAGCCCGATTTTTTCTTTACAAAACTTTAACCTAGGACAATCCACCCATCTGGTTCCGTATGAAAAATGTGTCTCGGATGACCCATTGGCTTGCACAAGCAACACAAGCACAAACAGGACGATTTACGATTGGAAAAACCAGTTCATGAACCTAACGCGGCGGCCGATTTTCCATTACATGCTGTTTGGAGATACTCAAAATGACAATGGATCGGCGAGCAGCTCCGGACTTGCAGAATTAGTCGGCAATGATCTGTTGATAACCATGGGCAACTGGGGGTTTTGCACCTGTGATGCCAAGGCAATTGATTTGCTGATCAACCAGCAGGCGGCTACCATCATGCATGAACTAGGGCATAACCTCGGCTTGCAGCATGGCGGCGATACCGATACCAACTACAAGCCCAATTACTGGAGTGTCATGAATTACCTGTACCAATTGAATGGTTTGGATCCTGACGCCAGTTCAATCACCGCTTATCAACGCTGGTTGCTTGAAAAAGGTGACCCAACCAGGTTGGGGGTTTCGGATTTGGTCGGCTCTCCTAACAAAGCGCAGGGCCAATTTGTGATCAACTACTCCAGCGGCACAAGTGCCGATTTAGATGAAAACAAGCTCCTAGAGTCCAACAATGTGGGACGTGGTAACGCCGACAACACAAGCTACGCTGACTGGGATTTGTCTTTTTCATTGACAGGCGGCGAGCTAAAAATAGACCTGAACCAAGACGGAGTTTTCGAGGTGTTAAACGACTATAGCGACTGGGGTAATCTTGTGTTCCCATTTTTTAGGCACAAGGATGGCAATTCAGGCGCATCATTGACCAAGTCAAATAAACGCATCATCAACCCAATGGTGAACGACCGTCAACCAGTGGTCAAAGAAATGGCGCCATCGTCCAAAATTTTGCAGAGAATAAGGCAAATTTCTACGCCATGAAGACTTTGCTGTTGCTGGTCATGACTATAGTTGTGTCCGCAATGGCCAAGGCTCAACCCATCAGTCAAGCGGCAGGATGCCTGAATCAAGCGTTTTGTGAATGGAAGGATTTCGCCCCGTCCGGCCCCAAGGTAACCCGCGAATGGCGCCACGCCAACGAAGCCACGCCCTACAAAATAGAGATAGATGGAGCGGCGATTGGTAGACACTTTCTAGGGGGTCTTCGTTTGCACTTAGACGCAGAGGGCACGTGGCGCGCCGTTGGCCCCGATGGCGAGTCTGTCCTTTTGCTCACGACCACCGAGACATTACCCAAATCGGTGGAAGGTATCACCGCATTCGGGTACCTGTGGCGCATGACCATCACGGCAAGAAAAATACCGTTTTCCAAGCCCGGCATCGCCACTGAGGACGAGCCCAAACTCAACCTTCGCCTTACGCGCGTCTGCAAGCCTTAAACAACCGCCGTTGCGTTGTTTAAACGTCAATCAACTCACTCACTTTACCGAACACCTATGGACTTAGGAATTCACGGTCGCAAAGCACTTGTCTGCGGTGCCAGCGCAGGGCTGGGGTTGGCTTGCGCAACGGCTCTAGCACAGGAGGGGGTGGATGTCACCCTGGTTGCCCGCCAGCAGGCACGCCTTGAAGCGGCTGCCTCGCACCTGCGTGAATCTGCCCTTGCCATAGTCAGTAGTGTGGTGGCAGACGTCACCACCGACGAGGGGCGCGCCAAAATATTGGCCGCTGGAGCCGACTTTGATATCGTCATCACCAACGCGGGAGGCCCACCCCCAGGGGATTTTAGGGATTGGGACCGTGAGGTTTGGATACGTGCCTTAGAGGCCAATATGCTGGCCCCCATCGAATTGATCAAAGCCACGGTTGACGGCATGATGGCGCGTAAATTTGGGCGCATCATCAACATCACGTCCAGCGCGGTAAAGGCACCTATTGACATATTGGGTTTGTCCAACGGTGCGCGCAGCGGCCTGACTGGTTTTGTAGCGGGGCTGGCCCGCTCCGTGGTGACCCACGGGGTCACCATCAACAATATGCTGCCCGGTATTTTTGATACGGACCGCTTGGCCGGTAACTTTGCGGCTGTCGCGCAGCGCGAGGGCAAGTCGATAGAGCAAGTACGTGCCGCACGCATTGCCTCGCACCCGGCCAGGCGTTTGGGCGTGCCAGAGGAGTTTGGCAAAACCTGCGCGTTTTTATGTAGCGTACACGCGGGCTACATCAACGGTCAAAACATTTTGCTAGATGGTGGTTCCTACCCAGGTACCTTCTGAGCGCAGGTTTACTGGTCAGCCTATCTTTTCCAAGCCACCCATATAGGGGCGCAATGCCAATGGTAGGTTGATCGATCCGTCTTGGTTTTGGTGGTTCTCCAACACCGCCACCAAGGCACGGCCTACTGCCACACCCGAACCGTTGAGGGTATGCACCCACTCGGACTTACCGTTGGCGTTCTTGAAACGCGCCTGCAAGCGCCGGGCCTGAAATGCTTCGCAATTCGAGACTGAGCTGATCTCTCGGTAGGCGTTTTGCCCAGGTAGCCATACCTCAAGGTCGTAGGTTTTGGCAGCGCCAAACCCCATGTCACCGGTGCAAAGCGCCATTACCCGGTAGGGCAACTCTAGCTTTTGCAAGACCGTTTCTGCATGCTTGGTCATTTCCTCAAGCGCGGTAAAACTATGGTCCGGGTGAACAATTTGCACCATCTCCACTTTGTCAAATTGGTGTTGCCGAATCAGTCCACGCGTATCCCGGCCTGCACTGCCCGCCTCGGAGCGAAAGCACGGTGTGTGCGCCGTCAAACGAATGGGCAAATCCGCCGCGGGTACGATGCAATCCCGCACAAAATTCGTCAGCGGCACCTCGCTGGTTGGAATCAGGTAGAGCGCGGTGTTATCGGGCTGCGCCTCGCCTTCCTGCCCACCTTTTTTGGTGGCAAACAAATCACCCTCAAACTTGGGAAGCTGCCCGGTGCCGTACAGGGTTTCACCGTTGACCACGTAGGGCACATAACACTCGGTGTAGCCGTGGTCTTGCGTATGCAGGTCGAGCATGAACTGCGCCAAAGCGCGGTGTAAGCGGGCGATCTGGCCTTTCATGACCACAAACCTGGAACCTGCCAATTTGGTGGCTGTCTCAAAGTCCAAACCCAGTGGCTCGCCCAGTGCCACGTGGTCTTTGGCTGAAAATGAAAGCGGGGTGGGATCGGCACCTGTGGTCGGCCATCTACGCACTTCGATGTTCCCCGTCTCGTCGCTGCCTACAGGTACGCTTTCATGTGGCAAATTGGGTAGCGCGGCAAGTACAGCGTGCATATCACCCTGAATGCGCTCTAAGCGCTGGGTGCTGCTGTCCAACTCATCCTTGATAGACCCGACTTGGGCTAAGGTAGCGTCCAGTTGTCCTTGCGCAGCCGAACCTTGCGCTTTGAGATGTCCAATACTTTTTGACAGACTGTTGCGCTGCGACTGCAAGGCTTCGGCACGGGTTTGCACCGCTTTGCGCTCGGCCTCTAACGCAACAAAGCGGTCCACGTCCAAATAGGGCTGTGGGTTTTTGCGACTTTGAAGCCGTGCTACGACGGCGTCTAAATCTTTTCTTAAGGTTGTAATGTCTAGCATGGCTGAATTTTACGGGCAACTTGGGCACGCTCTTGCAACTTGAACCGGCGCCCCCACTTACCGAGATAAACTTGCACCATGGATCAAAACGAAAAATTATTTGCCCGCGCCCAAGCCCTGATTCCCGGAGGTGTTAACTCGCCTGTACGGGCGTTCAAAGCGGTAGGCGGTACGCCACGATTTATTACCCGTGCTCAGGGGGCCTATTTTTGGGACGCCAACGGCAAGCGTTATATTGACTATATCGGGTCTTGGGGACCGATGATTCTGGGTCATGGGCACCCGCAGGTGGTGGAAGAAGTGCAAAAGGCTGTGGCTGACGGATTTAGCTTCGGTGCACCAACTGAGCGAGAGATCGAACTGGCTGAACAAATTACCCAGCTTATGCCCAGCGTGGAAATGGTCCGCTTGGTCAGTAGCGGTACGGAAGCGGCCATGAGTGCCATCCGATTGGCCCGCGGCGCTACAGGGCGATCAAAAATCATCAAGTTTGAGGGGTGTTACCACGGCCATGCGGATGCCTTGTTGGTCAAAGCGGGCTCAGGCCTTGCCACCTTTGGAACATCCACCAGTGCGGGAGTACCACCCGAGGTGGTTCAACATACCGTGGTGCTGCCATTTAATGACATAGAGCGGATAGAGGCCGCTTTTGCACTCTATGGCAGAGAACTGGCCTGTGTGATTATGGAACCCATTGCGGGAAACATGAATTTCGTTCGAGCGGAACCCGACTTTGTCAATCGTTGTCGTGCCTTGTGTGACCAATACGGTTCGCTACTGATTTTTGACGAAGTGATGACAGGCTTTCGGGTAGCTTTGGGTGGTGCTCAATCTTTGTTAAACGTCATTCCGGACCTTACGGTGCTGGGCAAAGTGATTGGGGGCGGCATGCCCTTGGCCGCATTTGGTGGAAAGCGCGATTTGATGATGCAAATGGCACCTACTGGACCCGTTTACCAGGCGGGCACCTTGTCGGGCAATCCCATCGCCACGGCCTGTGGTCTGGCAACGCTTAAAGTGTTACAAGAAAAGGATTTTTTCGTAGACCTTTCGGCCAAAACCAAACGCCTGGTGGACGGATGGGCCGCTATGGCCGCCTCTGCTGGTCAGGCCTTTACCGCAGACAGCCAAGGCGGAATGTTCGGCTTTTTCTTGTTGCCCAAATTGCCACGCAATTACCCCCAAGTTCTCGAAACCAATTCCATCCGTTTCAACCAAGTTTTTCACGGATTGTTGGACCAAGGGGTATACATCGCGCCCGCGCTTTACGAGGCAGGGTTTGTCAGCAGCGCGCACACTGAACAGGATATCGACACAACCGTGCAGGCCTTGTCCGACGTATTTTTGCGAAAAGAATCCTGACGCAGCCACCGCGAATAACCTATCACTTATGACAGGTAGCAAGCATCTCTATAATCAAACTCCACCATCTTGTACTTAGCACCAAAATATTTTTAACAGTAAATCCACCCGATGCAAATTGAGTATGTTTTTTTCGCAGTATTTGCGGCGCTAGTGATTGGTATAGCGCTGAAGTGGTTGAGCACCGGTAAAAAAACTAACACTAACCCATCGCGTCCGCCTGTGGCCCGACGAAGTCAACCGACTAGGCAGGAGCGTTCTAGGCCCAGTCGACTACATGAACTTAACTCCGTCAGTGAGCTGCCCAGCATGCTTGTGGCCAGTGGTGATCCTATTTCTGACGCGGCGTTAAATCTGAAGTACGGCCGCAATGCGCAGGCTATTCTTATCTTGAAAGAAGCATTTAAGGCCCAGCCACCGATGATGGACGCGGGCATGAAACTGGCGGAAGTTTTATTGTCTACCAATGATATCAAAAGCTTTACCAAAGTCGAAGCCCGTTTCAAGGCATTGACCAACGAACAAGGTCCGTTTTGGGAGGCGCTCAAGATTTTGAAGTCCGATTTCTTGGGTGTGCCCGACGAATACGCCAGCTCGACCTACATGGATTTCAGTTCAACTGAAATTTCGAACCTACACGGGCCGATGAAAAAATCCAATCCACGCCCTATCGGCCTTCCAAGCAAGCAGTATTAATGGCGGAAGTGGCGGACACCGGTGAACACCATCACCATGCCCCTATCATTCGCAGCCGCAATAATCTCGTCGTCCCTTAAACTGCCCCCCGGCTGAATGACCGCGGTTGCGCCGTGGTCAGCAATCACATCCAAACCGTCTCTAAACGGAAAAAACGCGTCGCTGGCCGCTACCGTACCGGATAAGGACAAGTTCGCATGTCCGGCCTTGATACTGGCAATACGCGCCGAGTCCAGCCGGCTCATTTGCCCAGCACCAACGCCCATGGTCATGCCGTCTTTACAAAAGACGATGGCGTTGGACTTTACAAATTTGGCGACCTTCCAGGCAAACAACAGGTCTTGCAGTTGCGAGGGTGACGGCTGCGCTTGGGTGACCACCTTAAGGTCAGACAATCTCAGTTCATGGTTATCGGCGGTTTGCATTAACAAACCTGAGCCAACCCGTTTGACGTCCATCAGGTTGTGACCTTTTTCCCAAGCCGTTGACCCACCGGATGGTAGGTCAATTTGCAAGATTCTCACATTGGCCTTTTGCTTTAAAAGAGCGAGCGCGGCCTCTGTAAATACGGGGGCAATAAGCACCTCAACAAACTGACTGCTGAGCTGCATCGCGGTCAATTCGTTCACTGCGCAATTGAACGCAATAACGCCACCAAAGGCGGACGTCGGGTCGGTACGAAAGGCTTTGTCGTAGGCCTGCTGTACGTTATCACCGGTCGCCACGCCACAGGGGTTGGCGTGCTTGACAATGACACAGGCGTTTTCCTCGAAACTTTTCACGCATTCCCACGCGGTGTCGGCATCGGCTAGGTTGTTATAGGACAGCTCTTTGCCACTTAATTGCCTGGCCGTAACCAAGGAACCCGGCGCTGGATAGAGGTCTCTGTAGTAGGCGGCCCGTTGATGGGGGTTCTCGCCGTAACGCAAATCCTGCAGTTTTACGAAACGTCCGTTGGCCTGCCCTGAAAAATGCGCCAAGCGCCCGTCGTCTTGAATGCTGGACAGGTAGTCGCTAATTGCTGCATCGTAGTTGCTAATGCGGTTAAAGGCCTGTACCGCCAACGCAAACCGTGTTTTGGAAGAAACCTCACCGGTAGATTCCAACTCCTGCAACAGTGCTGGGTACTGCGCTGGGTCTGTAAGTACCACCACATGCTGCCAGTTTTTTGCCGCACTTCTGACCATGGCAGGCCCGCCAATGTCGATGTTTTCAATTGCTTGTTCCAAAGTACAACCGGCCGTTGCCACCGTGGCTTCAAATGGGTACAAATTGACCACCAGAAAATCGATCGTGTCGATTTGGTGTTCTTTCAAGGCCTGCATATGTCCGGGATCGTCGCGCCGCGCCAAGAGGCCTCCATGCACAATGGGGTGCAGGGTCTTGACGCGGCCATCCAGCATTTCCGGAAACCCAGTCAGTTGCGCGACTTCAGTCACCGGCAACCCAGCCCCAGACAAGGCTTGCGCGGTGCCCCCGGTGGAGATTAATCGAATGGCGCTGGCGTGCAAGCCAGCGGCAAGTGGTAACAGACCTGTTTTGTCGGATACGGAGATGAGCGCATTCATAATTTGTGATTGGGCGAAAGAGTAGGGACAAGAGCGGGTAACAGGACGTCAGTCGCTCAAACGGTGGTGTTGAAGTTTTTTGCGCAGGGTGTTTCGATTCAAGCCCAGCCACTGTGCAGCCTTGGACTGGTTGTTGTTCGTTTGGTCCATCACGCAAGCCAGCAACGGGTACTCGAACGCGTCAAGAAGCATGGCGTAAACGTTGGCAGGTTGCTCAGAACCCAAATCTTTGAAATAGGCCTGCAAACTGGCAGTAACTGCCTCGTGAATCAGTTGTTTGCTCATGGTGTAGACAACGCAATAGGGTTAGACCAAAGAGGCTATTGGAGCCATCGGTGCGGACGATGAATAAACCAGCCGCTCGTAACGTTCGGCCAGATCTGAAAAGTAAGTATCTACCGCTGCCAGTTGGGCTGAGCAATCGGTCAACAGGTTCATCTGCTCACGAAAAGGCTCTGCACCAGGCAAATCACGCACATACCAGGCAATGTGCTTGCGTGCGCTCCTGACGCCAAGCTCAGGCCCATAAAGGGTGTGATGGTCTTTTAGATGGTCTAGCAACAGCCGCTTTACTTGTGCCACCAAAGGCGCGGCCAGATGTTGCCCTGTGACCAGGTAATGTGCGATTTCTCGGAACAACCAGGGCCGGCCTTGGGCGGCACGCCCGATCATGAGGCCATCAACACCCGTTTGTTCGAGTACGGCCTTGGCCTTCTCAGGGCTGTCAATGTCGCCGTTAGCGACCACCGGAATGCGCAACCTAGATTTAATGTCGGCCACGGTCTCGTACTCGGCCTGCCCTTTGTAACCCTGTTCCCGGGTGCGCCCGTGCACAGCAATCATTTGCACCCCCAACATTTCCGCCTGAACAGCGATTTGCCTTGCATTTTTGTGGGCGTTGCACCAGCCGGTGCGCATTTTCAGAGTGACCGCAACGCCATAGGGCTCACAGGCTTTAACCACTGCTTCAACGATGCCAAGGGCCAGGGGTTCGTTTTGCATTAATGCAGAACCCGCCCATTTGTTGCACACTTTTTTCGCGGGGCAACCCATATTGATGTCAATGATTTGGGCCCCGTGTGCAATGTTAAACCGCGCGGCGTGGGCCATTTGGTCCGGGTCGGTGCCCGCGATCTGTACCGCAATGGGTGCGACCTCACCTGAATGGTCCATACGTCGTTGCGACTTTAAGGTGGTCCACAGCTGGGGTTGCGAGGTCATCATCTCACTTACAGCGTATCCTGCACCCAAGTTCTTACACAAGACGCGAAACGGCCTATCCGTCACACCCGCCATGGGTGCGACCAACAAGGGATTGGGCAAAATATAGGGACCAATATGCATGGGGTGAGACAATAAGAGCGCGATCGGGATGCGCTGTGCGTCAGGCCGCTGTCCTTCATGGGTGGGAAATACTATGGCAGTCAACGGCAAGCTATTATGAACGATTGGATTGATCTTATTCTGACAACCTTGGCACTTCCGCAATACGGTTTGTCATCGGTTTTTGTGGTCTCGTTCTTAGGTGCCACGCTTTTGCCCCTGGCATCGGAACCCGCTGTGTTCGGCTTAATCAAAATCAATTCCGAGCTGTTTTGGCCCACCATAGTCGCGGCCACCTGCGGCAATACCTTGGGCGGGTCACTTAGTTGGTGGATGGGATGGGGCACTCACCAAATCGCCGAACGCGCGCGGCGCTCACCGGTTCAGATTCGTGCACTCAATTGGTTGCAGCGCTTGGGGGCCAAGGCCTGCCTTTTTTCGTTCCTACCCGTTATAGGCGATCCCTTGTGCTTTCTGGCGGGGTGGCTACGCTTTCCATTTTGGACCAGCTTTTTTTATATGCTGGTGGGTAAATTTTTACGTTACTTGGTAATGACCAGCCTACTGCTTTGGATGCTACCGGGTCGTTTGCCTTCGATTGGTAACTGATCGGTAACGATTAAGTCCCTAAACTGCTGCAAATTAAAGGGGTAGCCACCGCAGCTCTCCGAGTTTGACAGAATCGAGTTTTCGAGAACGATTTTGTTAACCAAGGAAGGAGTGAGTGCGATGGCTGGAATAGATATTACCGTAGATG
>JBEIEP010000046.1:0-21444 GCA_040382935.1 Burkholderiaceae bacterium
CGCCTTCGCCTTCGCCTTCGCCTTCGCCTTCGCCTTCGCCTTAGTTGGCCTTTTCCAGCGCAAGCCCCGCGTGTTCGCGCAGCAGGTGAAAATGAATCTTAGGAAAGCGCTCTTGCGCCAGTCGCACATCGTAGGGCGAGGTGCACAGATAGGCCAGGGCGTTGGCGGCATCCAGCGCCATCCGGGCGGGGTAGGCTGCTACAAACTCGGCCAGTTCTTTGGGCGTGTCGGCGGTAATCCAACGTGCGCCTGTGTACTGGCAACCCTCTAGCCTCACGTCGGCGTCGTATTCGGTTTTAAGGCGGTGCTGCACCACTTCAAACTGCAATTGCCCCACGGCACCCAGCAGCATGGGGCCACCGATCTCGGGTTTGAACACCTGTATGGCCCCTTCTTCGCCCAGTTGTGCCAGGCCTTGCGCCAGTTGCTTGGTGCGCAAGGGGTTTTTCAGAATCACCGTCATAAACAATTCAGGCGCAAAAAACGGCAAGCCGGTGAACTGTAGGTTGGCCCCATCGGTAATGGTGTCGCCCAACTGAACACCGCCGTGGGTGGTAAAGCCAATGATGTCGCCCGCATAGGCTTCTTCAACGGCCTCGCGGCGCTGGCTCATAAAGGTGACCACAGAGGTAGGGCGCAGCTCTTTGCCGGTGCGCTGTACCTTGAGCTTCATGCCGGGTGTGTACTTGCCCGAGCACATGCGCACAAAGGCGATGCGGTCGCGGTGGGAGGGGTCCATATTGGCTTGCACCTTAAACACCACGCCCGCAAAGGCCTTGTCGTCGGGGGCGATTTGTTGCAACACCGGCTGGCGGTTGACCACCACGCTGCTGGTGCGCGGTTGGGGCGCGGGGGCCAAATCGACCAGCGCGTCCAATACCTCCATTACCCCAAAGTTGTTCACCCCTGAGCCAAAGAACACAGGCGTTTGCTTGCCTGCCAAAAATGCGGCTTTGTCAAAGGCGGGCGATGCACCTTGCACCAGGTCCATGCTGTCTTTGGCCAGTTCATAGTCGTGGCCAAAGCGGCTCAGCAGGGTGGCTTCGTCGGCTAAGTCTATGGTGTCAAAGTCTTGGCTGATGCGGTCAGAACCTGACTCAAATACGGTCATCTTTTGCGTACGCAAATTCATGATGCCGCCAAAGTGCTTGCCCTGGCCCACGGGCCAAGTCATGGGCACACACGGCATGCCCAACTCGCGTTCGATTTCATCGAGCAACTCAATGGGCTCGCGCACCTCGCGGTCCATTTTGTTGACAAAGGTAATGATGGGTGTATCGCGTTGGCGGCACACTTCAATCAAGCGCCGGGTTTGCGCCTCAACGCCGTTGGCAGCGTCAATCACCATCAAGGCCGAATCCACAGCGGTGAGCACGCGGTAGGTGTCTTCGCTAAAGTCCTTGTGGCCAGGGGTATCGAGTAAGTTGACCACATGGTCGCGGTACAGCATTTGCATGACCGACGAGGCCACCGAAATGCCACGTTGCTTCTCGATTTCCATCCAGTCGCTGGTGGCATGGCGGGTGGCCTTTCTGGCCTTGACGGACCCGGCGATTTGAATCGCACCCGAGAACAGCAAAAGCTTTTCGGTTAGGGTGGTCTTACCCGCATCGGGGTGAGAAATAATGGCAAAGGTGCGGCGACGCCGCGTTTCATGGGCAAACGACACGGGATGGGTCCAAATGGGGTTGGGCCGCAGCGCGGTGTGCGGCAAGGCCCGTATTATCCCTTACCGGGATGCCGTTACTGTCTTTTAGGTGAGACCCCAAGGCAGCATCAGGGCGTGCCATTCAAGGGCTCTGAACTCAGGTTCGAAGCGCTGAATGATTTGGTGCGGATCGGGGCACAACTGGGTGTCGGTGATGATGCCAAACTGCACCCCACCGCCGTAGCTCAAGATCGAAATGCCCACGCCCATTTTGCCGCTCTGAGGCACCCAAAACATTTGCTGCTCAACCGTTGCGCCGCAAAAACTGAACTTGTCTTTGGGGCCGGGCACGTTGGTGAGCACCGCCGAGGCTTTTTTGCCAAACAGGTCCAGCACGGCATCTTGCGCAGACTTAATCAGTACGCCCGCCACCGCCAGTACGCCAAAGGCGAGTAAGGGTTGGGTGCTGTTTTTAAGCCGGTTCATGCGTTGGCGCACCAGCAGCAGGCGCTCAATGGGGTTTTGCACGCCAATGGGCAACACCATGGGGGCCAATCCAAAGTGGTTCCCCAGTTTATAGGCCTGATCCAATGGGCGTAAATTAACCGGCACCATGGCCCTAAAATCTTTGCCCTCTATGGTCTCACCCAGGCTTTGCAGGTAACTGCCAATGGCTCCTGCCACACAACTCATCAACACATCGTTAATCGAGCAGTTAAAGGCCTTGCCCACCGCTTTAACGGCGTCTATGGGCATGGGGTCGCACCAAGCTACACGCTTTTGGTTGCCGGGCAAACCTTTGAGCGGGGTGGGGGAATCGTCTGGCATCAAAGCCAGCGCCGCCATATCGTTGATGACTTGGTAAGCCATTTTGGCGGCATCGGCCGCGCCGTCGGCACCCTTGCCCAGTGAGGCCAAGGGGTCGGCCATGGCGGCATAGGCGTTGTGGGCCTGTTTGCCACCTTGGCCCAGGGCTAAGACGCTTAACTTGGTAAAGTTTTTTAGGACGGCGTCGGCCAGCCAGTGGTCAAGGCCTGGGCCTTGGTTTTTGGGTGGGCGGTGCACTTTGGGTGGGGGTGCACCGTCTACGATGGACATGGTGACCGCAATCAAAGAGATGCCATCGGCAATGCAATGGTGGATGCGAACGATGAGCGCACTGCCGCCGTTGTAGTCCTCTATCAGGTGCATTTGCCACAGCGGGCGTTTGGGGTCCAAGGGCTCCATTGAAAGCACGCCTATGCGGTCTTTCAGAACCTGTTCTTCGGACTTGCCCTTTACAACCGGCAGGGTTTCTTTGCAAATGTGGTGATGGATGTCGAAGTGGTCATCTTCTACCCAGACAGCGCCCGTGGCATCGTGTTCAACGCGCTGGCGAAACCTTGGGTATTGCAGCAGCGTGCCGCGTATGCGCTCTTGCACGGCCGCCAGTTGAATCGCGGGCTTGAGTTGCCATACGCCCACAATCATCATCAGGTTGTGTTCACCGTCCATGCGCAACCAGGCCGTATCGACCTTGCTCATGCGCTCTTTTGAAGGGCCCTGAAGGGGACTGTTGACGCCTGGAGCCGCTTGGGTTTGTGCACCCTTAGAAACGATACGTGTGACCATTAAAACTCCAAAATTACCAATCGATTGCCAGCAGGAATCCGTTTAGCCCAGATTTTCCATTAGGGCGTGAGATGGCAGCGAGTGCAGTTCGGAGGCAGTTTTGACCCGAAATGCGCCGCTGACGCTCGCGCAGCACCTTTGGCGCGCCTGATGGAGAATCTGGGTTTAAGATCAGCACCAAGTCGTATGCGACCCAAATTGTTGACCCCCATTGACTGTTCTACCAGGAGATCCAGATGTCTGCACTGAAAGCCCAATTTGAAGAAGCCGTTGCCAATAGCAAAAACCTGACAGAGCGTCCGGACAACGCCACACTGCTCAAACTATATGCCCTTTTTAAACAAGGCTCCATCGGTGATAACACCGAGAAGAAGCCTGGGTTTGGTGACATGGTGGGGCGTGCCAAATGGGACGCCTGGAACAGCCTGAAAGGCACCAGCCAAGACGACGCCATGCAGCAGTACGTGGAGCTGATCGGTTCCTTGAGTTAATCTCTTTTCGGCCTTGGGCAGGCCCCTGCCAAAGTGGGTTACTTGCCCTTGGCGGTGGGTGTTTTGCGCGTTGGTTTTTGGTCTAGCAAGGCGTCGAGGTTGCTAACGATTTCTTGCTCGATGCGGCCCTTAAAGGCCCCCAACAAAAAGCCCAGTTCGGCTTGCATGTCGAATGCATGGGCGCTCACCCACAGCTGACCTTTGACACCAGAGCGTTCAAAAGTCACGCAGTCTTGCTCGTCGCCTTCTTCGTAGCTGCATTGCATGTCGTATTCGTTTTCGACCTGCTCGGCCCATTGAAAGGCAATTTTTCTGGCTTTGGCCAGTCCCAGTGTGTGGTCCCGTTGGATGTGGATGGATGCCATCTGAAAATTCCTCCTTGCTATTCGTATCTCATTGTGCCTGACTTGACGCGGGCCAGTGCCAAGAACATGACCAGCCTAGGCCTGCAACATGCCGGGGCACAAGGCTACTGTTGAACCGAAGCGCTGACGCTTGACGAAACGATCTCATCCACCCGCTCAATCTCTATCAGGCAGTCGTAAAACACAGCAGCTCTACCCATGTCGGTCAGATTTTGGCTGGTGAGGTGGTTGACGCCGGTGCCCCCTAGCGTCATTTTGGTCCACCAAATACCCAAGGCATTCACCACCCCGGCGCGCGCCCGGTCGGTGATCTTGGCTCTGCACCAGTAGCTGCCTCTGTCGTTGTACAGGCGCACGATGTCACCTTCAGCAATACCTCTGGCCTTGGCATCTTGGGGGTTAATTTCGGCATAAGGCTCCCCCTCTTTTTCCAACAGTGATTCGATATTGGCAAACGTGGAGTTCATGAAGTTGCGCGCAGGTGGCGAAATCATGCAAAGTGGGTAACGTGGGTCAGAACCTGGGGCCTCGTAATTGGCCACATAAATGGGCAGGGGCGGCAGGCCTTGTTGCAACAGGCGCTCACTGTAGAACTCGCATTTGCCAGAGGGCGTAGGGAAGCCACCGTTTGCGAAGGGCGCTTGGGGGAAAGACAGGTGGGCAAAGCCCTGGACCATCAGCAGATCAAAGTTCACCAAACCCTCTACGGCCAGCTTGCACAGGTCCAGGTCAGAGCTGGCAAAGACCTCTTGGTAGGGCGCACTGTCCAGTCCCATGGCATGGGCCAGCAACCTAAAAATCTCGGTATTGCTTTTGCATTCGCCCAAGGGTGCAATGGCGGGCCGGTTGAGCAAAACGTCTGTGTGGCCATAGGACTTGTGAATGTCCCAATGCTCCAGTTGGGTGGTGGCGGGCAGCACAATGTCGGCGTAATCGGTGGTGTCGGTTAAAAAATGTTCGAGCACGACCGTGAACAAATCGTCACGGGCAAAACCCTGGACGACCTGGCCCGACTGGGGGGCCACGGCCACTGGGTTGCTGTTGTACACCACCAAGGCTTTGACAGGCGGCCCAAAGCGCTCGTCGCCTTTTTCTTGCAGGGCTTTGCCTATAGTGGACATGTTGATGACGCGTCTGGGGCCGGCCGCTAAATCGGGTCGTTGCAGGGCAGACATCCGTGGCTTTAATGTGCCGGAACTGGACAACAACACACCCCCTGCGGCATGTCGCCAAGCGCCAATCAAAGCCGGTAGGCTCAGCACGGCTCTGACCGCATTAGACCCGCCCTTGGTGCGCTGCATGCCGTAGTTCAGGCGTATGGCCGCCGCCGTGCCATTGACATAGCACTGGCCGTACGCATGGGCCAATGCTTTAACGGCGTCCACGTCAAGGCCACAAACAGCGGCGGTGCGCTCGGCCGTCCAGGCCAGTGCCATGGCGCGCATTTCGTCCCAACCCAGGGTGTAACGTGCCAGGTAGTCATGATCCAACCAGTTGTTACGAATCAGCTCGCCCATCAGGCCCAAGGCCAGCGCGGCATCGGTGCCGGGCAACAGGGCCAAGTGGACATGGCATTTGTCGGCGGTCTCGGTTTTACGCGGGTCAATGCAAATCAGCTTGGCCCCTTTGCGCTTGGCCTCTTGGGCGTAGCGCCAAAAATGCAAATTGCTGGTAATCGAGTTGCTGCCCCAAATCAAAATGAGTTGGCTGTTGGCAAACTCCTCAACGCGCATGCCCACCTTATCGCCCAGGGTGTAAACCAAACCTTCGGCACCCGCCTGAGCGCAGATGGTGCGGTCTAGGGCACTGGCACCCAGGCGGTTAAAAAAGCGCTCGGCCATGGATTCGCTTTGCACCAGCCCCAAGGTGCCGCCGTAGCTATAGGGAAGAATGGCTTGTGGTCCGTGATGCGTGGCCACTTCACCCAACTGCTGTGCGATTTCGGTGAGGGCCTGGTCCCACGAAATGGTCTCGAATTGGCCAGCACCTTTGGGCCCTACGCGCTTAAGCGGGTAAAGCACCCGGTCCCGGTGATAGGTGCGTTCTTGGTAACGCGACACCTTGTGGCACAACACGCCGTCGGTTTGGGGATGGGCTGGGTTGCCCCCCACTTTAATGGCCAAGCCACTGCTGACCGTGGTGACCATGGAGCAGGTGTCAGGGCAATCGTGCGGGCAGGCACCCACAACTTGCAGCACTTGGTGGTCTTGCCCGTAGCCGGGCCGCGCAATCGTTGTTTCGTTCATGACGCAACTATACGCAGTTTCTCCAAGCGAATTCCACCTTGGGAGGGTTTCGCAATGGAGGGAATACGGCTATATTTGCCCCACCTCCTCAAGACTACTTGCCCACTAGCGCCATGAATTTAATTGAACCTATTGCATTGCAGGCCTCAGCAATTGCCGCCCTGCGGCGGGACATTCACGCCCATCCCGAGCTATGTTATGAAGAGGTGCGAACCTCAGATATTGTGGCGGCCAAGCTCACTGAATGGGGGATTCCCATCCACCGGGGTCTGGGTAAAACGGGGGTGGTGGGCATTGTGAAGGCGGGCACCAGCACTCGGGCAATTGGTTTGCGCGCCGACATGGACGCCCTGCCCATGCAAGAGCACAACACCTTTGCGCACGCCAGCCGCCATGCGGGCAAGATGCATGCGTGCGGACATGACGGCCATGTGGCCATGCTGTTGGCAGCGGCGCAGCATTTGGCAACCGACCGCCATTTTGACGGCACGGTTTATTTGATCTTTCAGCCTGCCGAAGAAGGTGGGGGCGGTGCCAAAGCGATGATTGAGGACGGACTGTTTGAACGTTTTCCTATGGACGCGGTATTTGGTATGCACAACTGGCCGGGGGCACCTGTGGGCACTTTTGCCGTATCGCCGGGGCCGGTGATGGCTTCTAGCAACGAGTTCAAGATCAAGATTGTTGGCAAGGGCTCACACGCAGCTTTGCCGCACAACGGATTGGATCCGGTGCCCGTGGCCTGCCAACTGGTACAGGCCTTTCAAACCATTATTTCACGCAACAAAAAGCCAATCGATGCGGGGGTACTTTCGGTCACCATGATTCATGCAGGTGAGGCCACCAATGTAGTGCCTGATAGTTGTGAGTTGCGCGGCACGGTGCGCACTTTCTCGTTAGAGGTGCTGGACATGATTGAATCGCGAATGCAGGCGATGGCCCACAGCCTGTGCCAGGCCTTCGGCATGCGGTGCGAGTTTGAATTCAAACGCAATTACCCGCCTACCATCAACGCCGCTGCCGAAGCGCAATTTGCCGCCCAGGTGATGGAATCGGTAGTGGGTGCAGACCGGGTGCATGCACAGGAACCCACGATGGGTGCCGAAGACTTTGCCTATATGCTGCAGGCCAAACCCGGGGCCTATTGCTTTATCGGGAACGGTGAGGGCGATCACCGCTTTGCTGGCCACGGCGGCGGGCCTTGTATGCTGCATAATCCCAGTTATGACTTTAACGATGCATTGATTCCGTTGGGTGCAAGCTATTGGGTGCGACTGTGTGAGACATGGTTGCTTGAGTCGTCGCGGTAACGCTAGTGAAGCCTTCAAAAGCCCGTTATGGGTCGGCGGGGCAGAGACCATCCAGGTACACGAGAAATGAAAATGATCGCTCGCTTCTTTCAATGGACGATAGGCCTGATGTTAATGGCCGGCTTGGCTGGGTGCGGCGGAGATACTCCCGCAGTAGGGCCGCAAATTCAAACCCCTTACCGGTGCGGCCTTCTGCAAACCCAATCTGCCTCAAGTTCTGGACAAAAGATATTCAATGGTACTGAGTGTTACATCACCGACACTTCACCCGTAGTGAGGCTGACCATGTACAACTCTCAAGGAAAGGGCACTCTCTGCAGCGGCACATTGATCGCCCCTCAAAAAGTTCTGACCGCGGCACATTGTGTAAGCGGGGTGGCTACGATTTATGTCCATTACGGTACTAAAGAGGTTATCGCGCAGATGCAAAAAGCAATTTCTTGGGAGTCGCATGCCAGCTATACGGGAGACACTGAGCAACCCGATTATGACGTTGCCGTAGTGGTGCTGGGGCAGGCGATACCGGTCGTTACCATGCCGGTGGTTGCCACTATACCTCCTGCCTTGAATGAACTGGTTGCGATCTACGGATTTGGTCGGACTGAGATGGGTGGCGGCGGGATACTTCAATTTGGGAGTATGCGTATTACCACCGTGTCAGATCTGCAAATTTATGCTGTTTACGACGGTACACTGAGCAACACTTGCAAAGGCGATTCCGGCGGACCTATGGTGGGCGTGGGCTTGAACGGTGTTCAGGGGGTGGTTGGGATAACCTCATCAGGTTCAATTAGCACTTGTAAGGTGGGAGATAACTCGTCGTTTACCAAGGTTATGGCAGGGAGCATTCTGTCTTTTATCAAACGTCTAGCCCCGGAAGCGAGCTACATATAGTATTCTGCTCGTGCTTTTACGTCACTGAGTAAGCATTACTGGCACACGTGGGGCCAACGCACAAAGCAACTCGTAACCCAAGGTGCCGGCATGCTGGGCCACTTCGTCCACTGGCAGTCCTTGTCCCCACAAGGTGGTGGTGCTGCCTGTGCCGCTAATGGGCAAGTGGGTAAGGTCTACACACAACATATCCATGCTCACACGCCCCAATGTACGACTGGGTTGGCCGTCTACCCGCACCGGTGTTCCGGTGGGGGCTACGCGGGGGTAGCCATCCGCATAGCCGCAGGCCACAACGCCCACGCGCATGGGCTGCTGAGCCACAAAGCTTGATCCATACCCAACGGCTTGACCGGGCAAAATCGCTTGTACGCCAATGATTTTGGCTGTCAAACTCATGGTGGGTTGCAAGCCCCAGTCATTTGCCGTGTGAACAGGAAAATCGGGCGAACTACCGTACAGGGCAATGCCGGGGCGTATCCAATCGGAGTTGTGTTGCAAGCTTTGTTGAGCAAGCGAGTTGGCTTTTTCATTTGGGTTGCCCGTTTCGGTAGGGCCTTGCAGAACGCCCAAGGTGGCCGCACTGTTGCAAACACTTCTGGCGTCTGGCAGGTCTTGGGTAACCCGCTGGAACAAGGCCAACGGGGCCTGTGTGCCGCCGTTTCTGTCGGCGTCGCTAAAGTGGGTCATCAGTGTGACCTCATCCACCTGCGGCAGGGCATTCAAACGTGCATAGGCCGCTCGAAATCGGTCGGGTTGAAAGCCCAGGCGATTCATGCCCGTGTTCATTTTTAAAAACACATGGTGTCCCATTTGTGTTTTATGGGTGGCCAGCATGTCGATTTGTTCTTCGCAGTGCACGGTATGCCATAAGCCTAGGCGTGAACAAAGTTCTAGGTCACGTGCTTCAAAAACACCCTCTAGCAACAAGATGGGGCCGCGCCAGCCCAGGTCTCTAACCCGTTGGGCCTCGTCCAAGTCCAACAGAGCAAAACCATCCGCCGCGCGAAAGGATGCAAAGACCCGTTCAATGCCGTGACCGTAGGCATTGGCCTTGACCACTGCCCAGACCTTGGATTGAGGGGCTGCGCGTTTCAAAACACCAAGGTTGTGCGCGAGGGCCTGGGCATGGACAGTGGCTAGGATGGGGCGTGGCATGGTGTGATCAGTAGTGGCGGCAGAGCGCTAATTTGTCGTTTTGGCATTGTGTCACCAAAGCGCATGATATAAACCGGGCTGTCGCAGGCCTTATCGTGCATCACTGTTTTTCACGGTCAATGACCAAGAATAATGGGTGCGTGGTGGGTTGCTTTACCGCATGAGGATTCAATTTGCGTAACCACCGCTTGCCCACTTCCACTGTGCTCAATCGCCATGGCCGTATTTGACGCACTGTTGCCCATCTTCACCCAGTACGGCTACTGGGCTGTGTTTGTCATGCTGCTTATTTGCGGATTTGGCGTTCCTATTCCCGAGGACGTGACGCTTGTGACCGGTGGTGTCATCGCCGGGCTGGGATATGCCGACGTCAACACCATGGTGGCTGTGGGACTGGTGGGTGTGATGGTGGGAGACGGGACGATGTTTTTGTTGGGTAGGTGGTACGGGCAACGCATCATTCAATGGCCGTTTTTTCGTCGAGTGTTAACGCCCGAGCGGTTTGCGATGGCACAGGATAGGTTTGAACGCTACGGCAAATGGGTGATGTTTGTGGCCCGGTTTTTACCCGGTCTAAGAACACCGGTGTTTTTTACTGCGGGCATGACCCGCAAAGTGCCGTTTTTAGTGTGGTTTACCATGGACGGCACAGCGGCATTGCTTAGCGTGCCCGTGTGGGTGTACCTGGGCTATTACGGTGCACTCAAAATTGATTGGTTGTTCCACATGGTGCACCAAGGGCAGTTTGTCATCTTGGGTGTCTTGGGCATTGGTGCGGTTGTCCTGTTGGCCCTGTGGTGGCGTCGTAAAAAGGCCAAATGAATCTTATCGAAAAAGAAACGGCCAACGACGAGACTGCTCGCCCAAGCTTGGCTAGGTCGGATCAAAACCTGGTCTGGCTCGATTGTGAAATGACCGGGCTTGACCCCGAGCGTGAGCGCATCATCGAAATTGCGGTGGTCGTTACCAGTCCCGATCTGTCGGTTCGAGTCGAGGGCCCCGCTTTAGCGGTGCACCAAAGCGACACCTTGCTTGACCAAATGGACAACTGGAACAAAGGAACCCACGGCAAGAGCGGCTTGATTGACAAGGTGAAGGCCTCAACCCTTAATGAAGCTGAGGCCCAGGTGGTTTTGCTAGAGTTTTTGGCCCGTTATGTACCCAAGGGGGCTTCGCCCCTGTGCGGCAACACCATAGGGCAGGACCGGCGGTTCTTGGTCAAGTACATGCCGCAACTGGACGCTTATTTTCACTACCGTAACCTGGATGTGAGTACCTTGAAGGAGTTGGCCAAGCGCTGGAAGCCAGCGGTCTACAGTTCTTTTAAGAAGCACCAACGCCATACCGCACTGGCCGATGTGCACGAGTCAATTGACGAACTTGTCCATTACCGGGCGCACTTCTTGAATCTGGGGTGAGGCGGCAAAGGGTTGGTCCTTGACCGGCACGGTGGGTCCAAATGCTGCACTGCACAAACTGTGGCATAATGCGCGTTGATCGAGATTTTGTGTGCGTAACGCCTATTTGGGTGGGTCGCTGGTCTCTTTCGTATTCATCTACCACACACATTGGGCCTTTGTTGAGTTAAAGGCCGTTCGCATCTGCCGATATTGCAGCGTCAAGCTGCCCTGAAATGGCTTTGGGATGTCGTACTTCGTTTGATGGTTGATGTTCATTAACCATTGAATGGAACCCCGGCCAAACGCTGGGGTATTGCTATGACTGACTCCTTTGGCGTCCGCGATGACGCGTTTTCTGATGATTCATTGACCCTAGAGCCGCAAGGTCTTGAGGGCGTATCCACCCCCCCACAAGGTCCTAACCCTTTTGAGCTGTTAGGCCTTGCGCCTGAACTGCTGCAAGCGATTAACGATTTGGGCTACACCACGCCCACACCGGTGCAAATTAAAACCATTCCTTTGGCGTTGGCGGCTGAGCCAACGGATGGCAAAACAAAAAGCCAGTTGGTTGATTTGATGGTGTCCAGCCAAACCGGTAGCGGTAAAACAGCGGCGTTTTTGTTGCCCGTTTTGCACACCATGCTGCGTGCCAAAGAAGAAGAAGCGGCACAGGCTGCGGCGCAGTTTGAACAATTAACCGCTGAGGCCTTGGCCAAAGGCGAGGCACCCCCTAAACGCCCCAAGCGCCAAAACCCAACATCTGCCCGTAGTTTCAAGCCCGCCAACCCGTTGGCGCTGGTGCTGTGCCCAACGCGTGAACTGGCTCAGCAGGTGTCCCATGACGCCATCGAGCTGGTGAAATACTGCAAGGGCCTGCGCGTGGCTACCGTGATGGGCGGCATGCCTTACCAATTGCAATTGGCCAAATTGAACAATGCCGACTTGGTGGTGGCAACGCCGGGGCGTTTGCTCGACTTGCAACGTACTTTTCAAATCAAGTTGGACAAGGTGCGCTTTTTAGTCGTGGACGAGGCCGATCGCATGTTGGACCTGGGCTTTTCTGAAGATTTGGCTGAGGTGAACCAGCTCACGATTACCCGTGGCCAGACCATGATGTTCAGCGCGACCTTCGCACCCCGTATTCAGCAACTGGCGCGGCAGGTCATGCGCGAGCCTAGGCAAATTTCAATTGACACACCGCAAGAGCGCCATCAAAACATTCAGCAAAAACTGCTGTGGGCCGATAACGCCACGCACAAACGCCAATTGCTAGACCATTGCCTGCGCGATACCAGCATTTCGCAAGCGATTGTGTTTGCCAGCACGCAGATTGAATGCGACGGATTGGCCAACGATTTGCAGCAAGCAGGATTTAGCGCAGTGGCCTTGCACGGTGCGCTTAGCCAAGGCTTGCGCAACCGCCGTTTAATGGCATTGCGCACCGGGCATATTCAGTTTTTGGTAGCTACCGATGTGGCAGCTAGGGGCTTGGATGTACCGTCAGTCAGCCACGTGTTCAATTACGGTTTGCCCATGAAGGCCGAGGACTACACCCATCGTATTGGCCGCACGGGACGTGCAGGGCGCGACGGCACAGCGATTACGTTTGCCGAGGTGCGCGACAGGCGCCGTCTGGCCGACATTGAAAGCTTTACCCGCAGTACCCTGCCGGTCGAGACCATTCCTGGCATGGAACCAAAAATGCGTTTTCCTTCTGTGCGCCCCGAAGGTGGTGCAGGGCGTGGACGCGGGTTTGGTGGCGGCGGTGGTGGTGGTTTTGGCGCGGGCAGAGACCGTGCGCCTGCCCCTTATCGTGGCCGTGGCCCAGCGCCTGCCGGACGCAGCCCTTTTGAGGGGCGTGAACGGGGAGCCTTTGATCGCAACGAACGCCCGTCTTTTGAGCGTCCTTCTTTCGAACGTCCTTCGTTTAATCGTCCGCGCGCCGACACGGCGCCAGCCGGACGGGGTGGATTTGAGCGTCCCCCGTTTGAGCGTTCCCCGTATGACCGCAGTGACAAGGGCGGATTTAATGCCCGCGGTCCACGCGCTGCGCCGGCTGGTTTTGACCGGGGTGCGCCTGGCATGGGCGCACCGCGCCAAGAAGCGCCGCACCGCGCTGCTGCACCTAGGGCGGCCAATGGAGCACCACGGGCCACGCTACGTGCGCCAGAGCGCAGTTCGGACCGCGCAGGTCGTCCAACGCGGGTCGCTAGACCCGTTGGCAACCGCTAGGCTCGTTGGTAACCCACCAGCCCTGGCGTTGGCCTTAGGGCTTGCGCTGTGCCAAGAGGCTGCGCATATCGTCCAGCGAAATGCTGCTGGTGCCGCTTAGCGGTACTTGGGGCAGGGGCTGGACCGCGTGGCCATAGATGATTTCAAAGGTCAGGTTAAACGAACCGGGTTGCGGTGAATCGCGCAGCGCGTTGTTGAACGCCTCGTTTAGCGCGCGCCGCCAGGCCTTTGGCGCGGGCGTCTTGGCCCGCCCTGGGTGCAGGTTACGCCCCCACGCGCGCATATCTCGTAGCAACACATCCAGGTTTTGATAACTCAGCTGTATACGTTCTACGTCCATGACCGGTTGTGCAAAACCGGCGGCAATCAACATATCGCCCCAATCGTGCATGTCGGTAAATGAAGCGCACGGTGGGGGCCAACCCAGTTGCTGGTACAAACCGCGCAACTGCAAGAGGCTGTCTGGGCCTAAGCAGGAAAACATCAATACGCCGTCTATTTTGAGCGCCTGCCGCCACGCCTTGAGGGTGGTGAGTGGGTCGGCGTCGGTGTGCAGGTGCATATTGGCCCATACCATGTCCATAGATTTGGCCGCAGGTGGATCAAGGCTCACGGAGTTTACGCCGGACGGGGTGAGCCACTTGCTCCACCACCTGGTTGGCGATAGGGCTTTAAGGGCTTTTTGCGTAAGGTCTCGTTGAAGGGGGTTGGCCTCTAGCAGGTGAACCCGGCTTTGAGGCAGTTGCGCCACCAACTTCAGGTGCCCATCTAAGCCGCCATTCATGGGGTGCCAGTTGACCCATTGCGTGGGCCGCTGCTTCAACCAATTGAGCCGCTCAGCCATGCGGCGATGAACTTCTTCGTGCAGCCAAGCACTTTGCTTGGCACCACGCGCCGCCCAACGCCTTGCAACGACGGGGTCGATTGTGGGCGGAGCCAAAGGCTTGGGATCTGGGGCTGGCATAGGGGACGGGGCGGTTGATAGGGGGGCGATAGGCTGTAGGACCGAATAGGCAAGGCCCTATTGTCACTTGTTGCGGGCTGCATCGGCCACCCGTTCAGCTATAGGCCACCTCGGGCCAACGCAAATCACCCGGTTGCATCAACCCGTCGCACTTGACAGGCCAGCTCCCTTACAATAAATCAAAAGTAATTTTATGGGAATTTGGAATCATCCATTTTTAAAGCGCTGGTCAAGCTTGGCAGGTCGGTCCAGCTTGTCCAGCCGTTGCGCCTTGTGTCAACGGTGGCGTTTAGGTTGGGTATGCCAGGACTGCTTGTTGCAGTTCAACCTGGAAGTTGCACGTTGCCCAAAATGCGCCCTCAAATTAACGGGTTCACCGTCGTGTTCGGATTGTCAATGGCGTGCCGGTGGGTTGGTCTCGTGCCATGCGATGGTGTCTTATGAGTACCCTTGGCAAACGCTGTTATCGGCCTTTAAATACCGGCAGGCCTTGGCTTTTGCCCCACTGATGGCACACATGGCCGGGCAACGCGCGGCAGTGGTTGACCTTATAGCGAGGGCAGACATCGTGATAGGCATGCCACTTACCGAGCAACGCATAGGGCAGCGCGGGTTTAACCAGGCGCACGAGTGGGCCAAGCGATTGAGCGCTGAAAAAACCCGTGCCAATGTGCTTCTGCGTTTGGGGCATTTGTCGGCCCAGGCCGGTTTGGGGCGGTCTGCGCGGCAACAGCAAGGGGCGGCCTTGATGGGTTCTTTTCAGGTGGACCCTCATCAGCAGCAGTGGGTCAAGCGACGCAAGGTGTTGTTGGTCGATGATGTGTACACCACTGGCACCACCCTGCACGCAGCAGCAGCGGCGCTGTGTAGAGCGGGCGCAGATGAGGTGAAGGGTTTGGTGTTTGCGCGCACTGAGCGCACCGATGCTTGAGCTTGAGCGGGCGGCGTCTGCAACAATAGCGGGATGTTTAATATCGTTTTGGTACACCCCGAGATACCCCCCAACACCGGCAACGTGATTCGGTTGGCGGCCAATACCGGCTGCGCCCTGCATTTGGTGGAGCCTTTGGGTTTTTCGATGGACGACAAGCACATGCGGCGTGCGGGTCTGGATTACCACGAGTACGCCAGTGTTAAGCGCTACGCCAATTGGGAGGCGTTTTTAGCCCAAGCCCAACCGGCACCTGGCCGCATGTTTGCACTCACCACCAAAGGCAGCGCGCCCGTACACGCGCAACGCTTTGAGGCGGGGGACTATTTTGTGATGGGCTCTGAAACCAGTGGTTTGCCCGTAGCCATTCGGGAATCTTTCCCAGCGGCGCAGCGTCTGCGCATCCCCATGATGGCGCATCAGCGCAGCCTTAACCTGTCCAACAGCGTGGCGGTGGTGGTGTATGAGGCTTGGCGGCAAAATGGTTTTGTGCAGAGTTCTTAAGGGGTCTTAACTCAGGCGAACTCGGCTTGTGCGTGGGCTTGGACCTTGAGTGAACGCTTGATGGCCGCAAAGACTGCCGAGATATTGCTCATGGTGGGGTTGCCCGACTGCGACAGCATCCGGTGCAAGCTCTTGGCAGGTTTGTGAATTTCTTCGGCCAGTGCCTCAAACCCAACCGTGGCGTTAACGAGATCGCGCAGGATCAACTTGGCCGATTCTGGCTCCCCATTGACGAACAGCGTGATAGCCTCGTCCAGCAGCGCCTGAGCAAAGGCGGGATCTTTCTGTACGCGGGCCGCCACAGTTTCTTTGAAATCTCGGGTGAGTGCCATGTTCATTTTCCTTGTGTCGTCAATGCCTTGCGGCGTTTGTAGTCTTCCCAAAGCGTCAAGGCCTGATCGATGTCCTGCTGTTGTCGCTTTTTGGTACCGCCACCAATCAAAACGATGATCTTGAGACCATCTTTGGCCAGATAGATGCGCAAGCCCGGCCCCCAATCGATCTTGTACTCGCCTATGCCGCGAAACCACTCGACATTCGACAGGTTGCCAAGTTCCATTCTGCCAAGGGCGACGCCTACCTTGGCGGCAGCAACCGCCTCCAACGAGTCGAACCACTTTGCAAATGGGCTATCGCCGTTGTCCTTTAGCAGTTCTTTGATTTGGTAGCTCATGGACATAATGGTAACTTATAAGTTCCCATTATGTCAGTGCGACAAATTGGAGGCCTGATTCGGGTACTTTAAGGGTACATCCGGCTCAGCGACTCGGCAATGCAAACGGGTTTGCTGCCCCCCTCACGCTCAATTGTGACCTGCCAGACCAGTTGCAAGCCGTTGTTGTCTACCGGCTCGGCCGATAGCAATGTGATGTGCCCACGGATGCGACTGTTGACCGGCACGGGCGATGGAAAGCGCACTTTGTTTAGGCCATAGTTAAGGCCCATACGCACCTGGTTAACGTGCAGGGCTGACGCGAACAAGGCGGGTAACAAGGACAGGGTTAAAAAGCCGTGGGCAATGGTGGTGCCAAAGGGGCTGTGGCGGGCTTTTTCGGCGTCGATGTGTATCCACTGGTGGTCGTGCGTGGCGTCGGCAAACTGGTTGATTTGGCTTTGGGTAATCGTGCCCCAGTCGGTGGTGGCAATGGCCTGGCCTGCCACGGCCGCCAGATCGGCAAGGGTTTCAAAGGTACGCATAGCAATTGCTCCTGTTGGGTAGGTTATTGGAAGCCATCGTAAAGCAGTTTAGCCCCGGTCAAGGCCATTCCCACATAAACCAGTCGGTAAAACAGGGCAGGCGAGATCACCCTGGCGATTTTGATGCCCAGTGTCACACCCACGGGTGCCAAAGGTAGCAACACCAAAGAGGTGGCGGCGTTACGCAAGTCCAGCAACCCTAGGAGCGCATAGGGCAGCCACTTGGACAGGTTAATGACAAAAAAGAAGTACGACATGGTGGCGGTAAACACCAAAGGCTTGAGCCGCATGGGGATCACATAGGCCTGTATGGGTGGCCCGCCCGCATGGGCCACAAAACTGGTAAAGCCAGACAAGGCGGTGAGCAGGGCACCCCAAGGCCGTGACAGCGGTGGTGCGTCGGCTTTGGGTGGAAACACCAGCCGTTGCAGCAAAAACAAAAGCGTAATCGCACCCACCAGACCCGCCACCACTTGGGCGTTGAGCACCTTGAACAACAAAAAGCCCATCAAAATGCCAAACAAACCACAGGGCAGCATGAACTTGAGTAGCTTTTTGTCAAATTCACCCCTAAAAGCGGTGATGCCCTGCACATCCATCACAAAAAGCAAGGGCATTAAAATCGCGGCGGCCTGCGGTACGGGAATGGACAGAGCCATCAAAGGCACGGCCAAAGAACCAAAGCCAGCCCCAAAGCCGCTTTTGCTCAAACCCAACATCAACACCGCCGGAATGGCAACGGCGTAAAAATGCCAGTCGGTAATGAGCGGTAGGTCTGAGAATGACAAAAAAGACTCCTTAATGGGCGTGAACCCGCAAGCCTCAAATCTTAACCGTGGACAATAGCCACTATGTTTCAACCTTCACAAGCCGATGTACGCACCTTTATGTGCGGGGTGTATGCCAAAGGGCTGGCCGGGCAGGTTCTTGAACCCATGGAGCAACTGGTTTGGGCGTGGATTGCCGAGCACCCGCACTACCATGCCACCTTGGCCGACTTACCGGGCGCTTTGGCGACCATGCAAGAGGGACAGGATGGCCGGGCCGTGGCCGAGAACCCGTTTTTGCATTTGTCCATGCACTTGACCATTTCTGAGCAATGCTCCATTGACCAGCCCCGTGGGATTCGCCAGGCGGTTGAATTGCTCACGGCCCGGCGCGATGATTTGCACCAAGCCCATCACGAGGTCATGGAGTGCCTGGGCACCATGGTCTGGGAGAGCCAACGCAGTGGCCGCCCACCGGATGGCCATGCCTATATCGACGCCGTTCAGCGGCGCGCCACCCAATGAACTGCATCGTGGCCGGGGCCAGGGTAAGTGCCCCAGACTGGATAGAAAAGCTACGCGCCTTGCAGCTACCCAACTTACGAGTTTGCCTGCGCCATGGCGTAGGGGGTACACCGGCATGGCTGCCAGAGGCATCTCCCTGCACCCCTGACGAGGCCGCACTGGCCCATGCCTTGGGTTGGCAGGGCCAGCCCGAACACTACCCCTGGGCCGCTTGGGAGAATCAATTGCCGGGCCAGGGCGCGGCCTGGATCACCCCTTGCCATTGGTCCTTGGGGCAAAGCCACGCCACTTTGATGCCACCTGCTGATCTGGCCTTAAGCGATGGCGATTCCCGCCGCTTAATGGAACGCATGGCCCCGTACTTTGAAGAAGACGGCATTGCGCTGCGTTACGACCGCGCCGACCGTTGGTTGGCCGTGGGGGACTGCTTCAAGAATTGCCCCAGTGTGTCGCTGGCCCGAGCGGTGGGGCAGGGCGTGGGCGAATGGGGCGTGGTGCAAGGCCAGAGCGCGGTGTTGCAACGCCTGCAAAGCGAAATGCAAATGCTGCTGTACCAAGACCCACTCAACGAGGCACGAGAGGCCAAGAGTTTGTTGGCGGTTAACGCTTTGCACATAAGTGGTAGCGGCGTATGGGTGCCCAGTACCACAAGCACAGAGGGGGCCGCACAGCCAGCACCCCAGCGTGTGGTTGATTTGCTGGAATCTGCACAGCGGGGCGACTTGGCGGCTTGGTTGGCCGGCTGGCAGCAACTTGATCAAAGCGTGCTGGCGCAAGCCGTGCAAAGCCTGCAACAAGGCCAGACGGTGCGATTGGTTTGGGCCGGGCAAGAGAGCTATGTGGCGCTGGATTGCACCGCCGCCCAACCGCGTCAGTTGTGGCAGTTCTGGTTGCGTCAACCCCGCTACCCCCACTTGTTTCTTGAAACCCCACAGAGCGCCACTTCACCATGAAACTAGCCGTTCGCGATGTGCCACCACGGGCCGCTTGGGCCTTGGAAAACGCCGGTATTCACCCCTTGCTGGCCCGCCTGTACGCGGCCAGGGGCATAGACGACCCCAACCAACTCAGTGACGATCTGGCCAGTTTGCTGCCCCCAGACACCTTGCTAGGCTGCCAGGCCGCAGCGGTTCTTTTGGCCGATGCCATTGCCGCCCAAGAAAACCTTTGCATCGTGGCCGACTACGACTGTGACGGTGCCACCGCTTGCGCCGTGGCCATGCGGGGTTTGCGCGCCTTGGGGGCCACCCAGGTGCAATACCTGGTGCCCGACCGCGTGGTAGATGGGTATGGCTTGACGCCCCCCATTGCACAGCGTGTCAAAGCTTTGGGCGCGTCGGTATTGATTACGGTGGACAACGGCATCGCCAGCACCGATGGGGTGGCCGCCGCACGCCAGTTAGGCCTTAAAGTGTTGATTACCGATCACCATTTGCCTGCGGCACCCAACGGCCAAATCCAATTGCCCGATGCCCAAGTGATTGTGAACCCCAACCAACCCGGTTGTGGTTTCCAGAGCAAGGCCATCGCGGGTGTGGGGGTGATGTTTTATGTGCTGTTGGCGCTGCGCTCGGAACTGCGGCGTCGTGGCATTTTTGATGCTGCTACACAACCTAGGCTGGATGGTTTGCTGCCCTTGGTGGCTTTGGGAACCGTGGCCGATGTGGTCAAACTAGATGCCAACAACCGCCGCTTGGTCGCCCAGGGCCTTAAACGTGTGCGCCATGGCCAATTGCCGGTGGGTATTGCCGCCTTGTTTGAGGTGGCAGGGCGCAAACCCAAGGTGGCCACCACCTTTGATTTTGGATTTGCCCTGGGCCCACGCATCAACGCGGCAGGGCGTTTGGCCGACATGACCCTGGGCATTGAGTGCTTGACCACCGACGACGCTTTGCGGGCCTCTGAACTGGCCCAGCAACTGGATGCCATCAACAAAAGCCGCCGGGAGATAGAAGGCGATATGCGCGACCAAGCCATGTTGGTGGCCGATGCACTGTTTGAAGACGCTAATGACGCCCCGCCCGCCATTTGCCTGTTTGACCCCGAGTTTCATGAGGGCGTAGTGGGCATTGTGGCCGCCCGCGTCAAAGACAAATACCACCGCCCCACCTTTGTGTTTGCCCCCAGCGCTGCCCCCGGCAAGGGCCACGAACTCAAAGGCTCAGGGCGCTCGATTGCCGGGTTTCATTTGCGCGATGCCCTAGACCTCATCGCCAAACGCCACCCCGGTTTAATCACCCGTTTTGGTGGCCACGCCATGGCCGCTGGTTGCACCCTGCCCGAAGAAAACCTAGACGACTTTGAAGCGGCCTGGGTAACCGTAGCCAGCGAACGGTTAGACGCCGCCACCCTGGCGCAAACCTTGGTGACCGATGGCAGCCTGCCCCCGGCCTACCGCCGCATTGATTTGGTGGACCACCTAGAGGCGCAAGTGTGGGGCCAAGGTTTTGCCGGGCCGGTGTTTAGCGAGCTACTCGATGTGGTGTCGCAACGCGTAGTGGCCGAGCGCCATTTGGCCATCAAAGTACGCCACGGCGGCGAACTGGTAGACGCCATCTGGTTTGGCCGCACCGAACCCCTGCCCGCCAAGGCACAGTTCGCCTTTAGGCTGCTGGCCGATGAGTACCGGGGCGAGCGCAAGGTGAAGTTGGCGATTGAGGGGATAGAGGGGTAGGGGGATTGAACGGATAAGGCAGTCCTATGTTTCGATCACCTCGGTGCACAGCCCTAGGGCTAAGACAATCTGCCTCCGGTTGTGGTGAAATCGAACTCAAAAAGACGACAAATGCTCTACCCACGCCATATGCCCGATTTGGTCTTAACGCCACACGATTTTGAGACTTGTGGCTGGGATGCCGTTGTTGCTGAGGTTGTTGACCCTGGTTATAAGTCGCTGCACACCGCGTTTGAGAACGCAGCGGAGCAGGCCAAGTCGAACGGAAGGCACCGAATTCGTAAGGCGCTTTTGCTGTTGTCAGAAGCCTTACTGCCCCATTTCCTTGACACATCCGGCGGTCAGACGTTCGGGCCACAGGACACAGAACTGGAATTTTTTAAGCAGGTGTCACTGACCGCCGTAATGGAGCCACCAATGTTCGGCGTAATGGAGCCACGAACAGGTAGTTAAAACGACACCCTGAAGGGGGTTAAACAATGGTCGATTGTGCCTGTTTTTTGGTGACGGTTTTGCCCGATTTTGGC
>JBEIEP010000047.1:0-19546 GCA_040382935.1 Burkholderiaceae bacterium
TGCGCCACCATGAGCTTCGGTTACGCAGCGTTCACCAAACAGCTGGCTGAGACCGATGGCTTCTTTGTGGAGCGTATGAAGAAGGACATGACCGCCAAAACCAAGGGGCCACCAATGCGTGTGAGTGCACTGAAGATTCGCCGCCGTTCAGGAGAGTGGGATGTTGACGCGCTACCGCTTCCCTTGGCAGCAGCTTGAGCGGGGGCAGGCATTCTTCGTGCCTTGCCTTGATCCCAAACCCGTGATGGAACACGGACTGAAACAGGCTGTCTCAGTCCGTGTCTTAAACGCCCGGGCGGAGCCGGGCATCTACGGTGGGGCTATTGGGGTTCTCTTCTACGTACCGCCTCCCTCACCATCTCGGACAACGCGATCTTCGTCTGCCTGACGGCATTTAGCTGTTCGCGTTTCTCTTCCGGGGTGAGGGCTGATGCGCGGATTGCACGCTCATACTGTGACAGCTCCCGCATCTGGCTGGTGAAATCAGACGACACCTCACTCATGAGGTAATCATCGCTGCGGGTCTCCATGAGCGCCTTGGCCTTAGCCATTTCACCGCGCTCAACATACGAGTTGATGGTGTCAGCAACTTTGGAAAACTTATCCAGCTTTTCGTACGCAGAGTTGATGATGCCCCCGGCATCGTTGGGCTGGAACGCACTGCCAACAAGAGGCGTCTCCGACAGGCGCTTGAACGCTTTCTCGGGGGAGTCACTTGAAGAAAACGGCGTGCTAATGGCTTGCAAAAACGCAAGGCCCATGGTGCCGGTGTACCCTTGGATGAGCGCCTCAATCTTGATGGGGGACGCTCCAACAGCCGCGCCAAACATCTTGGCAATCTCCGTCGAGTTCTCGCGGTACTGTGCTTCAGGCAACAGCGTTTGCTCGTACCGGGACAGGATGTCGCGCTGGGTGAAGAACGACTTACCCAACGAAGTCTCGATGATCGGCTTGGCTGCGGCCGGAATAGGCAGCAGCGTAGGAATCTTGACCCCGCCAAACTCCACGGTTGCCATGCTGGTACCGCCCGGGATGGTCTGAATCAAAATCTTGTTGAACGCCTTGACAGCTTCTTCTGAGCCTGCGTCCGTCATCAGGCTGTTGTACAGCGCTTCTGGCAGTGCCTTGAAGATGTAGCCAATTTCAAATGGAATTGGAATGCGCAACGGCTCCTCAACACCCGGAATGCGCACAAACCAGTTGCCGTACTTCTGTTCAGGCGTAGCGTTCTTGTACGCTTCGTCATCCTGCATGTAGGCGGTGTACGCCAGCGTACCGGCCGCAATCATGAGTCCGCGAGTCAACAGCTTTTCCTGAATCTTCAACCTCTCGTTGAAAGGCAAGTTGCCAGACATTGCTTTGTACAGCACGTTCAAGCCTTGGATTTGCGCGTTGAAGAACGGCACCATGGAGTTGATCCAGTGCACGCTGGGAGAAGCGCCTCGCTTGTTGAAGTTCATAGACTCCAGCGCCATGTACGTGGCCTCCATCTCGGACAGCCCCTGCTTGATGTAGCTGTTGTACTGGGCTCGGCGTGTCAGCGCGTCAGCTTCCATGCTCAACGCTTCTGCTTTACCAACAAGTTCTGTCCACGCGCCACGTCCGCTGGTCACATCACGCAGAATTTTTGTAAGGTCTTCAGGACCGCCAGTGAAAACCTGACCCCCGGTAATACCGCGTGTTTCAAGCGTTCCCTTGGTAGCAGAACCAATTTCGCGCAGTGCGCCCATCACAGGTGTAAAGTTTGCGCCGGTCATCAGTGGTGCAGCCAAAGAGTCACGGAACAACTGACGCGCTGCATACAACGGCGACAACGTAATGGCGCGGCGCAAAAACGTAGCCGGGATGCCAAGCGCCCGCACAACAAACGGGAACTGTGTGGGTATACCTTCCATACCTTTAACCAACACGTCGGCGGGGATGCCTGCCTTGTCGGTGTTGATCATGGCGTAGCGGTCACCTGTGTCCTTCTCGTTCTCAGGCTCCATCTTGAATTTGACGACGTTTGCTCCGGCCATAACTTTCTTGGTGATCTTGGCCAACCCCATGTCCACCAACTCAAACACGGCGTTCTTTGTGGCCAAATTCCGCAACGACATGTCTGTCAACAGGTTTGTGTTCTGCACAACGCTTGTCATAAAGTCCAAGATTGGAGCGTCACCGCCCACCAACTCTTGCAGGTACGGCTGCTCGGCAATGCTGCCAATCCGAATAGGCGCTTCGCTGCCAATCAAAAGTTCCACGACGCCGTTGCGCTGGCGGTAGTAAGGCACGTAGTCTTCGTCTTTGAGCAAGTTGGTGATCGTCTGTTGTGACAGCGCACCTGTTTGCCCAGCAAACCGAACCAAGTTTTTGTTGTACGCGTTGTACTCCAGACGCGCTTTGTTAAACAAATCCGCCAGCCCGGGGGTGTTATTGATGGCTGTCATAGCCTGACTCAACTGCGACTGCGACACCTTGTTGCTCATGCTCAACGTGTCCAACCCTTTGTTCTTAGCGCGGATGTTGGCCAAGTACAGGGTGAACAAACGGCTGGCTCCGTCAGCACTGCCCACAAGCGGTGCAGCTTGTTTCAGTATTTCGGCCACGCTGCGGGGGCTAGGCCCCTTAACGCTTTCAATCAAGTACTCTTTCTGACCATCAGGACGGGTCTTCTCAACACGCTGGAGAGCGCCGTTGCCTACAGACTGCGCAACAAGGTTCATGCGTTGGTCGTACATGCGCAGATAGAACATCATCTGGGTGCCGCGCAGCGCAGGCATGGTCTTTGCCAAACGCTCAAATCCGGCAAATCGGTCAACCATCTGTGTCTCAAACGCCAGACCAGAGCCGTTGGCTTTGATTCGGTCGTACAGGTTGCGCTCCTTGGCAACCACGTTGTCAACCACAGCAGCCGCTGCAGCCAACTCGGGAGAAGCGTAGTTTGCACGCATTGACAGCAAACCTGTAGGGGACTCGTATGCGCCTGCCAGTTCCTGCTGCATCTTACGTGTAGCTTGGAACAGCGTGTAGTACAAGTCGTTGGAACTGACCGATGCTGTGTTGAGCAGCCCCATGTTCTTGAGGACGTTACGGATCGCGCCAAGCAGCACGCGGATGTAACGCCCTGCTTTACTGATCAGGCTTTCGTCAACAGTGCGCTCTTGCAAGTGTGCCAAGATTTCGCGTACAGACTGAACTTCACCCATGCGGCGGAGGTTGGCGGCTTGCTCGGCGTCGCCGCGTTGCTCAGCCAATATGGCTTTGGATTCCCACGCCATCGCTGTGTAGGCAACGTCCTTCTCCACGCCCAGCGCTTGGGCCATGCCGTAAATACCGCCTTCGGTTGTACGGATGGCTTTGGTCAAGTCCATCATGCCCTGCGGACCCAGCACAATGTCAACGCCGTAGTGACCCACAGCTTCGTGGACAAACGTCTGCTCAAGGTCTTTCAAGCTGCTGTGCATGTCGCCAATAACGACAATCGTGCCATCAGCCAGAACCCCGCCTTTAACAGTGGAGTCGGCAACATCAATATCTGACTCAGCCAGCGCGTTCAAGAACTTGACCGGCGCTTGACGCATAGTTGGCGCGTACACAAACTTGACGTCCTTTGGCAGCTTTGCGGCAAAAGCATTGGCGGCTGCCTGCGCAGCGTCGGCGTCAACCGGCAAGAAGTCCGTGCCTTTTTCAACGCGAAGCACAACGTCTGTGCCGGGGTCCTTGGTGTCCACCAGAGTTTTCAAATACCCAGCCGTGACTTCTTTCAGTGCCCGAGCGTACTCAGGGCTGCCTTCCGGGTGCATCGTAACAATGCGGTCCAGCTTGGCCAGCTTCTCAGCTTTCTTAACTACCCGTATTTCTCTGGGCGTAGCGGTCTTCAACGCCTGATTGCGTTTAACCAACGGAGTAACGTCTGTGACGTTTGACTGCTGCGCCAGTGTGCGGGTTGCCTTCGCCAAGTCCTTGACGTTTTCGGCCATCGGGGCACGGGTTGCACCTTTAGTTTCTTTGACAGGCTCACCCAACAGCAACTTGTCAGCCGTATTCTTTGCAGCAAAGTACTGGGTAGTCAGCGTGTTAAGGCGCTGCTCGTTCTTGACCTCCAGTGGTTTCAAGCGTGTGGACAGCTCTGCTTCTTTGGCCTCAAGCTGCGTAATGTTGGCGTTGAACTCTGCTATCCGGCGGTTGAACGCCAGTTCGCCAAGAGCGCTGTTGCCGTTGTCCCACTTCTCCTGCAAAGCATCACGCTGCGCTTTGGCGCTGGCCAGCGCTTCTTGTGCGTTACGCACGGCTTGGCGTTGCTGGCTAATTTCCGTCTGACCTTTGAGCGTACGGACATGCTCAATCTCTTTGCTCAAGCGGGTCTGTTCAGCGCGGGCGTCAAAATACTTCTTAGCATCTGCAGCACTCAAGTTTTTCAGGTCCTGAATTGCTTCCATCTTTGCGTCAAGCTCAGTGGGCGCAGCACCAATAACCTCCTTGACCGACACGTAACGAGCACCAGCCAAGTTCTCCATCAGCTTGGTGTTGCGGTCCAGATTGCGGCGTGCCACTTCCAGTTTGTCGGTGTCGCCATCGCGTTGCGCCTTGTTGTAAGCGGAGCGTGCTTTCTTCAAGCGGTCATACGCTTTGTTGGCGTCAAGGCTCTTCTGCGCTTTAGCGGCAGGATCGGCATCAGGATCGGCCTTGGGATCATAGTCAAACACAGGGCCGTCATTGGTATAACGCACAGACCAGCCTGCGTTCATGGTCTGAACCTTGCGTCCGGTGCCGTACGTACCAGAAACTTCAGCAGCGCCCAGACCCTCTTTACTCAGCGCTTTGACCCGCGTAACTTTTACACCGGGCAAGCCCAAACCTTGTTCAATCCGAACCTGTTGAGCGCGTTCGCGTGCACGCAAATCTTGTTTGGCGTCGTCCACGACTTTCTGAGCACGCAGCAACGCTCCCCGACGCTGGGCCAAGTCCGCCGCTTTCTTAGCGTCTTTGAATGCCAAATCTGCTTCGGCCTTCTTGAGCTTTGCCCATGCGTCTACCAGAATCGAATCGGACATGCGCAGCATTTCCAACTCTTGTTTACGCGCACGTTCAATGTTGTCCCGCATTGTCTGGATGTCGTCAGCAAGCGTTACCAAATCTTTTTCCAGTTTGGCAACTTCAAAACGACCAGACCAGTAATTTGCAGCCACATCTTCGTCAGAGGGCGCAGCAGCTTTGTACTTTTCAAGCGCAGCGCGTGCTTCTTTTTCGGCTGTCAGCAACTCTTCCAAGCGGGCAGCATCCTGCTTGGCTGCGGCAGGCATCTCGCTTGCCCGCAATTTGGCACGGCTAAAGGCGTTCTTGAAAGGCTCGGACGGATCGTAATCCGTGCTGTACTCTTCCATGAAACTTTCAGTAAGCGCTTTGACTCGGCCTTCGGCAGTAGCCAAGAACTTCATCCCCTCAAGTTCGCTGCGCTGGTCAAGCAGCCTTTCAATTTCACGCGAAGATTCACCGCGTTGTTCCGGCGCTTGCTGCGCCATCTGCGCACGCACTTGTTTGATTTGTGCGTTGACGTCACTGATCTGAGCGTCGATGCTGTCGGCTTTTACTTCGGCTTCGGCTTGTACTTCTTTTGCAGGGTAGATCACGCCATGCTTGCGGGCACGCTCGTCCACAGCGTCCATGTTCTGCTTCAAGCTGTCCACGTTCTTTTGCGCCATAGCGACAGCGATGTCGCGCTCTTCGCCTTTGACGTCTTGGCCTGCCATCTTGGCTTGGGCAACAAGCGCCTGCACATCAGGAGAGTACTTGCTAATGTCGAGCAAGCTGGCGTTGTCCGCCATTTTCTGGAACGAGTCGCTGAGTGCTTGAAGGCGCTTAGCTTCGGCATCGAACGCTGGCCAGCGAGAACGCTCAACTTTGTTCTTTGATGCAGCAGCTTCAGCCTTTTTCTTGGCCATAGCGTCGGCTCGAAGGCCGTACTGGCCTGCCAACTCGGCGTAGTAGTTAAATACCGTGCGGGTGCCTAGTTGCTTGCGCAGGTTTTGGAGTGCGGTCAGCGCAACAACGTAGTCAGTACGGGCCTGCTGCAATTCACCAACGCTCACGGGCAGTGTGTTCGATACTTCTTTAACTTGCTTGCGCAGCTTGGCAATCTTGCCGTAAGTAGCAGACCCCAAAAACTGTTCGGCCGTTTCAAAGATAACGCCTTGTACGGGATCAGCGGCAAACAGTTCTCCAGTTTGCGTGTCGATGCTGCCGACAAACAAGCCCATATCAGACTGGGTGGCACGCGCTTCAACCAACGCATTTTCCAACGCGTCAAGTTGTTTGTTCAACACACGGATTTGTGCCGTTTGCTCTGCGGTGAGGCTGCGGCGGGTGGGGGCTTTTTCTCCCAACTTAACTTCCGTCGCTTCTTCACGGCCTGCAATTTCGTCAATCTGTTTGCGCGTATCAGCAATCGCCCGCTCCAGAGCTTTCTGGGTATCCTCAAGTTCAGCGCCAAACTCGTTGGCTGCTTTCTCCCCAAGGTTCAGGGCGTTCATGCGCTTGAGCAGCGTTGCTGTCGTGTCGTAATCCTTAGCGGCAAACGCTTCTTTGATCTTGGCTTCCAGTTCTGCAGCTTCGGCGCGGCGCTCTTTGAACGATGTGGGAACAGGGCGCTCTTCGATCTCGGCCGCCTGCAGCTTGTTGTAGCGGTCCTTGAGCGACTCAATCTGCTTCGTCAGGGCGTCGCGCTCGTCACCTGCACCTTGCTTGCTTTTGAGCGCGTCAAGGCGTGCTTGCTTTTCCCGGATGTCTCGGAGCAAATTGTCAGCACGGTTGAGCGCAGGAATCTCCACACGCTTGGGTAGGGGCGACACCAAAAGCTGCTCAGATACTTTATTCAGATCGCTCTTGATAACTTCAAGCGCACGCTGTGGGCTGGCAAACGGACGCTGTGCCAGTGGGCGAATGTCCTTCTCGTACTGTGCGGTAGTGACTTTGTCTGCGGTCAGACGCTGCAGCAGCTTGACGATCTCGTCCGTTACCTTGCTGTCCTTATCGTTGAAGATGTCGAAGCCTTTTTTGGCTTCCAAGTATTTTTTCTCTGCCGCGTCGCGTTTTCTTTGAACTTCGCTGCCTTCCGGTCCTGTTGGCATAGCCAAGTATGCCTGCCGCAATGGCTCCACAAACTGTGCTTGCTGCTGCGCCGCGCCACCACGCAAACGCTGAGACTCCTGCTGCAACGCCGCAATCCGGTTCCTCAAAGGATCGTTGGCCTGCGCCAATATTGCGTTCAGCGCCTTCTGTGTAGCGTCGCGCTCTTTGCCTTCCGGCATGTCTTTGATTTTCCGGTACAGATCGCCACCAAGCAGTTTGAGGCCGACAACGGTTTCTGTTTCTCTGCGGGCAACGTAACGATCTGACAGTTCTTTCAAAGAAGTCTGGAGCTTGTTTGTGGCATCCATGACTTGTGCGGCAGAAATCTGCGGCTGGCCTTGGGCGGCTCGGGTGTGGGCTGCTTCAAGCAGCGCTGCCTGCACATACTGGGCACGCAGCTTGGACAACTTTTGCGCGTCGTATTTGTGAGGGGCGGCTTTGGCTTGCTTGATAGACTCCAGCGTTTCCAGCAGCTTGTCGTAGGTTTCCTTCTTGACCGCAGCCTGACGACGGGCCTCGATGCGGTGGCGCACTGCGCTAATCTTGTCCGCTTGTGCAGCGTCTGTTTTTGCAACACCCAGCAACGCCTCTTTGTTTGGCATACCAAACGCTTGCGCCAGCTCCGAAGTTTCTTCGGGAGTGATGCTTTCCAGCGGCGGCAGTGCGGTGTTTACTGTGACGCCACGCTGCGGTGCAGCCGCCAGCTTCTCGGCTGTGGCTTCTTCTTTGGCAGCGACGCCGCGCTCTTCGCGGGTACGAACAATGTGCTGCAGCAAACGCTCCAACTCTTGTGTCTGAACGTCACGGCGAATGATGTCCCGAGCTTCGGGCGTGAGCCTGCCCTGCGCGTCGTACAGCGCGTCTTCGGCGTATTCGTTTTTGATGAACGTGTCCAGCAAATCCTGAGCTTGCTTTTTGCGTTCAGCCAGTGTGCTGCGCAGCTTCTGTTCTACAAGCTGTGACTGTTGGGGGTCTGTTAGGTCGATGTTCCGATTACCGAAACCAGACAGGCCGATGAATGCGCGTACGTCTTTGTTAATGATACCCGTGTCAACTGCTTCATCAACAGCACTCTTGGCCAGCGTAGGCTGCTCTTGCAGCGCAGCCACTTCTTTCTCGGACAGGTCCTTGCTTACGCCCTTTTCGTCTACGGTGTAAGCCACGCGTTTTGTTGGGCCAGTGGTGCCAGAGATGGGGACTTGGCGATACAGCACCTTGGGCGCTGCTGCTTCTTCCGGTGCGGTGCCTTTACGCAAAGCATCCGCATACTGCTCGGGGGTCAGCTCAAACTGCTTGCCGATGTCTTTCTCAGCACGGGCTTCGTCAATAGCGTCAGCTTGCGCAAACAGGTCGTCTTCAGCAGTTGTTGCTTGTTCGGCAGGTTGCGCCTCAGTGATCTGTTCAATGTCCTGCTGTGCTTTCTTTTGCTCAGCAACGTCAAGCTGGCGCTGGTACGGAGCGCCAAACATGTCCACTTGTTCTGTGGGTATGGCTTGAATTGCTCGGGCAGATACAGGGCTTGGGATTTTTGGCGCAGCAGCGCCCTGTTCTTTCTGCAGTTTTTGCAGCTCTTGCGCCAGCGTTTCTGCTTTGTCAAACTCACCAAGGTCGATGGCTTTTTGCAAAGCGCGTTTGACGGCTTCAGGGTCAGCCTCTTTTGGCTGCAGCTTGGCAATTTCTCTTTGAATACTTTTGAGCGACTCTTCGGCAGGAGTCATCTGCTTGAGCTGGCGTGACAGCTCTGCTACGCGCCCCATGTCGTTTGCTTGAACAGCAGCATTGATCTGTGCCTGAAGATCAGGCACCACACGGCGCAACTGCTCAAGATCAGTTTGTGTGCGCTCGCGCACCATAGCCAGCAGGTCTTCCGTGGCCATACCAGCAATGTCGGCGTCGGTGTAGCCCAAACCTCCGGCAAGCTGCACAGCTTTTTCCGCACGGGTGCGTTCAGCGTCAGGCAACGCAGAGAATTTACCGGCCACGGTCTGGTCGCCCATCTGGGCCAAAAGCTCAGGCGTACCTGTCTTGCGGGCTTCTGCGGTGATGGCAGCTTGTTGTTTCTCCAACGCAGCTTGCGCTTCGCGTTGCTCTTCCTCTTGCAGTGCTTGCAGAGCGGCTTCTTGACGTGCTTGTTCTTCCTTCTGACGCACTTGCGCACGCGCAGCGGAGCGGTCTGCGACTCGGCCTGCAGCACCGATAGGGGCCAACAAACCAACCTGATACGCAGTTTCACCGTACTCAGCCAAAGCGTCGGCGGAAGTAAGCGACAGTCCAGCCTGTGCGCGTTCCAGCATTTGCTGGGCAATTTCAGTAGGGATTTCTGCGGCTGCACCGACGGCGGTGCCTTTGGCCAACGTAGACAACAGGCGTTCATCCGCCAGTTTTGCTGCCTGCGCTGCAGATTTACCAAGGAGTGCCTCGGCTGGAATGCCTGTCAGTTTGCTGACAAGACGCCCACCCAACGGGATAAAGGTACCTGCTACATCCAGCGCGGCTTGCGGCACCGCTGCGGCTGCGGCCGCTGTACGGTCAATAGCTACAGGACGGCCTGCTTCTTGCTGTTCAGCAGCTTGGCGCTCGATGTTGCTGCCAAACATCTGGACAAGACCGGGAAGTGCTGCGCCGCCTAAGCCGCCGACAACCCGGCCCATAGGGCCAAAGGCAGCGCCTGCTGCTTGACCTGCACGAGCGCTGGCCAAGGTAGCGCCAATGTTCGGAACCTGCTCCGCAATAGCGGCGGGGATTTGGCTGATGGCTTCGCCTGCGGCGGGCAGAATGCCGCGTTCGCGGTATGCCTGCTGAACTTTTTCCAGACTGACTTGGTCTTCGTAGCGCTGGCCCATCTCTGCGCCACGGGCAAGACCGGCCCTTGCAGCTTCTTCGGGGGAACCTAGCAGAGCGCCAATGCCTGTGCGTCCGCTGGAGATCAGGGACTCGACGCCCTTACCAAGCGCAGCGCCGATACCGGTTTTCTTTTTGGGGGTTTGCGCTTCTTGCGCAGCGAGGGCTGGCGCTACCTGAGTCTCAACGTACCGCAGAATTTCGGCTTGAGAAGCGCCAGCAGGCCCTTCAACTTTGTAGATACGCCCATCTGGGCCTTCAACTTTGTATATGGGCATTGCTGCTCGTCCTAATTTTAGCGGGTGGGTTGTTCAACCCCCCTGAATATGAATCCAGAACCACTGGGTGCGCCTGCCCCCATTGTAGGCGTTAATTTGAGCTGTGTGTAGATGTCGTTGCGGAACTGCTCTGTGCGATTGCGCAACTCTATGGCTCTCTGTGCGGGAGTCATGGTGGCAAGCTGCAGTTTGTTGGCTTTTTCCCACTCCCCAACGCGGTCTTGCACCAGCTTCTCGGCAGCCAAATTGGTCTTGTCTCCTCCAGCATTGATGGTTGCCATCGTGCGTTTGGTTTGCTCGCCTTGCTCGTACAGCGTTCTTTGGCCCTGCGCATACGCGCTGAAAGCCTCTTTGGCATCTGCGCGGTTTAAGCCGTAAATATCTTTGGCAAACGCAAAGGTAAGTTTGTCGCCTTCGGCAAGCGCGTTGTCGCGTGCCTGCTCCAGCGCCCGGATGTCGCGCTTATTGAGGTCTTTACGGTTCAGGCGCAGTTCCTCAATCCGTTCGTTGGCTTCGTCAAGGCGTTCCTGCGCAGCCCGCAAGTCTTTGAGACCGGAAGCGTACTGAGCCGTACCGACTTGTGCACCTTTGCCGATAGCCGTGGCCAAACTGCCGGGCGTGGACATGATGGCCAAGCCTGCGTTGAGCAGTGCCAGCCCAGTGTTTTGGTCTTTCTGCGTAGTAAGTCTTTTACCGCGTTCAGCCAACCGGTCAGAACGGTCCTTGTACACGTCGCCTTCTGCAAGAATTTCTGCGTTGCGGCGGTCGATTGCGTCTTGGGCACGCTGATCTGCCTTTGCCCTAAACTCAACCAGTTGATTTCTCAACTCCCCGACACGGTAATTGGAGTCACCCAGTGCCTTATTCTGCGCTTCCAAAATAGATTCCATGCTGAATGGGTTTTTGCCAACGCCTGTACCCGTACCTTTGGTTGCGCCGGGACCACCAGCCCCACCAGCCCCACCAGCCCCACCAGCCCCACCAGCCCCAGTAGCGCCCGGACTACCAATCCCAGTACCACCAGCGGGCGCAGTTCCTGTGCCGGGTTGAGCGTACGTAGCGGCGTCAGCGCGGTTAAGCTGGCTGCGAAGGTCTGCTCTTGAAGGGGCTTTTGAAGGCTCGTTTTTGGCGCGATACTGTTTGAGGGCTTCGCCTTCGTTCTCGATCATCGCGGCCAATCCTGTCCCAAGACCGGCCCCCGCCACTGTTCCAAGAGGTCCCATACCAGAGCCAACAGCACCGCCCACATAAGGCAGGGCTACGTTGGCACCAGTACGCGCAAACTGTTTGACCTTTTCAGTCGTTGGCACGTTGGGGTCGGCGTAGAACGCCTGTGCTGCGTCAACTTCCGACAACCCCTGCGCAGCAGAAAGACCGCCACCAATCACAGGAATGGCGCTGCCTTTGATGACGCTACCTGCTTTATCCAAAACAGGACGTGCGGCTTGCCCTGCGGCAAATGCTCTTGATGTACCCTGCGCTGCTTGCGCGGCCGTTGCTGCCGGGGTAGTAGCGGCAGAGGGCGCTGCCTTGGTCTGCTCAAACATGTCCAGAAGAGGTGCTTTGCCTGCGGCATCCATACCCGCAAAGTCCATGTAGTCGATACCCATGTTTTGAAGGAATCGAATAAATTCTGGGCCTGCCTTTGTCAAACCGCCCGGAGCGTAGCGCTCTACGTCACCACCATCAGCAAACGCAACGATACCGCCACCGGCAAAATTCATCTCGCCTGCGGGGATACGGGCGATGCCGAGGTCTTCGGGCATGGGTTGGGGCGGACGAGGAGCCATCTCAGCCAACATCTGGTCAACGACTTTGGGCTGCTCCTGCATGGAATCCTGACCGGCAGCACGCATCTCTTTGCGGCGGTTGGACTCCGCCACAGCCAGCGCTATTGTGTACGGGTCCGGGTTATTTTTTGCGTATGTCTGCAACTGCAGGTCTGACAGCTTGGCCAGAGTGGACGTGAGCTTGTTGACGTTAATCATGGCGTACCTCAGATTTTGGACAGAGCCAGCTCAGCCAGACCCGCCGATTTTTTCTTCTCGCGCTTGACAGGGGCGTCCGACACGGAGCCGCCTTTTGCAAACTTGCCGCCACCCATCATGTACGCGCCTGCCAGAGAAGTGCCTGCGCCAAGGACCTGCTGCCCAATACCGGGCTGCGGAGCGTACATAGACTGCACAGTGCCCATCGGCGTGCCGCGCAAGATGTTCGACATGAACTCCAACTGCTGATACGGATAGCGCTGCTGGGCTTGGAAGTCTGCCATGCGAGCGTTGATAAGCGCCTGCTCTTGCTGCTGTTGCTGCGTACCAAACTGGTTCTGCATCCCCAGAATGTTGCGTTGCTGTTCAAACTGTTGGCCACCCAAAGTGCCCAACTGCCCCGCGCCTTGCAGCGCGGCTTGAATGCCTTGCATGCCAAGAGAGCCACCGAACTGACGGGACTGCTCCGCCAACTGTTGTGCAGATTGTCCAAACTGAGCGCGTTGCTGTGCCTGCTGAGCAGCTTGTTGAGTGGCGAACTGACGCGATGCCTCTGCGGCTTGATCTGCTGACAGACCATACTGTGCCTGCAACTGCGCTGCAGTGAGCCCTTGACCTGCACCAAACTGACGCGACTGCTCCGCAAGCTGCTGCGCCTGCATAGCCTGCTGCTGGTTGGCCAGTGCTGCCTGCAAACCAGTTTGTGCGCCAAGCTGTTGTGTGCCAAGTTGCGCCGCGAGGTTCTGACCACCCACGGTAAGTCCGGCTTGCTGGTTGAGCTGCTGTGCCTGTAGGCGACGCGCTGCGTCTTGGTTGAACTGCTGCGTTGCTTGCTCGTATGCAGACTGCATGCCGCGAGCACGAATGTCTCCCATCTGGGTGCCCAGATTGCGCTGGCGCTCAGCCTCTACGATGGCCTGACGGGAACCACCAAACGCACCCATACCGACGGCACGCGCTTGATCGGCGTTACGCTGCATCTCGGAAGAGCGCTGAGCCTCCCGCAGCTGCGGGGCCATGGCTTGCTCGATGTACGGCGACATGTACTGCTCGGCTTGACGGCCACCAAACGTATCGGCACGAACGCGCTCAGCAGGCCCCATCTGGAACTGCTCAAGCTGGGGGCCACTCACCCGCTCAGCGCCAAACTGCCCGGCTTGATAAGCACCGGGACCTTGGAATCGGTTTTGGAATTGGCCCGGATCGTACGCAGCAACGTCTTGGTATTGGTTCTGTGCTTGGTAGGGGTTGTACCCCATGTCCATAGCGCGGTTTGCCGCAGCGCCAGCAATACCCATACCTTGGCCAACAGCTGCGGATGGCTGCAGATTTTGAGCACCCTCGAACGCTGTTTTTTGCAGACCTTGGAACCCAGCAACTTGCGTAGGGTCCATGCCCTGTTTTCTAGCAAAGTCGCCATATGTTTGAAAGGGGTTTTTGGTAGTGTCCGTTACGGACTCGGCCAGCGCAAGCTGCTTTTGAGCCGTAGGTTTGGCCCAATCTGGCAAGTCAGTGACCTGCGTTTGAACGCCGCCACCTCCACCACTGCCCCCGCCGCCATAAACAATGCGACCGCCTTCTTTGCGGGTAACGGAGTCGCCTAGCGGCTCGCCAAATGCTTCAAGCTGTCTGCGGGAATAGCTCATATCTTCACTCCAACAATTTTGTACTTTTCTTCAAAGCCGTAACGTGACCAGAGCCGGGCGATGGCTTCTCGTGCAGCGCCTTCAATACAAGTCGCGCCCAAAGAACGCAGCAGCGCTTTAAGCTGCTCAAACGTCTCTTCACTGCTTATCAACTTACCGCCAATGGTGGTGATGAACGCAACGCGATCGTGGGGGCGACTGGTAAACAGCACTGTTGCAGCCCCTTGTACACCCTCATCGTTCACCGCCACGATCAACAGCCACTGACCTGTAGCCAGCAAAACCTTGACTGACTCCAGCGTGTAATCGCCTTTGGCGTGCTCAAGCGCTGATGTGATGTGGCCCTCTACCAGAGGCCACACTTGGTGGACATGCCCTGCATCAACGCGTTCAATTCTCATGCTGGCAGCAGCTTTTCAGCGCGGCTATTTACGGCCACACGGTTCTTGCCTGTGGTCTTGCCACGGGCCTTCTGGACGCGGTCCATCATGGCGTACAGCTTGCGTGCGCCAGCTTCCGTGGAGCCATTGCCTAGCTCAGAAACGATACGAGCAGGCACCACGAACTCACCGTCAGCAAGACGCGCCGGGCGCTTGTTCGCAATTGTTGCAGGAATGGAATCAGATACGCCATCGCCGGGACCTTTCAAAAGCCGACCACCATCGGAGTAATCGCCAAGGTGGGAGATACCACCCCGGGCAAACATCTGACCACCGTTGGCCATCATGGTTTCCATTTGATTGCGATCAGACATTTCATCCACAGGACCGCCAACAGCCATCATCTGGGTAGTGGGTGCAAGAATATCTCTTTGGCGGGTGCCGGGCGGCACACGGGTGTATCGCTGAGTGGCTGGGTCGTAGTCAAACTCGTACGGGTTCGGGCCGCTGCCAGCAAACGGTGTTTGCGCTTGGTCTTGCATCATCGCTGGGCCCAGTGCGGCCAGACCGTACTTGGCAGCTTGTGCTCCGCCGCCCATAGCAGACACCGCTGCTGAAGGACCTCCTGCAGTGCCAAGACCTTTCAACCCCGCGCCCATAGTAGACAGTGGGCTTGCGACGGCCTGCTTTGTGGCCTCTGCAGCGGCTTGGTTCATAGCGGCTTGCGACGCCCCTTGTCCAGCACCGGTAATGGCTGCTTGCTGCGCTGCGCCTGCTCCGGCTCCAAACAGACCCGCGCCAATACCAGCTCCGCCATACGCGCCAAGGCCCGCCATCAGACCTTTACCCAAGTCGCCTGTACGGGCCGTTTCGACCCCACCAATCAACATACCCGCTGTCATCGGATTAATCAACCCGCCCGTCAAAGGCGTAAGCGCGGCACCAATAAGCATGGGCAGCATGCGCTTGAGGAAGTTGGCTTCGGGTAAACCCGTATCTGGGTTGAGCGTCAGGGTGCCGCCGCCAGCTCTGGCAAGTGCTTGTAGGCCCGAAACTTCTTCTGGGGCCATGTGGACCAACATGGTGTCGCCTTTGCGCCCACGACTGGCAAGGTGTTGTGCAGCAAGTTCTAGGCTCATTGGGGCCTCACGGAATGGGGGTTGATTGAGTCTATCATGGGGAGAGCGCGGAGACAAATGAAAGTGTCGCCACAACAGAAGCTGTGGACGGGCGGATGGGGCCGGTACTTGGGCCGTAGCACTCCAATGTAAGTTTTGTATTGGTCGTGGACCACCAAATCTGTACGTTCTGGCCAGCGTTTAGCTGCACGTAGTAGTTCCAACCGATGATGCCGTGGCCATCAATACCGCCGTGGCTGCTTACAACCGCGATAAATCCTGTAGAGCCGGGAACATCCACCCCGTCAATCCGAAGCCATACAGAGCCATCGTGTTCAGAGGTGTCGGTATTGTTAAACTGCCCAGACCACTGTAAGTTATATAGGCCGGACTTGGCTACAGTTATTTTGTAATCGTCCACCACAGTGACAGTATTGCTGAAGTCCGTTGTGTTCATGTACATCGGCACTGCGGTGTTTGCTGCCGGTGACTGAATCTTTGTGACCACTGCGCCAGTCGGGTGCGCTATGTTCGCGGAACCCCTTGCGCCACGGGTACATCCCGTAAAGGATGTGGCTGTTTTACCCGTGTAAGTAATGACTTCAGTGGTAATGCGTAATTCGCCCGCCGTCAGGAAGCCTGCCGTGCTGACCACGGGAATGGTGGTAACAGAGTTGTTGATGCCTGCGCTCAAAGTTGTAAACGCCGTATCTTGAAACGCCCCGTACGGGAACTGAACGCCAGAACCGTCAATTGAGCCTGCGCCAGTTCGCAGCTGCCCCAGAATGTTGTCAAGACGGTTGAAGTACAAACGCAATACGTCCGAATACTGGTCGTGGAAGCGCGGCTCGTACTGCTGCGGTGCGGTGGGTAGGCGAGGAGCCGTAACCCTGTTGAGCTCAAACTCGGAGGTGACGATCAAAGTCATGCTTACCTCCGACTGTCAGGACGCACATCAATTGACGGAACACCAAGCTGCCACTGAACACCCAGCCCGTCCGAACTGATTTTGAACGCCATCTGACGTCCGCGAATGCGCGTGTAAACGATCTGCGTGAACTGCTGCACAAGGTAGTTGCGCTGAGTTTGGTAGTTCAGGGTGCTGGTGACCGCAGGGGTGGGCGCTGTGCCGTAGTTTGATCCGGGGTTTTGCCTTGGTCGCATGCTGAATGTCACCGAGGGGTTGTTGACCCTTGAGCCGTCAAACGTGATGTCGGGAATCATCCTCCAGACAAAGCCGTAGTTGTGCCCATCCCCGATGTTAAAGTCGGCAGACTGGATGTAAGCTGGTAGTGGGCTTGGCGGGTTGGTACTGCCGTCGTCCACCCCGTCCTCATGATAAATGAGCTGACCGTTATACCCAGCGGCGGTGGGAAAGTTGCGCAGTGGGCTGTCAATCCAAGCTGTACGCGCAAGGTTGCCGTAAGCCCATATTTTTTCGAGGTGGTTGAAGATCACATACCGGTCAATCGTGTTTGAGTTGGCCGAGCAGTAGAAGAACCAAATTTCGTTAAAGGCTTCGTTGGTACTGGCAAAAAACTGATACGACTGATCCAAGTTGATGTCGCCAAAGATGTATTGGCGCAGGGGGCAGTACAGCGTTTCCACACGACCGGAGTACATGTAGAACTTGTCTTTTCCCATCCAGTAAGTGATGTTGGCGGCTGTGGCTGTGGCGTTTGGCCCCATGATAGAGATGTTGTCGCCCAAAATTTGAAAGCCCCAGACAAGCGGTGGTCCAAGATACTGCATTGAGTACAGCGCCGCATCAGTCCAAATCAAAATTTCTTGCCGGGATTGCAGTTGCGCCACAATGGACGAGCCGATGTTTAGCCGATAGCTACCCGCTTGGTTGGTGGCCTGTGGGTACCAAACCTTATAGTCTTCCTGATCTGACCAACGGACCAACAACGGGTCCAAAGTGGTCGGGGCAACTCCACCCATGGTGGCGGGTAAATCATTACAACCAAAAGCAATCACAAACCGAGAGGTGTCGGAGGTTGCCACAATGTTTGCCACGGTTGGGCAGCTGGTGTCTGTCAGCCAATATTGCTGGGCGTCCTGCGTGTTGGTATTGGTGCTGGAAAGAACTTGCGCCCGGTTGTAGATAGTCGGTGTTGCTGCAGGTACCCAAAGATATACCGCCCCACCACGAGGGTTCAATACCAAATAGTCGCCAAAGTTGTCTTGGCTCCACAGACGCAGCTGCACTCCAACACCCACACCCGCAGGTGCAGCAGAACCCCAACCAGTAGACGGAGAACCTGTAGTAACACCGCCCCAACCACCTGCACCCCAGCCCACACCAACAGTGTAGACGTCACTACCAATTTGAATCTGGTATGCGAAAGTGGCTGTGCCAGCCGTACTGCCGGAAGTTGCTGGGGACGATGTTGTGATTGTGTACGAGTTGGAATTTACATAGACAATCCGAAACTCACGGTTGAGCGCTGCTGCCGGAATACCGTTGACCGCCCCGGCAACGCCAGAGATGGTTACGAAATCGCCGTCTTGAGCCCCGTGGCCGGGGTCGTTGACTGTAACTGTGGTTGAAGCGTTGACTGTTGTAAACGCTGTGCCCGTTATTGTGGCAGTGCGCCGCAGGGGCGTCACATCGTAAAAGCTGCCGCCGTTTGTCTGCTGAATGTAGTATTTTAAGTTGGTCCCGACGGCCATCAGGTTGAAGCCTGCCAGCGTGATCCAGTTGAACAGCGCTCTGGCTACGCCCCAATACGAGCCGGTCTCGGGAGGGAGAGAAACACCGTTGACGAAGTACCCCCCAGTGTCTCGTACCCACCCACCAATTTTTTCTGGATAGCCCGAGCGAAAGCGCACCTTGTCCATCTCGAACCAAGTACCTTCGTTGGACAGCGATGTGGATTCCCGGTTAACGCCGGGGCGCAGTTGGAGCTTTTGTAGTGGCATGGGGACCTCTTAGGTGAGCACGGCCAACGCTTCGTTGATGTGCTTAATACGGTCTTCGAGCCCGATTGTCCCACCGTTAATCTTCTTTGTCATCCCGGTGTAGTCCTTGGCGTCGGCCTCTTTGTTCAGGCCGCGCTTGTTCCAAAACCACGCTGCTGACAGCGCAGCGTACTTGGGCGACAGCAGCAGGTCGGGGCTGTGGATAAAGTCCTCGCCAATCGCATCGCCGCACTGGGTATAGTTGTCCTTGCCCGTGAGCTGGATCAGGCCGCGCCCTTTGTACAGACTGCCGTCACCCGTCTCCTCAGTGCCGTTGCCCATGCGACCGCCATAGACGCGATTGGCGATCTTGTCGGGGTTGCGGTGGTAGGGTTGCGCGGCTTCGAGCGTTGGAAAGCGTGAGGGCCATGTCTTGCAAAGACCTTCGGCGGAGTAATTCAGGTTCTCCTGCAAGGTCTTGAAGTTGCCGGACTCATGGGCGCACTGGCCGATAAACGCTGCCATCCGCAGGGGAGTGTTGATCTCATAACGCTGAAACGCCTCGTTCAGTGGCTCCAGCCAGTCGTCGTCGATGTGCAGTTCTTTGAGTTGTTCAGCGGTAATCACATTTTGTCCTTTAAGTTTTGCAAGTCAGCGCCTTTGTCCTTGGAGCCCTGTGAGCTGCCACGGTGGAAGTTCAGGATAGTACCGCTCATGGTGATGAGAGACCCAAGGGCCATGTATACCAGTTCTTTGTTAGCATCTGGCACGCCCTTCATGAACGCAAACCAAGCCAAGAAGATGGTGGCCGTAACAATCCCAAGGTCCAGCGCGTAGGCTGTGTTCTTTGCCAGCCAAGACGCAGAAGCAGATTCCTGAATCTTGGCGTTCATGTTGCGAGCGCTGTCAGTGTTGGCGTTGTGCAGCTCAAACTTCTTCACATCTATTTCTGCAAGTTTCTGAGCCGCTTCAGGGTCTGCTTGGATGGCCTGCGTGACCGCCTCAACCGTGTCCTCAACACCCAACTTCTCAGCGATTGCCTTTACAGCCATGCCGCCCAGAGGTCCGGTAACAGCAGTGGCCAACATTGGGGCTACATTTTTAAGCAGCCCTGCAAGTACGTCGTTCATCAGTTACCCCTTTTGGTTAGCATGGCGCTGGCAATTTCCAGCATGAATTTTACTTGTTGAAGGTCCTGCGGTGGTTCTGTCCAACCCACCGTAATCTGCCCAACAAACCGATAGCTGTCTGGTGGAACGCTTACCCGGCAGGTGTACGCCA
>JBEIEP010000048.1:0-19408 GCA_040382935.1 Burkholderiaceae bacterium
CAAACGCCATGGCGCGTCTTTTTATACGGATCTCTTCTAGCCTTGGTTTCAGCAGTGCATGTCGCCTGCGAAAACCCTGTTTCCCCCGAAAAACCTAGGAGAAAAGAGATGCAATTGACCAATGGCGCGATCAAAACCAGCGCACCCCCACCACCCCCGCCAAACATGTCCAACCAACTGGCTGTTCAAGAATTGGATGGCGTAGACCTTGAAACTTTCGATTTGAGTGCTTTTGTGTTTACCGGATCGACCAAGGACAAGGTGACCAAAACCTCGGCCACCGATGCCAAGACAGCCGAAGTCCAGCGCTTCATGGACGAAAGCAATAACCTGTTCAAGCTAGGTGAAAAGTTCGAAGTAGAAGTCGTTGAGCGCGGCCATCAAGCCCTGTACGAGCTGCTGGCCTCCATTTACGGCTTGGCGCTTCGTATTGAAGAAAGCCCGGTCAAGGACAAGATCGTCGAGGCCATCCGTACCGAGTTGAAGGACACGCACGACATCAAGATCCAAGCCAACAGCACGCCCATTGCGGCCATGGTCCGCTATGTGGTGCGCGCAGACAAGGTCAATGCCACGCGATACGTCAAGGTGTTGACTGTGGCGCGCGATGAGGGCCAGTCCGTGGTGGATTTGCCTGCCTACATCACCCGCCGTGGTGGCGTGGCGCAAGCACAAGAAAAAGAGTCTGTGGCCTTGGCTAAGAAAGCAGGGGACAAGAGCACCAAGGAGCGCACCGCATTAATCCGCGAGTTTTTCAGCTTGATGGGTGCAACGTCGGCGAGCGAGTTCCAGTTTGACGGTGACGTGATTGTGCACAACGAAGAAAAAGAGACCGCCGCCGAGACATCCAGTTTTTGTGTGTTCGTTGCGCACCATGTGTCAGGTGACAAGTACAAGATGATCAGCGCCAATGACCTGGGCAAGACTTGGGAAGACAACCTGGTCAAGTACCTGGGCAAGGGCATGCCGAGCAACCTGTACCTGCTGGAAAAAGGCATCCGCAATTACAAGCGCCGAATTGCGCAGGACCCGAACCAGCCTGAAGGAGTGCGCAAGGAGATGGAACGCCAGTTGGCCATCCCCATGAAATACAAGCAGGTCGAAGTCATCGAGATGGACACCATTGAAGATGCGCCGCTGTAAGCCTCAACCCTGATCCGGTCAGGGCTCAGTTCATTGAGCTGCGCCTTGGCGGATCACTTTTGAAACGGAACACACAACACCCATAGGAGAACAGGACATGACGAAATACATGGTTTTTAAAAATCAACCTAACAGTGGTCAAGTCAACGCACCGGGCAGCAGGGAGGAAATGGCCAGCGAGATTGCCAACGTGGTTTCGCAAGACCGCATGCTGCCCAATTACTACATTGCTTTTCCGCTTGAGGACGCTAACGCCTCTATGCACTCGCTTAGAGAACTGGCGCGATTCACCGTTGAAATCACCGACGAAACCGCTGCGCTTTGGACCCGGGAAATTCAGCCGATGGTGCAAAAGGCCCACAACGTGGATGACGCAGTGAGTGAGGCATCAGGCGGCATCTACCAGGCGATGATTGAATACAACAACGCGATTCAAAATAGCCATAAGTTCGTTGAACTCACGCAACTGAGCATCAAGGCACTGGATCGCACATTCGAGTTTTTTGAGGTGGAGTCGTCCTACGAAGTGCCGACCATGGTGGAGGATATATTCTCTGTCGAATCTTTCGATCACCATCATGCCTGAGGTAAACAACCATGACCAAATACCTTGTTGTTTGCCGTCCATCCGATCAGGCTGCTGCGCATGAAGATGACACCGCCGAAGAGGCCGTTTGCGATATCGCCAGAACCTTGATGAATTTGCCGATGCGCGCAGACCAGCTGATGGCTATCCCCGCAGATACCAACTTGGCAACGATGTCGTTGCTCAAAGACGATGTGATGTGTTCGGTTGATGTGACAGAAAAATCAATTGAGACTTGGCGCAACGATGTGACCAATATTCAAGACGCCATCAACGCATTTCTGTCTGCCAAAGACCATGCAGAAAATGTGCTGGACCGGGCCTTGGCTGATTTGGATGACGCGTATGAAAACAGCACCGAATTCCAGGGCTACACGCCCAGCAATGACATCAGCGTCTATGGCGCTTTGTCAGACATGGGTGCAGACGATTTGGAACACGCTTTCCAGCGCGCCTTGGTGGACATGTACCAATTCCATGTCATTCGGCGCGAGCGCTTTTAAGGGGGTGCGGTATGGACAAAGCGCAACTTTTCAAACGCTTGTATGACATGTCGATGGACGAACTTGACTTGCTGGTCGACCATGACGAAACGATTCCAAAATCTTTGTACAAACTCGACATGGCAGCCAGAACGCGCCACATCATTGAGGCTGTGCAGATTGAAGACATGTTTCAGTCACTGGGTGAGGACGGCGTCACCTTTGATTTGTTTCTGTCGATGCGACTGTCGCCGATGACGCTGAAATCGTGCCTAGACTTGAACCAGGACATGAACAGCTTGCACTGGCAATTCGTCTTTCCTAAGTACGACGATATTGCCGATGACACCAAGCCCAAGTGCTTTGGGGAGTATCTGACGCACGTTCAAACTCTTCAAATCCTGGAGATCGACAACATCGATATTGACCAGGCGTGTGAATTTTTGGACAAGGCCTATGACTTCACGCCGCACAAAACCAAGCCCAGCATCAAGCGGCCGTAACGGCGGTCAACCCGTCAGGCCGATAAATGTCAGCTGCTTCTCGAGTTCAATGCAGGCCATCTGGGCGGCCATGGGGTTCTTGCCTGCATTGATCTCCAATTTAAAAGTCTCGCCTGCCGTGGTGATGTGAATCTTCACAATGCCGGCCTTGCTTTTAAATTGATAAGAGACGTCTGCCCTGGGCAGATGCTCGCGTTCATTAACAATCAAATTCACTTTTTGTTTGCCAATGTCTTGCAGGCGCTGGTTTAATTCCCACGCGCCTGCAACTTGGCTCTTGTAGTCGGCAATCGCCTCCTTGACCACGGCCATGGTGCCAGCAGGCCCCACCTTGGCAATGATGGCGAGTTCGCTGCTCAGGTCCTCTTTCTTAGCCAAGCGCACTTTGATGCGCTCGTAGTAATCCACCGCAATCAAAGCGGCCTTCATTTTGGTGATGGCCGATTCCGCATAGCGTTCAAAGTACTGGGTGAGTAGGGCAGACATGATGGGCGTTGGTTTTTTAGTCGTGAGATCAGGTCAAGGTTGATATTTTTTCTGAAGGATTTAGGTCGACTGCTTACGCTGAGCTTTGAGGCGATTCTCAAAGTCATCCGTCAAGTCGGGGCTCTGTGCAATCAAGGGCATGACAAGACCTGTGCCCATTTGCACCAAATTCATGATGTTGTTGTTGGCCATCTGCGCGGTCATGATGGCTTTGATTTGCGCAGCTTCCGAGCTGGATTTTTCGTCCACAACCCCGGCAAATTGTTTGGCCTTCATCAATGGCGTCAAGTGGCTGTAGTGCTTGGTGATCATCAGCACGGATGTACCCATCTGTTCCGCCAAGTCGTGAATGGGGATGCCTTCCAGCAAGCGCTGGGTGGCGTAGTAGTGGCGCAGGCTGTATAGGCTGCGTTCCTTGCCCGTGACAGGGCAGTTGAGCAGCTCTGAGTCCTCAAGCCACTGTCGGAAGGGTTTGTTCCAGTTGTCGGGCACAGAGCCATCGCTCAGCCGGAACAGCAGCTTGGGGATGCGTTTCTTTAAAACCTCTTCCAGCGTCATGTCTGCCAAGTCCGGACTAAGCTGACGCAGGCGCTCTAGCAGCAGCCAACAGCTGTTGTGGGCTACAAAGTTACGCGCACCCCGTTTGCCGCGTTGTAGACGGAAATGCAGCACGGGCTGCCCATCGCGAACTTCCACATCAATGTGCCGCCACTCCAAGAATTCAGCCTCAGTGCCAGGGCGCATGCCCGTCGCGGCCATGAACGGTACATAGATGGCCAGCAGCTCGCGAATCATTCGGGTGCGTGCTGTGCGGCCATCCACCACGAAGCTGCTGGCGTACTTCATCATGCTTTCCAGCTCTTCATGGCTGAACACAGCACGGCGGTCACTTTCGACGCCAGTGTTCTTGGTCATGGGCCGTTCATAGGCCGTCATGTAGCCACGCTCAATGGCTTCATCAAAAATGACGTTCAACGCGGCGTTGTGGTTGTTTTGCGCGCTGCCTGACAACTCTCTGCCGACCTTGTTGCGCCGCCACACATGGAACTCGGAGATGACTGCGGGCTTGATGCCATCCACGTTGTACTGGCCGTAGAAGGGGATCAAGTACAACTTGATGGCCGACACGTAGTCGCGGGCACTGGGCTTGGCTGTACCGGCTGTAATTTCAGCCTCCAGGCGGTGCAAGACAACTTCTGCCACCGGTTTGAACTTTTTGCTGAAAACAGGGCGACCTTCTTCATGGTCAAAGGTGGCCTTCATCCACATGCGTTCTGCAATGCGCGCGGCTTCCTTTAGATCAGCGGTATCTGTGCTCCGACGGAACCAAGTTTTCACTTTTTCCAGCTTGTAGTGGGCTTGCCACTTTTTGCTGTCCAAACGACGCACCAAGCGAATCAGCTCAGGCTTGACGATGACGGTTTCGCTGGTAGGTACACGCATAACTGCACTTTACAGTCGCTTTTAAGAAAAAGCAACAAGTGGCGTACCTAATATTCGTGTAATAACCGTGTAATTAAAAAACTAAATAAAAACAACGAGGTAAGTCGTTGTTTTTAAAAGGGTTTTGGCTCCTCGACCTGGGCTCGAACCAGGGACCTACGGATTAACAGTCCGGCGCTCTACCGACTGAGCTATCGAGGAATATATTCGGTTTGACGAGCAAGAAACTTGCCACGGGGGTGTCACCTGTATGGTGCTACTCCGCGCAGTAAGTGAAGGACTGATGTAACTGTCAGCACCTAACTTGCTAGTCCCATATTGTAGCAAAGAAAAACAGGGCTGATTACAGGCGTGCTGAAATTTTTTGACTCAGCTGCAAGGCTCATGGGCGTGGGTTTGTAGCCCACAGTGGTGCTGAAATCAGAGGTGTTGAGTGCATGTACAAGCAGTCAAAAAGGGTGCAAGAAAGAACATGCGTGTGACTAGGTTTGAAGCCAAATGCTGCGCATGGAGTGCGGACGCTGCAAAGGCAAATGGGTGAAAGCTTGGGTGCTTGCAGCAACGCCGATGTCCGCAGTGGTGACTGTATGCGCGAGCAGTCAACTAGTGCGCCAGAAAAGACCCGTGCGTGTGACTGAGGTCAAAACCAAATGGAGCACGCGAAGAGCATGTGCGGTGTCAGCCCAAATAAGGTGAGTGCAGTCTAGCTGTGAGAGTTACAAGATTTAACTGACCAAAACTAGCTCGTGGCAGGTCATTGGTTTGAAAGGATATTTTTGCGGACAAAAAGGATGCATTGCTATTGCCGCGGACTAGGAAAAAACAAGCTTTTAAAAATTCCTATAAAAATCAATTGCTTACGATATTTTTCGATGAGTATGTAATGTTTCGTGTAATTGTGGTGGAGTTACATAATGTAACTGGAAGAGCGTTAGGGTAATTATGTAAATTTCGACCCTGTTATCTTGCCCCTAAAACTTCGACGACACCCACGAGACTCAAAACAGCAAGGTCTATTGCGGATATTGAGTCGACCATGCCATTGCACTGGATCACAGCATAGGTGCGACTCCACTATCCAACCTTTAAGCAAGATGTGATTTTTGATAAACAACGCCATTAAAATCGGTATTGTTTTTATCAAAGTCTTTCTGTTGTCCACCTCACCCACCGCCACTTTGCCGAAGCACATTGCCATCATCATGGATGGCAATCGGCGTTGGGCCAAAAAACGCTTCATGCCAGCGGCCTTGGGCCATGCGGCGGGTGCTCAGCGCGTGCGCGACATCGTCAAATCGTGCGCCGAAATTGGCATCCCCCAATTGAGCCTGTTCGCATTCAGCACAGAAAACTGGAAACGCCCTGAAGAAGAGGTCAGCAGCCTCATGGGCTTGTTCACGACTTACCTGAAAAAGGAAATTCGCAACATGAACACCAACGGCGTTCGCTTGAGGGTGCTGGGCGACACCGGGCGATTTTCACCAGCCCTGCAAGCCCTGATCGCCGATGCCCAAGCCCAAACCGCCAACAACCAGGTCATCACCTTGAACATCTGTGCCAACTATGGCGGCCGCTGGGACATGATCCAAGCCACCCAGGCCTGGCAAAAAGCCCACCCCGGTCAATCACTGGATGCACTCACCGAAGAAGCCCTGACGCCCTTTTTGAGCACGGCCGGCGCACCGCCCGTGGACTTGCTGATCCGCACAGGCGGTGAGTCCAGGGTGAGCAACTTTCTGTTGTGGCAAGCGGCCTATGCAGAGCTGTTTTTCTGCGATGAACTCTGGCCAGACTTCACGCCCGAAAAAATCCAACAGGCCTTTGCATGGTTTGCCACACGCGACCGCAGGTTTGGGTCCTCAGCGCCCCTTTGATGCCACTGCCAACTGCCCACTTTCAATCTGAATACGCCTGAGGGTCCTCACCGTAAGGGGTGTCTTGATACGCTTGCTCAATGCGTTTCGTCAAATAGTTGATGCCTGAATGCTTGGCGAAATCTTCCACCGATCTGGCTGAGCCCAGGCCAAAGCGGCCTAAATCACGTCGTTGGTAGACCAAATCCATCAGCCGCTGCTTGGCCAGCTCGGTCAATGTGGTGAATTTCACATCACGCTTCATGTCCCAATTCGGATGCCAGTGGTGCGTTTCGTGGGGCGTGTGGGGCATCTTATACAGATGAAAAAGCGGAATGTGCGATGGGTGATAAATATCCCACCCGTGGGTGAATAGCCTCAATGCCAGGCTTTGTTCTTCACCATGAAAGTAAAGCCTGGGGTCATACGGAAACTCGTCAATGAAGTTCCCATGCGCAAACAAAAAACCGCCCGCAATGTGGCAGCCCAAAACATGTTTCCGAACAAACACATGCTCGGCCCTGAAAGTCAAAGTCGCATCCTGGTCAGACAAGCTTGCCCCAGGCTGCGGCCTCAAAACCAATGTGGTTTCGGGGCTTACATCAATTTTGACAACGGCTTGGCCCTCTTCAAACTCAAAGCCATAGGGGTAGGTGCTGATCACGGGCTTGGGGCAGATGCTCCGCAGCTCGTACCATGTTTGCAAAAGTTGGTCATCCCAGGCTTGCTCAAAAAGCATGTGAGAGTCAATTTGCAGAAAAAAAGGCTCGCCTTGGTACAGCGAAAAAGCCAAAGACCGCGCCCAACAAACCCCCCGACTCTCCACCGGGTTGATGTGCACATACCTCAGTTTGGCGGGTGCACATAGTGCAGACAACTCGGTCTTTCTGCTCTCAGGGTGTTGGTCCACCACGCCAAAGACAAGATCTTCAGGCTGGGTGGCTTTGGTCACAGCGTCCTGAATCGTGTGGTTCAGGAACGGGTCACAAAATGCGGCAATCGATATAAAGATCATTTTGGCTGCTCAGTCATGCCCCAGCGCCTGTGCGCGTAGCGCAAGCGTTCCAGTTTTCCGTAAAAGTAACTGGGGTTGGCGCGGTCAGAATCCAACAACACACTGCCCGCATAAGCCGGTATGGGCGTGCCCACCAGCGCTTTTTCGTAAATCGGCACGCCATTGGAGCCAACGACATAGTTGTCGAGCCGGCCGATGGGGGTGACCAGGCCCACGCCAAACCGGGGCGTTCCCTTGATCTGAAAGCCCCGGTCAGCCTGCATGGCCCGCCTGGGCGTTAACGGAAAATTCAACTCGATGCCGGCCAGCGTGACCGACTTTTTACCCGGCCAAAACTGTTCGGGCGGCATCGAATGCCGAAGGAAATAACTGAACTGCATGTCGCCAAACCAATGGGTTGATATCGCCGTCAGCCCTTTGTCTTTGAACCAATACTCACCCGCAATCAACTCCATTCGCCAGTCGCTGCCCGTGGGTGCATAGCGCACAAAGGCTGTTTTGGGCTGGCCCGATGGCAAGCCCATCTGCTGGGGCTTGGCCTTCCAGCTCGACAGGTTGATGCCCGATGCCCATTCACCCTTGAGCGAATCCCACCGCAGCTCTAGTTGCCCGCCCTGCAAGGGCCCGGGCATCAGTTGGCCTGCGCTCACGCGTGCAGACCACCCGTTGTCAAACCGCTGCATGTGGTGAAGCAGCACCCGCCTGTTCGCGGTTTGGATGCGGCTGTAGTTGTAAAACCCACCCTTTTCAAACTCTTGCGAGCTGTTCAGGTGTCGAACCTGAGAAAACTCCAGGGCCCCACCATCCCACAGGTGAACAGAAGGGTTGATGTTCACGCCAATCGAGTAATCCAGCATGGAATACTCTGTCGCCACGTAATAGTTGTAAACAGGGGTCAGCTTGAACCGGATTTTGTGCTGATATGGGGCATGGCCTTTGACCCGCCAAAACACCCCTTGCGTCGCCTTGGCCAAGTTCCTGAAAAATGGTTGCACCGCCTTGGCTTCATCGCATCCGTCGTCATTGATCCATTCGGCCAAGCAATTCAGATTCCCATGGTAGCCCACGCTGGGCGTGCCCCAACGCGATTGCACCATTTGGTAGCGGCCAAAATGCGTTTTGAGCGTGCTGATCAAACCCAAGGCAACGCCTGCACCGTCCAGCAAACTGTGCTCGTAAGTGAAGTCAGAGAACTTCACCACCAAGGTGTCACCCACATGCCCAATGTCTATGCCCTCAAAGCCGTGCGCGGCCATTTTTTGGGCCAGCTCGTCCATGGCCAAGTTCTCTGCTTGCCGGGCAGCGGCTTGGTGCTCGGCCATCGCGTCTTGAAGGCTCGGGCTTGGTACCTGCGCAACAGGCGCTGGTGGCCTGCGCACAGGTTGATCGATCGGCATGCCAAAGGGCAGTGCCCGCAGCATCGTCTTGGGGGTCGTGCTGATGGGCTGGCTGAGGGTCGTGCTGTTCCTGCCCAAACTCCAGTCCAGCGGCAAGTGCAGCGTCAGGCCGGCCCAGGCCGATGATGGGCCCGCGCCCCTGACCTGTTGGTTCAAACTGACCGAAAGGCTAGCACCCTTGGGTGCGTCCAGCTTTGACAGCAAGCTTTCGTTGCGAAGCGTCAGGCCAACCCACGATTTGTGGGTGTTCGTTTCGGCACTCACGCTGACCCAAGGCGCCAGTTGCAGGGCCGTGCTGGCAAATGGCCCAGACAGCGGATTGTTCGGGTTGTTTCGCGCTTGCGCAAAGCCTGCAGATGCCACCCAGCGCTCTCGTTGGACAGTGGCCACCCCGTAATAACTCCTGAAGTTAGTGGCAATGGGAGACCCTCCATAGTCGGTCACGCCCAAGGCCATTTTGAGCGGCCAGTGCTGCAGGCCCACCAAGGGGTTGATCTGCACCTTGCCCGAGGCCGACAGGTCACGTATGCCGACATGATTTTCATACACATTGCGCCGAGTTGTAGTGTCTGCAATGCGCAGACCAATCTCGGAGAACGATGACAGGCCAACCACCATACTTTGGTTGTAGCCCTCGCTTCTGTCGCTGTCGATGACTTGGTTCTTGTATTGGTACAACAGAGAACCCGTGGGTACGGTGGCCATCGGAAAGACGTTCAGCCCTGACACGCCGTTGCCGCCAACGCCCAAGCCCAGCCCCCAAGCCTGAGAAGCAAGCAATGCTAAAAGTGCCGTGCCAATTCTGTACATAAAAAAGGCCCCGCGAGGGGCCTGAGGTGATTCGGTAAAACCAATCATCCGTTGCTGCCGCTGCCGCTGCCGCTGCCGCTGCCGCTGCCGCTGCCGCTGCCGCTGCCGCTGCCACTAGCTGGGGCTTCGGTAGGCGCTGAAGTTGGCGCCTGGGTCGGTGCTTGAGTGGGCGCCAGAGTTGGGGCGGTGGTGGGTGCAGTGGTCGGGGCTGAAGTTGGCGCCGATGTGGGGGCCGATGTGGGGGCCGAAGTCGGCGCTGCCGTAGGGGCGGCAGTGGGCGCAGGAGTGGGTGAGGGCGCGTTGATCGTGCTCTGTACCACAGACTTCACCTCGTTCACACGCTCAGCCAGTTTGGTCGGGTTGTTGATCACTTCTGCCGCGTTCTGAACGTTCAGCTTGCCCGAATTGATCAAGCTGGTATTCAAAGAGACCAGCGCTTGCGAGTTCACCACCGTGCCATTGCTCGACACGGCTGCCACCAGCGCGGTGGCTTGCGTCAAGGCGTTGCCGCCAGAAGCTGTGGCCACCTTGGCCATCTCGCTCAGCAGCAAGCCGTAGGCAGAGTCGGGGTTGGGGTTGCTGGCCGTGGCGGCAACGGGAGCCGAGATGATGTCGAAATTGGCAGGCAGGCCCAATACCGCGATGACGGTTGAAACCGCATTCACAATCCTGTCGTTGGTCAGGCTAAAAGTGGGCGCGGTGACCGTTGTCGAGTCCAAACCCGCCAGCTTGGCCACCATGTTGGTTAATGGCGAGATCGCCATGGGAGCATTGATAGAGGTCTTCACTGCAAACAATTCGACAGGCGTAGCACTGGGTCCCACTTGGATCACGCGGCCAATACCTTCGTCAAAATAGCTGCTGCCGGGGCCCACTGTGCATCGGCTGAAGAAAGAAGACCCGGAGGCTGGCGTGTCAAAGCTAAATGTTGCCTTGCCCGTTGAGCCATCAGTCAGGCCATTGCCCAAAGGTTGAGGGTTGCCGCTTGCCCAGAGAAAGACAGGTGCGTTGTAAATAGCCCCCAGAGCGGGAACAATCACCACGGATGTCTGTGCTGGGCTACTGCTGCCACCGCCACATGCAGCCAGCAATGAAGCTGCGCCTGCAGCCCCCAAAATGGTTCGACGGTCAATAGTCATAGCAAACCCTTAAAAAAGATAAAAACAATTATAAATGCTGTAGTCAGCCCCAAAGAAAAATTTTTTAGCGTCGTCCCAGGGCTTTGCGCCATCCGCTTCGCAGCTGCGCTAACTTTTCTGCAGATTCTTTATCCTGCCTGACGTTCACCAGGGCCTGGCGCACAAACACAAACAGCAGCAAGGCAAAGCCAGCCGCCAAGGTGGCGATGATGGCGATCTGAGCTTTCTTGGGCTTGCTCTTGCGCTCGGGTGGGGTAGCTTTGTCCAAGACCTGAATCACCGCACCCTCGCGGCTTTCGTCCACCTTGGCCATCTCAAACTGCCTGGCAAAGAGCTCAAAAAGTGTTTCTTGATACTTGAACTCGCGGTACGCGCTTACATAGTTGCTTTGCCCAGGCGCAGTTTGTGGGGCATTGTCTTTCGAGAGTTTGGACAACTGGCTGCGCAGGTTGGCCAGTTCAACCAAACCTTGCTGAAAATCAGGGGCTGTCTCGGCCAAGTATCCGCGCATGGCCCCCAGCTTGACTTCTTGCACCGTGACCTGGGCCTGCAGGGCCGCCACGGCCGCCACCGCGCTGGCGGGGTTGCTCTTGAGCACATTGCTCGATACGCCGGTGGCGCTCAAGGCAATTTCGGCCTGTGTCAGCCGATCCTTGGCCTGCTCAAGCTGTTTTTCAAAGAATTGGCGACGCTGCTGGGCCTCGGTCACGGCCAGGCGGCTGAGCAAGCGGGTCAACTCTTCCACATGGGCGTTGGCCAAGTCTGCGGCAAACCGCGCGTCGGTGTCCTCTACGTTCACAGTGATCAGGCCATCTTTGCCACTGCTGATCTTGACACTGCCTTCCAGCCTTGTCCGTGCGTCTTGTTTGAACTCCGCCTTGTAGCGCTCAATCAGTTTAAAGCGGTCAATCAACGCGTCTTCAACGCTGTTGCTTTTCATGAAGGCGACATACTGGTCTGCCGGGTTTTTCAGGCCCGTTGCCGCCCCCGCTAATCCGCCCAACGCCCCCAAACTGGCCAGCATGCTTGCGGCCATGCCTTGCTGCTGCTGAGGCGGCAAAAAGCTGGTTTGTGCCGTGTAAGAGGGCGGCACGGTAAAGCTGATTCCTAAAGCTGCCAGTCCAATCGCCAGCGGACCCAAAACGAGCAGCCGAAGGTTGTCCACAATAGTTTGCAGCAGATCAAGAAGGCTGATCTCGTCCTCTTCAATGAGGGTGGTGTTGTTGTCTGACATGGGCTTGGATATTTAGTTTCTCAGCGTGCGGATGGCAGCTGCGCCTATGCCAAGGCCGCTGAAGATCTGGGTCCAGTCACGCAAACCTCTGACGATGAAGCTGTAGTTGCTCTCTCGGTCAACCTTGGCGGGTATAACCAAGGTGTCGCCGGGGTACAACCAGGTGGACTCGAAATCCGAGAACCAACCATCGCCCGATTTGCGGCTGAGGATAGAGCCGTCGGCGCGCAACAAAAATGCCAGCTTAGGGTTGGCTTCTTCGGTCAAACCTGCCGACTTGATGAGTTGGCCCACGGTCTTGCCTCGGCGGTAAACCATCGCGTTTTCGTTGTTGACGCTGCCCACTGCAGCCACAAAGCTGGGCATGCTGGGTACAACCAGTGCGTCACCGTCTTCCAGGGGAATGGGGGGAAGCATCTGTGTCAAAGTTCGTGATGGCGCAGTCGCAGTGCCTTGACCCGGTGCGTCGTTATTGGGCATCGAGAGCTCCAAAGAAACGCGCCCCTTGCTCTTCAAAGTCCTCAGGCGGTTCATTTGCTGTTGCTGTTGCTGTTGCTGTTGCTGTTGCAGTATCTGGGCTTGCGCCACACGGTCGGCCGACAGGTTGGCGACCAGAGTTGCTCCGGCGCTTTGGGTCTGGCTCTCTAGGCGCTTGATCCATTGGTCCAAGTTTTCTTGCTGCAACTTACGCACAGACTCCCGCGTGAATTCGGCGCCAAACAGGTAGGCCTCGGGCGTCAAACCCCCAGCCCGCTTGATGAGTGCGGGCAGCGTCTCGCCGGGCATGGCCTGGTAAACACCGGGGGAGACCACTTCGCCCTCTAGCCGAACCAGGCGTGTTTGCCGCTGCACAGGCAGTTGCAAGTCATTGCTGTTCATCACCGTGACCACGTCGTCAGGCAGCAATACCAGGTTGTGCGCCGGGTCTTTTTGCAAAACGGCCTTGCCCAGGTTAAAAGGAATCAAATCTGTCTTGAGCTCCGCCCTGTTGAACCGCTGAATAACAGCGTAATCCCAGTTGATGGCGTCTTTGTTGCCACGCAAGGCATCGGTCGAATTTTGCTTGCTGAGTTGAAGTGGTCTTTGTTCACTTGGGTTTGAACCTAAGGGAAGGGGGCCGAGGATGGTCTCGGCGGCCAAAGAAAGGTCTTGCGGGAGTTGTTTGGCGCGTTCCAATGCTTCTATTTGAGCAGCGGTGAATCCCTGAGACCTGAGCGCGGTGATACTGTTTTGTACCAGCTGGTTGCGGTTCTTGTATAAATCTGCCGCCACCAAAGCTTCGCTGTTGGGTATCAGGTCTGACACACGCATGCCATTGAACCAAGCATGGCGTCTGGATTGGGCCACAGCCCCCCTCAAGGTCACGGCGTTGGCAAAAGCTGGGCTAACGGGCAACAAGGTGATCACATCACCGTCACGCAAGATGTGGCTCAGCCCCTGAGAACTCAGGGGCAGGTCTTGCACTTGCCTACGTGCCGATGTTGGGGATGTATCGATGCGCTCGAGCAACGCACTGTGGTTGTTCGCTAATGTGGGCAAACCGCCACCCAGGGCCAAAATGTCTTTGACGGTGGCGTTGGGTTTGAGCTCGTAAATGGCCGCATGGTCCGTGGCACCTGTCAGGGCCACACGTCCAAGTGCCGGCGCGATGGTGATCACGTCGCCCGGCAGCAAGGCGACGTCCTTGCTCTTGTCACCTTGGGCAATGAAGTCATATAAGTCCAGTGTGGTGACCGTACGCTCACCGCGTTTGAGCTCGATCACGCGCATGCTGCCCGTGCTGCTGGGCCCGCCGCTGGCAAAGACGGCATTGATCAAAGTAGACAAGCCGCTCAGGTTATAGGTGCCTGGCCGCTGGGCATGACCGACCACATAAACCGTGATGCCCCGCAGTTTGCCCAGCGACGCGTTGACCTGAACCTTGTTGAACACCACCGCCACTTGCTGGCGCAAGGTGGCCTCTAGGTCTTTGACCTGAACGCCCTTGAGGTTGATGGTGCCGATTTTGGGGAGGTGAATTTGACCGTTTCGGTCCAGCGTCTGGTTGCCCGTGAAATCCACCGAGCCCCAGACTTGGATGCGAACCTCGTCCCCGGGGCCCAACACATATTCAGCGGGCGCAGGTGCCGCTGCATCGGCGGCATACGCCATAGGGTTGTCAAACAAGTTGGCGCCAAAGTGCGGCAGCAGTCTACCGGTGCTCTCTTGAATGAAGCGCTGAAACTGATTTGGGGCCTGAGGCTTGGGTGCTTGCAGCAGAGTCAAAGCGCTACGCGGAGTATCCGCCGCGCCCAAGTCGGGGCGGGTGGGCGAAATTTGCATCAGCCTAGGGTCTTGTGGTGTGACCAAGCCTCCGCCCAATTGAACGGGACCTGCGCCGATGCTGTTGACGCTTGTGCTGTCCTGAATTTGCGGTCCACCTAGGGTGCTCAAGTTCACCTGAGCCATGACTGCTTGCTGGCCAGACAGTAGCGACGCTGCAATGCCCAAACTGATGACAAAACTTGTGGGTTGGATCAGGGAGGATTTCATGTTCGTTGATTGATTTGAACTCTATAAAGTTTCGAGCGAGAAGCACTTTTGGGGCACGCAACTCTCGCAACTGCCTCAGAAAACGGCAGATAAGCGCAGAGATATTCAGCAACAGATACTTTAGATAAATTTCTATTTGTCAGTGTTTTTGGGGTTGAAGGTCAACAACACTACGAATTAAAGCACAGACGTGCTTGATCACTTTTGGCTAAAAGCGTGCTTGTTGATCGCGACACTGCTTGGCGATAGCCTGTCACATCATCTTCCAAACCGTCCAAATCTCGATCGCAGAGAGAATTCAGTTTTGAGGTGTGGAGAGTTTTTTCGCGTTTGAAAGGGCGCATCTATGACGTCTCTTCGAAATTCTAGGCATTCCAATTTCGCTAAAGTTAGAATCCTGTTAAAAATAATAAAATTAGTCAATTCCATCTTGTAAACAGCAATTCCTATCCTGGTGTTGACCAGTTTGACCGTTGGGCGTTTCCTAAATTTTTGTAGAGCAAACTTTGAATCTTCTTGGAAATCTTGTGAGTGTCCTGTATCCAGTGTGTATTGGATTTGGGGTGTCACTCTTGATCGGTATCTTGGTCGTATTGACCCAAAGCTGGCACGGTCGATTTAGCCTAGATTCGTTGAATGGAATACAAAAGCTACATGTCAACCCAACGCCTCGTATCGGTGGTGTCCCAATCGCGCTAGGGTTGTTGGTGTCTGTGATGGCGTCGCCACCAGAACTTAGAGACAAGCTTTGGCCTTGGTTGTTGTCATCTTTTCCAGCGTTTGTGTTTGGTTTGACAGAGGATTTCACCAAACGCGTCAGCATTCAGGCGCGTTTGCTGGCCACGATGGCCAGCGGGGTGCTGGCTTGGTTGTTAACGGGTTACATGATCACAGAGGTAAATGTGTGGGGCTTTGACCGGCTCCTGCAGTTCACCATTTTTTCGGTATTTTTTACGGCATTTGCTGTGGCTGGCGTAGCTAATTCAATCAACATCATTGATGGTTTAAACGGATTGGCAAGCAGCATGGTGATGTGGGGGTTGTTAGGCGTTGCGGTGCTCGCAGCTAGCCTGGGGGACACATTTTTAGCAAGTGCTTGTTTAATCGTTCTTGCCTGTGTATTGGGCTTTTTTCTTGTCAATTGGCCCTTGGGTAAATTGTTTTTAGGGGATGGTGGCTCCTACCTACTGGGGTTTTTGTTGGCATGGGCTTGTGTTCTCTTGGTCGAGAGGAACCATTCGGTGTCTGCTTTTGCGGCACTACTTTTCTGCGCTCACCCTCTGATCGAAGTTTTCTACAGCATTTACCGCCGCAAAATCCGAAACCAGCACCCTGGGCACCCTGATCGGTTGCATTTTCATAGCCTCTTTGTTAGAAGGGTAGTGCAGCGCGTTCTGCCCAAAAGCGGTCTAAATTTTCGCAACTCTGTCGGTGGTCTACTCATAGGCGGTCTGAGCTTGTTGCCTGTCATCTTGGCGCAGTGGGTGTACAACAGCACCTTTTACAGCCTGTGTTGCTTTATTGGTTTTGGTGTGTTCTATGTGATTCTTTACAAGCAGATGCTGATAAAGACTCGGTCTATCAGCCACCAAGAAGTGCTCAATAAAACTGAAGCATCAGTGAGCTGAAAAATTCTTAACTTTAAAAGACCAAATTTCGATTGGTCTACCGCAGTTGTGATGCGCTACGTTTGCTGAGATTGAGTCTCACAATGTCGTCAAACAGATACCGTAAAACTTATCTGATCTTGCGGACACTGGTAGGAGCAACTTTCATTTTGACTTGTTTACTCAAGATGTTGAGCAGCAAGATAACCCGGCCCTCGCCGTCGGCTATTTGATAAATGGCCTCTACGCCCACAAATGGCCCGTCTGTCACGATGACCTGTTCTCCAGGCTCAAAGTGGCGTATCAGGACCTCAGATTCCTCGTTTTGGAATCTGATGGCAGCAAGGAGGTCTTCATCGATTCTGGCGGGTGTTTGGCCAAAGGTGACCAAACGGCTCACGCCGAGGGTGGAGCGTATGGGGGCCCAACTTTGCGATTCCAGTTCGGTGCTGAGCCGAATAAACAAGTAACGCGGAAAAAGTGCTTCTTGCAAAATCTGAAGTTTGCCCCGGCGCAGTTTTTCTGCGCGGATGAGTGGCAAGAAACACTCGAAGCCTTGACGTTCCAGGTTTTCCAGAGCAACGCGCTCTTGGCGAATCTTCGTGTGAATCAAATACCAATTGCTCATTTCGTAAAATTATAAATTATGTCCAGGCACTCACGGCACGTAATTGCAGTCACTTACTGCGCCTTTTAAGATACATCTTCGGCTCTTATCTCCATGCTCTTTATCGCCTCCAAGCTCCTGCAAGCCATCACGCAGCCTTTGTTTTGGTTGGTGTTGTGGTGGGCTGTGGCGTTGCTGATCTTGAGTTTGAGCCAGCGTTGGCACCGAACGGCTCTGACCATGATGTGGATAGGTTTGGCCATGCTGGTGCTGTTGGGGTTTAGAGCCCTACCTGACGCTTTGTTGCGCCCGTTAGAAAATCAGTACCCCGTTCCCCCCGCTAAAGAGGTCAGCCGCCATGTGGGCATGATTGTGTTGGGTGGTGCAACACAGCACCCCAGTGTGTTTACTGCACGGGGTGAGGTTCCACTGGGCGAGTCGGCCGAGCGCATGAGCACGCCTGTGGGGTTGATGCTGCAACACCCTCATTTGAAGCTGGTGTTTTCTGGTGGAGAAGGGCGCTTGCTGACCACGGGCACTACCGAGGCTGAACTGGCTCAGATCTTTTATCCAGCGCAGGGTGTGGACATGAGTCGAGTTACGCTCGAGGGTGGGTCACGAAACACACGAGAAAACGCCCAGCAAGTGGCAAAGCTTTTAGCCGATCGCTGCCAAGAGCCGTGGCTGTTGGTGACATCGGCCTGGCACATGCCGCGCAGCATGGCCGAGTTTGAAGCGGTGGGCTGCAAAGTCACGGCCTACCCAGTGGATTTTTGGACTGGGCATAACACTTCGCTGACCGAATATTCATTGGCCCACAGTCTTGTGCGTTGGCAGGCAGCGCTGCATGAGTGGTTAGGGATATGGGTGTATCGAGTCACTCGTTAAAGCCCCACGACCCCAAGAAGTCCTCAAGGTTTACCTGCGCTAATCCTATCCTGGCTCTGCGCCACACAGTTGCGGCGCTTGCTGCAGTGCCTTGTCCACGCTCACAGTGTTGCTCACCAGCTCAAACTGCGCCATGCACAGTGTCTAAAGGTTTGAGGACATGATGGCATGGCGACATTTTTGGAGCCTTAAAGGTGATTGAGCGTAAGTCCCTTATCACCTTTCATAATGCACTGGTGACAGCACGTAAAAGCATTCAGCCAGTGCGCAAGAAAAGACCCATGCGTGTGACTGTTGTCAAAACCAAATGGAGCACACGGAGGGCATGCGCTGTGTCCGCCCAACGGGGGCCTGTGCTGTGAGGGAAGCGAGTTACATTATGTAACTGAGCAAAAGTAGCTAGCGGCAGGCCAATTATTCGTGTAATGACCGTGTAATTGATATTTTAGGGCAAAAAGGTGATGCAAGTCGTTGATTTAAAACGACATTTTCGTAGTAAAAATGGGGATATGACTGATGCCGCGGACTTAACAGTCCGGCGCTCTACCGACTGAGCTATTGAGGAACAGCTTTGGATTATAGGATGGTTTTTGGGGCGTTTTGAGAGGGCTGCTCAGTTTTTTGCAAATTTTCGATCAGGTGTTTCAAACCCTTGGCCGTCTGTTCAGGATGGCTGGCACCGGTGATGGCGCGCACCACCGCGATCGAGCCCACACCGCTTTGCATGACAGACGGTATGCGCTCTTCGTCGATGCCGCCAATGGCCACCAGAGGGTGGTGGCGCATCAGTGCGGCGTAGGCGTTCAGGCGCGACAGGCCTTGGGGCGCTGTGGCCATGCGTTTGAGGGTGGTCGGAAAAATTGCACCCAACGCTAAATAGCTGGGGCTGGCGGCATCGGCGCGCAGCATTTCTGCATAGCCGTGGGTGCTCAGGCCCAGCCGTAAACCTGCCAGTCGCAGCTGTTCCAAGGGTGCGTCTTGCATGTCCTCTTGACCCAGATGCACGCCGTAGGCGCCTTCTTCGATGGCGATTTGCCAGTGGTCGTTGATGAACAGCAAGCTGTCGGTGCCGCGCACGGCTTGAACCGCCAGCCTGACTTGTTGGCGGATGGCATCGGGGTCTTCGGATTTGAAGCGCAACTGAAGCGTCTGGACCCCGGCTTGCGCCATGCGGCCCACCCACTGCGCATCGGGCAGCACCGCATACAGGCCAAGAAGGCGTGGGCAGGGCTCAAAGGCTTTGTCTCTGGGGCCTGTCGAGAGGCCAAAGTCTTGCGGGTCGGTGGGCCAATGGCTGATTGAAAACTGGCCGGTGCGCTGGCTTTGCCTGCGCCATGCCTGCGCCACACACTGGGCGTCATGTTCCAAAAAGCCGAGCCGGCGGCACGCTTGCAAGACCCCAGCGTGTTCTGCATCCAAGCCGGCCGCGCGGTCTTGGGTGCTCAGATCGTCTGTGCGGGGCTCGCCCGCGAGCATCCCGGCGTGTGTTTGGACCAAGGCCTGTGCAATGCCCTCGGTGGTGGCCAAGGCTGCGATCATGCTTGGTGCCAAAAAGGGGTACCGAGCACCGGGGTGCTGGGCTGGGCATTGTCTTGGGCTTGCATGGCGCCCGACAAAAAGGCGGTGCGGCCTGCCACTACGGCGTTGGCAAAAGCCTGAGCCATGCGCACCGGGTCTTGCGCC
>JBEIEP010000049.1:0-17311 GCA_040382935.1 Burkholderiaceae bacterium
CCGAAACCAATGAGAGCTGGGCCGAGCGGCTATACCTAGATATGCAGGATTATTGGGAGTGGCGTGAGGCCAGCGTGGGGCAACGTGCGGCGCTAGAAGTTCGCCCTGCAGGGCGAACTTCTAGCCTGAGCGCCGTGGGGTAAATTCAAACCCAACTCAAAGGAATACGGCTTGATCTGTTGAACTGAATTTGCAGCAAAATTGGGACTTGACTGTGGTGTTGGGTTGACTTATTCAGAGGATCCTTAGATCGGGTGGTTACCCAAATTCCGCACCAGAATCAATTATCGGTATAAGAAATATAAAAGAATAGCCTTATGTACTATTAAAAATTCTTATTAAAACTACCCATCCAAGATGCTTAAATTTGCTTGACCTCCAACTCCCGGGGGATCCCTTGGAGCGGGCGCGTGACCTTCTTGGCGCGATCAGCTCAGCTAAGGTTTGCCACGGTCTCGGCTCTTACACGTTTATCCGTTCTCGTGCACGCGTCTTAGGCACTCCATAAACAAGCCGGTGGTCCGGGCGGGTTGGGGCGAACGCCTCACCGCTGAGAAAAAGTCACAGTCGTATTGCAAACTGGCGGGATTGAGGGCTTGCATTTTTTTAAGCGCAACAAAGGTTTGGGCATAGTGATCAGGCAAAAATCCGATAAAACGCCCGCTGAGTATTAAGGTGGCGATGCCCTCTTGGTCAAACGCTGTGGCCGAGCGTGCAATGCGCCGTTGCAGGCTGAGGGCCATGTTGGGTGAATGGTAGCCCAGGCCTGCAAATCGGTGTTGGCGCAGGTCCGTCCATTCCGGTTGCTGCTCCGTGGCATCGAACAAGCGGTGCCCCGGCCCGCAGTACAACTGCATTCTTTCTCCAAACAGTCGCGTGTAGTCCAAAGAACTCGATTGCCCGTGCCCCGGCAGTACGCCGACCTGAAACTGCCCGTTGACCAGCCCCTGCTCAATGGCATTGATTGGCGCAATGTAGACGTTAATGTTCACATCCGGCGCTTGGTCACAAAACAGCGCAATCGCCCGGTCGACATGGGCCTTTGGATTGCTGGCTGTTTTGTCAAACAAAGCCACCGACAGGTCCCCTCGCAAGCGCTGATGGATTTCATCTACGCCGGTACGAAAACTGTCGGTGGCGGCCAGCAAGGCCACTGTTTGTTCGTATACCTTTTGCCCCTCCGGGGTCACAGAAAATCCACCTCGCCCCCGTCGGCACAAGGTCAACCCTAGCCGCACTTCCAAATCTTTGACGTGTCGGCTGATCGTAGAAATGCCTATGTTTAACTCCAGCTCGGCGGCCGCCATCCCACCGCAATCAACCACCGATTTGAAAACCCGCAGTAACCGGATGTCCATGTCGCTCAGCTGACCCAAGAGATGCTTTGACTTTACTTTCATAAAGTATCAAGTAAATGTTGAAAAATAAGCATTTTTAAGAATAACACAAAGCGCCACAATGCGTGGCAGCCACCTCAACAACCGGCAACCGGAGACCCACCATGGATATGCAAGACAAGCCAGACCATTCGCTCAAAAGCAATTTCGACACCCAGGCACTTCAAGCGCATTGGATGCCCTACACGGCCAACCGCCAATTCAAAAGTGCCCCACGCATGATGACGGGCGCGTCGGGTTCGTATTACACCGACGAGCACGGCAGGCGCATCTTTGACGGTCTTTCAGGCTTGTGGTGCTGCGGGTTGGGCCATGGTGTGCCAGAGATCGCCGAAGCCGTGGCCAAACAAATCGCAACATTGGATTACTCGCCCGGTTTTCAGTTTGGACACCCACTGTCGTTCGAACTGGCCAATCGCATCAAGGACTTAACCCCAGAAGGCTTGGACTACGTGTTTTTTACGGGTTCAGGTTCAGAGGCCGCCGACACCTCCTTAAAAATGGCCAGGGCCTATTGGCGCGCCAAAGGGCAGGGCACTAAAACCCGTTTTATTGGACGTGAGAAAGGGTATCACGGCGTCAATTTTGGTGGCATTTCGGTAGGAGGCCTTGTGGCCAACCGGAAAATGTTTGGACAGGGCGTTGAGGCCGATCACCTGCCTCACACCCAGTTGCCAGGTATGCAGTTCTCGCGTGGCATGGCCGAACAGGGCGCGCATCTTGCCGATGAACTCACCCGTTTAATCGCCCTGCACGACGCCTCCAACATCGCCGCTGTGATTGTCGAACCCCTGTCCGGGTCGGCAGGTGTGATTGTTCCGCCCAAGGGGTACCTGCAAAAGTTGCGGCAAATCTGTACCGACAACAATATCTTGTTGATATTTGACGAAGTCATTACGGGGTTTGGCCGCATGGGCGCCTACACCGGGGCAGAGGCTTTTGGTGTCACGCCCGATATCATGAACATCGCCAAGCAGGTCACGAACGGGGCCTTGCCTATGGGCGCAGTGGTGGCCAAAGCCGAAATTTACGATACCTTTATGAACCAGGGTCTGCCCGACTACATGCTGGAATTCGCCCACGGTTACACCTATTCTGCTCACCCAGTTGCCTGTGCCGCGGGTTTGGCCGCTTTGGACGTGTTGCAGTGCGATGACATGGTCAAGCGGGTCAGTGATCTGGCGCCGTATTTTGAGAATGCGGTGCACAGCTTAAAGGGCCGCCGCCACGTGACCGACATTCGCAACTACGGGCTGGCTGCGGGGTTCACGATTGAGGCTGTACCTGGCGAGCCCGCCAAGCGCCCCTACCAAATTGCGATGAAGTGCCTTGAGAAAGGCTTTTATGTGCGCTACGGCGGAGACACCATACAGTTGGCCCCGCCCTTTATCACTGAAAAGCACGAGATCGACAGCCTGATCAATGCGTTGGGCGAGGCCTTGCAAGCGACCGCCTAAAACCTCGGTGCCGCCCCTATTCAAAAGGCCACCCTATCTTTACTAAATTTAAACCCATGACTTCAGCCCCCACTTCCATAGGCCACCTCATAGACGGTCAACTCGTGAGCGGCGGCAGCCGTCAACAACCTGTCTTCAACCCCGCCACCGGCCGTGCCGAAAAAACACTTCAGTTGGCCGACACCAGCACGGTGCAAGCGGCTATTGCCTCGGCCCAAGCCGCCTATCCCGCCTGGCGTGACACCCCGCCTCTCAAGCGCGCGCGGGTCATGTCAAAACTCAAGCAACTGCTGGAAGACAACGCCACGCTGCTGTGTGAATTGATGACCGACGAGCACGGCAAAGTGCTGGCCGACGCCATGGGTGAATTGCAACGCGGCATAGAAAACGTAGAGTACGCGAGCTACGCCCCTGAACTTCTTAAAGGCGAACACAGCCGCAACGTTGGCCCAGGCATTGATTCGTGGAGTGAGTTCCAACCCCTTGGTGTGGTTGCTGGCATCACGCCGTTTAATTTTCCGGTCATGGTGCCTCTGTGGATGTGGCCTATGGCGGTGGTGTGCGGCAACACCTTTGTCCTTAAACCTTCTGAGCGTGACCCGTCGTCTACGCTGTTGGTGGCGCAGCTGGCATTACAGGCTGGATTACCCCCTGGCGTACTCAATGTGGTCAACGGTGACAAAGAAGCCGTCGATGCCCTGCTTAACGACGCCAGAGTCAAAGCACTAAGCTTTGTAGGCTCCACGCCCATCGCCGAGTACGTTTACACCACGGGATGCGCCAACGGCAAGCGCGTACAGGCACTGGGCGGTGCCAAAAATCACGCGGTGGTTATGCCCGATGCCGACATAGACAACGCCGTCACCGCCATGATGGGGGCTGCGTTTGGGTCTTGCGGTGAGCGTTGTATGGCCGTGCCATTGGTGGTTGCAGTTGGTGATGCGGTTGCAGACGCCATGGTGGCGGGCCTCAAAACCGAGATCGCCAAAATGAAGGTTGGCCCCGGCCGGGCTGCGGGCATGGACATGGGGCCTTTGGTAACCAAAGCCCATTTCGAAAAAGTCAAGGCATACGTGGACCAGGGCGTTCTTGAGGGTGCGGAACTTTTGGTCGACGGACGTGGTGTCAAGATTGAAGGCCACGAGGACGGCTACTTCCTCGGCCCCTGCCTGTTCGACCATGTCAAATCCAACATGGTGATTTACAAAGAAGAAATCTTTGGCCCGGTGCTGGGCATTGTCCGCGTCTCAACGCTCGCAGAAGCTATGGCTTTAATCAACGCGCACGAGTACGGCAATGGCACCTGCATCTTTACCCGAGACGGCGAAGCGGCCCGCCATTTCTCTGACCACATTTTGGTCGGCATGGTAGGCATCAATGTTCCATTGCCAGTCCCTGTGGCCTACCATTCGTTTGGTGGATGGAAACGCTCGTTGTTTGGTGACTTGCACGCCTACGGCCCAGACGCCGTTCGCTTTTACACCAAACGCAAAACCATCACCCAACGTTGGCCCAGCGGCGGCGTGCGTGAAGGCGCGGTATTTAGCTTTCCGTCGAGTCGCTGATCACGACCGTTTGCGGGCGGGCGCTTTAACAGGCGCCTTGGTCACCGCTTTTGCGGGTGCTTGGCCTGCCTTTTTGATGGCCCCGGTCACAGCACTGGTCATAGCCCCGGCCATCCCCGTTGCGGCAGCGGTGGCCCCTTTAACAATCCCCTGCGCCACGCCCTGGGTTGCGCCAGCGGCGGCCTGCTTGCTCACGTCTTTAACGGCATTTACCGCGATCTGCTGAAACTGTTGCGTCAACGCCCCCCACCAAGCCGCGGGGTCTACCAAACCCGGCGCTGCGTTGGTGGCTGCATTCGCGGTTGATGTGGCCGCTGTTTTTGTAGGTGTTCGGCGCTTGGTAGCGGGTGCAGACCGTTGTTGGCCTGTCAAGACCGACCGATTCAGTCCCGACATATCCTGCGCAGTGGACGCTACTTTTTGCATGGACTCAGCCAAGGTGTCTGCCGCCTTGATCTTGAACGCGTTGGCCACATCGGCCATGTTAAAGTTCATCCCTTTGAGCGTCGCAAGGGTCATTTTTTGAACTTCGAGCGCCTGAATCGTTGCCTTTAAGGCCATCGCATTTTGATCCAGCCAAAACTGCACGGCCTTGAGCTCTTCAATCCGCTTTTCAAGCTCCTCAACGTTCAAGGTCGGGGCCACCCAATTGCCAAGATTGGGCATTTGCGGAATGGCACCTGCCACCCCGTTGCCGGCCTGTTTGGCCAAGCCCTGCAAAAACTCAAAGCCCGGTACAAATTTTCCAAATCCGCCAGATAGGGGGTCGCTCATGGGGTACCTCAAAGTAGTCAGGGAGTACGGCAAGCTTAATCCAATTGCAAAGCACTCGTGATTAGGGTTGCTGCTAGGGAACCTCTTATGTGGCCATACAAGGGGTTCCCTATAAATCTGCGAGGCTTGTCAGTGCAGACCTTGGGCTCAACGACGGGCGCTATCCTGCGATAATGCCAACCCCCACTCTCAAGTTTGGCCCCTGCCGCGCGGCAACTCGGACCCTGCGGCGCAATCTCTCTCATTTATGCAAACCCGGTTTCATTTATCCCTTCATGTGGGCGATCTTGCATTGGCCCGCGATTTTTATGGTCGGGTGCTGGGTTGTACCGAGGGGCGAAGCGCCGATTCTTGGGTGGACTTTGATTTTTTTGGGCATCAGCTGTCCCTGCACCTTGGCCAGCCGGTACCCACCCAACGAACCGCCCGGGTGGGGGATCTTTGGGTGCCTATGCCTCATTTTGGCGCCATCCTGATGGAGCCGCAGTGGCAGGCACTGGCGCAGCGCTTGCAGCACGCGCAGCTTGCCTTCTTGATTCAACCCCAACTGCGCTTTGCAGGCCAACCCGGCGAGCAATCCATCATGTTTTTTGAAGACCCCTTTGGCAATGCCATCGAGATCAAAGGGTTCAAGACCGAGCAAGGTCTGTTTGCCACATAACACCACCAGCGACCACCCCATGGGCTACACCTTTGCCTCAGCCACCATACTGCTTATTCTCATCACTGACCCGATAGGCAACATCCCGATTTTTGCGGGTGCGCTCAAGCACGTCAGCCCCGCCCGACGGCCTTGGGTTATTTTGCGAGAGGTGCTCATCGCCTTTTTATTGTTGTTGGCGTTCATGTTTATTGGTGAGGGGTTTTTGCGCCTCATGAACCTGAGCGATTTGGCACTACAAATTGGGGGTGCATTAATTCTCTTTTTAATCGCGTTGCGCATGGTCTTTCCTCCGCCTGCAAGTCAAGAGCCTGAGTCCACCGTAGAGCCCTTGATCGTACCTCTGGCCATCCCGTCCATTGCTGGGCCATCCGCATTGGCCACTGTGTTATTGCTGGTCTCACAGGCACCAGAGCGGCGCATGGAATGGATTGCCGCGCTGTGTGTGACCATGCTGGTCAGTGCCACAGTGCTGGTCATGGCCGAAAAAATCCAGCAAATCGCGGGCGAACGCCTGGTGTTGGCCTTGGAGCGCCTGATGGGTTTGGTACTGGTGTCGGTGGCAGTAGAGATGATGCTACGTGGGATTAAAACCTTCGTGATTCAGTTGTAACCCAATCTACTATTGGTTGCGACTTTTCGAGTCGCGGTACCTCAGGTGCCATAGCGCTTGGTATCATGAAACATGGTCACCTTAAGACTTGAACAGGCCTCCCGGCAAACCCCTGGTTTTTCCAATAGGCAATGGCTTTGGGCCATTGCCTTGGTCGCGGCCGCGCATTTGCTGTCACTCAGTCATGATTGGGGCCTGGCCAAGCCTGCCACCGAAGAAAACCACTACTTGCCTATTGACGTTCGCGCTATTGAACTCGTTGACGAACCGCAGGGCGGCAAGTCTGCGTCACCCGTGCGCAAAGCACCTAAGCCACTTTCCAAGCCAGTCCCTGCTGCTGCAGACCCATTGGCGACCCCCGCTTCTGTCGCCCAATTTGAACCCGTTCCAGAGGCCGCACCCGCGCCTGTACCCGAGGTGGAATCGGCCCAGGCGCTTGCGCCTGCCCAGCCTGCTGTGTCGGCGGTTGCGGCTGCGGCAAGTCTTGGCGCCGAAACCGACCCAAACGCAGCACCTGGCGCTGCTGGGGCGGGCGCTTCGGAATCCCCATCGGCGGTTACCGCCAAAGTTGCAACGGGAGTCGAAAAAGTCGTTCTTACCGTGCCCAATGTCGTCAAGTTTCCAGACAACCGAAGTTGGACCTTTTCTACCACCCACAAAAGTCCCAAGGTAAACGCCCCCAATTTGTCGACGGACTTTCGCTGGAAGGTTGAGAACGGTCAATACGAGGTCTACCTCGGCGCAGCCTCTTTGTACGCAGCGTTTACCAAATTGTCCCGCCAAAGCAAGGGCGCTGTGGGCGATGTTGGTCTGCAGCCGGCCACGTTCACCGCCACACAAAGGGACGGTACCCGAACCGTTTCTTATTTTGACCCGGTCAACCAGCGCGTCATTTTCGGTGCGCCGGGTCGCCCACCCATGCTCTTGCTCCCTGGTGCACAGGATGAGCTAAGCGCGGCAGTTCAGTTGTCCACCATGTTTTTGGGAGAACCGCAACGTTATCAGGCCGGTGACCGCATCGTCATGCCCGTCGTGCAGCGCACGGACGCACAGGTATGGCTATTCAAAGTCGAGGGTGAGGAACAGCTCGAAATCCCCAAACGCTCGATTCGCACCGTCAAGTTAACCCGGGCGCCCCGATCCGAATTCGATACTGCTGTCACGATTTGGCTGGCGCCCGAGCAGCAGTACATGCCGGTACGCCTTCGCCTAGATTACAGTGCGGAGCGATCCGACGACATGTTATGGAAAGGGTTTTGAGTCCAAGCCACGGTCAGACTTGAATTTTTCCGATACGCTATCATTTAGCGCATTAGACTGAATGCTAGCAAACGTGTTTAACGGAGGTACGGAACCATGCACATGCTCTATGACTCCGATTCATTTGTCGTGATGGCCATGCAGGCCGATCCCACCACGCAAAAAATTCCAAATTACGAAGGCCCCGTGCTTGAACGCAATGGGTTTGAAATTGTCGACAAGCGCAGAGGGCGACAGCTGTACTTGGACGGTTCATGGGCCGAGATGTTTCAACAGCAAATCTTGGCTTGGCAAGTGAATACACCCACGCAAGAAGAGGTTGAAGAAACCTTAGAGAGTTACACCGGTTTAGCGCAAAACCCTGTCGTTTTGCATTAAAAATATTCTTTTAGCCCATAGCCAGCGGGTGGCTAAAGAACCACCCTAACCATGGGGTGCGTACTGAGCGTTCGATACAACTCATCCAATTGCTCGCGACTGGTGGCCTTAACCGTAATGGTTAAGCCCAGGTACTTTCCCCCCGTGCTTTGTCTCTGTTCGATACTTGAAGCGTCAAAGTCTGGATCAAATTGGCGTGCGATCGAAGCGATGGCCTCTATCATTCCATTCATTTTCAATCCCATCACCTTGATAGGAAACTGGCAGGGATAGGTTATCAATGACTCTGCGGGAGGAAGGGGAGGGGCCATCTTGCTTGCCTGATTTGAAAAATTACTTTGGAGAGCGCGCGCCAAAAATCGCCGACCCGACCCGCACCATGGTAGCACCGGCACCAATCGCGGGCGCCAAGTCGCCACTCATGCCCATCGATAAGGTGTCGAGTTGATAGCCGGTGCGATTGATGTCGCTCATTAAATGGGTCAGGCGTAAATGCACTTGTCGCATGGCCGTGGAATCGCTTTGTGGTTCAGGAATAGCCATTAGCCCACGCAATCGTAGGCGTGGAAGCAGGGCCACTTGCGACACCAGCTCGCGTACATCAGAGGGCGAAACACCTGATTTGCTACTGCCGCCATCGGTATTGACTTGTATGCAAACCTGTAGGTCGGCCAGGTGAGGTGGGCGTTGGGCACTTAGGCGTTGGGCTGTTTTTAGTCTATCGAGCGTATGCACCCAATCAAAGTGCGTGGCCACCGCCAACGTTTTGTTGCTTTGTACAGGGCCAATGCAATGCCAGCGCAATCCCCATTGGCGCGTTTCTTCGGTCAATGCCGCAATTTTTGCCAATGCTTCTTGAACGTAGTTTTCACCAAAGTCTTTTTGCCCCAACGCTGCCAGCGCACGCACCCCTTGTGCATCCACCGTTTTGCTCACGGCGATCAATTGCACACTTTCAGCGTGTCGCTGAGCGTCTTCACAAGCCGTTGCTATCGCTAGCTTTACCGTCTGCCAGCGCGATGCCATTGATTCCAAAATAATTGTCATAATCCTACTTTAACGCAGGTATTATAAAAATCTGGTTTCCATCATCCTCATCACGGAGGCGCAAAGCCGATGAACATTACCCAGTTGTTGGCCTTTAGTGTAAAAAACGAAGCGTCCGATTTGCATTTGTCCGCCGGTATGCCACCCATGATACGGGTGCATGGCGACGTTAGGCGGCTTAGCGTACCACCCTTGGATTCGCGGACTGTGCATGACATGGTGTACGACATCATGAACGACTCTCAGCGCAAGCGCTACGAGGAGTCCCTTGAAATTGATTTCTCAATTGATATTCAAAGTCTGGCTCGTTTTCGTGTCAACGCCTTTAACCACCAACGTGGTCCGGGTGCTGTGTTTCGAACGATTCCGTCCAAGGTACTGACCTTAGACGATTTAAAGGCTCCCAGTATTTTTGGTAAATTGGCGCTCAAGCCACGCGGTTTGGTGTTAGTTACTGGCCCAACGGGGTCCGGTAAATCCACCACACTGGCTGCCATGGTGGATCACCTCAACGAAAGTGAATACGCCCATATCCTCACCGTCGAAGACCCCATCGAGTTCGTCCACGAGTCCAAAAAGTGCCTAATCAATCAACGCGAAGTCGGCATTCATACGCATAACTTTTCAGCTGCATTGAGGTCGGCCCTGCGGGAAGATCCTGACGCCATTTTGGTAGGCGAGTTGCGCGATCTGGAAACCATTCGCCTGGCCTTGACGGCCGCAGAAACGGGTCACTTAGTGTTTGCAACGCTGCACACGTCCAGTGCCGCCAAAACGATTGACCGGATCATCGATGTGTTTCCCGCCGAGGAAAAAGAAATGGTGCGCTCTATGCTTTCGGAATCGCTAGAGGCCGTGATCGCACAAACGCTGTGCAAAAACACGGCAGGCAATGGCCGGGTAGCCGCCCATGAAATCATGCTTGGAACCAACGCCATCCGTAACTTGATCCGCGAAGGAAAAATTCCGCAGATGTATTCCACCATTCAGACCAGTCAGGGTGAGGGCATGCAAACCTTGGACCAATGCCTGCTTGAGCTGGTGAACGCCAAAAAGATATCTGTGCTAGAAGCGCGTAGCAAAGCCAAAAACCCCGCGAATTTCACTTAAGTTGGTGAGTCGACTGGTGGTCTTGACGACGCTGATACCAAACCTCCCCCCTCAAACGGTTGAACAGGAACATTATGGAACGAGATAAAGCGAACCGGTTGTTGAACGATCTAATGCAAATGGCCGTCGAAAAAGGTGCCAGCGACATGTTTGTTACTGCCGGATTTCCGCCAGCCATCAAGGTCGACGGCATGGTGCAAAAGCTATCGGATCAAGAGTTTGATGCCCGGCAAACCGTCGTGATTGCGCGTGCACTTATGACAGACAGGCAGGCTGCAGAATTTGAGCGAAACAAAGAGTGTAGTTTTGCTGTGTCGATCTCGGGCATAGGCCGTTTTCGGGTCAACGCGTTTTTTCAGCAGGGCAAAGTGGGCTTGGTGATGCGTCACATCGCCGATCACGTGCCTACGATCGATGCGCTGGGCTTGCCTCCCGTGTTCAAACAGATGTCTATGGCGCAGCGTGGTATCTGCCTCATGGTAGGTGCGACCGGTTCGGGTAAGTCCACTACGATGGCTGCCATGCTCAATTGGCGCAATGAAAAATCAATGGGGCACATTATCACCATTGAAGATCCCATTGAGGTCGTTCACCCCCATCGCAATTGCATCGTTAGCCAGCGCGAAGTGGGCGTGGATACAAATTCCTGGGAGTCGGCCATTAAAAACGCCATGCGGCAGGCCCCCGATGTGATTTTGATGGGCGAGATTCGCGATCAAGAAAGTATGGAGCAGGCAATTGCAATTTCCAATACGGGTCACCTGTGCTTGGCCACATTGCACGCCAACAACGCCAACCAAGCGCTCGATCGCATCGTCAATTTTTTCCCAGAGAACAAGCGGCACCAAGTACTGCAAGACCTGTCACTCAATCTGGTCAGCATCGTTTCCCAACGACTGGCCGTTCGGGAAGACAAGCGGGGTCGCGCCTTGGCGCTTGAAATCATGCTCAATAGTGCTTTGATCTCCGACTTAATTGCCAAAGGCTCGGTCGACGAAATCAAAGACGTGATTAAGAAAAGCCAGGCTCAGGGAATGCAAACTTTTGACCAGTCGTTGTTCGAGTTGTTCGAAAATCGCGTGGTCAGCTACTCCGAGGCGATTCGCAACGCCGACTCTGTCAATGACCTGCGCATCATGATCAAAATCAGCAGTGAGCGTGCCAAATCCAGTGATCTGGCCGCGGGCACTGAACATCTGCGTTTTGTATAAGCCGCCATTCAATTCAATACGCCTGCCCCATGACACTCGCAACGCCTCTTGCAACTTCTGAACACCGCCATCTCGCCTTCATCGGCTTGGGTGTCATGGGTTTTCCTATGGCGGGCCATTTGGCCAAAGCCGGACACCGTGTGGTTGTGTACAACCGCGACGCTACTAAAGTACAGGCATGGCTTGAGGCACACAAAGCGTATGACGTGCATGGGGCTGCCAGCCCTGCACTGGCCGCAAAAGACGCCGATGTGGTGTTTGCCTGCGTGGGCAACGATGAGGCCCTACAAGCGGTTTTAGACGGTCAGCAAGGCGCGTTTGCTGGCATGAAGGCTGGTTCTATTGCCGTAGACCACAGTACGACATCCGCCGACATCGCTAGGCAAATGTCCGCGCGAGCGGCACAGATGGGTTTGGAGTTTATCGATGCTCCGGTCTCAGGCGGGCAGGCTGGGGCGCAAAACGGGGTATTGACCGTGATGTGCGGAGGCGATGCGCAGGCCTTTGAAACCATCAAACCCGTGGCGATGGCGTTTTCCCGGGCGGTCACACGCATGGGTGCCAGTGGAGCGGGGCAACTGACCAAAATGGTGAATCAAATCTGTATCGCCGGTTTGCTTCAGGCTCTGAGCGAAGGCATCGCGTTTGGCGCTCGCGCCGGGCTGGATCTGAACCAAGTATTAGAGGTGATCAGCAAGGGTGCGGCGCAAAGTTGGCAAATGGAAAATCGCGGAAAAACCATGGTTGCTGGTCATTTTGATTTTGGTTTCGCGGTCGACCTCATGCGCAAAGACTTGGGGCTGGTGTTTCAAGAGGCCCAGCGCAACGGTGCGGTGGTAGACATTACCAAGCGGGTTGATGAGTTTTATCGTGAGATTCAAGACAAAGGCGGATCCCGTTGGGATACGTCCAGCTTGGTCACGCGTCTGTCGTAATCGAAAAGGTGCCCATTCCAGTCTAGTGACTTACTGGGCTGAGTGAAAAAGGCCGTAAGGCAGGGCAACCATCAGCGAACCGACCGTTGAACACACTTAACTCCTCTTGGCCTCAATCTCTTTTCGCAGTTTTTCTTGTTCCGCCGGAGTCAATATCTCAACGGTGCGAACCACTTTAGTCACCCCAGAGATGCCTTGCGCCGCCTTAGAGGCAATGTCTAACTCGATATTGGTGACCCTTCCCATCAAATACACCACACCACGCTCCGTGACCACTTTAAACACATTGGCACCCAACTTGGCATCTATCAGCGCGGCCTTCATGCGTCCCGTAATGATGGCGTCGTTGGTACGCTGTGTTATCGACGAGACGGGCAATACCAACAACTCGTTCACTACACCCCGCACGTTCTCGATGTCCACAATAATGGATTCAACCGTGGCGCGATCGGCCTCTGTGGCCACTTCACCCGTCAACAACACCCTGCGGTTGTAACTGGTCACGTTAACGTGACCTGTTTGTTTCAGGGCCGTACCGATGCGGCCAGACGCCTTCAGTTCAATGTTCTGGTCTTCCAATTGCGCGCCTGTGGTACGCCTATCCGTGGCCACTAAAGCCCCCATGGCCATTCCCGTACCCATTACCGCCACCGCACAGCCCGAAAGCTGACTGGCTACCAGCACCAAGGCACCTACTGTGATCGCAAAGCGCCCCTTGTGGTGACTGGATTGATGCGAATTAATTTTCATGCTCGTCTTCCTTTTCACCCAATAAACCGATATCAATACCATCACACAAACAATGCAAGGTCAACAAATGGACCTCTTGAATGCGTGCGGTGACCTCATGGGGGACGCAAATGGAAACATCGGTTTCCTTCAGCAGTTTCCCTATGGCGCCGCCCCCCTTACCCGTCAGTGCAATCACCACCATTTCGCGCAAATGGGCCGCCTCAATCGCCTTGATCACGTTGGCCGAATTTCCGCTGGTCGAAATAGCCACCAGCACATCACCTGGTTGCCCCAGCGCCCGAACCTGTTTCGCGTAAATTTGAGAAAAATCGTAGTCGTTGCCAATGGCCGTCAAAATAGAACTGTCGGTGGTTAGCGCCACGGCGGGTAGCTCAGGTCGTTCGCGTTCATAACGCCCAACCAGTTCGGCGGCCAGGTGTTGGGCGTCGGCGGCCGAGCCTCCATTGCCACAAGCAAGAATTTTTCCGCCGCCAGTAATTGCCACCATCAAAGCCGATATCGCTTGCGAAATCGGCTTGCTAAGCGATTCAGCCGCCTGGTACTTGAGATCTGCACTGTCAATAAAGTGCTTTTGAATGCGTTGCTCCGTCATGGGTGCCAATGATACAGGCCATTTGCGCCGCTGCCACCAGGTCTAACCGTTCAATCCTTCACGATTCAGTAACAGATTCTTCCGGTCAGCCCCGGTAAAAACTTGCAGCATCAAACGCCGCTTGAATCCAGGTAATGTCCTGCTCTACGGTCAACACATCAAAGCGGCAGGCCGGCAAGTGGGTAAAGCGCATTAAATACCGGTGCGCCGCAAAAACCAATCGTCTTTGTTTGGTCACGCTAACGCTGGCAGCAGCCCCACCAAACGCCGACGAGCCTCGCTGCCGCACTTCTACAAACACCAGGGTTCCCGCAGGGTCCTGCATAATCAAATCGATCTCGCCACCGCCGCGCCCCGGCGTTTTGTAGTTGCGCGCAACCGGTTTTAGGCCCTGAGCCACCAAGAAGGCTAAGGCACGGTCTTCGGCCGATTTGCCACGTTCCGTTGTTGTGCCAGATGCCAGCGCAGGGCCGGACTTCAGACCGGATGGAGCAGCCCGGGCTTTTGATAGGATGCGGTTCATTGATTGATCGTTGTAGATTCCCGTAAGGTACTATTTGAGCACACAATTCGAACCCGCCCTGGCCGCTGCCATTGCCGCCTGCGCCCACCAAGACACGCCGCCCGGCGTGCTTTACGTGGTGGCCACCCCCATAGGCAACCTGGCTGATATCACTCTGCGAGCGCTGGCCGTGTTGCACCACGTAACGGCCATTGCCTGTGAAGACACCCGGCACACCGGCCAACTGCTTCGCGCTTACGGGTTCCCCGTTAAACCTTTGCTTGCCGTACACCAACACAACGAGGCCCAGGCCGCCCTTGATGTCGTGAGCCGATTGCAACAGGGCCACACGGTCGCTTACGTGAGCGACGCAGGCACCCCTGGCATCAGCGACCCCGGTGCCCGTTTGGTGTTGCAAGCGCAACGTGCAGGCTTCCGCGTCATGCCCATCCCAGGGGCCAGCAGCCCCATAGCCGCCTTATCGGCCGCAGGGGTTATCCCACCCACCGGCTTCACCTTTTATGGTTTCTTGCCCTCGGGTGCCACCGAGCGGCAAAAAATACTCCAATGGGCCTTTACCGAGCCCAGAGCGGTGATCTTTTTTGAGGCCCCACACCGCATTGCCACCCTGGCCAAAGAAATCGCATCCATCGCGGGTGCTGATGCACCCGCCAGCACAAACCACAACCGCTCCCTCACCATCGCCCGCGAACTCACCAAACAGTTCGAACACATTCAAACCCTGCCCGCCACCCAGTGGCCCGCCCTCATCGAGTCAGACCCCAACGCTTCGCGTGGAGAATTCGTTATCGTCCTGCACCCCCAGCCCGCCGCCGAAGGGCCCAGCCCGGTAGACACAAGGGTACTGGCACTGCTGCTCAAAGAACTACCCGTTAAAACTGCCACCAAACTGGCCGCTGAGATCACCGGCCAAAGCAAAAATGCGCTGTACGAGCAGGCGTTGGTGTTAAAGGCGGGGGACTAGGCCAGCATGGTGGTTGAAAGCCTTAAACAGTTTCAGGAAAAAGAGTCACTGAGTGCAGCCCTGAAAGTCATGGCCCTGGGTGAAAAAGACCGTTTGCAGCGCAAAGGTTTTTCGGTTGACGAATCACGCGCCCAACTGGCAGCCGCACGCCAAAGACGTAAATAATGGCTATTGTCATTTTTCCCGCGGACCCATCGCCTTGCAAATTGCGCTATTTCTTCGGTTTGGTCGGCTGTTGTTATCGATTTGGCGCTGGTTTAAAAATCCAGTTCGCGGATTTCTTTGCTGCTCAAGTCCCGGACCCGGCGGGTCTTTTCCTTCATTTCCAATATCGACAGCGTTGGATCGGTTTGGGATAGCAACTCCTGCAAAGTCATTCCGGGGGCTATAGCGTCTAGGTAGCGCAGCAGATGACCTATTGCAACACCTGGGTCGCCAGACTCCAATCGGTACGCGGTATTGCGTGAAAGTCCCGCCCGTATGGCCGCCACATCCTGCTTCACCCCACGGGCAACACGCAATCTGGCGAAGCAAGCACCAATGTGTTTGGCTTGTGCCATTTGCGTCTCATCTACGATTGCGCTTTGCAAGACTTTCATATCTTAAATCGAGCATTAAACTCTTTTTGATTGATTTATCGAGCATTTTAGGACTATAAACTGGCGTGTGTGTTAACTACATAAGCATGATGGTGCCCATTACTCTGTCTCGTTGGACGCGGGTTTAGAGGCAACCCTAGGGAGTACATGGGGTCGGATATGGAACTCATCGGTTTTATGTTGGCGAGGGTTCGCGAAAAATGCGCAAATTTTCCGGTTACGACGTGTCCGATTTAGAAATCTATAATGGATCAATCAATCGGCTGCAAACACGGCGGGCCGTTTTTTTTGAAGGAATGAGATGCTCCTGCGCTTGAAATTGTTTTTGGTTTTAGTCTTCTCAACCTCAATGATAGGTTGCGCTTCAACCTATTTTGTGTCTAATGTGACTGCGTTCCATCAATTGGGCCAGCTATCTGGGTTGACCTACACTGTGCTCCCGTACCGTGAACAACAAGACAGTCTGGAGTACAACAACTACGCACAGATGGTTAGCGCAGAGCTCAAGCGGTTTGGCATGATAGAGGTTAACGATACCAACAAAGCGGCGGTATCTGTGTTCATCCGCTACGGCATTGATAATGGAACCCAAGTAACCTCGACATACCCCATAATTGGCCAGACCGGTGTGGCGGCAAGTACTACCAGCGGCACCTTAAGTCGTTTTGGCAACATGGCGACAGTGCACGCCACCACCACCTACACCCCTACGTATGGCGTTGTTGGAACAGGCGCACGCACCGACACAATATACATGCGTTTCCTCGATCTGGAGATAGTGGATACTTTGAGCCTCACCTTAGGTGCACCCAAAAAATTGTATGAAGGAAAGGTGCGTAGCAATGGCTCCACCCCCCAACTTGCGCGTGTAATGCCTTACATGATGGAGTCAGTATTCAAAGAATTCCCTGGCCCCGGCTCACTTGCTAAAGAATACCGAATTCCTGAAAAAGCCAAGTAATGTAGCTAGTCAGGGTGCTCTTCTAGTTGTTCCCTAAAAGCATTCAAATAGACGGCTTTCAACAAAAAGTGCCATGTGGAAATAGGTTCCCTGTCGTTGCAGTTTGAGACATGAGAGTTTCTTTTCAATCGTTTCGCTTCTCGGCTTCATGTACATAAGAGCCTGCGGGGCAAATTTATCAAGCATGCGATTCCTCTGGGTATCGTACTGTTGCTAGCTGGACTCTATGGGACAGCTCAGGATACCCGCTTACGGCGAGGGCTGGCTCGTTCCGACCTACTGGTGTTCTCGCCGTCAATGAACCACACAGTAGCTTCATCGACGACCATTACCACTGGTAAAAAAGTCTGAAGAGTATCTTCGAGCCAAAGATTAAGTCCCTAAACTGCTGCAAATTAAAGGGGTAGCCATCGCAGCTCTCCGAGTTTGACAGAATCGAGTTTTCGAGACAGATTTTGTTAACCAAGGAAGGAGTGAGTGCGATGGCTGGAATAGATATTACCGTAGATGA
>JBEIEP010000050.1:0-16785 GCA_040382935.1 Burkholderiaceae bacterium
ATCTACGGTAATATCTATTCCAGCCATCGCACTCACTCCTTCCTTGGTTAACAAAATCTGTCTCGATAACTCGATTCTGTCAAACTCGGAGAGCTGCGATGGCTACCCCTTTAATTTGCAGCAGTTTAGGGACTTAATCCCCCTAGGTCCCAATTGCACAAAATTCGATGATGGAAAGGAACGGTACCTTATATGAGTAGTTGGAATGAACGACTACAAGCGCTGCGGACCAATGCGCTCCATGAGATTTACTCTAGCGTCATTGCAGCGCCATTAGAAGCCTTGCTACACCCCTCAGCGCGACGCCTCTATTGGTTGGGGTTTTTTGCAGTGATGGCCAACAGCGTATTTGGACTGATATGGTCAACATGGCTACAGCAACCTTACGAGAACCTTTACCTGCGTGGCCTACTTGTCTGCTTGGGATTCATTATTTTTTTCGTGGGAGCGCGACTGGATCTACGAAACCGATGGGTGTTGGTGATCTTGGGCATTCTCTTTTGGTTCGAACTGCCATTTTTTTCTGCGTATATGTATTTTGCCAACGGACGCAACGCCGTTTGGTTAGCCACCTTGGTTTCGGCGATTCTGATATACCACACCATCACTGATTGGCGCATCGCAACCTTAGGCACTTGTCTTGGACTGGTAGTTGGCTTTGAGGTGGTAAGTGGGTTCGAAATCAACCCTGTTCAACCCATTTCGGACTGGCGTGTTGATGGTTTGGTCATTGCATTCGGTTGGTCGGTCGGCGCAATGTTGGGGATATCAGCTGCAAGCAGGCAACGGGTACAACTGACGCAGACTCTGGCTTCTATAGGGATCATGGCGCATGAGTTGCGCACACCCCTTTCTTCGATAGGACTGATTGCAAACCATTTAGAACGTGTGGCTGTATCTAGCCAAGACACCAATCTAAAAAAATACCTAGTCGAACAGGTGAAAAAGATTGACCGCCTTTCGATTCAGATGAATCGTCAAATTGATACCCAGATTGCAAACGCGAAGTTGGAGACCTTACACATGCACTTTGAACGGGTTGGGGCCTATTCCCTAATCAGCGGTTGCTTACAAAACTATCCTTTCAAATCTGCCAAGCACGCCACCTGCTGGCGCATCGACTTAGAAAGCGATTTTGAATTCATAGGGCCCAAAGAATTGATGGAACAGGTTATCTTTAACTTACTTAAGAACGCTCTTGTGTCACTCAACGGAGCCGGCTCAGAATTCACCCTTGGATCGATAGTATTTAGAATTTTTCGCCAAGGCAGCAGCGGTCATATCGTGGTGGCAGACAAGGGGGTTGGCATGAGTGTTGTACTTCAACGTACAATTTTTGAGCCGTTCTTCTCGACCCAACAAGGTGTCGCTCATGGCTTGGGGCTAGCGTTCTGCAAAAAGGTCGTTGGTTCATGCAATGGTAGGATTGACGTCACATCCCAGTTGGGCCAAGGGGCGAACTTTCGTTTAACCTTCCCATTGGGCCAAGCCTGAGTTACAAACCAACCGGTAAATTTTCGTGACACTTTCAATTTACAAGCGAGCAGGTTACGTCGTTTTTCTTGACGATGAAAGCGATTTTCTTGAAATCCTAAGCCAAGTCATTCCATCAGGCTGGCTGACCAAAATGTACGACGATCCGAATGCCGTCATTCACAGGATTCAAGGCGAAACAAAGCGCTTAGGTGACGAGGTATGGCATCACCAGAACATTATCGAACGCAGCATAGAGGGGGAATCTAGGATTGCGCAGTTACTGGCGTATTGGCGCAATGATGGTTTTAACCGATACGCCACGACACGCCTTTTGGTGGTGGACTATTCGATGCCGCAGCAATCCGGCCTGCAGGTTTTGTCGCAGCTGGAAGACTGGCCTGGTGGCCGCATTATGTTGACCGGGCAGGCTGACGAGTTAATCGCGGTCAACGCGTTCAACCAAGGGCTGATCCAGCAATACATTCCCAAACAAAGCAGTAATTTAGCCACCCGCATCATTTCCGGCATCAATGATCGCTTAGACCGTCCGGCGGTGGATGACCTTGGAAAAATATGGCGCAACAACCTGTCGCGCGAACAGCTTGCCTTAATCAAGAACCCTGCCGCAGCGGCTTGGTTGGAGGGACTGGTCAATGCACATGGCCTGGTTGAGTATGGTGTTGTTGGCGCACCGTTTGGCATTCTTGGACTGAACGCGCAGGGACAGGTTTTTTGGATTCAGATCGAACAATCGGCCAGTACCCGTAGTTTGGACGAGCTGGCCGATACGCTGAGCGGATACGACGTGAGCGCTGCCGACATGACAAACATCCGAGAGGGAAAGGTCATTTCCGACTTCGAACTCAAGTTGGCTATTCAAGCAACAGGCCCATTGCAACTGAAGATCGCCGACTTCATGCCTGACTCCACATCCGTCTCTGTGGCGGTGTTCACCATTGATCCGCAGCTATGCCCGGGGCCGACTGCTAGCCTAAGCGCGCTTGCAGCTAGCAGCAACTCGAACAATTAGGCGCACACAAGCGGCTGGCGAACCGCTAATTGTTTGCGCGACAAAGGCCAAAGATCGGGCCTAACCGTGGGGGCGATCTTTTCAGCAACCGCTTCGATATGCGTCATTTCAAATTCGGTCAGCGAAGCGTGCAAGGTAAGGCGAACCATGGACCGGTTTTTGCTAGTGGCTGGCGCACAGAATACGGCGCCAAACACCTTATGTGCTTCCAGCGCATCGCGCAATACTTTTGTGTTGGGTTCAGATCCTGCTTCTAAAGCGATGATTTGTTCCGATCCATGTGCAATTGGATAGCCTAGTTCCAGTAGTGATTGGCGAATTCGCTGCGTATTGGCAAACAGGCGCTTACGGGCAAGGTCACTTGCCTGTATGACCTCAAGCGTCGCAAACAAGGCAGATATTTCGTGCGGTAACAGGCTAGAACTAAACATCGTAGGAAAACTCTCGCTGATCAGGTAGTTTCTGAGTACGCTAGGAACCGTAATAAATCCAGCTCTCGCGGCGAATGCTTTGGCCAAACTGGCGGTGATAAAGTGCACGCGATCGAGCACGCCTAAACTTGCGCAAAGGCCTCTACCGGAAGGTCCATGTGTCCCCAATGAATGCGACTCGTCAACAACAATCATCGACCTGAATCGCTCAGAAACCTCCAATATATCCAAGAGAGGACACAAGGCGCCCGTCGTGCTGTACACAGAATCCACCACTACAACGCCGGGGCCATGCCGCTCGATTTGCCTTGCTAGGTGCGACGGATCGTTATGCCGGAATGCAAAAGTGGGGGCTTTGGCCGCACGTGCGCCCTCCCAAAGTGAGGTGTGTGCCAGCGCGTCAATGTATACCGGCGTGTTCTCATCAGCAATAGCCTGCATCAGGCCAATGTTTGCCATATATCCCGATTGGTAGAGGACACCATCACTGTGCCCTATCCACGCCGCCATGCACCTTTCAAACCGGCGACTGGGGTGATCGTCAAAATGGAAAATACCGGACTGCACCACATATTGGTTGTCGCCTTTTAACGCGGCGACCTGCGAGCCAACAATGGTTGGATGGCCGCTGATACTCAAATAGTCATTTCCGTCCAATCGGACGGCGTCTGAGGTGGGGACGCGGCCACACAACAGGCTACTACCTCCCCATTCCCTGTCCCATCGCGTAAAAAATTTACCATTAACGCGATCGAGCAAACCCTGGGAAACCTGGGCACCAGGGATGGTATCGCGTGTGACGATAGTTACTTTTGAAGGCGCAAAGTCCGAATTGGTCATAAAGTTCTCCTATAAATTTGACAATTCCAGCCTCTATTTGGCCATATTGAGGTGTTTTTTTTTCATGAATACCTGAAAAAAATACGATTAATCAAGACGGAATTCGAGCGGTTATGTTGTTTACGGCAGTTAGGGAATCAACAAAAATGACCTTCGTCTATTGTTTGAAGTGACGCCGGCGTCGCACGGCCCCTAGGAAACCTCTGCAAAACCATTCAAAAAAAGCTACCATCGCGATTTACGTTTACGTAAACGTAAAGTAAGCCGCTAGTTGCATCTTTAGACCCTCGCCACTGCCCTTGCTGCACCAACACCACCGGAACCTGTTTATGAGTTATTTATCGCACGATACCCAAGCCCTTTCGGAGTACCGACCCACCCATAAAGTACGCTTTGTGACGGCCGCCAGCCTGTTTGACGGCCACGACGCGGCCATCAACATCATGCGGCGCATCTTGCAAAACATGGGCGCTGAGGTGATTCATTTGGGCCACAACCGCAGTGTGGATGAAGTGGGCACGGCAGCCCTGCAAGAAGACGTGCAAGGCATTGCCATTAGCTCCTACCAAGGTGGCCATGTCGAATACTTTAAGTACATGGTGGACCTGCTCAAGGCCAGAGGGGGCAGCCATATCAAAGTGTTTGGCGGTGGGGGTGGCGTGATTGTTCACGATGAGATTGCCCAACTGCAAGCCTATGGGGTAACCCGTATTTACAGCCCTGAGGACGGCCAGCGCATGGGCTTGCAAGGCATGATTGGCGAAATGGTGAGGCTGTGTGACCAAGACATTAGCGGATATGCACCCACCCAGTTGCAAGCCATTACCGGCCACGCCGAGTCAGCCTGGCGTTCACTGGCGCAACTGATGACAGCCCTTGAAGGGGGTTCTGCCGACGCCAGCCTGGTGGCACAAATCCGCCTTGCCGCGCCCACCTGCAAAGTACCGGTCCTGGGCATTACCGGCACCGGTGGGGCGGGCAAATCCAGCTTGACCGATGAGTTAATTCGCCGCCTGCGGCTGGACCAGGGCGATAAGCTCCGTATTGCGGTGATCAGCATTGACCCTTCACGCCGAAAATCCGGTGGAGCGCTATTAGGCGACCGCATTCGCATGAACGCTACCGGAGTGTGGGGAACCAATCCTCAGCGCGTATTTATGCGCAGCTTGGCCACGCGAGACGCGGGCAGTGAGATCAGTGCGGCCTTGCCCGATGTGATTGCAGCCTGCAAAGTGGCGGGCTTTGATTTGGTGATTGTCGAGACCTCTGGCATTGGCCAAGGCGACGCTGCCATCGTGCCGCATGTGGACATTCCCATGTACGTGATGACACCAGAATTTGGGGCCGCCAGCCAGCTCGAAAAAATCGACATGCTGGACTTTGCGCAGTTTGTGGTCATCAACAAGTTTGACCGCAAGGGTGCTTTGGACGCCCTGCGCGATGTGTCCAAGCAAGTGCAACGCAACAAAGAAGCCTTTACCACGCCGCCCGATCAGATGCCCGTGTTTGGCACCGTGGCGGCGCGTTTTAACGACGACGGCGTCACCGCGCTGTACCACGCCCTGCGCGAGGCATTGACCGCTCATGGCCTGCCTACCACCACCGGGCTATTGTCTGTCGTCAAGGGCCGCCACAGCACCAATCAAACGCCTGTGGTCCCCGCGGCCAAAACCCGCTACCTGGCAGAGATCAGCGAAACCGTGCGTGGCTACAAAAAGCGCGCATTGCAGCAAGCCGATATTGCACGCGAGGCACAGCAACTGCGCGAGGCAGCGCGCATGCTCAAAATCGACAAACCCTTGCGTGCTCCGGCTGCAGAGGCGGCACTCGAGTTGGCCGAGCACAGAGAGTCCCTGCTGGATGCGGCCTGCCGCAAGTTGCTGGCCCAGTGGGGCGATATGCAAAAAGCCTATGCAGGCGATGAATACGTGGTCAAGATTCGCGACAAAGAAATCCGCACAGCGCTGACCACCAAAACCCTGTCGGGCAACACCATCCGAAAAGTGGCCCTGCCCCAGTACAAAGACCATGGCGAGATCCTGAAGTGGTTGCTGCTAGAAAACGTCCCCGGCAGCTACCCCTATACCGCTGGCACCTTTGCCTTTAAACGCGAGGGCGAAGACCCCACGCGTATGTTCGCAGGTGAAGGCGATGCCTTTAGAACCAACAAGCGCTTCAAGCTGCTCAGTGAAGGCATGCCCGCCAAACGCTTGTCCACCGCCTTTGATTCGGTCACCCTGTACGGCAACGACCCCGACCCCCGGCCCGACATTTATGGCAAGGTGGGCAATTCGGGCGTGTCTATTGCCACGCTAGAGGACATGAAGGTGCTGTACAGCGGCTTTGACCTGTGCAGCCCCAGTACCAGCGTGAGCATGACCATCAACGGCCCCGCGCCCACCATTTTGGCCATGTTTATGAACACGGCCATTGACCAGAACATCGCCAAGTTCCAGGCCGACAACGGGCGCGAACCCACCGCCACCGAGACCGCCAAAATCAAGGAGTGGGTGCTAGAGAACGTGCGTGGCACCGTGCAAGCCGACATTCTCAAAGAGGACCAGGGCCAAAACACCTGCATCTTCTCAACCGAATTCAGCCTGAAGGTCATGGGCGACATCGCCGAGTATTTTGTGCACCACCGGGTACGCAACTTTTACAGCGTATCGATTAGCGGCTACCACATCGCCGAGGCGGGGGCCAATCCCATTAGCCAACTGGCCTTTACCCTCTCCAACGGCTTTACTTTTGTAGAGGCCTATCTGGCCCGCGGCATGCACATTGACGACTTTGCACCCAACCTGTCGTTCTTCTTTAGCAACGGCATGGACCCCGAATACACCGTGCTTGGGCGTGTGGCGCGGCGCATTTGGGCCGTGGCCATGAAAGAGAAGTATGGGGCCAACGAGCGCAGCCAAAAACTCAAGTACCACATCCAAACCAGTGGCCGCAGTCTGCATGCGCAAGAGATTCAGTTCAACGACATACGCACCTCATTACAGGCCTTGATCGCCATTTACGACAACTGCAACAGCCTGCACACCAACGCCTACGACGAGGCCATCACCACGCCCACCGAAGAGAGCGTGCGCCGCGCCATGGCCATTCAGCTCATCATTAACCGCGAGTGGGGATTGGCCAAGAACGAGAACCCCAACCAGGGGGCCTTCATCATCGACGAACTCACCGAACTGGTAGAAGAAGCGGTGCTGTCAGAGTTTGAGCGCATCGCCGAGCGCGGTGGCGTATTGGGTGCCATGGAAACCGGCTACCAACGCGGCAAGATTCAAGACGAGTCCATGCACTACGAAATGCTCAAACACACCGGTGAGCTGCCCATTATTGGCGTTAACACCTTTCGCAGTCCCACGGCCAACGACGTGCCCGCCACCATTGAACTGGCCCGCTCTACCGAAGATGAAAAGCAAAGCCAACTGCAACGGCTGGCCGATTTTCATGCAACGCACCGGGCAGAGGCCCCGGTCCAGTTGGCGCGCTTGCAGCAGGCGGTGATTGCCAACCAAAACGTGTTTGAGGTGCTGATGGATGCGGTGCGCGTGTGCTCCCTGGGGCAAATCACCAATGCCTTGTTCGAGGTGGGGGGCCAGTACCGGCGCAATATGTGATCGCGTCGGACCTGATGTGGCCTTGGCCTCAGGCCGGTGGCAGCAGTTTGCGCTTGATGAGCAGTACCACGGTGCGCCAACTCAAATAGGCCACCAAAGCCGTCAACGCCACCAGGGCCAGCCCGGCCACCTCATGGGGCCACCCTGCGCGGTGCACGGCCACAATCACCACGCTGGTGATGGCTGATAACGGAAACACAAAGGTCCAGAACCCCGCTGAAAACGGGGCTTGTGACCACCACTTGTAACGTGCCCACACGGCCAGCACCGGTCCTGCCGCCAAACCCAGCCCCACCACCATGACCTCGGCAGGCAAGGCGGGCCAAATCACCGTGGCGGCCAGCACCGAGACCGCAGAGGGGGCGATCTCAAGGCCTATGGTAAAGCGCATAGGCATGGGCAGGGGGCCTTCAAACAGACGGTTCAAAATGCGTAGCTCCAGCAAGGCCCATGCCGACAAGCCCACTCCGAACAAGAATGCGGCCCAACCGGTATAGCCCAATTGCGCCAAGGCCATGCTGCCCACCAAGGCACCGGCTAACGGGGGCAGATACAGGGCCGGTGTAATCGCCAGCGTCTCGTGGCCCCCCACCGTTAAAAGGGGCAACAGCCGAAGTGACATCATGGCATGTGCCGCCAAAGCCAACAGAGCAATCTCCAACCAAATGGCTTGTCCAGGCGACGCAAAATAGGCCGTGGCTTGCAAATACGCCAACGGCATCATGGCCACCAAGGAGCTGCCCAAAGGGTGGTTGAACTCGGCCTTCACGGCTGAAAAATGCCGCACTGCTTTGAGCAGGTACAGCAGGCTGAGCAAACCCAACAAAGCCGCGGCCGTGTACCCCATGGCCAAACTGACCGCCTGGGCGTAAGACCAGCCCAGCCCCTCTGCACGACGCCAAGCCCCGGCAAACGCAAACAAGCCCACACACAGCCCAAACAGACCCGCTGGCACGCGATTCAGCCATGTGCGTTGGCCTGCCTTTAGTGGGGTGACGTTGGAGGGGAGTGCTTCCGGGGGATCGGTGATTGATTTCATGACCCTATCGTAAACGACCATGGCTTAGCCCGATAATCGTGCTCTGCACCCAGCCCATTATTGATACCCTGCTCGTCGACTGCTCACCCCATGTTTGCACCGCTTCAAAACGACACCTTTTTGCGCGCCTGTTTTCGGCAGGCCACACCCCACACCCCGGTTTGGCTTATGCGTCAAGCGGGCCGCTATCTGCCCGAATACTGTGCCACCCGTGCCAAAGCCGGTAGCTTTATGGGGTTGGCGACCAACCCCGACTTTGCCACCGAAGTCACCTTGCAACCGCTGGAGCGCTACCCCTTGGATGCGGCCATTTTGTTCAGTGACATCCTAACAGTGCCCGATGCCATGGGCTTGGGCTTGTCGTTTGCACAGGGCGAAGGGCCGCGCTTTGCCAGCCCCCTGCGTGACGAAGCAGCCGTGATGGCCTTGCAGGTGCCCGACATGGCACGCCTGGACTACGTGTTCAAGGCCGTCACCAGCATACGCAAAGCCTTGAATGGCCGGGTGCCTTTGATTGGGTTCTCTGGTAGTCCCTGGACTTTGACCTGCTACATGGTGGAGGGCAAAGGTTCGGACGATTACCGTTTGGTCAAAACCATGTTGTACCAACGACCCGACCTGATGCACCATATTTTGGCCACCAACGCCGACGCAGTGGCGGCCTACCTGAACGCCCAGATTGAAGCGGGCGCACAGGCGGTCATGATTTTTGACAGTTGGGGTGGCGTGCTGGCCGATGCGGCCTTCAAGACCTTTAGCCTGGCCTATACGCAACGTGTGTTGGCCCAGCTCAAAACCACCCATGACGGTGTTGAGATCCCACGTTTGGTGTTTACCAAGGGTGGCGGGCTTTGGCTGCAAGAGATGGCCGCACTGGACTGCCATGTGCTCGGCTTGGATTGGACGGTTAACCTCTGCAAAGCCCGCGCCCTGATTGGTGGTGCCGCAGGGCAATCGGGCAAAGCGCTACAGGGCAACTTGGATCCCAATATCTTGTTTGCAAGTCCCGATCAAATTGCACAAGAGGTGATCAACACCTTAGAGAGCTTTGGTGCCCCGCACACCGATTTAGGCTGCCAAGGCCCCACACACATCTTTAACCTGGGCCATGGCATCAGCCAGTGGACAAATCCTGAACATGTGCATGCACTGGTCGACACCGTGCATCGCCATTCACGTGCAATGCGCCAAAGGGCATGACAACAAGCATTCATTGCCCCTGTTGGGGCCTGAAGGTTGCCGCTCTAGCACAAATTACCTTCCTGTTTGCTAAATTTCTGGGGTAGTTGTCAACATTTTTTGGTGAGTGAGCACTTTTCGCTATTATTTTTGAATAGACCTTGCTATCAAAGGTATTATTGTTTTAAGTTGTTGATTTTTAACACTATTCATAATTTGGTCAAAAAGCAGGCAATCCAAGGGGAAGGCCGGATTTACGAGGGTTTCGACGATTTTTTACAAACTATCAACAAAGTTATCCACAGAAATTCTGGGTTACTTTGCACCCCTTTAAAAATCAATCACTTAGGCCTTTTAATCAACGCGTCATGTCAAAAATCGACTCTTATGTGCAGGTGGCGGTGCATACGCCCACCCACAGCGCGCTGTCCCAGGCCCTACTTTACCGAAGTGAGCAAGTGCCTTCGCTGGGTGCTTTGGTTCTGGTGCCTTTGGGCAAAAAAGTGTATTTGGGTGTGGTTTGGGGCCATCTTCAATGTACCGAGGACGACCTGCCCGATGGCATGACGGTTGACAAAATCCAGGCCATCACCGCGGTTTTGCCGTCACTGCCGCCTTTGTTAGCGCCATGGCGCGCACTCATTGAATTTACCGCCCGCTACTACCAACGGGCTATCGGCGAAGTGGCTTTGCACGCCCTGCCCGCGCCCCTTAAGGCAATGAACCCGGTGCAACTTGAGCGGCGTTTGCGGCAAATTGCGAAGGGGCCAAAGCACCCCGCCGTTGACGATGGTGGGTTGCCTGCAAACGCCCCTGAAGAACTCACCGATGAACAAGCACAGGCCTTAGAGCAAATCCAAACCCAAACCGGGCCGTTTTTATTGCATGGTGCCACCGGCAGCGGCAAAACCGAGGTCTACCTACAGGCGGCAATGGCGACGCTTGCAGCGCACCCAGGTGCGCAAATTTTGATGTTGGTGCCTGAAATCAACCTCACGCCCCAATTGTTGCGTCGGGTTTCTGCGCGCTTTGCAGGACAGCTGGGGAGCAATGCAGTGGTGGCAATGCACAGTGGCATGACCGATAGCGAGCGCTTCAAAAGTTGGCTGCACGCGCACACCGGCGCAGCACGCCTGATTCTGGGCACGCGCACGGCTATTTTTGCCTCCCTTCCGCACCTTCGACTGATCATCGTGGACGAAGAGCACGACCCCAGCTACAAAGCACAAGACGGGGCCCGTTTTTCAGCCCGCGACCTGGCCTTGTACCGGGCCAGCCAAGGCACGCCAGGCCATTGCAAGGTGATCTTGGGTTCGGCCACGCCCTCACTTGAAAGCTGGTACGCCAGCCGCGATGCCGCGCAAGGCGGGCGCTACCTGCGGCTCACCATGGGCCAGCGTATAGGCCTGGGCAACTTACCCCGGCAAATCCTGGTCAATATGCGCGACCAAGCCAAAGGCACCGTGTTGGCACCCGCACTGCTCACCGCCATTAAAGAGCGCATCGCCAGAGGCGAACAATCCTTGATTTTTCTCAACCGCCGGGGCTACGCGCCGGTCTTGCAGTGCCACGATTGCGGCTGGAAAAGCCAGTGCCAATTTTGTAGTGCCTACAAGGTGTTTCACAAACTTGACCGTACTTTGCGCTGTCACCACTGCGGCTTTGGTGAACGCGTTCCTCGGGCCTGCCCAGACTGCGGCAACCTCGATATCCTGCCTCAAGGGCGTGGCACCGAGCAGCTTGAAGAACACCTGGTCCAATTGTTGGCAGAGGTAAGCACCCCCGACGGACGCAGCGTACGTGTGGCCCGGCTGGATGCCGACTCCACACGCGCCAAAGGCGCGCTGGAGCAGGTTTTGGCGGAGGTGCACGACGGCCAAATTGACGTATTGGTAGGCACCCAAATGATTGCCAAAGGCCATGATTTTCGGCGCATTACCTTGGTGGCCGCCGTCAACACCGACAGTGCGCTTTTTTCCAGCGATTTCCGCGCGCCAGAGCGCCTGTTTAGTCTGTTGATGCAAGCGTCTGGGCGCGCAGGGCGTGACGCCCGTTTGGCCGCACACAGCGAGATGTGGATTCAAACCTACAACCCCCAACACAGCCTATTCAAGACCCTGGGCGGACACGACTACCCCGCATTTGCGGCACAACAACTCAAAGAACGTGATCAGGCCCACTTAGCCCCATTTAGCCACAGTGCCTTGTTGCGTGCCGACGCGCGCAGCCAAGCCACTGCACAAGAATTTTTACGCATGGCCTCGGAACTGGCACGCCAAGACACGGCCCTAGCGCCTCTGCTAGCATTTGTGAGGCTTTACGCCGCCGTGCCTATGACCATCGCCAAAGTCGCCAACGTCGAACGGGCACAGCTACTGGTGGAATCAAACTCGCGCCCTCGTTTGCAACAGTTTTTGACCCAGTGGCAGCCGCTTTTGCGGCAGTCGGCCAAGCAAACCAAAGGCCTTTTGCGCTGGGCCATCGACGTCGACCCCTCCAGCATTTAAAGCACCTCTTGTCGCGGCTGGGCCAGGCGCAATTGACCAACCCCTAGCACCAGGCCACACGCCACCAGCACCAGTACCGAATAGGCCAGGTGCAGTCCCCAGCGGTCACTGAGTGCGCCAATCACCAACCCCGCCAACTGGCAACCCACGGTAAAACTAATCACTTGCAGGGCCGAAATCTTGGACGCATTGCCCTCTAGTCGGTCGATCAAAAAGGCCAGCAACACAGGGAAGAAAACACCCACGCCCACCCCAAACACCAAATAACACAGCCAGTACCCCAGCGGCTGGTAGGCAAGGGGCATCCAAAGAGGCGATGACACCGTCAACGCCGCTCCCACCAGCGTCACCAACGACAAGCGCCATAGCTTGGTCTCTAAGGTCCATTGACTGTGCCAAAAAGCCTGCCAAATGCGCGCAGCCACCATGCCCACGACAAAAAACTGCAAACCCACCTTGGCCTGCACCGCCGATAGTCCTTGTACTTGCAGCGCAAAACTAACCGTCCAAAAAATGGGGCCCCACTCCAAGATGGCTGCCATCAATCCGCTGAACATGGCCCAGCGCACGGCGGGCTCGGCCAACAGGAGCCGGTAGCTTTTGGTGGGCTCGCTGCCTGAGCTGGCGGCTTGGTACGAAAACAAATGGGGCACCGCTGCAAACGGTTGGCAGGGCCAAAACGCCAACGCCGCAATAAACAACACCACAAAAAAACCTTGGTAAGGCATCCGCCACCCATCGCCAAAAACATGCAAGCCCATAATCACCGTTGGGGCCACCAGATGGCCGCCACTGTAGGCCACATCAATCAAACCCAAACTTCGGCCGCGCATTTGCGGGTCGGTATACACTTGGGCCATCATGCTGTGCCCCAGAGTAAACAGCGCGGCCTCAAACACCGCCACCAAGAAAAACCCCAGCACCATAGGCCAAAAGGACCGGGCCATCACCAGCAATACCAGTGCAACGGCGGTCAGACCTAGATAAGTCAGCAACAAACGGCGGGGATCAAAGCGATGGGCCAAACGCCCGCCCTGAATCGCCCCCACCACGCTGCCACCGGCCCATATGGCCATTAACAAGCCAAGATCTTGGTAATTGCCCAGCTCTTGGCGAAGCTCAGGGCTGACCACCCCCAAAATGGCACCAAACATCCCCCAGCCAAAGGCGATATAGACCACCACCCAACCGACATACGGAATGCCGGTCAGAAAAGGCCTAAGTTTCAAAGATTGCGTTCCTGCAAGGTGATTTCCAAGCCGCCCAAACGCTTGGCTACAAGGTTGTACGCAAAAGCAAACACCCACCCCAAAAAAAATGCGAACAGGGCGTTCACCAACGGGACCGCCAAAAACGCCCAAATCAAATGCCCAGGACCTTGGGGTAGGGCCAAGTCGTATGAGAGGGCGGCAAACGGCAAGAACAAGCAGGTAACCACAAAGAACACAGCCCCCAGTACCTTGGCCGCTTGGAGTGGTGCAATAACTTGGATTTGGTATTTCACGGTGACTTTCACGACGATGGAGCAGGGAGCCGATTATCGCTCACTGCCCCTTTTTTAGTCAGCGCAGGGGAGCGCCGTTATCGTGGCCTCAGATAGTGCTTGAGGTTTTGCAGTGGCTCCCTAGAGGCATTACTCTAGGGTTAAGGCGCTGGCACTCGGGTGTTTACGGTTGACATTCTGCTGGGCTGGCACTAACGTGCCCAAGCCGTTGTGGCAAAGCCTTTACAGGACCTTCCCTCATGCGATCTCGCCAACCCTCCAAAAGCCAAGACCTTGCCGATACCGCACCCCCGTCTCGTTGGTTGCTGGCTTGGGAATACCGGGCATTTTTTGAGTTTGCGGCGGGTCTTTCGGTCTACAAAAGCATGCAGCACGTGGTCCCTAAGGGCGATGGTCACCCCATTTTGGTGTTACCTGGACTAGGCGCTTCGGATTTTTCCACCCAACTTTTGCGCAATTTTTTGCAAGAGCTGGGCTATGTGGCGCTGCCCTGGGGCCTGGGTATCAATACCGGCATGATAGAAGGCAAGGCCCAGCGTATGCACCAGCGCATCAAAGCCCTTTACGAACAACACGGCCGCAAAATCAGCTTGATCGGGCAAAGTCTGGGCGGCGTGTACGCCCGTGAGTTGGCAAAACTAGAACCAGATCTGATTCGACAAGTCATTACCTTGGGCTCGCCGTTCTCTGGCCACCCCAGAGCCACCAATGCCACCCGGGTGTACGAATGGTTGTCGGGCGATCGCATTAACGATATCGATCCCCGCCTGGTGCACGACCTGCAACACAAGCCTCCTGTGCCCACCAGTTCCCTCTTTAGTAAAACCGATGGGGTCGTTTCTTGGCGTTGTTCATTAGAGCAAAAAGCCGACGACGCCGAGAGTATTCACCTGCGTGGCGTCAGTCATCTGGGTATGGCAGCCAGCCCCGCCGCGCTCTACCTGGTGGCCCACCGCCTGGCAGAACCCGAGGGCGACTGGCAACCCTTTGCACCAGAAGGTTGGCAAAAAATGTTCTACAGCGTCGGACATTGGCGGGCTGACCCCGAAGAATCGCCAGGCGCTACCAACACCAAGCGGCCCGTTCGCTCGGCTCTGGCGTAATGAAGGCGCTTAGCCCGGTCGATTCGTCATTTTTATGGATGGAGACGCGCGCCCAGCCCATGCACGTGGCCGGACTCAATATTTACAAACCCCCACGCGGCGCGGGGCCTGATTTTGTTAGCCAGTTGCTGCACCAGTGGGCCAAGCACGCCAAAGCCCAGTCCCCTTTTCATCTGCGACCTGTTCTCAAAATGGGCCTGTGGTACTGGGACGAAGACAAAGAGTTTGAGTTGGACTACCACGTGCGCCATTTGGCATTGCCCCACCCTGGGCGCATTCGTGAGTTGCTGGCTATGGTCTCTCGCCTGCACGCCAACCTCATGGACCGCAACCGCCCGCTTTGGGAGGCCTACATCATTGAAGGCCTGCCCGGTGGGCGCATCGCCACCTACATCAAAATCCACCATGCCCTGGTCGACGGGGTAACCGGCGCGCGCATGATGGCCGAAGGCCTTTCGTCATCGCCCACCGAACAAAAGCCTCCTTTGTGGGCACAAAAGTTTGCCAAAGCGCCGGGTTTGCGTAACAGTGGCACACCCCCCAGCCTGATGCAGCAACTGGCCAACGCGGCCAAGATGGGGCGAGAAATTTTGCCGGGTATTGGCTCAGCCCTATGGGATACGGTACGTGCGTTTACCGAAGAGTCCACAGCAGGTCTGCCCCTACAGGCGCCTGCCAGTCCATTTAATGTAGAGATCTCCAGCTCACGCCGGTTTGCTGCCCAGTCCTATTCACTCAAACGCTTCAAGGCGCTGGCCAAGCGCTATGGGGCCACCGTCAATGACATCACCCTGGCCGTTTGCGCCGGAGCGCTCAGAAGCTATCTACAAGCGCAAAAAAAGCTGCCTCGCAAACCCCTCATCGCCATGGTGCCGGTCTCGTTGCACGACGAATCCACTGAAGGCGGCAACCAAATCACCCTTTTGTTGGCCAACCTGGGCACGCATATTGCCGACCCAGTCAAGCGCCTGCGCCACATCAGCGCCAGCACCAAAGAAGCCAAAGAACGTTTAATGGGCAGGCCGCGCCTACAAAAAATGGCCCACGGCATCACCTCAATTGCCAGCTTGGCACCCGGCGTGTTGATGGGCACGGCCAAAACCAAACCCACCTTCAATCTGGTGATCTCCAACGTTCCCGGCCCTAGCAACACCCTCTACCTTAACGGTGCCAAATTAACTGAGGCCTACCCCGTCTCTATCCCCACCCACTACCTGGCACTCAATATCACCATTAGCGGCTACGGTGACAACCTAGGCTTTGGCTTCATCGCCTGCCGCCGCTCGGTGCCTAACTTGCAACGTATGTTGGATTACACACAGGCAGCGATTGTGGAGTTGGAAGAGGGGCTTTAGGACTCGACCTTTTAGTTCAAAATCGTGGGCACAGTCTGTGCAAACTGCGCCCACAAGCAAAGCATCAAAGTTACTTCCAACTGGCTGTAAGAACCACTGCCAATGCGTCTTGGTAGTTGGGAGGAAGGGTGGATTGCCCAGGTGTTGGTGGCGAGAACGCTGCCATTGCAGAGACCAACGCGTCAACCTGGCTGCTGAGCAATGTTTTGCCATCAAAGGTTTTGAATTGTTCAACTTGGTATTGACTACCCACATACCATTCCTGAACTATCACAGCGTCTTGAGAACCCAAGATACTTACCCTCAGCTCATGGCCCACCCGCGTGAACCATAACTGGTCGGCCGAGACGCCAGTACCAAACAAAAGCACATCAACACTGCCAACGGGATCATCTTTAGCAGCTATGACGTCAACGCCTGAACCTCTACCAAATAAATAGGTGTCGCTGCCACCCTCGCCCACCAAACGGTCGTTCCCAGCCCCACCGTCTAGCGTGTCGTTGCCTGCATCCCCAAGCAACATGTCATTGCCCGCCAACCCACTCATGGTGTCGGACTGCAGGGTTCCCCATATCACATCATCACCCACAGTGCCCGTATTCAGCGCATTCAAGATTGCCTGCGTGTTCCATACCGTATTGTCGGCAAACTTGATTTGCTCAATGCCAGCATCGGCACTCACTGAATCGTCTGCA
>JBEIEP010000051.1:0-15177 GCA_040382935.1 Burkholderiaceae bacterium
CGACACCTTGGTCGGCGCGGCGGGTAACGACCGGCTGGACGGCGGTACTGGCGCGGACAGCATGAGCGGAGGTTTGGGGGACGACACCTACGTGGTCGACAACACCAGCGATGTGGTGACGGAAGCGCCTGGCGCAGGCACAGGCACGGACATCATCGAATCGTCTGTCACCTACACCCTGAGCGACAACGTCGAGAACCTCAACCTCACAGGCAGCGCCGCCATTGACGGCTCGGGTAATAACTTGGCCAACATCCTCATTGGCAACATCGCCAACAACCGCCTTGACGGTGGTCTGGGTGCCGATAATCTGCGCGGGGGCGCGGGCAACGACACCTACGTCGTCGACAACGCGGGCGATGTGGTTACTGAAAACTTCAACGAAGGCACCGACACGGTCGAATCCTCTATCAACTACACCCTGACGGCGAACGTCGAGAACCTCACACTCACAGGCTCCGCCATCAACGGCACCGGCAACGAACTCAACAACACACTCACAGGCAACAGCGGCAATAACCGTTTGGACGGCGGTGCAGGCGCCGACACGCTGCGCGGTGGCGGTGGCAATGACATCCACGTGGTCGACAACGCGGGCGATGTGGTCACCGAAAACTTCAACGAAGGCACCGACACGGTCGAATCCTCTATCAACTACACCCTGACGGCGAACGTCGAGAACCTCATCCTCACAGGCTCCTCAGTCATCAACGGCACAGGCAACGGTTTGGCCAACACACTCACTGGCAACAGCGCCAACAACGCCCTGAGCGGCGGTGACGGCAACGACACCTTGGTCGGTGCGGCGGGTAACGACAGCCTAGACGGTGGCACTGGCTTGGACAGCATGAGCGGTGGCTCGGGGGACGACACCTACGTAGTCGACAACGCGGGCGATGTGGTCACAGAAAACCTGAACGAGGGCACCGACACCATCAGCGCCTCGGTCACCTACACCTTGTCCGCCAATGTCGAGAATCTCACCCTCACCGGCACCGCCGCCATCGACGGTACCGGGAACAACATCGTTGTGAACGGCATCTCCAGGGGCAATACCCTGATCGGCAACATCGCCAACAACCGGCTGGACGGCCGTGAAGGTGCTGATTTAATGCGCGGCGGATTGGGTGATGACACTTATGTGGTCGACAACCCGGGCGATGTGGTGGTGGAAAACCTGAACGAAGGAACCGACACCATCGAAGCCTCGGAAAACTACACCTTGTCCGCCAACGTCGAGAATTTGCGCCTCACCGGCAGCGCCGCCATCAACGGCACAGGCAACGTTTTGGACAACACACTCACCGGCAACAGCGCCAACAACACCCTGGGCGGCGGTGAAGGCAACGACACTTTGGTCGGTGCGGCGGGTAACGACAGCCTAGATGGTGGCACTGGCGTGGACAGCATGAGCGGGGGCTTGGGGGACGACACCTACGTGGTCGATATCGCAGGCGATGTGGTGACAGAAAACCCGAACGAAGGCACCGACACCATCAGCGCCTCGGTCACCTACACCCTGTCCGCCAACGTCGAAAACCTCACCTTGACTGGTACCGCTGCCATCAACGGCACAGGCAATGGCCTGGCCAACACACTCACCGGCAACACCGGCAATAACCGTTTGGACGGCGGTGCTGGCGCTGACACTTTGGTGGGTGGTGATGGCACCGATGTGCTCAATGGCGATGCAGACGATGACCTGATCCAGGGCGGCGCCGGGGCCGACACCATCGACGGTGGGGCAGGCAACGACACCGCCTCATACAGCGGGTCGGACGCAGCCGTCACCGTCAATCTCACCACCAACACGGTGTCTGGAGGCCACGCCCAGGGCGATGTACTTAACAATATTGAACACCTGATTGGCAGCAGTGCGCATGGCGATACATTAACCGGCAACTCTGGCGTGAACCGAATCGACGGTGGCGCAGGCAACGACACACTGGACGGTGGTGGCGGTGCCGACACTTTGTTCGGTGGTGCTAACGACGACACCTACATGATCAACAACGCTGGCGTCACCATCACTGAAAATGCAAGCGAAGGCACCGACACCGTCATCAGCAGCATCGATTTCACGCTGCTTGCCAACCTGGAAAATCTGACCCTCACCGGCAGCGCCACCACCGGCATGGGCAATACCCTGAACAACACGCTGACCGCCAACAACTTGGGCAACACCTTGAGCGGTGGTGATGGCGACGACACCTTGGTGGGCGGAACAGGCAACGACACCCTGAACGGCGATGTGGGCAACGACACCTTGCGGGCGACTTCTGGCAACAACACCCTCAACGGCGGTGCAGGCAATGACACCTTGTTTGCGGGCACCGGCAACGACACCCTGAACGGCGGCGATGGCAATGACACGCTCGACTTGCGCACCAGCAACATCAGCTTGGTGGGTGACCGCGCTTTTGGCGATGCGGGTGAGGATACGGTGATCATCAACCAATCCCAAAACACCGGGAGCACCCCAATTCTGAATGGCGGAGCTGACAGAGACACCCTGCAGGTTTGGGGTGTCACAGGTGCCACCCTCAGTCTGGGCAGTTTGAATGCCACCCACTTTGAACGGCTGGATTTAAGCAGCGATGGTTCAGCCACCCAGGTCCTTTTGAGCAGTGCCAGCATCATGAGCTTGGTCAACAACACCTCAGGTGTGGACACACTCACATTGCGGCTCGGAGCCAATGACTCTTTCAGCATCCAGACTGAGGGCGGCGTCACATTCACACAAGGTCAGTCCATCCGGTTCATGGACAGCACCAACACACAAATCGCCCAGGTCAACTTCGAATATGTCTGAACCCATCGGTTCTGCCCAGACACGCCCCATGCCCCCCGATCTCAGCAGTCTCAGCGCTTGGCTGGGCTTTGTGTTGCGGGGGCGTTTGGGCTGGCTCGCGTTGTCCAGCCTGTTCATCAACTTGGGGGCGCTGGTACCTGCCTTGTTTGGCATGCTGGTTTACGACAAAGTGGTGCACAACGGCATTTTTGAGACCCTGTGGGCGCTGGCCATTGGGGTGGTGCTCTACTTGGCCATCGAGTTGGTCTTGCGCACCTTGCGCGTGCGTGACATCGAGCGCGTGGCCTTGACCATCGATCAGATGGTCGACCAGCGCCTGTTCGCTGCGCTGCTGCAGCCTTCAGCGCGCAGTGGGGCGCAGCCGGGCATGGCAGCACGTTTTCTGACGCTCTACCGCGACCTCGCCTCGGCCCGCGACTTCTTTTCGTCGCAGTACCTGTTGGCCATGGCCGATGTGCCTTTTTTGGTGCTCATTTTGGTGGTCATCGGCCTCATCGCCTGGCCCTTGCTCTTGGTGGTGCTGTTTTGGGTTGGGCTGTATGTGCTGGTGGGTCAATGGCTCAAGGACCGCAGCCAAGAACTCACCCGTGATGTCAACTCCCAGCAGGCCAACAAACTCGCCTTGCTCACCGACACCCTGTCCTCGCTTGACACCTTGCGCACCAGCCACGCCGGCAGCCGCATGCAACAGCGCTTTGAATCGGCGGCACTGCAAACCGCGCAATCGGCCAGCGTTTTGCGCCAGTCAGCCGTACTGCAATCGCACTGGCAAATGGCCGTGTCTTTGCTCAGCTACACCAGTTTGCTCTTGGTCGGGGCTTATTTGATTTTTGGGCAATTCATCACGGTGGGCGCACTCATTGCCGTGTCCATGCTCAGCGGGCGCACCCTGGCCACCGTCGGTCAGGTGTTGTTGTCCCTGGGTCGTTGGGCCGAGCTGCGCCAGTCCATTGCGCAGCTGGCCCCCTACCTGCAAAGCCCGGCAGGGCAGGGCGATACAGGGCCCTCGGTCAGCGCTCAGCATTCGGCCGCCACGGCTGTCAGCCCTCAGGCCTTGAGCGCCGTCTCTGAAACCCTGCGCCGCCCTGCGGGCACGGTGCACGGGCACATCGCCACCCACCAACTGGTGCACCGCTATGCCAACGGGCAGACGGCGCTGCGCGAGCTCAACCTCACCATTCAGCCCGGTGAACGCGTGGGCTTGCTGGGACGCCCCGGCTCGGGCAAGTCCACCTTGCTGCGCATTTTGGCGGGCGCCATTCAACCCACGCAGGGTGAAGTGCGGGTGGACCACGCTTGGCTGCACGGCATCGCGGCGCAAGACCGTGTCACCTGGCTGGCCTTCAAGCCGCAAGAAGCGCCCCTCATGGCGGGCACGCTCGAATCCAATATCTTGCTCAACCTGCCCGAGGACAGCTCAGCCCAGGCGCGCATGGAAGCATTGGCCCACGCGGTGCACACCTCGGCCTTGGATGCCGACCTCGCATCGGGCGCGTTGCGCCTGGACCAGCCGGTCGAAGAATACGGTGCCAACCTCTCGGGCGGTCAGCGTCAAAAGGTGGCCTTGGCCCGCGCCCTGGCCACCCGTCCTCGCTTGCTGCTGCTGGACGAGCCCACCACAGGCTTGGACACCGAAACAGAAAGAACCATCGTCGAGCGGCTGGCCGCACTGACGGGCGTCACCCTCATCATGGTCACGCACAGTGCTGCTGCCTTGGCCATCACCCAGCGCTTGGTGGTGTTGGAGCAGGGCCAGTTGCGTGCCGATGGCCTCACCACTGAAATGCTCGCGCCAAGCATTGCAACTGGGGCTTCTACTTAAAAATGAATACAATAGTATCTTTTTAATGTCATGCACATCGCTCTGTTGGAAGATGAAATCAGCCTCAGCCAAGAGGTCGTGGAACTGCTGTCTCAGGCAGGGCACAGCGTGGTGCACTTCGCCGATGGTTACCAAATCATGCAAGGCTTGCGCAAAGACACGTTCGACCTTTTCGTTCTGGACTGGCAAGTCCCTGGCCCCAGCGGCTTGGATGTTCTGAACCACCTGCGCCATGTGCTCAAGCTGTCGGTTCCGGTTGTTTTTTTAACCAGTCACAGCGCCGAAGAACAAATCGTCCAGGCCCTGAGCGCCGGTGCTGACGACTACTGCACCAAGCCTCTGCGTGCCTTTGAATTCTTGGCCCGTTTGGGTGCATTGCAGCGCCGCCTGTCCTTGAGCCAGTCCACAGACCTGGACGGTGAATTGTTGCCCGGTTATGTGTTTGACAACATCAACCGCACCGTCACCGTGCAGGGCCAATTGGTCAGCCTGACAGAAAAAGAATACCTGCTCAGCCATCTCTTTTTTTCAAACGTCGAACGCCCCATTGCTCGCAACCGGTTGATGAAAGACATTTGGGGACATGAGGAGTCGACACTGTCGCGCACCCTTGATGTGCACATTTCCTGGATCCGCCGCAAACTCGACATCGGCGCCAATTCCGATCAAGTGCGACTGGTTGTTGTGCATGGATTTGGTTACCGCTTGATGAAGATCCCCCCGCCCATGGGGAACAGCACATGACCTGCACTTCTTCAGGGCGAACACCAAGGCACCGTTGGCGCACTCTGTGCGCACTGGTCTGCCTGATGGGCGGCTGTACTCTTTCTGCAGCCAATCCCATATCAGACGATGCCCATGTGGCTTACACCGTTAAATCAGGCGACATGTTGTCGGTGCTGGCCCAGCAGTTTTTGCAAGATCCTGCTGCGCTGCAAACTGTGGCGCGCATCAACCGCATTGCCAATATCCACCGGGTCTCTACAGGAAGAGTCATCAAAATTCCTCGCGACTTGCTCAAATACGTGCCAGCGACTGCCCAGGTGACCCATCTTCGTTGCCCAGAGGTGTTGCGCTTGGACGGACCGGCTGCGCAGGAAATCCGTTTGGGCAGCACACTGAGCGAAGGGGCTGTGCTGCGCATCCCTCCCGGTTGCCAGTTCACCATGACCCTGGAAGACAACGCGAGCGTGCGCCTTTTGTCTGGCGCCGTGGTACGACTCACCACCCTCAGGCGCAACGCTTTCGACCCTTCGCCAGAAGTCAAAATCGACCTTCTGGATGGCCGCGCCTATGTGAATGTGCCGCAAAAACGCCCGCCAGGCGATGCGCCTTTTAGGGTCTTGACTCCGACGTCGGTCGCGGGCATTCGCGGCACACAGTTCAGGGTGGGGTTTGTCGCAGAAGTTCGCAGCAGCCAACTCGAAGTCGTCTCTGGGGCCGTGGCTGCCCAAGGCCACAGCCAGCCCCAAGAGCGTTTGGCCGGGGCCGACCATGGCGTGGCCACACCGGCCAATGGCCTGTCTTTGCCGGTGGAACCCTTGCTGCCTGCCCCCCGATTTTCCAGCGTCGCCAAACAGTCGGGGGGGCAAACCCTCTTGGTGTTCAGAGCTCCGGACCCAGCCCAACAGTTTCACCTGAGCACCGCTGACGAGGCCAATTTCAACACCGTGCGGACCGAAGGCCTGACGGCCCAGGCCCAAGTGCTGCTGCCCGAATTCAACGCTCAGGCCCGCTTCTTCAAGTGGTCCAGCATCACCGACAGCGGATTGGTGGGGCATGCAGCCGATTACGCCATTTGCAAGGGTTACGAGTCTGCCAACGCCATGCGGTGCAACGTGCCTTTCAACTTTGAAGGGTTCAGCAAGCCCCATTTTCAATTGCACAAAATCGAAGCCGGTCTTGTCCGCACGGTGATGGATGGTCCCGTCAGTCGCAGCGAAAACAACCTCTTGGTCTTCAAGGGCTTGCCTTCGGGCCAATACCGATGGTCCATTGAATATGAATTTTTGCCCGGCAAAAAAACACGCATCGACGGCCAATTTGAGCTGATTGCCGACTCTGGATACCATGCTTGAGAGCGCGACACCACCGATCCTGGACGAGCGCAAGTTCTACCGGGAGTGGTGGCTCATCAGTGTGCTCGCCATGGGTGCACTGGTGCTCATGACGACTTTGAAATGGGGGCAAAGCCCTGGGCAGCTCATTTACGACCAATTTCACCGTTGGCAGTCTGTTCAGGCTGACCCGCAAATCGTGGTGGTTGCCATTGACAACACCACCTTGGATGCCTTGGGTGGTTGGCCTTTGAACCGCCGTCACTATGCCCAGTTGCTCAGCCTGCTGGCCCACCCGTCACACCAACCTCGGGTGATAGGGCTGGACTTGCTGCTTCTCGACCCCAGCCCCGCTGATGAACTGCTGGCGGCGCAAATGCGCAAGCACCGTGTTGTCTTGGTCGCAGAGCAAGGCCGTCATCCCGCCGAGTCCAGCCAACGACTGCCCGTTTTGACCCTGCGCCAAGCAGCCAGTGCGCTGGCGCACATCAACATCAGCTTTGAATCCGATGGCGCCATGCGCGGTGTGCATTTGCGAGAGGGCATGTTTGAACATCTGGCCCTGGTGCTCTCAGGTCATGAGCCCGAGCGCTACAACAGTCAGGGCAGTTACCGGCGATTCATACAAATCAATCCGCTCACAGGCCTGCCCACGGTCAGCTTGTCCGATGTTCTGTCGGGTCAGTTGCCTCTGTCGCTGTTCAAAGACAAATACGTGCTCATTGGCGCCACATCGCCCAGCTTGGGTGACCAACTTCCAGGAGTCTTCGCAGGCCAACACAATGCCGGTACGCCGGGTGTTGTCATGCATGCCAGCGTGCTGTCTGGCTTGTTGCAGGGCCAATTGATCACCTCCGTACCCAATGCTTTGCAACACGGACTCAGCGCCATGGCCCTGGCGACCGTGTTGCTGGCTTTGCTGTTGTTCAGTCCCAGGGTTGAGCTGACCGTCAGCTTGGCCACCATTGGCATAGTCCTGGTCCTCAGTTGGGCGTTGCTGCGCTACCACCATCAATGGTTTGACCCGGGCCTCCCGATCATGGCCATTGCACTGGTCAAGCCCGCCTGGGCTTGGCGGCGCAGCGAAATGGTGCTGTATTTCTTGCGCCAAGGCGTCAACAGCCTGGGACACCCCGGTCAACATTTGCGCGCGTCCAAGTCGACTGATTCCGCTGAGCATTCGCGCTGGTTTTTGCGCAGCAACACCATCCAGCAAAATGCCCGCCTGCTCAAAAATGCCATGCGACGCACCCAGTCGCAGTTGCAGTTCTTGAACAGGTTGGTGTCCGAGGTGCCCAGCGCCTTGCTGGCAGCCGACTCGCAGGGCTTGATCACCTTGGTCAACCCCCGCTTGCTCGAAAGCTTGCCCGCAGGCTTGCTTCAAAAGGGCGAACCGGTGATGCCCTTGCTGTTTTACCTGGGGCTGAGCAAGAACCTGCAGCTCCAGCAACTCACGGGCAAAGACCAATACGTCAGTGCCATTGATAACCAAGGGCGGCTGCGCCATTACATTTTTCACCTGGCCGAGGTGGAAGGCGATGACGCCCAACCCTGGTGGATTTTGGTGCTCACCGACATCACTGAAATGCGCCAATTGCAACTGAGCCGCGACAAAACCCTGCAACTGCTCTCGCATGACATGCGCACCCCTGTGGCCTCTATCTTGGCGCTGACGCGTCAAAACCCTTCTGTGCAGCCTTTCCCCGACCCGGAACAGTGGCAACTCAGCGCCCCGGGCCGGATAGAGCACCATGCCAACACCTTGCTGCACATGATGGATGACTTCATCTTCTCCGTTAAAGCAGAAGCCCCCGAATACGCCTTGGTCGAATCGCTTGTCGACAGCCTGGTCGATGAAGCCGTCTACCAAGTCAAGGACCTGGCTCTCGGGCGCCACATGTCTGTGGTGGTGAAGTTTCAAGATGAACCGCAATTCATCTTGGCCGAACCCCGCTTGCTGACCCGCATGTTGGTCAATTTGCTGGTCAACGCCGTGCGTTACGGACAGCCACACACAGAAATCGTCTTAAAGCTGAGTCATCAAAGCGCTGGCGCACCCGACACCGGAGGCTGGCTGCACATCAGCCTAAGCAATACGGTAGGTCTGTCGGACAAGACGGGGCATCAGCACCCCGCGTTCATGAATGGTTTCGGTCTGGGGCTTGAATTTGTCAAAAACGTGGTTCGCAAGCATGCGGGCCAAATCGACTTTGACTTGCCAACCCAGCCTGGCTCCAAGGCCCATGTGCGCTTGAAATTGCCTCTGGTGGATTGGCGCTGAAAAATCGCGTGCTTACGGGCTTCACCACCATTAAATTGATAACACCGCAAATTGCGCAACTTTTTCAATTAATTACATTTAATTGACATTTAATCTAATTTTAAAGTTTGAGTGACTACTTTATTGTCATAATCCAGAAATTGGAATTCATTTGTGAATTCTTTGGTGCAATAAAGAAAGTAAATTGTCATGAACGCGCATTGCTTTAAAACCGTCTTCTCCAAACGCTTGGGCAGCCTTGTGGCCGTCGGTGAACACGCCAGCAGCCAGGGCAAAGCCACCGGTGCCAGCACCCCAGCGCACAACATCTCCAGCACCTCCAGCGCCTTCAGCGCCACTTGGGGCACCGGCTTTTGTGGGGCCCTGAGCACCACCTTCGCTTTCGTCACCCTGGCCTGGGCCAGCCCCGCTTGGGCCCAACCCGCCACCAACGCCTTGCCCACCGGCGGCCAAGTGGTCCAAGGCGCGGTGCAGTTCAACACCCAGGCCCAACAACTGAACATCACCCAAAGCTCCGACCGCGCCGCCGTCAACTGGCAAAGCTTTGACATTGGCGCTGCCGCCAAAGTCCATGTCGTCCAGCCCAGCGCCCAGTCCGTATTGCTCAACCGCGTGGGGGGCGAGGCCCCCAGCCAAATCTTTGGCCAGCTGCAGGCCAACGGCCAGGTCATTCTGGTTAACCCCAACGGCATGGTCTTTGGCAAAGACGGCAGCGTGAGCGCTGCAGGCTTTAGCGGCGCCACCCTGAATATCTCAGACGCCGACTTCATGGCCGGCAAAGAGCGCTACACCCGCAGCGGCACCGCCGCCGCCACCAGCGCCATCGTCAACCGGGGTTTGATTCAGGCCGCACCGGGCGGTTATGTGGCCCTGCTGGGCGCCAGCGTCAGCAACGAGGGGCGCATCGAGGCGCCCCAAGGCAACGTCTTCATGGCCGCAGCCGATGCGGTGACACTGCCCAGCCAAGCCAGCACAGTGGGCGTGCCCATTGGGCAAAGCGGGCGCATCAAGCTGGAGCTGACACCGGCCAGCATCAACGCGGCGGTGGCCAACCACAAGGGCGGCACCATCGTGACCGAAGGCGGTCAGGTGTACCTGCAAGCGGCAGCAGTCAACGCGGCCCTGGCCAGCATCATCCAAAGCGGCAGCATCGACACCACTGGGGTCAAGGGCGGGCAGGTCCATGTGCTGGCCGATGGTGGGCATATCCGGGTAAATGGCAGCATCAAGGCCAACAGCACCGATGGCTCAGCCGGTGGCGACATCTACATGGGCCGAGACAAAGACACGAATGTGTTGGCTGCAGTGGGGGACGCCAGCGGTGCCCGCTTGGAGTCCAAAGGCGGCTTTGTGGAAACCTCGGGCTCATTCCTCAAGACCGATGGCGTCCAAGTCATGGCCAAAGACTGGCTGCTCGACCCCTCTGACATCACCATCTCGAGCAGCGCCAACAGCAACGTGACCGGCACCAGCCCGGCAGACATCACGCCCAATGGCGTTGATGGCACCAGCAGCATCGTGCAGGTGAGCACCATCCAAGACGCCATCAATCAAGGCACCAACGTCACCATCAGGACCACCAACACGCTGAACCCAACCGGTGCGGGCAACATCACCATCGCCAATGCGCTGAACTTCAACAACACAGGCCCACAAGCGGCCACCCTCAGCTTGATCGCCGACAACGGCATCACAGTCAACAGCGGTGCCTCCATCACGGGCACGGGCACCCAGTTGGTCAACATCAGCATGACGGCCAACGGCAACTTCCAGGGCAACCCTGCTGCCAGTGCCAACAGCCGAGGCATTAACCTGGGGGCTGCTATCAACACCAACGGCGCGGTCGTGTTGGACGGCACAACCAAAAACACCGGTACCGGGTTCGGTACTTGGGTGAACGCTGCCGTGACCGGTGGCAGTGTTGACATCAAGGGCACCAGTACCAACGACATCGGCCTGCGGGTGGCGGGAGCCATCAACACCACCAGCACCATCAACGGCTTGCTGAAGCTCAATGGCACCGGAACCACAGGCATCTTCACCAGCGCCAACTTGACCTCCGCTGCGGCGCTTGACATCAACGGTATTGGATCCGGCAACAGCACAACAAACAATGGCTGGGGTTATTACCAAAACAATAACGTTGTTGCGCAGGGCACTGCCGTCACCATCAAAGGGGAAAGCACGGGCACAGGCACGGGCAACCCTGGTGTTATCTTGATGAACGGCGCTGGCGTCAAAGCCACCACCAGCATGGATGTGACCGGCACCAGCGCTAAGGGGCATGGCATTTTCATGAGCAGGACATCCTGGTTTGATGGGGGTACCACCGCCGACGTGACCCTGACCGGTACGGCCCAAAGCAACAACACCGGTATTCTGTTGGATTCAGCCAACGCGATCATTGGTAAAAATATCAGCTTAATCGGCAAATCAACCAGCGTGAGCGGAGGCGCTGGCTTCGGCTTTTTAAGCATCATGGGGCCGGGCAATGGAAATAGGATGACTGCCAGCGGCAATTTGTCCATCCATGGCACGGTCGATGGCGCAGGCACTGGCTCCGGTGTTCGTCATGCCACGACCAATTGGCAAAATCTCATCAATGACTATAGAGCGGGTGGCACCCTGAGCATCACAGGAACCAATGCTGCAGCCGCCACCAACACGGACGCTGCCGTCAGCCTGCGCGGCGTTCAGGCCTCTGCAGGCGGTGACATCACCGTCAGTGGCATCCACAACAACGCGGCTGCCGATGCGGTCTTTATATTCTCAGACAGCTATAACTCGGGAGGAGCTGCTCCTGGCTACCAAGGGGGCGCAACCTCACTTCGGTCGACGGGTGGCAACACCACCATCAAGAGCAACCAGGGCAATATCTATATTCAAGATGGCACGCCCAACAGTGTGATCTCGACGGCCATCACAGGCAGGAATGTCATTATTGACAACACGGGCGGCACATTCAGTGGCGGCATGTTCACCGCCGGCACGGGTACTTCGACTTCCACGACAGTCAACCGCGCTGGTGTTTATATCGGCGATAGCCTTGCGGGCAACGACCTTCACATCAACAACGCAGCCAATTCACCACGCCGCACCATCACCGCCAGTGATGCCAACGGCCAAATCGTGATCAACGGCAAGAGCACGGGCAGCAACAGTACCCATTCTTCTGGTGTCAGAATTGCCAGCACCGTGGGCTTTGTGGCCAACACCACCGCCATCACGGGCTCCAGCAGTGTGGCCAACGCTGTAGAGTTGAATGCCGCCTTGACGACAACCGGAGACATCACGCTCAGCGGCGACAGAATGAACATCGGGGCTAACGTCAGAGCCGGCAGCACCGGCGCGAACACCGTCACAGTCAAAACCGTTTCCGCCGGTAACAAGATTGATATCGGTTCCGGCACTGGTGTGAGCGGCGTGGATGTTGTCGGGACCCTGGGCTTGAGCCAGGCCGAACTCAACCGCATCACCGCAGGCAACTTGGTGATTGGCGATACCGCCAACACGGGTGGTATCACCGTGTCTGCGGCTACCACGACCAACGCTACATCGGGCAACCTGACGCTGGTTTCCGGTGGCAACATCGCCATCAATGGCGCACTCACCGTGGGCAGTGCCACGCCCAGTAAAAACCTGACACTCCATGGCGCGGGCGCAACGAGCACAGTTACCCAGACAGCCGCTGTCAAGGCCGCTGGCTTGGAACTGCTGGGCAGCAACGCCACGCACACCCTGGACAACGCTGGCAACGATGTCAAAAAACTGGCCGGCAACACAAAAACGGTATCGCTCATCAACCAAGGCGATCTGGAAGTCAGCACGGTCAATACCGAAGGACTGACCGGCACAGGCACCGTGTCGATCTCGACCACCGCTGCTGGCAACATCACCCTCATGGAAAACATCAGTGCCGCCGAAGTGAACCTCAACGCAGCGGGCGCGGTGTTGCGTGATGCAGCCTTGGCGACCGACGGCATCATCCAAGCCACATCGCTGCTGCGCATCAACGCGGGCACCACCATCGGCACTTCGGCCAGTCGCATTCAAACCGATGTCGCCACTCTGTCCATGTTTTCTGGTGGTGACCAGTTCGTGACCGAAGCCAACGCGGTCACCGTGGCCGCCAGGACCACCAACAACGGCAGCATTGACATCGCTGCAAACGGTGGAACGATGACAGTGGGCAGTTCAACCTTGATTCCTGCATCTGTTGGTGCTGCGATCGATGGCGTCACAACCCATGGCAGTGGCACCATCACACTGAGTGGCACATCCAACACAGCCGACGGACTGGTTGTTTCCAAAGCAGTAACAGCAGATACCGGCAACATCACCCTCTCAGGCACCTCTTCGGTGCGCAATGGCATTGTGATTGGGGATGGCATCAACCTCACTACCACCGGCGATGTGAGCCTGACCGGGACAACATCGGCCACGTCTACATCCACAACAGGTCCATGGGCTGGTATCAGCTTTAGAAACATTTCTGCTCCCGTCGCCGGTACCGTGAGCGGCAGAAACATTACCATGAACGCCTCTGCCACAGGTACCTCGGGCAATGCACTGGGTTATTGGGGGCGGAACGCCCGGTTCATCGCATCAGAAACATTGAAGATGACTGGCAGCAGTGTTGGTAACAATGCGCTGTTTCAAAACGTGGGGGGCCTCTTTAGCTCGGGCACTGGAATGACCGTCACTGGCACCTCCCAAGCTAACAATTCGGCGATTGCACTGGTCGCCGGTATGACCATCATCAACGGCAGCAGTGGTGGAATTTCCATCACTGGCACTGCTTTATCGAGCCAAGCGGCCTTCCTGTTAGGCGATTCGGGGATCAACTCCATCACCAATAGCGGCAGCGATGGTGTAAAGCTGACCGCGTTAAAAGGCAACATCGTCCTTAACAGCGCCACCAACACCATCACCAACAACGGCACCGGCGCGGTCAATATCACCGCCGGTAATGGAAGCGATACCGATTTGGGGGCCATCGACGGCACCAAATTGACGATCAATCAAAACGGCAATGGTGTTGTGGAGGTCCAGACCTCCGGCCTCGGCAATGTAACGGCACCCAAGATCATCAACAACGGTATTGGTAATGTCACGGTGGCGGCAGGCACGGCCATTGGCGCGGGCACCGGCACGGGTGGTCAAGTCAAGACGGCGCTCAACAACACCATCACCCAAAACAGCACGGGCAAGACCTATATCTATACCGGCAACGCAACAGACACCGGCTTATTGTCTGACTTGGGAGCCTTTAGCAACGGCCTGTTCCTGTCCACCATCGGCGCAGACACCAAGAACGCCGTCTCCAACACAGGGTATGGCAGCACCATCGCCGGTGGTGCCAATGCGCAAGTTATGTTCCGCGAAAAAGTGGCGCTTAGCGGCAGTTTGGCCGACGCCACCAACACCTATGGCGACAGCACCACAAATGCCGCCGTACTGGCCAAATTGCAAGTGGACAACCTTGATGCGACCGTCTTAGAAACTACCTCTGCCGCAGGCACCTTCAAAATCACCAAAACCGACCTGATGACCGATGTCGCCATCGGCAGTGCTTCCGTGGCAACGGCCCTGAACGATCCAGATAACCTCAGCACTTCCCTCCGTTTGGAAGCCAACACCACTACGGGCTATGCGATAGAGCTTACTGGCAGTAACTACACCTTATCCAGCGTCTCAGCGAAGTTGAAGGTGGGCAAACTGGCCTTGACCGGCGTAACCATTGACGACGCAGGCAACACCTATGGAGGCACCGTGGCAGGCGGCGCGATCAACGTAAGCGGCGCCAACAAATTCGCTGCCGACGAGATTGAGGGCATCGCCAGCGTGGTGAGCACGGGAACTGACCTGTCCAGCAGCGGCAAGCTCAAGGCGGGCACCTATTTCCAAACTGCGGACGGCACGGCACTTAGCGGAGCCGACGCAAGCAACTACAGCTTGGCCCCCATCACGACTGCTACGGCCAACTATGTCGTCGATCGCTTGGCGCTCACTGGCAGCATCGCTTTGGGCAGCAGCACCTACGGTTCAACACTGACGCCTGGGGCCGTGACCTTGAGCAACAAGGTGGGCACAGACGACGTGAGCGCCACAGGCGTGACGATTGTTACGGCGAACAACACCAGCACCAGCGGCAATTTGCGTGCAGGCAATTACACCGGCATCCAAATCGTGAGCGGTCTGACAG
>JBEIEP010000052.1:0-15165 GCA_040382935.1 Burkholderiaceae bacterium
CACATCCGCATTTCTACTTGAATTGATTGATACCGCAATTCACATTTGTCGATGTGGCCTTCAATCTTCATGTCTACTTCATTGACTGTCGTCACTTTGCGGCGTTCTTTGTCATGCGCCAGAGCATTTTAAATTCCCTTTTAACTGTGCTGCCAGATCAACACATTAGCGTAGACTTCGGTCCCAAAATTAGCCGCCAACCCTTGCCCGTTACTTCCTGATGTGGTGCTGATTTGCGCTTGCAATTCGATAGTTTGCGATGACGCTAGTATAAAAAACCCTTTTGCGCTAATTTCAATGTTTCCAGCGTAATTGCTTATGCCCGTGACTAAGACCGCTGGAGTACCAGAAGTTTGATACACCCGCAACTGCGACCTAGCGGTGCCGGAGACATTCTGCGATGCCTCTACATAATAAGACCCCGCCGCCAATGTGATAGCATTTGCTGCAAGAGATGCTCCAGTCAGAGTATTCTTAGCTGTGGCATTTAAGGTCATCGTGCGCCATGCACCAGAGGTAATACCCCCACCGTCAGTATTTTGCGCTTCTGTGTGTTGGATGTGTAACACTGGAACCCCAACATTACCAGTAAAGGTGCTTCCCGTACTGGTATAGCTAATAATCGTCGTGCCATTACTCTGAAGGTTAAGGTTGCCAGATGTGTCGGCAGTTGTTACGACCCCAGCAGAGGTCGATGCGTTGATCGATGCGGCCATTATTTATCCTTTAGTAATATTCATCAACGATGATGTAGCCCGAACCACCGGCAGCGCCATTCGCCCCGCTGGTGCCTGCGCTGCCAGCGGTTCCAGCGGCACCCACCGTATAGGTGTATGTGGCGCTAGGGCTGTTAATAATTAACTCGTAATGCTCCCCCTCACCACCGCCACCAGCTTGGTAGTAAGAGGCCAGCGTGTTAAATGTGACCGACGCAATTCCACCGCCACCACCACCCGCGCCGGTGTTTGCTATTGCTGCGGTTCCGTCGTTAGGAGCAACGCCGCCGCCCAATCCCGCCCCGCTGCCGCCGCCGTTGCCGCCGACAACATAGACGTTGGTTGCGCTTGCGGTAATCATGGAGGGAAGGCCGCCTGGAGCGCCGGCCAACCTCACAGACGCCGTTCCTGTGCCCCCGGTCCCTCTGGCTCCCGCTGTTGGGGCACCACCACCGCCGCCGCCGCCGCCACCAACTGCCGTTACGGAATTGAATGACGTTGTGCCGCCAGTGCCGCCAGTGTTCGTGCCAGTTGTTCCAGAGCCACCCCCGCCACCTCCACCACCTTTTGCTCTGATTACAAGTTGCGTACAATTTGCAGGTTTTGTATAGGTAGCAGCAGTACCTGAGAGAAAAACCTGCCGTGTATGCACAGCAAGCGTTGTGGTGTTACCTGCTGGCCCAGTTACGCCAGCCGTACCGTCAAGAATGAGTGACATTTATTTGGCTCCTTAAAACGCTGTGCCAGCGATGTAGTAACGATTGCCGCCGGAGTAATAAACCAAACGGTTGTTTGTGCTATCAACTAACAAGCAACCATCAAACGGAGCCTGACCGCCATTTATGTTGCCACTTGTTACTCTAGGAACGGCAGGGAGCCTGTCACCATTTACTCCTAGTTCTATGCGGTACTGCAAGTCATAGTGGATCATTTGAAATGAAGTACCAGAGTAGGTCGCTCTTAGAGAAGAACTACCTGTTATCGTAATATCTCCAGCGGCAACGCCAGTCGCAGAGGTGCTACCTGTCCCCAATATCCCGCTTACAGTGCAGTTTCCAGTAATTGTCTGAAGCCCTGTAAAAGTATTGGCCCCTGTGGTCGCCAAAGTCGCCGTAGCACTCGGCAGCGTAATGGTCGCAGTGACCGCATCTACTGGCGTGAGCGTGGTCGATCCGCTTGTTGCTCCTGCTAGAACTAAAGGCATATCAATCTCCTAAAATATGATCCAGCGGTAGCCGCCGGGGACTGTCACTACTGCACCCGCGTTAATCGTAACCGGCCCCACGGACATGGCGGACTTGTTGGTGGACAGGGTGTAGCTGGTGGTGACAATCAACTGGTTCTCAAAGAACACCTCATCAGCCCCACCGCCTGTGGCCCCACCACCACCGCTGCCGCTGGAGGTGGAGATGTTGTCCACGGTCCAGATGAGTACGTCGGTTGAATCATTGAGGACGTACTTGTACTGGCTTGTGCTGATCCAGACGTTGGCCTCGCCCCGGCTATTGAGGATGACCGGGTTGGTGTTGGCGGTGTTGCCGGTCGAGTCGGTGTAGGTCGCCTGTGGCGTAGAGGTGCCAGCGGCGTAGGTGTACAGTTTCCCACCGGACAATGGCACACCCGCAGCGGTGAAGAACTGCATGATCGGTAGCGGTGACAGCAATGCGCTCATGGTTATGGCCTTAGAGAGTTTTGGTTATCCTGCGGTGCGAGTTGATTAACCCCCGCTGCGCCCATACCGGAGCGCAAAGTTGCACCTACTGCGGGCGCAATTTGTTGCGCGGCGCGCAAAACGCGACCCGGCGGTGTTTGAATTTTGCCCATAGCCTTTTCAATCATTTGCGCGGTCAAAGCGGGGTTGGTTAGCTCACGCGCAATTTCCATTGCCAACTTATCATCTACTTTGCCCGAAAGCCGTTTAGCGACGTTATTAAACACGGTCAGAGGTACGGACAGCAGAGACGGGAAGGGTATCCCGACCGCTTTTAATTCTGTAGTAGCTAGTTTTGCGCCGCTCTTGGAAACCCCGCCCGCAGTAGCCAGCGTATTGTAGTACTGCTCCCGTACAACATCTCGCGCAACCGCAGATACGTCGTTTAGCTGTTGCGGGGATAAACCCTGCGTCAGATCCTGCACCCGCCGCAACACCGCATCAGCGTTAGCGCCTGCGGGTAACGGCGGGTCTAGCTTGATGTTATTTGCGACGGCCATGTCCTGTATCTTGGCTAACCGCGTGGCGTCTTTGTTTACTATGTCAAGCCGCGCCTTAAGGTTCATCCCCGCCGCGTCCATAATATCTAACGGGCGAGCATAGTCGCGCATAAATGCGGCGTGTTTGGCCGGCGATACTTCACCGGTTACTGCGTCAACCACTTTTTGCCGGTATAGGTCTTCTATGCCCGCCCGTTGCAATTGCAGTGCTTTAGGGTTTTGCCCAAATAACGCTACAAACTGAGATGCTTCGCGCTCGCCTTTAGGTTGAAAAAATTTACTCACTACATCGTCGGGGTTTAACTTCGGTTCATTTAGCGCGGTCTGTTTGAATAGATTGGCGTTGATACCCGTTTTAAAACGCGGCACGTATTCGGTGCGGTATGTGGATAACGCATCAGAATAAAGTTGCTTTGCTTGCTTGGGTAGCGCCGCGCTATCTTTCACCGCCACGTCAATTGCATCGTGCAATTTGTACAAATTACGCAACGTCATGTCGGACGTTGGCGCGGTTGAATTTTTTGCCGCCGCAATGTCTGCGTTTATGGCTTTCCGTACATCATCCAACTGCCGTAGCGTTGCTTGAGCAGGTAATACTTCCGGTGTGGTTAGCGGCTTACCTTGCGCGCTTAAGATTACTGGGCCTGTGGGTTGCTCTTTAGGTATGAAACCTAGCAGCTGGCGAACAGTATTAGGTGCAGTTTCAGGCGCAAAATCCGACAGCTTACGCTCCAATATTTTTTCAGCGTCCGCAACTACATTGCTTACGTCGATCTTAGCGTTACCCGCAGCGGTAAATGCCTTATCGTATGCCGGTTGTATCACCCCCGTTTTTACAGCTTTTTGCTCTGCTTTCGCAGTGTCAATAATTGCTTCCCCAATCTGTCGAGGACTTACGTCGGTCAATCCTGCTTCAACTTTAGCCTGTACTTTGTTAGCCACGGTTGCAAAACGATCTACGTCGCGGGCTTGTTGGGCTATCCGCGCCGCGTTCGTTTGGGATGCCATGTTTGCAAATTCGGATGCGTTGCTAGGCTTGTAACTTTCCGCAAAAGCGGAAAATTTAGCCGAGCCAACGGGCGCTGCAATTTCCCCCGGTGTGGGCGCGCTACCGGGCACAATGACCGCTGCCGGCGAACGCAATGCGTTGACTATATCTTTACCTTTGCCTTCTACCGCGTCTATCACCGCCGCTGACTTAGGGTCGCGCAGCCGGTTAAAGACCACCTTGGCCGATGCCATACCGCGAGGTGCTGCCTCTATTAATCTACCCGCAGCGGCGCCTAATACGCGGCCCCCGGTTTCCATTTCCGCGCCGGTAAACACATCTTTCGCCGCTTGAGGCAGTGTTTGCGCCAGCGGTTGCGCTGGGGCGTTGCCCAAAGCAACATCCGCTAACCGAGTGGCGGCTTTACCCGCGCCGTAACCTAACCCAGCGCCGGTTATACCTCCTGCGGCGGTTCCTACCGGCCCCGCGCCAAAAGTACCTGCTGCGCCTCCACCTAAACTACCAGCAATCATGCCGCCCATTTCAACCAATGGCCCTAGCGTTTCCCGTGCCGCTCCGGCGATACCGTACAACTGCGGGTACTTGCGCGCCCACGCCGGTATCTCTCCGCGGGGGGCGGGGATCTCACTAGCTGCTGGAGCAACAGGGGCCGCGCCCAGATGCGGATGTTGACGAATTACTTCCGCTTTAACCTCATCTTGCGAAGCACCAGGCGGGCCTTCTATGCGGTATGTTTTGCCATCCGGCGCGGGTATGCTGTAGGTAGTCATTCGGCCACCGCCGTGCCCCACTTGCCTGTTGGGCCCGACGCGCCACCTTTAGCCGGCGCACTTGCGGGCGTTGTGCTGTCGTATAGCTCATCAAAAGTTTCGCTTTTAGCGGCGGCAAAATCTTTTGCTTGTCGCACTACGTCGCGCAATTGGGTATCAAAATTGTTTGCTAAAGGATCAATTTTCTCAATTGCGTCGGATATGAATTTCCATTCCGATACCGCCATGTTACCCAACTTACCTTGCTGGGTAGCAAGTAGACGGCCAAACGCCATAACCTTGCCCTTAAATGTGTCAAGTTGTTGTTGCGCGCTGCGCGCTGCGGTTTTTGGAAACGAAGGTACAAGACCCATATACCCGGTAATACCGCCTAAGCCGGGGTGGGGTTGTATTTTCTTATCGGGGTTGCCGAGTAAGTTATCCGCAAGCGTTTCTAGTTCTGTTGCGGCGGTATCCGCAGACTTTACTACGCCGCGTTGAGCTACTTGCGTTTCTCTAGCTTTTAACTGTTGCTGCGCGGTCAATGGCCGGGTTTCTACGGGTGGTGGCCGACTACCTTGCGCTATGCGAATTTTTTGCTCTTCTTCGGCTGGCGTGAGCAACCGATCTTGGCGTTGAGCATCGCGGAACGCTGTGTACCCTGCTTGTGTGTTGGGGTAGCCGAGTTCCCGCATTGTGCGAATTTCATCTGACGACCCAACAGGCACAATCACTTGGCCCCTAGCATCAACAGTACCCACGCCCGGTACGTTGTGCATGAATGGTTTTGCTTCTAGCTCGATATTTTTTTCCAGCGCGTTAGCCATAGCAATAGCTTGCGGTGTCCCCAACTCAATTAGTTGATTGCGCTTTTGTTGCATATCTAAAACATTGCTCGACATGCTTGGGGCTTTAGACACAAGAGCATTTGTGCCCGTTGGTGTTGGCGCGGTGGGTTGAGGCGTGTTTGCCGGGCCACGCATAATAGATTTGAATCGATCTTGTTGGTCTAACTCTTTTACCAAACTGACACCATATTTCATATGCTCAGGGTCACCTGAACTAAGGTACGCATTTGCAATGGTCCGCAGATCCGAAGGCCCACCAAGGGACATAGCCGTTTGGCGTATTTTTTCAAGCGCAGCTTCGCTTTGCTTCATCTTCTGCAACTGCATCTGCGAGACTTCGCCTTGGCGCATGGTCTGCTGCGCCTGCAAGGCTGTCAGCATGTTCTGCGTCTGCTGTGCTTGGGCCTGCTGCGGTATGGCGGCAATGCGCCCCGGTGCCTGTGTGTCGAGAATACCGAAATTGACATCAGCCATTATGGATTTCCTAATGATCTAGCCAAAAATGCGTTCAAAGGATTCGGGTTGAGCGCGGCATTAAAGGCGTTGGCCGCGCCACCGTAAGCCGATTGCCTTGCCGCAGCGCCCGTCAGATCCGCGTTGGCTATCTGCGAGGCGGTGTTTGTACCCATCCCACCAATGGTGTTCGCCGTGGTCATGCCCAAGTTACCCACGTTGGAGGCATAATTCTGCCCCGCCGCGCCAATGGTAGACGCGGAGGTCGGGCCGTAACCCGTCAGCCCCGCCAAGGCGTTGCGTCGGGTGGCCTGATCGTTCACATAGCGGTTGTAGGCGTCGGTATAAAATTTATTAGTTTGTTGACCTGCGCGGTCTTGAAGTGCCTTAGCCGTATTGCCAGAAAATACGCCAGATAAACCGCCTGTACCCGCCGCCGCTTGGTGTAGCGTAGCGCGGCCCATTTCGTCCATTATTAATTGACGCGCAGGATCTTGATTCGCTAACCAATCATTTACGCTAAATGGCCGGACCAGATCGCCGCCAGGCATCACACCCGAGGCGTAGGCTGGCAGGGCGTTGACCCCAGCGTTGTAGAACGGTTGCTGTAGTTCTTGCTGCCGCTGGAATTGTTCGCGTTGCAGGTTGGTCGCTGCCAGACTAGCGTTGGATGCCAGATTAGCCGCGTTGGTGTTGGCCGCGCCCAGCGTGTTGGCAGCACTGGCGGCTGACTTTCCGATCTGGTTCGCACCGTAGAGCGCGCCAAGGGTGCTAAGTCCAGCACCCACCAACGGGCCGGAGTTGTTCAGCAAACCCGTGCCAAACTTACCCGCAGCGGACATCAAGGCGTTGCCAATGCCACCACCGGCGGCACCTGCGCCAGCCGCCGCCGCTTCAGCACTTGACGCGGCGGGTATGTCATATCCTGCGTTAGCGTAATCATACGCATTCCCGCCAAACGCCCCACCGGCAGCCCCTGAAACTGAACCGGGGTACTGCGACAACGCGTATGGATTATTCACCCCGCCACCGGCAGTCTGATCAATCAATGCCCCTGTAGTTGGGTCAAACGCTTGGAGCGACGCCGTATTGTATGGAGCATTTTGGGCAAGTTGAGCTTCTACGCCGGTTCCACCACCACCAAAGAAGTTACCTATTTCGGTGCTGTACGCTCCTGCAATAGCCGGCAGCACAACTGGCGCGAGGCTCATCAAACCCTCTAGCCAAGACTCGTTGCCGTTGTTTGTGGGTGGGGGTGTCATCACCGCTTCACCACCGCCTCTGGGGGTGATGTACGCGGACTGGTTGTCTCCTACAAACCCCATGCCAGTGGGCTTTATCCGGTTCGTGTCGCCCGCACCTGAAGTCGAGTAGACGTTGCCTTGGTCATCGGTGCGATACTCGCCGACATTGGTGCCACCAACGTAGTAGTTGATGATTTGCTTGGACCCGTCAGGCATCGTGATGGTGCCGGTATTTGGGCCTGCAATACCAATGTCACCCACGCCACCCATTGAAGGCAGATTGGACCCGTACCCCGCCTTGGCTAATTCTTGAGCAAAAACGGGATCTGCGTTAGCGCCGCCGTTTGCCGATTGCTGTGATAGCAATGCTTGAATCGCCGCCTGCAACTCGGTCGGTGACATACTGGCATACGCGCCTGTGGGATTTGCCATGATCGTTCCTTTAAGACACTTCGCGGCCAGAAGCGCGAATAGTGATGGCCGACGCAGTTCCGGCTATCGTTGAGATAAACCCCCCATTATCAAGCACCTGACCCACTATTTCGGGGAAAGTATACACTTCGGAGGCGGCCAACGAGCGGGCCTTGGTAATCAGGTTGCGGTTGCCCGGCGTGTCACCCGAGGTGACCAAATTGATGCTCAATGTCGCCGCGCCGCCGCTGTAGTTGGTGGCCGTAAACTTGTCGATAATCGTGGTCACATTGGACGCGACGTACTGCTGAGTCTGGCTATCTTCAGCAATCTTGGCGGGGATCAGAACTTTAACTGTCACTGTCATAGAATCACCCATCGGCTACCGCTGGATACTGTTACTGTCACGCCGCCCGACACGGTTATCGGGCCTGCGGACAGGGCGGAGTCCCCAACGGCTATTGTATAGCTTGTTGAGACTGTCTTTTTGTTGACTTGGATGCCATTTGTCGCGTTCAGGACGGTGGACGACAATTCGCCCGTGGAAGGCTTGTAGAGCAGATTGGCGTTGCCGGTGTAGATCGTGGTCGGGGTGCCAGACGTAGCCGCCGCAAACAGGGGGTACACGTTGGTCGCCGTGGTCGTGTCGTTGCTGATCGACGCCCCAGACACCACCGTCGCCCAAGTCCCGTCCCCCCGCCAGTAGGTCGAGGAGGTGGCGCCGGTCCCAGAATTCAGGTTTGTGACCGGCAGGTTGCCGGTGACCTGCGTCACCAGACTGACCCCACTCAAGGTGCCGCCCAGCGTCAGGCTCCCCGAGCTTGTGACTGTGCCGGTCAGGGTAATGCCGTTGACAGACCCGGTGCCACCCACGCTGGTGACCGTGCCGCTGCCTTTGCCGTTAAAGGTCGTCCAGTCGGTTGATGTCAGATAACCGCTCACCGACGTTGTGGCGGCGGGCATTGAGATTGCTGGCGTCGCGCCGCCTGAGCTGACCACCGGCGAGGTTCCCGTTACGCTGGTGACCGTTCCTTGAGGGTTGGCCGCCGTTGTGATGCCGGTCACCCGCCCGTAGGTGTCAATGGTGACAACGGGGATAAGCAATGCAGATCCAGTCGTCCCCGGTGTTGCAACCCCCGAGTCCAGATCAATGACCGGCGTTGCGCCGCCGGTGCTGGTAATCCGGCCGGCGGTGCCTGAAACGCTGGTCACCGTGCCGCCCGAGCCGGTCGCGGACAGGGTGCCAGTGGCAAAGGACACGCCGGTGCCGATGGTGACGTTGGAGAATCCACCCGCACCGTTGCCGTACAGGATCGAGGTGCCGCTGGTCGCAGGCGCGTAATCGGTGCCGGAGGCCGCCGCGCTGATGGCGGTCCCGTTGCCCTTTAGCACCCCGGTGATGGTCGTGGATAAGGTCAGCGCGGGCGTTGTGCCGCCTGAACTGGTGCCGGCCAGACCGTTAGCCGTGGCAACCGAAATGGAGGCAATCCCGCCAAGGGTAGCGATATCCGCAGGGGGCGGGGCAAGCTGTAGCTCATCCAGCGTAATCGGGTTAGATCCGCTACCCGTCAGAATAAACAGATTCTGGAAAAACCTATACCATTCCCTTGACACCAACCCCGTGCGCTCGTCAAACAACGCAACCCGAGGCGCCGGGATGTTGGTGATGTTAGCCATTAGGCATTCGTGGGCGTGACAAAGAGTTCAGCCCCCATGATGGCAATCTTCACGGGATCAGTACCGGACACCTCATACACTCGGTCGCGGATCTTCTCGGTCATCCCAAGTCGCCGCCAGAAAGTGCGGTAGCCCGACGCGCCAATCGCGCCCATTGACTTCCAATGCTCGTTTGACCAAGTGTGGCCGCCGTCGTCGGACCAGCGCAGCATGACCTGGGGGTCGCTGCCCTGCCCAGTATTCAACCCAACACCCGTCTGGCAATCCAATTGCAAACTGTGTTGGGCCGTGCGCTTCAGGTTATTCTGCCCCGTTGGCAACGCTCGCCACGATCGCAACCACCGCTGGATGCTACCGTTGTCCGCATAGACATCCATGTCATAGGCGTAAATATAACCGTACTGGTAATCACCAACCACGACTTCATTGCTAAACGCCATCTGGCAGTTGCTGCGGTGGCGCACATACTGTCCGTTGGAAAACCCCGCCCTTTCGTGCCACATCTCGGTGGATACGTCATACACCCAAGTCGCATCGGCAGAGGGGAATATCAGCACATAGAAGCTGTGGCCTTCCTGCTGGTAGGTGTACCCGATGGCGTCGGTGATGTTACCGTAGCTTTGGATGGCAAACTCCACCGCATGGGTGGACACTCGTGCCGGCGTGTAGCCGTTGGCTCGATACACCAGTCCTTGACCTCTGGCATCCGCGCCGAGCCAGAAAACCGCATTATCTAGTTTGGCCGGTGAGTAGGCCGCGATGCAACCCGTTTCCATGAACGCGCCTTGAATCCGCGCCATCGGGAAGTCGGGCGTTCCTGCGTCGTACCAGACCTCAACCGAGTTAGATCCAAACAACCAGATTTCACGGTAGCTAACCATCAACGATATGATCTGGTCGGGGTAGCCTTCCGCGCTGGCAAAATCCAATGGGTCGATAGAGGTGCCGTCAAGCAGTGAGGTCACCCAAAACCGCTGGCTATTGGGTTCGTTGAAAACAAAGTACCCATCCAGATAGCCGACGTTTACCGCGCCTGCAAAGTCCACATCCGTTATCTTGGCAAACACGTTTGTAGTTGCGTTGTAGATAAACCCATCGGGGTTACAAGCAAGGAACAGTTGGGTGCCGTTGTCAGCCATGCTGACTTGGCCGGTGCCGGTCACAGTGCCTATAAATGTGCTGGCCCAAGTGGAGGTTAATCTGTACAGACTAACGCCTGACACCACGTACAGGTACGCCCCGAAATGCCACAACCCCCTGATTGGCCCCGTGCCGACAGTGGCAAGCAGACGCAAGCCGGGGGCGCGGGACAGGAACCCAGCTTCTTTCCCGCCCTGCGGTACAGCTTCGGGGAACATGTTGACCATGCGGTTATCCGCCGCATTGACCGACCGGGCGACATAACTGCCGCCTAGAATCGGGGTTTTCATTTAGTAATTACCTGCGTAGATGTTAAACCGCTGGCGGGTTGCCACAATGCTGTAGGGCAGGCTCATCACATCATCGGGGTTGTTGATCCGCTTGATGTTGCGTTTGGAGGACATGGCAATCCGCTGCACTTGGGGCGGCGGTTCAACGCCAAACTCAGCAGCAATCTCAGCCGCCAGGTTAAATCGGAAACAGCGCAAATAGCCGGGTGGCACCACCAGCACCGTAGCCAGCGTAGCCGGTTCGACCAGTTCGGTCACACTAATGAAGTGCCACTCCAGTGCCTTAGTTGGCACCGGATAGATGCTCATCTCTACATTCGACATAGTCATATTTACAAACATGACTTGCGGATAGGTTGAGGTGACCGTCTTCACCGCAATACCGTTGTACTGCTGTTGATTGATTAGCTTGATGCCAAAGCTGATGTTGTTGGATGGGTCACGAAAGTAGGTCGCGTCGTCTATCAATACCGGACGGTTGCCCACAAAATCGCCGGTGGGGCCAAGGGTTCGCGTTTTTTGACTCGCCGGCCAAGTGAACTGCTGGTCTTGCGTGGAAAATACCGACAACCGTTCTGCCGACCAACTATCTAGCATCTGATTCATCGCGGTCAATGCATCAGCAGAAGTCTCCGCCGAAGGCACTTCGCCTTCTGCTAACTGGCCGATAAGCCGCAAGGCCCCGTTGATCTGGTCGCCGGCAGTTGTGCTCACGCTGCAATCTCCTTACGAGGACGCCCTCGCGGTTTCGCCAATTCGTTGACCTCGTACTCTGGGTCGCCCAATTCGTAGCGTTCCCAACCGTTCTTTTCGTCAGCTTCAGCTTCTGCATCCATTGTAGCAACCTTGTTGCCGTGGACCGGATGACGCATGTAGATGACCATTCTGTGTCCTTAAAAACCGCCCCATATTGCTATGGGGCGGGTGTTGCTTAAGCTACCCGATAAACCGAGTAGGCCGCCGTGCCGGTTTTGCGGAATAGGAACTGCGCCGCGCCACCAACGCCAGCCGCACTGCCGGTAATGGCAATTACCAAATTGCCTACTGCAGTAATGCCGGTGCCGACTGCCATCGTAATGAGGCCATCAGTAGTTCCAAGATTGATAACCCGCAACGTGAACGTGCTGTTGGTTTTCATATTGGTCATTACGGCATCAATCGCCGTGGCGGTAGGCATCGTGTAGGTTGCCGCCGTCGTGGAGGGACTGCCCACCAAAAGGCCGCCAAGCAGTTGGGTAACCGTCAGCGTTGCGGTTGCCGTTGCTGTTTGGGGCGCTGCTTGGGTGTCAATCTCCAACTCGTTTGTATTGCCATCAGTGAACTGATAACCACCACCAACTGAAGGAAGTGCCATTTTTAAAGCTCCTTAAATTTGATTAACCCCCGGCAGCGCCGGGGGCGATACTAATTACCCCCAGATCCGGCAAGCCATTTGCGGACGGATGGTGCTGAAACCGTACAGCACGTCAACACGGCAAGGCATCCGGTCATTGTTGATGTCGTATTGACGAACAATACGCATCGAAATGCCGTTATGCACCTGACGGGACGCCATGTCCACACCTTGCGGCAGCAAGAGGTCAGCGGTTGCCAACGTGATCGCGTTCTTGTGATAAACCAAGTTTTGCGGGTACACGGTGGAGGCCGAGCCAAGGAACGTAATTACATCCGAGGCAGTAGGGAAGCTGTCCACCGACGCCAGCGCATTCGTTGCCGTGTAGATGGCCGGTGAGATGGCAACAGTCATCGTGGTGCCGGAGGTAACGCTGTTGTCGGCGGTCACAACGAACTGCTGCAAGCTGCCGGTGGACTGGCGGGTTTGCGGGTTCACGCTGTATCTGCCTGCAATGGTGAACACGTCGCCTTGTTTCAGGGTCTTGGTGCCTGAAGTGAAGCTGATGTCCAGCGTTGCTTGACCTTGCGTTGACACGGTGGTGGCAACGATAGGCGCGGCGGGGAAGTTACCCGTGGTGTGGCTGACAATCGACTGGCTCATGTTGACTTCATCGAACCCCAACACGTTCTCGCCCATCATGCCGGACTTGAACTGGCTGGAAATCGTGCCTGTCGGATTGAAGAAGCCTTTCATGCCCTCAACCAACCCAGCGTTGGCAGCGGGGTTGACCGTTGCGTAGCGCGGGTTCATCGGGGTGGCGTATTCGTTCAGCTTCTGCCCGGCTTGCAACAGAACGAGCGAGGTGGCCGGAGTCGTGCCAGGAGTGCCAACAGACGAAAAGATCGACTTGTAGGCGTTGGCAACGTCGTTGTCAACCGAGGACGCCAGTTGAGAAATACGCGGCTTGAGCACACGTTCCGCGAAGTCGTCCAACTGCATAGTCAGTTCGGCTGAAGTAAAGTTGATGCCGATATGCTTTTGCGTGGACACGGTCAGGGTCGTGAACTGCTCGTTGTCGTCCTGCACTTGCAGCGCGGCACCGTCGGTCACCAACGCACGATCCGGCAGGCGGATACGCAGGGTGGAACCAATCTTGGCGCCTTCGACAGCGAAACTGTCGTCGTACTCTTTGTTGACGTTGCGGGAAATCACGAGGTTGTTCTCAAGGATCTCGAGAGACTTCCGTGTGATCATGTCAATTGTCAAAAGACTGTTTGCCATTATACGTTTCCTATAAGAGTGTTAGAATGAAGATTCCGTAACCACCAAAAAGGCACAACATGATTAGCGTCACGATAGAAGAAATCGAGTACCGATTTTTTGACCATCTTTACGCAGTCTCGCGCTGTGGAAAAGTTATCAGAAAGTTGCAACCTTATAGCCCGAGCATCAGAAAAGATGGATACATTGCTTGCGGTGGCGGTTTGCTCCACCGCGTCATTGCTGAATGTTGGCTTCCCACATTTGGCAAAGATAAACAAGTGCATCACATCAATAACGATAAATCTGACAACCGAGCCGACAACCTTGAGTGTATATCCCAGCAAGAGCATCTGCGGGAAAGACATAGCGACCTGCTTCAAGAACTTGGTCGCTACACCCGTTCGCCAGAAACACGGGAGAAGATTCGCCAGTATCGCACCGGACGGGTTACGTCCGACGAAACAAAGGCTAAGCAACGCGCCGCACTTCTTGGCCGCAAACGTCCTCTTTTTGCCCGTGCTGGTCATAGCAATGCTTCCAAAAAAGCGCGAAGTCTCGCCCATCACCGCAATACTGCTTGCAGGGTTATGGGTGTTGAATATCGCTCCTTCGCGGAGGCGGCTAAGATCACTGGCATTCATAGGTTTACACTTAGAAAAAGATGCCTTTCTGATAACTTTCCTGACTACGAACTGTGCTAGCGGGTTCTCTTGGCTTCCAGCTTTTTCACTTGTCGTAATCGCTCGGCCTCAATCCACTGGCTCGTACTCATCGCTTTGATGGAGCGCGGGTCGGTGGTATCAAAACTTGACGATCCCCCATTTCTGGGTGTAACAGGCGAAATCGGCGCCGGTGCTGTCGAGGTTCTTTTAACCAAAGGCTCAGAAGCAATTTTTGCCTCCAAACGTCCTATTTCTTTTGCCTGCAAAAACGGCGCTAAGTTAGCAATTCGTGCAGCTTCCTTCGGATTGGTCCCCAGATAATACGCAACATCAGGGCCATTCTCCGATGCTTGAATCGACTGCGCCATCACGTCAGTAATCGGTAGCTTGGGGTTGTACGCAACTTGTTCAAAGTCCTCGTACTTGGTCCGCGCATCCTCTTCTTTGTCGTGGTAGGTTGCCAACAATTCTTGCTGTTGCTTTTGCATCTGCTGATGCTGGACTAGCTGTTGGGCTTTCTGCGTTGTCAGTGCATCAACATACGCATCAGTGTCCGCAAACTGTTCCGGCGTGACAGGTGCTGCTACAACCGGCGCGGCGGGTTGGGCCGTGCGCTGCTCTCGTTCCCACTTTCGCTGCTCTCTTGCAAGCCGTTTACCGATAGCCGCGTCCATTTCCTCTTGGGAAAATACTTTGGCCTCGGGTACTGCCTCCGGCGCCTCAACTACGGGTTCAGGTGCTGCCGTAGCAACCTGTTCCTGCGCGGGTTGTTCCGCTATCACTTCTTCAGACATTTTGATTCCTAAGAATCCCTGATGAACCTCACCAGTACGGTTACTCGTAGATAAAAGTCAATTCCATCGTGCCTGTAGCCAACACATACAGGCCACGACTAAATCCAATTCCACCTTCGGATCCGCTCAACAGGTAATTTTCACTGGCTTGCGGAGTTAGAATGCTAACAATCGTGCCGTCCGCCGCCGTCTGGGTGGCAGAGTCATGGACCGTCACGCGGGGCGTGGCTGATGCAGAACTGCAAAATATGCCTTTCAGCTTGCCCGCACCCACCTTGATCGTGGTCTTGTTTGGCACACTGGTGGTCACGCTTAGTCGGTAGTAGTTAGCCATGTTCTTTCCTATTCGTAGAAGAACGTGA
>JBEIEP010000053.1:0-15028 GCA_040382935.1 Burkholderiaceae bacterium
ATATGCAGGATTATTGGGAGTGGCGTGAGGCCAGCGTGGGGCAACGTGCGGCGCTAGAAGTTCGCCCTGCAGGGCGAACTTCTAGCCTGAGCGCCGTGGGTTAAATTCAAACCAAACTCAAAGGAATACGGCTTGATCTGTTGAACTGAATTTGCAGCAAAATTGGGACTTGACTATCGGTAACTCTGAACGTGTTTTCACTAAGAAACCCGTTTGATACTGATTCGTAACTAAGTTGCCACTATGACAAAAATCAAGCCTTATTGGGGATAACCCAGCCCATCACCAAGTGCAGCCCCCAATTGTCGGCCATCGTGATGCAGGATGCGCCGGCTATACCGGTGATCGTGATTCGCGACCTGGCACACGTGGTGCCACTGGCGCGGGCCTTGGTTGCAGGTGGGACTCGAATGCTGGAGTTAACACTGCGCACACCAGTGGCTTTGGTCGCTGTCCTGATGCAATTGCACAATGTGGTGCAGCAACTTCACATTGTCTTGCGCGCGGGCACTGGGAGCACGATCTAACCAGTCGTAATTACCACTGGTGCTCACTTTGAGGGTTTTACACATGGTGCGTACTGGTGGTTCGGCCTGATTCGCTTTTACGCGTTTGTAGACGTAGTGGACGTCTTCTCGCTCTTGCCGGCGAACTTGGGCCTGCCTTTGCCAAGATGTCACGCTTTATCTGTACTTGCCGCAGCTCGACCAGTTCCTTGCGTTCCCGGGCATTCAACGCGGCTGCATCGGCGCTCAGGCGTGCCGGGCTACTGCCCCGGGCTTGGCGCACCCAACCCAAAACACTGGTGGTGTGGCAGCCAAATTCCTTAGACAGTTCACTAGGCTTTCGCCCGCTACGAACCAATTCGACCATCTGGTCACGAAACGCTTGCGCATAGCGAGGGGCTTTATTATGCATTTGGGACTCTTTCTTTCAGGGAGAAAGTGTCCGCGAAAAAGGGGTAACTTCACAATGATCACGGTTAGCAGGTCACATTTGTCGGTATTTTTCCCCAATCTCACAAAGTGGCTGCTGCACCATCGGGGCGGGCGATGGCCAAGGCCTCCTTAAGTACCGATAACTCGCCAATATGATTGGCCAGCGTCAATACCAGTTTGGCGTTCATTAGCGCGGCCTGTTCATCGCTCAAGTCGCGCTGACTTTGAATAAGCACCTCATAGAACGCATCGATATGGGCAATGTTGGGGTGGGTTATCAGCGGCATATTGGAATTGCAAACAGGATGTTATGGGCCTTAATCGACGCCTATGGCCAGACATTGGCGGCAGGCCGCGTGAACTTTATCCCAGTCCAGTTGTCGCCAGCGGGCAGCCACGTGGTGGTCGGGGCGAATCAGGTAACAGGTGCCGGGGTGCCCATCGTATCGCTCCGTCAGTACACCGGTGGGATCACCAAGTTCTGCCCCCACCCGCAACACCCGCACCGCACTGGTCGCCTGATGGGTCTGAGAGGTGTCATCGCTAAACCACAACAAGGTAAAGCCAGACCCTAGTAGGTCGAGTAACCAACCGGCTTGGCCATTGTGCTCAACCGGTGCGTCAGCGCAGGCTGTGCCCGGCCGCATGCTTGACTCAAAATCAGCGTCATCGCCGGTATTCAAGGGCGAGCCCAAATAAGGCGTTGGTGTGGACAAACGGCCACTGTTCACCATAGGTCTTGCGAAGGCATGGTGCCGCGCCAGTTGCAAGGCAGCATCCCGAAAATAGCGACTGGAGCGGCTTTTTGGCGTAATAAAATCAGTCGACCGGGTGGAGTTGAGCAGGTTTTCATCCGCCGCCACGGTCCTTTCGTCGTGGTAGCTGTCAAGCAAAGCCTGGTTGGCCAGTCCCTTTTCCACAAAGGCGATCTTCCAGATTAAATTGTCGACGTCTTGCACCCCGGTATTGGCGCCGCGCGCGCCAAATGGCGACACCTGATGGGCGCTGTCACCCGCAAAAAACACCCGCCCGTGCCGCATTTGCTCAATACGGCGACAGGCAAATTGGTAGACCGAAACCCATTCCAGTTCAAATTCAGTGTCTTGGCCCAACATGGCCTTTAAGCGCGGGATTACGTTCTCAGGCTTTTTTTCTTCGACCGGGTCGGCATCCCATCCGAGCTGAAAATCGATGCGCCAAACGTCGTTCGCCTGCTTGTGTAGCAACACCGATTGATTCGGATGAAAAGGCGGGTCAAACCAAAACCACCGCTCGGTAGGGAAATCGGCCTTCATGACCACATCAGCAATCAAAAACCTGTCTTGAAAGGCCTGACCCACAAAGGGGACACCGAGTATCTTGCGCACATCGCTGTTGGCACCGTCGCAGGCCAGCACCCACAGGGCCTGGGTTTCAAACCGACCGTCGGGGGTCTCTACCGTCAGTTGTACATGGTCGGCCTGCTGGCGCACATCAACCACCTTGTGCTTCCAACGCAGCTCAACCCGTGGATGGGCCTGACACGCCTCCACCAAAGCCTGTTCGATGTAATACTGCTGCAGGTTGATCATGGCCGGATTCTTGTGGTGGGCCTGTGGCAACAAATCAAACTGGTACACCAACTCCTCGCGCTGAAACACCTTTCCCACTTTCCAGCAAATCCCTTGGGCGATCAAGTCCTTGGCGATCCCTAATCGGTCCCACACTTCCAGCGTGCGTTTGGCATAGCACACCGCGCGTGAGCCGATACTCACCGTGTTGTTGTCGTCCAGCACCACCACATTGAGCCCTCTGTGGGCCGCCTCCAGCGCCGCAGTCAAGCCTATGGGGCCCGCGCCTACCACAACCACCGCATGACGCTGTGGACGCCCGCTGGCTTGCTCGGCGCTTTGAGCGTAGGCAAACTCTTGGTAAGAATAGGTACTGAGCATGGGCCAACTAAGCGGCGTGATGCAACCAATTCGCATGCCGAGGCGCAGAACGTGTTAGCGCCCACTCCTCCAGCATGGCCCATTTCACGTCGTTCAGTTTTTCGGCCATCTCTGCCGTGCTGGTGTTGGTGGCCAACTCCAACCTATGCCCATTGGGGTCGAAAAAATAAATCGACTTGAAAATCGTGTGGTTGGTAGGGCCCACTACCTCAATACCTTTGGCGCGTAGGTGGTTCATGGTGTGCGTCAACTCGGCTTCGCTGGCCACCTCAAAAGCAATGTGCTGTACCCATTCTGGCGTATTGGTGTCGCGCCCCATAGGCGGTGAATGAGGGATTTCAAAAAAGGCCAGTACATTGCCCGCTCCGGCGTCCAGGAAAACGTGCATATAGGGGTCGGGGGCTCCTGTCGATGGCACATTGTTTTCTGCAATGGCCAGCACGAAGTCCATGCCCAAGTGTTCTTTGTACCAAAGCACGGTTTCCTTGGCGTCTTTGCACCTATAGGCCACGTGATGGATTTTTTGTATGAGTGGCATACGCTTTTCCTTTCGATCTTTTTTAAACTCCGGCCGGTGCGGCCTGCACAGTGCCGCGCACCTGGCCCAAGCTAATAGAGACGAACCCGCTGGCACGGCAGCGGCCCTGCATGACAACGCTGTCGCCATCTTGCAAAAAGCTGCGTTGCTCGCCGTTGGGCAGGGTAAAGGGAACACGCCCGCCCTGGCTTAACTCCAGCAGGGAACCGGCCTGCTGGGCGCTTGGGCCAGAAAGCGTTCCGGTGCCAAAGAGATCACCACTTTGCAGATTACAACCGCCCACCGTGTGATGCGCCACAAGTTGGGCCAGCGTCCAGTAGGCGCTACTGGGGTACTCAGATTGGCTCAACTCCGCTGGAGCGAGGCCATCGCTGCGCATGGCCTCTGTTTGCAGCGATACGGTCAAATCAACGGCAATCGCGCCAGCATCGCTGTTGCTCTGGCTATGCAAATACGGCAGGGGTGACGGATCACCCGGATCGCGTACAAAAGGCCGCCTAAAGGGGGCCAGGGCTTCCATAGTAACTATCCATGGCGAGATGGACGTTGCAAAATTCTTTGCCAAAAATGGGCCCAGTGGCTGGTACTCCCAGGCTTGTAAGTCACGCGCTGACCAGTCGTTGAGTAAACACACACCAAACAAATGCTGCTCGGCCTGGGCCATGGTCACGGGCTGGCCTTGGGGGTTGCCCTGCGCAACAAACGCGCCCAGCTCTAGCTCGTAGTCCAGCCGCTGACTAGGGCCCAGCACCGGGATGCCGTCGCTAACGGGCTTTTGTCCATTGGGCCGCACCACCGGGGTATCGCTCACCACGATAGACGAACTACGGCCGTGGTAGCCAATGGGCACCCATTTGTAGTTGGGCAGCAAAGGCTGGTCGGGGCGGAACAATTGGCCCACGGCGCGCGCATGGTGGATGCCCGTATAAAAATCCGTGTAATCGCCAATGGCGCACGGCATCACCATCGCTGCCTGGGCCATAGGTACCAAATGAGGCCTAAGGTTATCGGCCAATTCACTACCCACCCGCAATGCGCGCGACAAGGCCACACGCACCGCTCGTCGAATAGCCGGAGCGCTTTGCATATAGCCCTTGAGGTCGCCCGCCGCCAGTTGGCTCCACGCCGTGTTGAGTAGCCGCGCACCACCCATGAGTGGCGCAGCAGCGCTTAAATCCAAAATGTGATCACCTATGGCAACGCCTAGGGCGGGCGCCGACGCGGCACCTTCAGGATAGGCACGAATAAACCGGCCAAACGGCAGGTTTTGCACCGGAAAATCGGCCTCTGGCAGGTTGGCACTATCCACCCAGGACCTGAGCGCCGGGTCGTGTGTTTCGTCCAACGTGTTCGCGGCAGGCATGGCTATTTTCCTTCTAGCGACTGCCACATGGCGGCGTCGCGCTCTGCTGTCCAAATGCGCGGGTCAGGGTACTGCGTTGCTTCATCCAAGGCCCGGGTCACGTCAAACGGCAAGCAGTGGTCATAAATCACCCAATGACCGTAGGTGGGTTTGAGATGGGCGTGGGTGGTTCTGTAAATGGCATTCAGATCGCTACCGGCCGCTACGCCCTCTTGAACTTTGGCATACAAGTCAGACACAAAGGCCCGTGTTCCGTCAATGCCCAATTTAACCATCTCTGGGCTGCTCAGTGCCGCACCGCGCCCTGGTACCAAGGCCACAGGATTCAAGGCGGCCACTTTATCCAAGGTGTGCGGCCAATCGTTGAAATAGGCATCTCCCGCATACGGGGTGGCGCCAAACTCCACCAAATCTCCGCTGAACAGAATCTTTTGCTGCGGTAACCAGACCACTGTATCGCCTTTGGTATGGCCGCGCCCCAGTTGCAAAATTTGCACCTCCAGTTGACCCAACCAAAGCGTCATCTTCCCGACAAAAGTCATCGTGGGCCATGTCAATCCAGGAATGGTTTCAACGGCTCTGAACAAACGAGGAAAGCGCTCGATCTCGCTTTTCATGTCAGCGCTACCGCGCTCTACGATCAAGTCGTAGGTGTCTTGGCTGGCGATGATGTGCTCACTTTGGTAAGCCGACGCGCCCAACACCCGCACCGCGTGGTAGTGGCTCATCACCACGTACTTGATGGGCTTGTCGGTCACGGTTCTAATTTTGCGGATCACATCCTCTGCCATCACCGGGGTGGCCTGGGTATCAATCACCATGACTGCGTCGTCGCCAATCACCACGCCTGTGTTGGGGTCGCCCTCCGCCGTATAGGCGTAGGCGTTGTCTGACAGCTTGGTAAAGCTGACTTTCTTATCTTCCAGATCGGCCTGAGAGGCAAATGCTTTGGTCATAGTGTTCCTGATAATTTGTTAATAACAAACGAATTTGCAATTTTCAAATATTGTACCGAAAATTTCGCTACCATAGAGCACCTTTCCGATGTACCTTGCCCAACACCTGCCCTTATGCTTGAAGCCAAAGAAAAGCGCGCCGTTCAGTCCATCGAAGTAGGTGGACGCCTTTTGTTGGCTTTGGCCCAACACCACGGTCCCATGAGCCTAAAAGACCTCGCTGCCAGTGCAGACCTGCCACCGTCGCGTGCCCATCCTTACCTGGTCAGTTTTGGAAGACTGGGGTTGATCGAGCAGGTCGCCACCTCGGGGCGCTACCGCCTGGGACCTGGCGCGCTACAAATCGGCTTGGCCAGCTTGCACCAACTGGACCCCATAGAGCAGGCAACCGCCGTAGCCCAGGACTTGGCCCAAACCACAGGCCAAACGGTCATCGTCGCTTTATGGGCCAACCTAGGCCCCACAGTGGTACGCATGATCGAATCGCCACAGCCGTTGCACGTCAATATGCGCCTGGGAACCGTGATGTCTATTCTGGGTACAGCCACGGGTCGCGCCTTTGCCGCCCATCTTCCGCGTGCAGCATTGGTCAGTGCCATGGGCCATGCGCTAGGTGAGCCGGCCAGAGCCAACCGCACATTGCTAAACAATCTAGGGAACGACCTGGATACCGAACTGGTCACCATCAAAGCTGAAGTGGCCACCCACGGCGTAACCCGCGCCAAAGGACGACCTATTCCAGGCGTGAATGCCTTCAGCGCTGCGGCGTTTGGGCATGACAAGCGCGTAGCCCTGGTGATAACCGCCCTAGGCCATCAAGACACTTTTGCCGCCCATTGGAACAGCCCGATAGCCAAATCGGTACAACAAGCAGCCTTGCTGATTAGTCAGCGCTTGGGGGCCACGGCCTAAGGCGCGATGACCCAGCCGCGTCAAGTCTTGGCGGTACGCGCCACAGCGTTGAGAAGATGCTTTACGACCGGGGAATCGGCCTGAGTGATAGCCTGCAACACACTAAAGTGATTGAGTCCAGCCGGCGACTCACACACCGGTACGGCGCGCTTGCCCCACACCTTGCGAATCAATTGGTTTTGGCGCAAAAACTCATCGCTTTCGTCACCGCCTACCAAGGCCGACAACTGCCCTGCCTTTGGGGCCTTGAGAAACACCGGGCTGGCCTTGTGTACCTGCTCGGTGTCTAGGCACAGCGAGGCCTGAAATGACGGGGCTATGCGCAGAGGCTCTAAATCAAAAAGCCCCGACAGAGACACCGCCTGTCTAATCCACCCTGGCGCAATGGATGCATCAACACCAGGCCAGTCGCACGCCAGCATCATGGCCGCCAAGTGCCCGCCCGCCGAATGCCCTGCCACCACCACCCGCGAAGGGTCGCCGCCGTACTGTGCAATATGGGCATGAACCCAGACCATTGCACGCGTCACCTGCAGTGCTATGTCTGGAATTCGAACCGGGCGTTGGGCTGTGCCCGGGCACAGGTCGTAATTGACCACCACGACCAACACACCCTGTGCCGTGAAAGTGGGCGCGACAAAACTATGGTCAGATTTATCCAGTGCCCGCCAGTAGCCTCCATGCAAAAAAACCAGTACGGGTGCCAGCTTGCCTGGTGGGTTCACCTTTTGAGGTAAGAACAAATCTAGCCGTTCGGCGGGCGCCGGTCCAAAAGGCAGATCGATCGCGCAGGGTGAAGTCTCACGAACCACTAGCGACCGTTTCGCCCAATCGGCAAGATGCGCGCCAAATTCAGGCACACGGGCACGGTTATCGTATTGTTGGTCAAAATAGGCAGGGGTGTATTGCGTCGGAATTCCCGACTTGGCGTTGGACTGGGGTTGTTTATCAGGACGTGACATGTTCGATAGCTTCAACAAGGATTTACATCAAGGTCTGCGCCGAACGGGTTGCAAGCCCACTACCCACCATGGCCGCCTTTTTGAAATACGCTTTGGCCTCTTCGTCTTGCCCTTTGCGTTCAGCCAACATCGCCAACAAACGCCAAGCCGAGCGCGCCAAGTTCCCCTCATCCAAGCCGGGCACAGCGCCTAGCAATAGGCTTTCGGCCTTGCCCCATAGCCCACACGCGTAACATGCCAGGCCGGCCAGGTACTGCAAGGACGGTTGATTAGGAAACTGCCTGTGGGCCTTTTCGATGCGCGCCAGCCATTCAGGGTCTAGCCCGGTCAGATGCGGGCTAAGCGCCTCCACCAACGTTGGCACCGTCTGCAAGACGGGAGCACCGGCGGCCAACTGCTTCATAACGGTGTCCCATGGGACGAGCAGCCAGTCGCGGGCCAAGCGTGCGTCGCCGCCAAGCTGAGCCAAACGCACCACCGCCTGCGCGGCCACCTCCAATTGGGCGCGATGGCTATCGCCCAATCGGAGCCAAGCCGCCGATAACTGTTCCACGTCGTGCGCTTGCAGAAGCGATTGGATGGCCAGGCCGCGTAACAATGCAACCGACGCGTCACTCGAAAATGCCCGGTGCTTGGTTAGCAATTGAGCCGTTTCCAGGGCCTGTCTGACCTGCCCCGACTGTTGCGAAGCCCTTAAGCGCAGCTTCAATGCAAAGGTTCGCCGTGTAGTGCCCGGTGACAACTGGCCCAACAGAGTGAAGGCATTAGACGCATCCTGTTCATCTAGAGCCCACTGCGCCGCCTGCAAAATGGCCGCGTCCTTCAACTGTCCCCCACCCTGCGCTTTGACCGCGATTTGCATGGCGGCTAAATGGGCGTCGCGGGACACCGAGTCATTTAACTGATGGCAACACCTGGCCGCGACCAAATGCCCCACGGCCCCCACCAACAGGGAATCGGATGATTTTTTTGACGCGTGCGACAGCTCCGTGGACAGGCTTATGGCCTGCTCTGCGGCTTTTTTACCTCGGGTAAATCGCCCCGCTGAAAGATGCGAATGCGCCATCAACAAGGCGTGGTGCATGGCACGTTCTTTTTGTGCCAAACGCCACTGCTTGGCCTCTGTGGGCAAATGCAGCAATACAGAGATCGATCGCCAGGTCAAATGGCCCACCACAAACACCGTCAACACGATAAGCAGCGCTAAATTGAGCGACAAATCGACCCGGTAGGGCGACCAGAAAACGGCCACGGTAGCGCCGTTGGAGCCCATGATCAGGGCCGCAGCCACAGCCCCCGCAAACACCAGATACAGCCAAAGCGTGTAGCGCATAATTTACTTGCGACGTGTAAAAGCCGCCACCGCGTTCAGCGAAGCATCGATAGAAGGCACGGCGTTTCCTTTGATTGCGGCGCTCATTTGGTCAATCAGTTGCAGCGAAGCGGCCCCGCGCGGCGAGTCCACCTCAAAATAGCGCTCGATCACCCGCTTGGTTTGTTGCAAATCCCGCTGTGCGACGTCGTATTGCCGCGTCATCAATCCTATGCGGGCATTGAGCAATTTCAGCTTGACGTTCTCACGCACCAAAAAGGCTTGCTCCGGGTTCATCAGCGCCGCTTCGGGATTGTCAATTTTTTGTAGACGAATCAAACCCAAGAACTGGTCTTTCAAGTCTTTAACCCCATCCCAAAAGTTGACGTCATACCAAGCGCTGGCGGCAGCTTGGGGAGCGGGTGCTTTTTTATGGTCTGGCTTGGCAGGGGGTTTGGGCGCACGGGGCAAGGCATTTGCGACCTCCAGCACATCCATTGTTTGCACCAATTCGTCCACCTGCAACAACAAGGTAGGGGTATCCAATAACCGCGCCGTGCGCAACCGGTCCATCTCACGACGCAGGGTGTTCTCTAGCGGGAGTAACCGTGGCGATGGATTTTTGGCGATACGTTGAACCGCATTGCTCAAGGCCGTCAGCAAGGGTTCGACACTACCGGTCATCTGGGCCTGCTGTTGCGCCAGCAGCAAGGAAGCCTCCAGTTCGATGACCAAGTTTTCGACCCGCGAGCGTGACAGACTTAGCATCATTTCGTCGACTTGCGCCTTTTGCATCGTCAACTCGTTGAGCTTCACATCCATCACCGCAACTTTGGCCGCGGTTTGCAGGCTTTGCTCTGAGGCATTTTTGGCCAGCGCACGCGCCTCCTGTCCTGCCCCCAGTGCTTCTTGTTGATGCCTGGCTATCTGCTCTTGCAAACGGCCCGCTTGTTGCCACAGGGAAGCCACAACAAAAATCATCACCACACCCACCAGCACCAGCAGGGTCCGGGCCAAAGTTCTAGGGGTGTGCGTACTCGGCGCCAAAGGCTGCGGCGTCTGCAGAGCCTCGGCTTGGCTTTGCGATGGGTCTAAAGACGCCTGAGAAGAGGTGGTATCGGTCATTGGAGGGATTTTAGCGAGGCAATAACTTGTTCGAGACGAGGATCACAAAGTCGCGCCTCCTGAAAGCCCAACTTCAATGCCGCTTCCCGTTGACGCGGGTGCGTCACGAGGGCTGTTTGAGCGGTCCAATCATAACGGGGCAAGTAACCCATGCCCTCAACACTGGTCAGCAGCCACACCGAGGGCGCACCCAATGCCTGCTGTGCCAGTTGTCGTTGGTCCGGGTCCCACAGCGGCGCCAACCTTTGGTAGGCCTCTACCACCGTGACCGTACAGGCGCGCTCGCGCAGTTGCACCTCCAGCCACGAGTTCGCACCACCCGTTTGCCCACCGCCTGCCCCACGAACAATAAGCACTTTTGCATCAGCGTTCACGCCGCAAGCCACCTGCGTCCACAGGGCCTGCGAGTCAAATTGGGCATTGCTGCCATCCGCGTCGGGTTGATCAATGCAGTTGGCATCCACCCCGTGGGACATCAAGGTCTTGGCACTTGATGGGCCTGTCACCCAAAATCGAACGCCGCTCTGGGTGCTTGAGACGAGTTGCTTGGCCCTATCGTCTCCCAAGGCCTTCCATAATCCCTCAACCGCAGCGCTACTGACCAACATCACTGCACGATAACCCTGTGTCGCGTCGGCCAGCCAGCGTTCCACCTCACTAGCGACTAAGACGCCCTCGTGCACCGGCGCAATCCGCAACAGCGGAAGCCCCACCGCCGCAAAGCCCGCCTCACGCAGCAAAAGCACCCACCGCCCACACTGCGGCTCAGGCCGTGTGACGACCACCAGAGGTCGTAAGCCCTTGCCGGTTATGGGGTCAGTGGCCGCCATCGTCTTGTCTTGCGATTGCGCCTTGCGCCACCAATTGTTGTGCCACCTGTTGGCCCAGCGCCTCCGCGTCAGACACGGTACAAACAACGGCCTGAGCCTGCGCGCGCAACAGCGCCGTCGGCGTCTGCACCATCTCTTGCTGCGCTTCGTCGGGATCTGCCCAAATAGCCCGTAACACCAAACGATCCGCATCCCAATGGGCATGGGCGGCCAAGGGTACCGAGCAGCTCGCCCCTAGGGTACGGCTCACCTGCCTCTCCGCACTGACGGCCAACAGGGTGGGCCTATCGGTGAGCGCCCCCGTCGCCTCGATCAAGTCCTGTCGCTCTGCCAAGACTTCAACGCCTATTGCTCCCTGACCGGCCGCCGGCAACATTTCATCGGGCTCAAAATACGCAGCAATCCTGGCGGCCAAACCCAGTCGGATCACCCCCGCAGCGGCCAGCACGATCCCGTCATATTGGCCGTCGTCCAACTTCTTCAAACGGGTATCGAGATTGCCGCGCAATGGAACCAATCTCAGGTCGGGCCGCATGGCGCGCAGCAAAGCCACGCGCCGCAAACTAGAGGTGCCCACTACAGCCCCAAGTGGCAAGGCCTGCCAAGTGTTGTAGCGATTGGACACCCACACGTCCCTGGCGTCTTCCCGCTTGAGAACCGCGGCCAACACAAAGGGCTGGGGCAATACCATGGGCACATCTTTGAGCGAATGAACAGCCAGGTGGGCGCGCCGCTCCAGCATCGCCTGCTCCAGCTCTTTCACAAACAATCCCTTGCCGCCCACCTTGCTCAGGGTGCGATCCAAAATTTGGTCCCCTTTGGTCGTCATCCCCAGCAAAGAAACGTCATGCCCATGCCCGGCCAGCAACGCCTGTACGTGCCGGGCCTGCCAAAGTGCCAAGCGGCTTTCTCGGGTCGCGATAATCATTTCGCAATCGCTTCTTTTGGTATCGTTCAATTTGGTAACTCTGGCGTAACAATTAGGAGGAGTATTGCCTGTATTCTCGTACAAATTGACGCCGCTCGTCCCAGGCCTTGTATGGGCTTCCAATCCAATTTTTGCAATGGTGTAAATCATGTTACCTAGCGTTCCGGAACCCATAATCACTCCCGAGAAAAGCAAACCCTCTGCCACGCGCGAGGCACGCAAAGAACAGCCGTTGACTGATGACATTCGCCTTCTAGGACGCTTGCTCGGTGAAGTGATTGCCGAGCAGGAAGGAAAGGTGCTTTTCGATTTGGTCGAACAGATCAGAAAATGGTCCGTTGCCTTTAGGCGCCATGCCGACGGCCACGCCAAGAAGGCAATGGACCAAGCTTTGCGCAAGCTTAGCACTGACCAGGTCATCAGCGTTATACGTGCCTTTACCTACTTTAGCCATTTGGCCAATTTGGCAGAGGACAGGCACCATGTGAGGCGTCGCGAGGTCTACGAACAAAGCGGTGCGCATCCACCGGGCAGTGTTGACGTGGCCTTTTCGAGGGCACGCTGGGCAGGCTTGTCCGGTGCGCAGTTTGAAACCTTTTTCGCTTCTGCCATGGTCATGCCGGTACTCACCGCTCACCCTACAGAAGTACAAAGAAAAAGCGTTTTGGATGCGCAGCGCGCAATTGCCCAACTGTTGACCGAGCGCGATCAAACCCGTACCCAGTTGGGCACTGGGCGACCATCCGCCGAAGGGGGCAGCAATGCCTACTTCATGCAGGCCCTGAAAGCAAACGAAGACCAGATCCGAGCCCGCATCGTGCAACTGTGGCAAACCCGGCTGCTGCGCCAGTCCACACTGACGGTAGAAGACGAAATTGAAAACGCCCTGAGCTATTACGAAACCACCTTCCTCAAAGTGATTCCTGCGCTTTACCGCGACATAGAGGGTCTAGCAAGAATCAACCCTGTTCCTAGCTTTCTCACCATGGGCCAATGGATAGGTGGAGATCGTGATGGCAATCCCAACGTTGACGCCTCAACCTTAAGCTACGCCCTAAGGCGCCAGGCAGAGGTGGCGCTTCGCCACTACCTCACTGAGATTCACTTCCTCGGTTCTGAGTTATCAATGTCCAGTGTGCTGGTGCAACTGTCGCCGCAAATGCAAGCCTTGGCCAGTGCATCTCCCGATGCCAGTCCCCACCGCGCCGACGAACCTTATCGCAAGGCACTCACTTTCATTTATGCGCGACTTGCCGCCACTCTGGCAGAGTTCACCGGTGGTGTCGCCGCACGCCACGCGCTGGCGCCTCAACAGCCCTATGCCAACGCATCGCAGTTCGCTGGCGATCTGCATACCATCAGACGGAGCCTACACGAAAACCATGGCCAAGCGCTTTGCCAGCACCGACTACTGCCTCTGATTCGAACAGTTGATGTTTTCGGATTTCACCTGGCCTCGCTGGATTTACGCCAAAACTCAAGTGACCACGCGGCTGTTGTTTCTGAGCTTTTATTCGCCAGCGGCCTGTCAGACAATTACCCTCATCTGTCCGAGCCGGAACGACAAACGCTGTTGCTTCAAGTATTGAACGACCCTAGGCCATTGCGTATCCCTAACCACGCCTATAGCGACCACACCACCAAAGAGTTGGCCATTTTTTGGGCCTGCAAAAAAGGCATCTCACAACTGGGTTCACGCGCGATCCGACACTACATCATCAGCCATACCGAAGACGTCAGCGATCTACTTGAAGTGTTGGTGTTGTTCAAAGAAACGGGGTTAATGACTGGCACCTTGAACACCAATAGCCACCAACAGTTGATTGTGGTTCCCCTGTTCGAGACTATTGGCGACCTGCGCAATGCGGCAAGCATCATGGCGGACTACTACGCACTGGCTGGCATTGGCGCACAAATGAAGCGGTCTGGCTTGGACCAAGAGGTAATGCTGGGCTACTCCGATAGCAATAAAGATGGAGGCCTCTTCACCAGTAATTGGGAGCTTTACCGGGCAGAAGTCGCTTTGGCAGGATTGTTTGAAAAATTGGGTGTCCGCTATGGGGTACGTTTACGCATGTTTCATGGGCGAGGCGGTACCGTGGGTCGCGGCGGTGGACCAAGTTATGAGGCCGTTTTGGCACAACCCGCCGGCACTGTAAATGGTCAGATCCGTGTTACTGAGCAGGGGGAAGTGATCGCTTCCAAATACGCCAACCCTGCTATCGGGCGCCGAAACCTTGAAACCCTAGTGGCCGCGACTCTAGAGGCGTCGCTTTTGCCAGTGGCTAAAGATGTTCCCGAGCCATTTCAACAGGCTGCACAGGTGCTGTCTGACCATAGTTTTGCCACCTACCGCCACTTGGTTTACCAGAACGAGCACTTTGCCTCCTACTTTTTTCACAGCACCCCGATTCAAGAAATCGCCTAACTAAACCTTGGGTCACGCCCCGCCTCTCGCAAGCGTGGGCAAAACATTGAAGACCTGCGCGCGATACCCTGGACCTTCAGTTGGGGTCAATGTCGCGTCGCATTGCCCGGTTGGTACGGGTTTGGTAGTGCAGTCCTGCGCTACCTGGCAGAGGCAGATAAAGCGCCGCACCCAAGCCGAGACCCCGGCAAAGGACTAACGCTTGCCCCCGATCTGAGCGCTAAATTGACAGAGTCCGGTAAAAAACGTTTGGCCTTGTTGCAAAGAATGGCACGCGAATGGCCATTTTTCAAAGCGCTGCTCAGCAACATGGACATGGTGATTGCAAAAACCGACCTAGGTTTGGCGCAAAAATACGCCGCACTAAGCCCAGATAAAGCGCAGGCCAAGAAAATCTTCACACGTATAGAGCAGGAGCTGGAGCTAAGCGCGGCTGCGTTGTCCTTGCTAACCGGCGACAAGCAGCGCCTGGCGCACAACGCCTCCTTAAAGCGATCCATACACCATCGATTTCCCTACATTGACCCGCTTCACCATCTACAAGTCGAACTTATCAAGCGCAATCGCAGTGGTGAATTAGACGAACGTGTGGCCAGGGGCATTCATTTGTCCATCAATGGCATTGCCAGTGGGCTGCGCAATACGGGCTAGGCACCAATCCGTTCCCCCAAAGCAAAGCGCCCCAAAGAGGTGACTCTAAGGGGCGAATTGTGGTGAATCACAAACGCGGTTGAAGGGGCGTAAGTGAAGGTGAAGGGGTAGCCTGACGATGACCTACTTTCACACGGGAATCCGCACTATCATC
>JBEIEP010000054.1:0-14567 GCA_040382935.1 Burkholderiaceae bacterium
CTTGCCACAGGCGCTTGTCAAAGAACACACTGGCGGTGTAGCGCTTGACCAACTCGCTCATGGGTTCAGAAAAGAGCGCGGACCAGGCTTGGGATTTTTTGTCGAGTTGGTTTGTCATGGATGGAGATTTTATCGGGCGGCTTAAAGGGCCATGCTTAACGTATCGAGGCAGCACGGTAGACCGCGTTCCGGTCGCGTTTGCCCACTGCAATCACCAGCACCAGAACTTGTTGGTCGCGCACCTCATAGACCAATCGGTAACCCACACTTCGCAGTTTGATCTTGTAGCGGTCAGGGTGCCCACTGAGTTTGGACGCGGTCACGCGAGGCGCTTGCAGGCGTTCGGTGAGTTTCTTTTTCATTTGTGTCCGTATGGCACCGTCCAGCCGCTGCCATTCGGCCAAAGCCTCTTCCAGAAAGGCCAGCTCAAAGCTCATCGAGCTTGACCTTCACCACTTTTTGACCTTTTCGGGCGTCGGCGATGGCGTTGAGCTCCAAGTCTTCCAGCTTCGCCATCATGCTTTCGAACCATGCGGCGGGCACGCAGTAAAAGGCTGGCTCGTTGCGGTTCAGGATGGCCACGGGAAACCCATCCCCTGCAGCCACCGTACCCATGGGGTTGCGCTTGAGCTCCGAAATGCTCGCCGCGGTTTCGGACAAGATTTGATGCGTCATGAGCTGATCTGAGTGCTTTTAAAGGTGCTCATTTTAGCACCTTAATCAGGATTTAACCAGACGGAAATAGACTCAATTATTCCAAAATCACCCTGCAACAAAGAACATAACCCCGTTTGTGCATGGCCCTGATGCCCGGTGCTTGGGCTCCAACGGCGATGAGCCGTTTGCGCAGCCGCACGATCCGCATTTCAAGCATTGAATCGGAGGGCAGTTCTTCACCCACACCAAGCAGTTCGGCGATTTGCCACCGCGCCAGAGGTTGGCCTGCTGCACGTGCGAGGCCAGAAAGAATCAACGTTTCGCTGGGTGTGAGATCAACCGTGGATGTCGGCCCGCGCAGTTGATGGGTATCGAGTTGAAGGTGCAAATCGTCCTCATCGCCGACAACAATGCTTCGCCGTTTCGCAAGGGAATTGATGCTCGCCATCAGTTCCACTGGATCTACAGGTTTGGTGAAGTAAATGTCAGCTCCGCTGTCGTAGCCCTCGACCTTGTCGCCAATGTGGGTACGGGCAGTGGTGATGATGATGCCCACATGGGGTTGGACACTGCGAAGACGTTTGACGACATCGAGCCCATTGGCATCGGGCAGATTGAGGTCAATCACGTAAACGTCCGGACTGAAGTCACCCGATTCGTCCAGAATTTCATCGGCCAGCGCTGCGCCCCGCACGTAATGTCCTTGGCGCTGAAAAAAAGCGAGCCACCCTTCGCGCAGGTCGTGATTGTCTTCCAAAAGCAAAATTTTGAGGGAACGTGAAGGCATTCATCAATTCCTGAGTCCATGGGGTTCTCATCTTGTTGTTCAGGATCCCGTGGAATCCAACAAAATCTAACCTGTCATTCCTCAAGGCCAGATAGCTTGTTGTCCACGGGTAGCCAGACTTCAAATCGAACGCGCTGTTTGAGCGGGATGTAGGTCACACGGCCCTGCATCAAATCCAACAGCGATTTCACCAAAAACAGACCTAAGCCCGAACCCGATTGACTCTTGGCGTGAGCGCTTCTGTAGTATTTAACAAACACTTTTTGGAGGTCAGGATATCCAGCATCGCCCACCTCATTTTCGAGGGTCCACTGCCAGCCAGCAAGGCCTTGGGCACCCACGCTGGGCGACAGCACCAGTGCGATGGGCGTTCCCACCGCGCTGTATTTGTAGGCATTCTCCAGCAGGTTGCCCAGCACAATCGACAGCATTTGGGCATCTGCATGGACAGCGCAGACATCGTCGGGCATTTGCCATTGGACCCTTTGTGGCTGGCGGCTGGTGGCCAGGACGCTTTGGGTCAGTTCTGAAGCGTCTAGCCATTCATTGAAGGGCTTGAGGCTGTGGTCGGACAGCAGCCCCGCATGCACACAGCGCTCAATTACACCGTCCATGTCCACAATCGCGCGTTGCATCGCCGGACGGCCTGTGGGGCCAGCCTCCATCCAAATCCGCAGGTTGGCCAGGGGCGTTTTCATTTCGTGAGCGAGCATGGCCAGAAGTTGGCGTTGCTCCTGCAGGTACTTTTGGTCAAGCCGGGCTTGCTCTTGTTGCACGATCAGCTGTGTCGCGACAGCGCGGTGCTGTTCTTTGAAGCGTCGCTCGCGCGCATTCAAAATCATGAGCATCACGAACCCATCCAAGACCAGCATGCCCATATTGCCCAAAGACAAAATGGGCGACTCATTGATCAGGCCCGCATACATCAGCGCTGGAAGCGAAAAGAGTACGGCGTAAATGACCAAATATACCAAGAGTGCGTATTTAGAAATGGGCACTTTGCCTTGGGTGTTTGGCGAAAACCACAGGGTGAGCACAATCCACAACAAAAACACAGGCACCAATGCGTTGGTAATTTGCAAGGCAAGCTGTGTGTATCCCAAAAAGTTAATCAGACTCATGCAGGCAATGCCAAGCGCGGTGATTTGCATGCAGCGCAGCATCCATAACCTGGCTTTGTAATCTTGCAGCAGGGTTGCAAAAAACCAAAGTCCAGACCACATCAGGCCCGACACTGCGATGCTGCTGATGAGGGATAAAGTGCCCTCGCCAAACATTGGCCCCATTGTTAAGCGGCCAAAGCCGAAGAATAGAAATCCCCAAACCGTGATGATGGCCTGTTTGATGGCAAAAACACCCATGATGCGGTCGCGGGTCAGTATCCAATTCACCACGGCCCAAACCAAAAACACCACAGACAAAACCAGCATAAAGCCGGTCATCCATTCCACAAACCGTGTGTAGGCCTGCGCCTCGGCCAAAGGCATGAGCGAAAGATGCACCAACCGTGTGCTGGTACTTTGCAGCTTGATCAACACCGTGCGCTCAACATCCAGCGCAGGCACCTCAAAGGTGAACAAAACGCTGCCCAGAGCATCATCTTTGGCGGGGTAAAAATCACCGGCTTTTTTTTCAACCCCAAAAAAGGGGTCGTAAAACGTGACTTTGTCCAAGAAAGGCGGTCGCACAGTGAGAACAAAGCTGGGGGCCTCTTTCAGTGCAACTGCAGGTATTTGCACACGCAGCCACACCGGCTCTGGTCCATATGCCCAGCTTTTCCAGCCAGAAAAATTTTCCCATCTGGCTTGTGTCTGAACGGTCTCAGCCGTGGCGGTGCCTGATTCATCCAGCCAGCCTGCAAATGTGGCTTGTGTTGTGGTGGCCAGAGCCATGTTGGTCGTGACAAACCACAGCCATATCACGAGCGCCAAAAGGCATTTTGGGGTGAATCTTTGGCGGTGCATGTTGTCAATTTACCCCTTTTGCTTGTTAGATTTTGTTAGAACTATTGGTTTTGTCGAATTAGCTTTGGAGCCATTCATTTCATCACGGTCCACGGGCTGCGCACATGACTGCTCATCAAAATGTCAAGATCAACACTGTCAAAAATGCTTTGACCGTGACCTTTTGTTTGTCTCTTGAAAGTGTATTGGCTCAGACTGACCCCGGCAACATCAGCCGCCAGGTGGAGCCCGTTCGGGTGCCCGCTTTGCCCGCCTTGCAGATGCAGCCCCAGCGCATCAACCAGCCCAGTGCGCCCGAGCCGGGCAGCCCAGTGGTGCGCGTCCAACAGTGGGACTTGCAAGGTCAACAGGTCTTGCGCACGGATGCCCTGCAGAGGTTGCTGCAACCTTTTGTTGGCGTTGACTTGTCACTCCAACAAATCCGCGAGGCCGCCGCTGTGGTGCAGCAAGCCTACGAAGATGCGGGTTGGCTGGCCCGTGTCGATATCCCACAACAGGACGCGACCGATGGCCGCATCAGGCTGGTCATCACCGAAGCGCGTCTTGGCGAAGTTCGGCTGGACGCGCAGTCCGCCACCCGTGTGCGGCCTGAGCGGCTGCTGGCCTGGGTGCGCAACGGCCAAGCAGAGGATGCGGTTCTCAACACCCGGAGGCTGGAGCGAGGTTTGCTGATTGCAGATGACTTGCCCGGCGTGAGTGTGGCGGGTACCTTGCAAGCCAGTGCCCGACCGGGCGCCACCGACGTCATCCTCACATCGGCAGCGGAATCGCCTTACAAATTGGACTTGGGTCTCGACAACCACAACGCCCGCACCGTTGGCGCCAGCCGACTGAGTGTCAGCGGCAGCTGGAGCAGTCCTTTGGGCTATGGCGAGAGCTTCAGTGCACAGGCCCTCAAGAGCCAAGGCAGTGAGTTCTTGCGAGTGGGCAGCACCGTGCCCCTGGGCTACAGCGGCTGGCGTGGAGGTATGCATCTGAGTCAGTTGGACTTTGCGATCATCACCCCCGATGCCGACGGACGAGCTCAGAACATCCAGGGCCGCAGCCAAAGTGCCGGTTTGGACTTGAGTTACCCGCTGGTTCGCAGCCGGCAAGCCAACATGTTCGTGACGGCTGCGATTGACCATCGCCTTTTTTTGGGCAAAGCCAATGGTCTGCGCAACAGCGACTACTCTGTGCAAGGGGGCAACATAGGCCTTGCAGGTAATTTCTTTGACAGCTGGGCGGGCAAGACGGTCGCCAACAGCTACAGCCTGGACTGGCGGCGTGGGGTTGTGCAAGACGGCCACGTGCCGGTGTTGCCGGTTGTTAAGGGCAGCTACAGCAAGCTCAATTGGAGATTGAGCCGACAGCAGACGCTGCGCAGCGACCTCAGTCTGTACACCGTTCTGAGCGGCCAGAAGACCGGTGACAAGGTTCTGGATGGTTCAGAAAACTTCAGTCTTGGGGGGCCATCGCGTGTGCGCGCCTACGCGGTCAGCGAAGCCACCGGCCCACAAGGCCAAGTGCTCAATCTGGAGCTGCGCTGGCGCCTGAACCCGCAATGGCTGGTGACGCCCTTTTATGACCATGGTCGCATTCAAAAGCGCAGCGCTGATGCTTTGCGTGACTACAGCCTGAGCGGTGCCGGGGTCAGCGTCACCTGGACCGGCCCTCAAGGCTGGACGGCCAGTACCACCCTGGCACAGCGCCTGGGTCGTAACCCCAACGCCAATGCGCAAACAGGCCGTGACCAGGATGGCTCACTGCACAAGACCCGACTGTGGCTGGCGCTCTCGCGCAGCCTCTAAGCCAATCAGACACCTGGCCGCACTCGGTCACTCAGAGAACACAACATGAACAACGCCTGTAAAGTCATTTGGAGCCACACCCTTCAGCAGATGGTGGTGGTGTCAGAAATTGTGAGTACACGCGGGAAAGCCAAGAGCGTGACGCAGGGCAGCGAGCCCGCTCAGGCCCACGGCAGCGCAGCCGACACCGCAAGCACTGCCATCAACACAGGCACCTGGACCGCTAAAACCCTGGCCAGTGCTTTGGCGCTGGCCTTTGGCGCGTTCACCGCAGTTGCCCCCGCACGCTCCCAAACCGTGGCGAACAACGCTTTGCCCACAGGCGGTAGCCTGGCCGCAGGCAGCGCGACCATCCGCAGCAGTGGCGCCAACATGGTCATTGACCAAGCCAGCCAGCGCGCCATCCTCAACTGGCAAAGCTTCAACGTGGGTCAAGACGCCCATGTGCACTTCAACAATGCCGGTGGCTCCACCCTCAACCGCGTCACTGGCCCCGAGGCCAGCACCATCATGGGCCGCATCACCGCGCCAGGCCAAGTGATCATCAGCAATGGCAACGGCGTGTTCTTTGGCCGCGGCAGCATGGTGGATGTGGGCAGCTTGATTGCCACCACCCACAGCATAGGCAACGCGCAGTTTATAGCGGGCGACCTCAGTTTTGAGCGCAAGGGCAGCACCGCCAGTGTGGTCAACGAGGGCGAACTGCGTGCCAAGCTCGAAGGCTACATTGCCCTGATGGCCCCTGAAGTGCGTAACCAAGGCCTGATTGTGGCCACCAAAGGCACCGTGGCCCTGGCTGCGGGCGAAGTGGTGGAACTGCAGCTCGACCCGAATAACAAGCTGACCAACATCCGCGTGCAAGCCGGTCAGTGGCAAGCGCTGGTGGAGAACAAGCAAGCGATTGAGGCCGAAGGCGGCCTGGTGATTCTGAGCGCCATGGCCGCGCGCGAGCTGCAAGGCAGCGTGGTGAGCAACAGCGGCAGCATCAACGCCAGCAGCCTCACCAGCGTGGGCGGACGCATCGTCCTCACGGCTGACCACATCACGCTCAAGGGGGGCAGCAGCATCAGCGCCACCGGTGGAACGGGCGGTGGCCAGGTGCTGGTGGGTGGTGATTGGCAAGGCGGCCAGAACGCCGAGCGCCGGGTGTTTGATGACCCCAAGGCGCTGTACCAAGCCACCAAGGTGACGATGGAAGCAGGCGCCACCATCGACGCCAGCGCCACCGACAAGGGCAAGGGCGGCACGGTGGTCTTGTGGAGCGACATCGCCCTGCCCAACTCAGTGACGGCTGCGCACGGCAGCATCCAAGCCCAAGGGGGACGCCAAGGTGGCGATGGCGGGCAGATAGAAACCTCGGGCGCCGCCCTGAAAGTGGATGGCATTCAGGTCAGCACCCTGGCCCCCCGAGGTCAAACCGGCGAGTGGTTGCTCGATCCGCGCAACATCACCATCGGCGGTTCGGGTGGCGGCACCTACACCGCAGCAGCGGACAACACGCAGATCAGCGCCGCGACGCTGCAAACCGCGCTCAACACCACCGACGTCACGGTATTCACCGGCACCACCGGCACGCAGACGGGCGACATCACCGTCAGTGCGCCCATCACCTCGGCTTCGTCCCGCACCCTGACGCTCAAGGCACAAGGCAGCATTGTCATCAACTCTGACATCACCCGATCTGGCACCGGTGGCCTGACCTTGCGAACCGGCTCGGGTTCGGTCTCAGGCACGGGCACCTTGGTGCTGGGGGGCGGCACCACACTGTCGCTGGCCCACGGCACCACCTTGGCCAACAAGATAGCGCTGACCACAGGCGGCGCCACCCTGAACCTGGCCAATCTGGAAGTGGAATACCTGTTGGTGGGCGGCGGCGGCGGGGGAACTTCAGATTTCTGGGTTCCAGGCGGTGGCGGTGGCGGTGGTTTTGTAACAGGGTCAACCAGCTTGTCGGTGGGCACATCGTCGTCAGTGACCGTGGGCGCTGGTGGTGCCGACGGTGTCGCTGGCCAAGCATCCACTGCTTTTGGAGGTACGGCAAATGGCGGTGGTGTTGCGTCCAATGCGAGTGGCGGGAGCAGTGGCAACGGAAATTTAGGTGGGACCAATTATCGAGAGATGGGGGACCCATTGGCGACTGGTGGCGGCGGTGGCGCTGGAGCTGGCGGGGTGGGTCAGGCTGGGGCGGCAGGCCAAGGTGGTGATGGTGGTGCTGGCAGGAGCAGTGACATCACGGGCACCTTGAGGTGGTACGCGGGTGGCGGTGGTGGTGCCGCTAATAATGGAAATGCGTCTGCTCAAGGATCAGGAACTGCCGGTGGTGGCAACGGTGGCACCAGCGGAGGGTCAAGTGGTACGGCCAATACCGGTGGAGGTGGAGGCGCGGCTTACATGGGAGTTGCTGGCCGCGGTGGCTCGGGTATTGTGGTGGCGCGTTATTTGGGCCCGAGTGCTGCGGGGACCGGTGGATCGATCGCCTCCAGCCCCGGCAGTGCAAGCGGTTACACGGTACACACCTTCACCTCTGCAGGCACGCTGACGATCAACCAGTTGTCGGCCAACCTGACGGGCGAGGTCAGCGGCACCGGCAACCTGACGGTGAACGCGACGGGCGGCACCCTGACGCTGGGCGGCAACAGCACATACACGGGCACCACCACCCTCAGTGGTGGCGTGGTGCAAGCCGACCACGCCAATGCTTTGGGCAGCAACAGCGCAGTGACCTTGGGCACCACAGCTGGAACCCGCCTGGAGCTTTTGGACCACCTGACGGTGGGCTCGATTGCAGGGGGCAGCGGCACCAATGCGCGCATTGAGCTGGGCAGCTACAAGCTGACGGCCGGTGGCGACAACACCAACACCAGCTTTGCGGGCAGGATTGCTGGCACCAGCGGCCAGCTGGAAAAAGCCGGTACCGGCGACCTGACGCTCACAGCAGCCAACACCTACACCGGTGCGACCACCATCGCTGCGGGCCGCCTGGTGATTCAGAGCAATGCGCCTGACACCGCTTCAAGCCAATTCAAAGGGCCGGGCGCTTTGGTGATTCAGCCAGAAGGCACAGATTTTTCGAGCGCGTTTTCGACTGCGCCCAAATGGAACTTTGCGGCTGACCTGGGTGGTTTGACCATTGGCAAAGAAACTTCGGCCAACGGTACAAGTGATGTGGACGTTAACCTGGGGGCCAGCAGCAGCGCCATCCGCGTTGCAGGGCCTGTCAAGGTGTATGGCCGAGATGTCAACGTTAACGGCGACCTGGGGAGCACGCTTGCAGGTGCCGCCATCGACCTCCAAGCCAGCGGCAATGTCGCCCAGCTGAGCGGCCTTGCAGTCTCCACGACGGCTGGCCATGTGACTTATTGGGCCGACAGTGACAACAACGGCAGTGGCGGTGTGGCTTTCTACATGGGTGCTTCTGGGAACACCACATCGGTCAGCACCGGCGGTGGCAATATCGTGATCGGTGGGGGTGCAGACCCACTGACAGGCAATGCCCGTGGCACACCGGCCGGTGTGGTGATGGATCCCTACACGGTGCTCGATGCAGGAACGGGCAGCATTTCTGTGCGGGGGACCAGTACCAACACGGGTAGCGGTTTGGGTGTGCTGCTGAACACGAATGCTGAGCTGCGGGGTGGCAGCGTGACCCTGGTGGGGACTGGCGCAAGCACCAGCGGGGCGGGAAGCGCCAGTGTCGGTGTGGCGATCTCTGGTGCCATCACATCGACAGGCATGGTCACCATCGAAGGATACGGCGGTTCGGGTACGGGTACGGGCGGCGCACACCATGGTGTGAGCATTGGCGGACCGGGTATCACCGGTAACGGTGCAGTGTCCATCAGTGGCACTGGGGGCAGCGGTGGTGACAACAACCACGGTGTTCAGCTCTCAGGTGCCACTGTGCTTGCGAATGCGGGTGCGCTCACTGTCACCGCGACTGCAGGTGGGGGCGGCAGCAGCCGCGGCCTGTTCTCGGGTAGCGCGGACACTTTGGGCGGCGCCGGTCAATCCGGCAACATCACCGTTCGTGCCGACCGGTTCAATACGCCTGCGAGTTTGTCGATCACCAGCACTGGCCGGGCTACAGTGGAGCCGCTTTCAGGTTCTACGTCTTTTGGGTCTGCGTTCAACAGTTTGCGTTTTCATTTTGCGCCCACTCTCACCGGCTTGACGTTGGGCCGAGCGGGCAACACGGCGGGCATCACGCTGGGTCAGGCCCACAGCATCAGCGGGCCCATCACGGTCTATGGCGGCGCCATCGCCATCGAGGGTGCTTTGTCGGCCACCAATGGTGCGGCGCCCAACCCCACGCTGTACAACATCGACCTGCAGGCCAGTGGTGCGGTGACGCAAAGCGCGGCCATCACGGCAGCAGGCTTGGGCCTGAATGGTGCGGGTGGCTTCACCCTGAATCACACAGGCAACAGCGTGGGCACCCTTGCTGGTGGCAGCAGCAGCGCCCGCTTGGGCAGTCTGTCGTTCACCAATGCGACCGCGTTGACGGTGGGTCAGATCAATCCGACCGGCATCTGGGCCTCTGGCAATGTGCGGGTTGAAACACGCAGCGGCAACCTCACGCTTGGTCAGAACATCAACACCTTGAGCAGCGCATCTTCGGCGGTGGTGCTGGCCGCTGGTGCAAGCACTGCAGCGGGGACGTCCAGCGGGGGCGACATCGTGTTGACTACGCCAATCAACCTCTCGATGGGCACGGGCGGGCGCGCCACCTTGTATACCGGCAGTCTGTCGGGCAGCGTGGGCCTGGCGCAGGCCAACCCCTATGACGCGGACAGCGACCCCCTAACCACTAACCACTGGTTGATAGCCAGTGGGACGGGGCAATTCCGTTATGGCAGCAGTGAGTCGATCAGCAACTTCACTTCGGCTTTGGGTGGCGGAATTTATGCGGTCTACCGCCAGCGGCCCAGTATTACTGGCCAGATAAACAACAGGTCCATGACCTATGGGGAGAGTCTGCCTACGTTCACCTTGAACACCAGCAGCGGAATCGTCAACGGGGACAGTGACAGCGGCTTAACCGTTGTGGGTGCTACCGATGCAGCCAATCTGTCTGGGGCCGGTTTGCTCAAGGTCAAGAATGCTGGATATAGCGTGCAGGCTTCTGGCTTGGAAGCGCTGGGCTACGACATTTCTGGTGTGAATTCAGGTACCTTGACCATTAACACCAAACCCTTAGATATCAGCGGTTTGTCAGTGTCTAACAAAACCTACGACGGTAACACCACTGCTACGCCTACCGGCACGGCTGTGTTGACCAGTGGTGGTGCAGCCAATAACGATGGAAAGCTAGTTACCAACGATGTGGTGTCGCTAACGGGCACGGCCAGCGCCGCGTTTGATGGCGCCAATGCGCAAGTTGGTCGTACAGTCACTATCGGTGGTTTGTCGCTGGCGGGCGCGGACGCAGCCAGCTACACACTCAACCCCTTGAGCTTTACAGCAGACATTTCGCGTCGCATGCTGACGCTCAGTGCCACCAAGGTGTACGACGGGAACACTGCGCTCACCGGCAGTCAGCTGACGCTTGGCAACATGGTGGGCAGCGAAACACTCACCCACACGGGTGCCACGGTTAGCAGCAAACATGTGGATACAGTCAATAATTTTGTGAATGCAATCACCCTAGGTGACGGCACCAACGGAGGATTGGCCAGCAACTACCAGCTGCCCAACATCACGCAAGCGGCGGCAGGGGTGAACAACGTCACCATCAACGCCGCGACGCTTGCCCCCAGCATCAGCAACACAGGTGTCACCAAAGTCTATGACGGCACCAACAATCCGCCCGCCGGTTTCACCCCGACTTATACCTTTGGTGGTTTGGCAAGTGGTGATTCGGCTGCCACTTTGGGTTTCACTGGCGGTGAATACAACAGCGCCAATGTCAGTGCAGCCCATACGCTGACTGTAGCGGGCTTGAGCATCACTGGAATCTCAGGCAACAATGGATCCAAGGCGAGCGACTATGTTCTGGATGCGACCAGTAAAACGGTAGGGGCGACCATCAGCGCTGCTCCCTTGACTGTGCGCGCCAACAACGATGCCAAGTTCGTGACACAAAGCGACACAGCAGGTTTTAGCGGTGTGAGTTACAGCGGCTTTGTCAACGGTGAGACCAGTGCGGTCCTGGGTGGCGCGCCGGCGATTGCCCGCACCAATGTCGGTACCGACACCGCAGGCACTTACAGCGGTGTGTTGCAAGCCAGTGGACTTACTTCATCCAACTACGCCATTACATTTGCGAACGGCGACTTTACCATCGTGCCCTCGCGCCAGTTGCTGGTTCGGGTCGCTAACGCGAGCAGCACCTATGGCGCAACCACACAATACGCCATCGCCAGTGTGGAATACGACAACGGCACAAGCGTCGTGCGCCTGGACAACAACAGCGTCAGCGGCGCCAGTGTTGCCATCAGCGGCGCGAATGCGGTGACTGTCAACGACGGCAGTTCTGGCACGGCCAACTTCACGCTGGGGCCTCTGTCTGCGGTGACGACGGGCGCAGGCAAACTGGCCGTGGGCAGCTACCAGCTCAGCACTTCAGGCACAGTCACTGAAAACAGCGCCAACTTCAGCAACGTCGTTACCGTGGTTGGAGCTCACCAGGTCAACACCAAGGGGCTAAGTGCTTCAGCCTCGGGTGTGAGCAAGGTCTACGACGGGACCACTGGCATGCAGGGGGTGACAATTGGCCTGTCCACACTGGAACCAGGTGATGTGGTGACGGTCAATGGTATGGGTGCGTTTGGCAGCAAGAACGTGGGTTCTGGCCTGAACTACACCATTTCCAATCTCGCACTTTCAGGCGCGGCCGCAGCCAGTTATCACTTGACAGGCGGCGGCACTTTTGGTGGTTCCGACGGTGTAATCACTGCCCGACCGCTGACGGTGAGTTACACCGGTGTGGACAAAGTCTACGACGGTAATACATCTACAAGTGTGAACTTGAGCGATAACCGTGTGAGCGGTGATGTGCTGGTCATTAACCGCAGTGCCGCCTTTGCCGACAAGAATGCAGGCGCAGGAAAAACGGTGAACGTTAACGGCGTCTCATTGTCTGGCACAGATGCTGGCAACTACACCGTTGCCACGACGGGCACTGCCATTGCCAACATCACGCGTTTGAACTCGGTCACCTGGGTTGGTGGTGCGACAGGCAACTGGTTCGATCCCGCCAACTGGACTGGTGGCGCGGTGCCCGATCTGTCGAACGTGGCCAATGTCATCATTCCCAGTGGCGTGACTGTGACTTTCAACAACACGGCCAGCAGCCCTGCTTCTGCAGCCAACACAGAGGCCAATGCTGTCAAAATCGACAGCCTGGGCAGCACAGACGGCAGCTTGCAGCACACAGAGGGCTTCTTGAATATTGGCGCTGGCGGCATGACTTTGGCCAGCTTTACCCAGTCAGGGGGTACGCTCATCAATGCCGGATCTACCAACCTTGGCAACTACAGCCAAAGCGCAGGGAGCTTTAACGGGACGGGTAACTTTGCATCCGACAGTTTGACGCAAACAGGCGGCACCACTTTGCTGACAGGCAATTTGACGGTGAACAACAGCTACAGCCAAGGCACCGCAGGCAGCGTGACGGTGGGGGGCAACACCAACATTACCGACACCACTGGCGGCATGGTGATTGGCAACCTGTCCACCTCAGGCACCACCACCATCGTCAGCACCGGCGGCCACATTGCCCAAGCTTCGGGTACCACCACGTCCTCAGGTGGGTTGGCCACCATCAACGCCAGTGGCAATGCTACTTTGATCACATCTGGCGTTTTCAATGGTGTGTTGAACGTGACGGGTAACACCAGCTTGACCTCAAACGGTAACTTGACCGTCTCAGGCTCCACAGCAGGCCTCATCACCACAACCACCGGTGCCAACAGCACCACCACCTTTGGCAGCACAATCGTTACGGGTAACCTGGATGCTGCCAGCTCGGGCAATGTGGGCCAAACTGGTCCACTGATTGTGGATGGCAGCGCTGTATTCAATGCGCCAGGTCAACAAATTACGCTAACCAATCCAGGTAACCGATTGAGGGGGGGAGTTGTCACGACCGCAGCAACAGTTTCGGTCACGGGTGATGTCTTTAGAGATGCCGCTGAGGCAGCACGCTTAGCAGCTGAGCAGGCCATTCAGAGGGCCGAAGCCGAACGCCTTGCGGCCGAGAAAGCAGCAGCCGAGAAGGCAGCAGCCGAGAAAGCGGCAGCCGATCGCCTAGCGGCTGAAAAGGCAGAAGCTGAGCGTCTTGCCCTAGAAAAAACAGGTCAGCTCCATTCTGTGTTGACTTTGATGGAGTCTAGTCAAGGTCTTCTGAGCCAAGGTGCTATCAGCCCGACCAAGGTCACTGCGAGCGCAGCAAACATCGTTTCACCTCAAGTTGACGTGGTCAGTTCAGCATCAACCGCTTTATCCGGTAACAGATCCGCGCAAGTTGCGTCGGCTGTCACGACACCAGGTGTACAGGTGGACGTTATGGAGTCACCGCAAACCACACGACAGGGGCTTGTTGCTGTGACGCTGCCTGCAAGATCTTCAACCTCAGGGACAGGTTTTGTGTTCCTGTTGCCTGCTGACCTTGTGGTTCAATTTGATGAAAAAATCAAAGTCAGTCTTGAAAACGGTGCGCCCCTACCCGCCTGGCTTCGTTTCGATACAGCCAAAGGTGAGTTCAGTGCAACGGCGGTACCCGACCGCGCCTTCCCTGTTCGCGTACGACTCGAATGGGCTGATCAGCAGCTGTTTGTGGTCATTTCTGAAAGACAGACATAAACATCGAATGTCATCGCGCAAAGGGGTTGCAGATAAATGTACGGCTAATTCGTATACCGGTTTCTGCGGGATTGAGTTGAAGATAGGCTGGACTTTGTTCTGCCGCTAAATAGGCGAGTGTTTCCACTAGTCTCAACCAGTATTCCGCAGCCCCGCTGCAATCCCGTTGATGCTGATGTGAATGCCGCGCTGCACGCGCTCGTCGGCCAGGCCGGCCCGGTAGCGGCGGATCAACTCGACCTGCAGGTGGTGCAGCGGGTCGATGTAGGGGAAGCGGTGGCGAATGGACCGGTCCAATGCCGGGTTGCTGGCCAAGCGGTTTTTCTCGCCCGTGATTTGCGTGAGCGCGTCGGCCGTGCGGTGCCATTCGGCTTCGATGGCCGTAAAAATCTTCTTGCGCAGGCGGGTGTCGCCCACCAGTTCTGAATAGCGCGAGGCCAAGGCCAGGTCACTCTTGGCCAGCACCATGTCCATGTTGGACAGCAGGGTGCGGAAAAACGGCCATTGGCGGTACATTTTTTGCAGCAAGGCCAGTGCGGCTTTGCGCTCGGTGGCGTCGGGCTTGTC
>JBEIEP010000055.1:0-13839 GCA_040382935.1 Burkholderiaceae bacterium
CTTTATGCTGGACGCCTACAAGGAGTCCAAGAAGCTGCCGGAGATCAATACCAGCCGAGCCGATGATGTGGGGTCCATGCTGATGAAAAAGACGGGGGCCACGGTTGTTGCTGTGTTTAAGGTCAACCCGCTATTCAACAGCCGGACGGTCTACCGGGCGTACACCAAGGACGGCAGGGACAAAACGATTGAAGACATTGACGTTGGCCTCTTCAGTCAAAACTCATCCAACAACTCGGATGTAGTCAAGCTGATGACCAATGAAATTCCATGTGGGGAGTACCGCTACGCGCAGTCTGAGGTGGGTCTGTGGTATCTGGAGAAGGGCGTGGCGTTTACCTGCCGGGTAAGCGTTCCGCCAGACAGCTATCGGTTTGTTGGGCAGATCACGGTGGGCTGGTCAGAGCCACCGCAGGACATTCAACAAGTAAAATTCATGCTGGAAATTGCTTCAGCCATGCTGACAAAAAGGGGTAATTGATGCTTTCATTGTTTTCAACTCTTGGGGGTTTGCTGATCTCCGGCCTTCCAAAGCTGCTGGAATACTTCCAAAACAAAGCTGACCAAGCGCACGAACTGCGCCTTGCGCAAGTGCAAACGGAACGGGAACTCCAACTGGCTGCTGCTGGCTTTGCTGCACAGGCCAAGGTCGAGGAAATCCGCACCGAGCAGGTGGCGATGGAGACCGATGCCCGGATGACCGAAGCTGCTCTGGCCCATGACGCCAAGGTGTTGGAAAAGGCCGCTACATGGGTCTCCAGCTACGTGGGCACTGTGCGCCCCACCGTGACTTATATTTTCGTGTTGGAGCTGGTGGCGATCAACGCCTTCATGGCTTGGTACTTATGGAACCACCCCGGCTTGATTCAGAACATTGACGATGTCATCAAGTACGCCGACCTGATTTTCTCCAGCGATGAGATGGCCATGCTTGGCGGGATCATCGGTTTTTGGTTTGGCTCTCGCGGCTGGAGCAAGAAGTGAAACTGAGCAGGGCAGGTGAAGACCTGATGCACAGGTATGAGGGTAAACGCTCTCGGCCCTACCTTTGCCCAGCGCACATTTGGACGATTGGCTACGGCCACGTCCTGTACCAAGAGCAGATCAGGCTCCCTATGGTCAGGCCACCGGGCAAGACCAAGGCTGACATTCCCATGATTCGCAGCGAATTCCCGCTGAAACCGGAGGACAACCGTGTTTGGACAAAAGAAGAGATCGACGAATTATTCCGCACTGATGTCGGAACTTTTGAACGGGGTGTTCTTCGTCTTGTTCCCGGTGTGGTTGGGCGTCAAGGCAGCTTCGACGCTCTTGTCTCTATTTCCTTTAACTTCGGGCTAGGCAACCTCCAGCGTAGTACGATCCGTATGAGGGCCAACCGGGGGGATTGGGACGGCGCAGCCGAGGCGTTTCGAGTCTGGACCAAAGGCGGCGGGAAAGTCTTACCGGGGCTGGTCAAGCGCCGCGAGGCCGAGATTGCGCTGTTCCTGAGTTAAGTGCGAAAATGTAGCAACACTGAGGTAGCCCATGCCCTTATCCAAGATACTGTTCAAACCCGGGATTAACCGGGAAAACACACGCTACACCACCGAAGGCGGTTGGTACGACGGCGACAAAATCCGTTTCCGCCAAGGCACGCCCGAGAAGATCGGCGGTTGGCAGCGTCTGTCGGCCAGCACTTTCCTTGGCGTTTGCCGTTCCCTGTGGAACTGGGTGACGCTTGGCGGCTTGAACCTGTTGGGCATTGGTACAAACCTGAAGTTCTACATAGAGCGTGGGGGCGCGTACAACGACATCACACCGATCCGCAGCACCGTCACACTCACCAACCCTTTCACTGCAACACTGGGCTCCTCGGTTATTACGGTAGCTGATACTGCGCACGGCTGCGTCAACGGTGATTTTGTGACTTTCAGCGGGGCTACTGGCCTTGGCGGCAACATCACCGCCGCTGTGCTGAACAGCGAGCATCAAATTACGCTGGTCAATTCAAACGCCTACACCATTACTGTTGGCGCAACGGCCAACGCTACAGACGTCTCAGGTTCGCCCGGCGGCGGTACGGTCACCACAGCCTACCAGATCAATGTGGGTGCAGAGGCTTCTATTCCTGTTGTGGGTTGGGGCGCAGATGTCTGGGGTGGTGGGCCGTGGGGGTTGGGCGGCACGTCTCTTACTGCGCTTCGGTTGTGGAGCCAGCAGAACTACGGCGAGGATTTGGTTTTTGGCCCTCGGGGCGGGGGTATCTACTACTGGGACGCCACAGGCGGTGTGACTTCTCGGGGCGTTTTGTTGCGCGATCTTGGCGGAACTGCCACCATTACTATTGCTTCCCCGGCGGTTGTCACGTCCACTGTTTTGTACACCGAAGGTGCTGCCGTTGTGTTCTCTACCACCGGGGCGCTGCCAACAGGCATCACTGCGGGCACCACGTACTTTGCCTTCAATAACGTAGGACTGACGTTCCAGCTCATCGACACCGCAGGCAACATCGTCAACACCTCGGGCACGCAGTCAGGTGTGCAGACCATTACGCCAAATGACGTCCCCCTGATTCAGAACTTTCTTATGGTGTCGGACACTTCGAGGTTCATCCTCACCTTCGGGGTCAACGACTACGGCAGCACAACGCAGGACCCGATGCTGATACGCTGGTCTAATCAAGATGACCCTTACAACTGGACGCCAGACGCCACCAACCAAGCAGGGAGTATCCGCCTGTCGGACGGCTCAGAAATCGTTACTGCCATCCAGACCCGTCAGGAGATTGTGGTGTTCACAAACTCTGCGGTGTACTCACTTCAGTACCTTGGACCGCCCAACGTGTGGCAGACGCAGTTGCTCGGGGACAACATATCCATTCCAAGTCAGAACTGTGTTGCGCTGGCATCAGGTGTGGTGTATTGGATGGGCGTGGACAAGTTCTATGCCTACGACGGCCGGGTGCAAACGCTCAACTGTGACGTGCGTCGGTACGTGTTCAGCAACTTTAACCAGAACCAAGCAGCGCAGGTGTTTGCTGGCACGAACGAAGGGTTCAATGAGGTCTGGTGGTTCTATTGCTCGGCCAACTCAACCGTTGTGGACAGGTATGTTGTGTATAACTACCTTGAGAAAATCTGGTACTACGGCAACATGGGTCGTACAGCGTGGCTTGACTCGGGTATTAGGGCTTTTCCTATGGCCGCAACGTATATCCGGAACATCGTGTATCACGAGAACGGTATCAACGACAACGCGACCGGCACCGCGCTGCCGATTGCCGCCAACATTTCATCGTCTGAGTTCGACATCCAAGACGGCCACAACTTCGGGTTTGTCTGGCGCGTTCTGCCCGATTTGACCTTTGAGAACTCAAGCAATTCGCCCGAAGCGCAGTCGCCAACGGTGACCATGACGCTGTACGGCCTGTCCAATTCGGGTTCTGGGGTGACCAGCTCGGCCGGGGCTCCGGTTGCTGCCAGCGCTTCGTACAACATCACGGAAGAGTTTACGGGGCAGATTTACACCCGCATGCGCGGACGCCAGTTAATTTTCAAGATCGAATCCAACCAGATCAACACAACGTGGCAGATTGGCGCTCCGCGAGTGGACATCCGCCCTGATGGACGTAGGTGACTTAAAGTATTACATATGGCAGAACTTAACGTAACCCCGCCCAGCTTACCGCTGGCCCCGGAAGAATATGAGCGCCGGTATCAGGATCAACTGAACAACATTTTGCGTCTGTTCTTCAACCAGCTCAGCAACCCGGGTGACGTGGGTGCGGCTACGCTGACCATTAACTTGGACACCCTGCCGACGGAAGCAGATTTGCCTACCTTGCGATTGGGGGCTGTGTTTCGAGATACCACCACGGGTTCGACCAGCCAAGTGCTTCGCATAAAGACTGCATCATGATAACATCCACCAACCCTATTTTTGAGAGGCAACTATGAGCCTTCACGCACTTGCGGGCCATATGGCCTCCAAAGGTCGCGGCAGCGATTCGATGCTTGTCCACATGACGCCGGAAGAGGTCCAGAGCTTGCAAGTTCTGGCGCTAAAAGGTGGTGGCACACTGACCATTAACCCTGACACTGGTCTGCCAGAAGCCAACTTCCTGAAGAAGATGCTGCCCATGATTGCGGGCTTTGCGCTTGGCCCTGCGGGTTTTGGTTTGATGTCGGCCGGTATGGCTGGCGCTGCTGTTGGCGGGATCACCGCGTTGTCCACAGGTAGCTTGTCCCGTGGCCTTATGGCCGGTCTTGGCGCATACGGCGGTGCAAGTTTAGGGGGCAGTCTGGCTGGCGCTGGAGAAGGCGCGATAGCCGCAGGCGACATTGCCGCACAACAAGCTGCGGGCACGTTCCCGACTTTGGCTGAAGGCGCAAGCCAAGAAGCGATTGCCAAGTACGCCTCCGACGTGGGCGGTTTGCGCGACGCGGCGTTGAGCAAAGCAGGTGAAGCCGGTTTTGGCGCGAAGATGTCCGCAGGTTTTGGCCAGATGGCCAGCAACCCCGGCGCGTATACCCGCGAAATGTTGACTGGGCTTGCTACGATTTCTCCTGTGTTGGCCGACGAAGGTGTAAAGACCACAACCAAGCGCCCAGACACGGGCACTATCCGCAACTTCACATTCGACCCCTACGGGCAGACGTACACCAGCGCCGGTAACTACCCTGCCAGCGAGTACAAGGGCATGGCCCAAGGTGGTATCGTGGCTCTGGCCGCAGGTGGTCCGTCCAATGTTGCAGAGTTATACCAGCAGGTCGCAGGACGCGAAGCCGATCCGGGCGGTCTTCAATACTGGCAGCAGCAGTTCGGTGACACGATTGACCCAAATGAAATTAACACTTTTAAGAGTGCTATTGGGGAAGCACGGACACAGGGCACCGAGCCTGTAGCTCCAGCAGGCTTTACACCGTTTACAGGTTCTCAGATTAACCAGTACATCCAAGACAACAATTTGGATGCGGCTGGTATTGCAGCGGCTACGAAGCAATTTAACGTCGATCCCAATGCTGTCATCAACGCCCAAAATGCGCGGGGACAAATTCAAGACGTTTACCGTAACGTGCTTGGGCGCGATGTGGACCCAAGCGGTTTGCAGTACTGGACGGACCGCATTGTGCAAGGAGGTATCTCCGGCCAAGACATGTACAACGAGTTTTTGCACGGTGCTCGCACTGCGGGCGAAACTATCCGGAACCCAAACCTGACGCTGGATGAAGCACTGCGCGACTATTCCGGCTTCACTTCTTCCGATCAGACAAACATTGCTGATGAGTGGGTGCGCAACACACTGGGCCGTGAAGTAACGGATACTGACCGTCAGCAGCAGTGGTACAAAGATGCGACCAACGCTGCGGCAATGAACACGTACGACGCGGCGCAGAACATTTTCGGACAATTCAAAGACTATGCTGCCAAAACAGGGCAAAGCCCCAACGACGCGCTTGCCAATGCACGGGCTGTTTTAGCCAGTAAGAACCTGACCGAAGCAGATGTGCTGGCACAAACCGGCAAATCGCTGAGCGAACTGGTGCGCGGACCAAACCTTGATCTTGGCTTGTTTCAAGCGTCTCAGTTGAATGCGCCGGAATCAAGGTTTGACTTTAGTTCTTTGCAAGCAAAAGCAAAAGCGCCTTCTATAACGAGCGTAGTGGATTTGCCCGGCGGCGTCAGCGGCGGTGGCAATACCGTAGTCAACCCCAATGGCACGATTACAACTGCGCCCAACATTCCCGGCCGTCCAGAAGGCGGCTTTACGGGCATGCGGCAGCTCAGAGACATCTACACGCAAGGTGGAGGCAGCTTGGGGTACGTCAACCCAGCACCTAAAACCATGGAAGAGTTCAACCAGCGTTTCAACAAACAGACTGGCGACTCTTTGGCAGCGTACAACTACCTCATGGGGCAAGGTGCAAACCCCATCAAGTCCGGTGTTGGCGAAATCATGCGCCCGTACAGCGAAGCGGTTCGCGGTATCCCGGCAGCAGAAGGCCGTCCGACCCAGAAGTACATTTACCAAAACGGTAAATACGTTGAAAACCCCAACTACCGCCCAGTAAGTTACAACTCCAAGGGCGAGCGCATGGTGGGGCCGACTTCCAACGAGGTTATCCAAGGTGTCCGAGGAATTAAAGACCCTGCCGCGTTGTTTGATTTTGTGACTGACAATCGCATCTCCGAAGCACAGCTTGCCGCTGCGCTGAACATACCGATTGCTGAAGCACGCGCACGCATTGCGGCGGGTAAAAAAAGCAAAGACGCTACAAGAGTAGTTGTTCCAGAAGACGCCGCACAAGCAGCAAACGGCGGCGTGATGCGCATGGCCCTTGGCGGTCTCGGCGCTCTGGCTGGTGGGGGTTCAACCTCGCAGTACAACCTTGGCGGCTACTCTGATGGCGGTCGCTTGCTGCGCGGCCCCGGTGATGGTGTCTCGGACAGCATCCCTGCAACGATTGGCGGTAAGCAACCTGCACGCCTTGCCGATGGTGAGTTCGTGGTTCCAGCGCGTATCGTCTCTGAGTTGGGCAACGGCTCAACCGAAGCTGGCGCACGCAAGCTGTACGCCATGATGGACCGTGTCCAAAAAGCTCGGGGCAAGACTACCGGCAAGAACCGCGTAGCTGCCAATACCCGCTCTGAAAAATACCTTCCAGCATAAGGAGCCAAGTCATGGCTGAACAAGTTTCGCAACGAGTAGAACAAACCGCTATCCCCGACTACGCTCGGCCGTATGTTGAGAATCTGCTGGGCCAGTCCGCTGCCCTGACTGACCTTGATTCCAATCCGTACATGCAGTACATGGGCGACCGCCAAGCGCAGTTTTCCCCGTTGCAGCAGCAGTCGTACGAGAATGCAGCCCTGATGCAGACAGCTCCGCAGTTGGCGGATGCTACGGCTTTGGCCGGGCAGGCGGGGCTTGGCGCTCTCAACACCAGCTACACGTACAACCCCTACCAAGCCAAATCGTTCACGGATGCGGGCACTGCGGCCAACTACATGTCTCCGTACATGCAGAACGTGGTGGACGTGCAGTCGCAACAAGCACGCCGTCAAGCTGAGATCGCGGGTCAAACGCAGCAAGCACAAGCGGCCCGATCGGGTGCGTTTGGTGGCGCGCGGGACTACATCTCTCGCGCACAGGGCAACGCGGATTTGCAGCGCACACTGGCTGGCATCCAAGCCACGGGTTCGCAGAACGCATACCAGCAAGGCATGCAGCAGTTCAACGCTGAGCAAAGTGCCAACCAAGCAGCGGCTAACCTCAACGCGCAGCAGGGGCAGTTTGGTGCGGGGCTGGGTCTTCAGGGCTTGCAGACAGCGCTGACCGGTGCCAACACACTGGGCAACTTGGGCCAACAGCAGTACACCCAGAACATGGGCATCACTAACATGCAAAACCAGTTTGGTGCGCAGCAGCAACAGCAGGTCCAAGGCATGCTGAACACGCAGTATCAGGACTACCTGAACGCGCAGAACTATCCGTACAAGCAGTTGGGATTCATGTCCGACATGCTGCGCGGTTTGCCTCTGACACAGCAGTCTGCAACGATGTACCAACCCGGCCCTTCCACTGGCGCTCAACTCCTTGGCGCAGGCACATCGCTGGCTGGCGCTTACCTGATGGGGGGCCGCAAAGAAGGCGGCATGGTGAGCAGCTACGCAAACGGTGGCTCGGTAAAAGCCGCAGGTCTGGCCGACTTGGCTCTTTCTCGGATGGCGTAAGGAAAAATCATGTCAATCATGTCGAACGACCAACGTGACATCAGCTCCACACTGAGGTTTATGGACCCCCAGACTTTGCGTAAGTACGGGGAGATGCACAAAAACGACCCGTACATTTTCCCTTTGGTTTTTCAAGAAAGCCAAAACCGCCAACGCGTTTACATGAACCAGCAAGCGCAGATGGCCGGGCAACCACAGCCAAAAGTAAACGAACAAGCGCTGGCGCAGATGGCCCCCCAGCAGTTGCCTGAAGACGTGGGTATCGCTACGTTGCCCGCTCCCAATATGACAATGGCAGCCGAAGGCGGCATCATGGGCTACGAGGGCTACGACGAAACGCCCCAACAGTTTAGCCAAGAGCCAGTCATGATGATGGCTGGCGGCGGCGTTGCGCGGTATCAAAGCGGGGGTGCGGCTACGGCGGAACTTGCTAATCTTCTTGCCGCACGCGAACGATACATACAGGCAGGCGCAGACACTTCGGGAATCGACCAAGCAATTGCGTTTTTGCAAGCAAGGCCCGGCCGTGCCGCAGCCCAAAGAGCGGCGGCGGATAGTGCGCCTTCCGCCCAGATGCCGGGGTTTTCAGAACAAATGATGCAGGGGACCGACACTCCGGCACCAGTAATGCCAACCCCCTCCCCAACAGACCCTAGCTTCCGTCGCCAACAAGACCCACGTAAGCAGCCGGGGGTAGCGGCAACTGCACAACCGCTGATCACTTCCGATGCAGCCCCCAAGGTCGATACTGGGCGCAAAAATACTGGGCGCAAGGATGCTGCGGTAGCGGACCCCGCTTCGGCAGGACTGGCCGGACTAAAAGACCCGGCAAAGCTGTACCAAGACATCTTAAACAAGCAAGACTACAAAGACCCTGCTTCTGGGTCTTTGTTGGAGCTGGAGGCACAAGAACGCGCAAACGCAGCCGCTGAGCGACAGGCTATTGCGAGCGATGCCGAACGATTTAAAGACGTTTACAAAAACCGCGAAGGCAGACTGGCTGAGCGTGAAGCCGACATCGGTAAACAAAGAACACAAAACACCGGGCTGGCACTACTCAACGCAGGTCTGGCCATCATGTCCACTCCGGGCGGCTTGGCTACCGCCATCGGTAAAGGTGCGCAAGTTGGCACCGCGCAGTTTGCTGCCGGTCTGGACAAGATTCGTTCTGCCCAAGAGCGTTTGGGTGAAGCCCGCGATCGCCTTGACGACCTCAAGCTGAACCGTGAAGAGACAACAGCCAAAGAACTTCGTGCTGCCGAGCGCAACTACCGTGACGTGGCCACCAACGCACAAAAACGCACCATCGACGGCATCCGCACTGCTGCTGGCGTCAACGAAACACGCGCCAAGAACATTTACGACAAAACAATCGACGTGGAGAAAACGATTTACGAGCAGGGCGAGGCTACCAAGCGCACGCGCATGCAAGTGAACGCAGCAAACCGCACGCCTGCCGAGATTCAAATGATTGAGCGGATCATGAAGGAACGGAAAATTCCTTTCAGCGAAGCTCTGTCGTTTCTACAAAACACTAAACGCGAGCCTGTCTCAACGGAAAAGTTGCGTGCTGATTGGTTGGATATGGCAAAACGACAGCAGATTGCACTTGACTTCCCGAACGTGAAGACATTTGATGACTACGTGACCGTCATGAACCCGGGCGGTGCGGGTGGTGCGGGTGGTGCGGGTGGGTTTAAGGTTGTCGGAGTGCGTTAACCACCGTAAAATATCTCCAACGCCGCCTCGGCGTATCTAAAATTCAGGAAGCAAGCAATGCCCATTTACAGCGTACAGGGTCCAGACGGACGTATTTATGATGTGGAGGGGCCTGCTGGCGCTTCCGAAGAGCAGATTGTGAATGCCGTTCGTCGTCAGATTTTGATGACTCCGGCACCCGCACAGCCGGAAAAGAAAGGCTCCGGTCTTGGCGACATTGCACGTTCGTTCGGTCTTGGTGCGTTAGGCGCAACTGGGGCAATCACCAGCGCAGCCGGAGCTGACAACGTCGCCTCCCGCTCTTTGAGTCAGGCAAGTGAAAGTCTGCAAGAAGGTCTGAGCGCAAGCCGCAAAGCCGAGCTGCAAGCCCAAGCTGAGCGCATGAAGAAAGCCGAGGAGTCTGGCTCAACATGGCAAGAAATTAAAGCGGGTTTGCTCAATGTCATTGAAGCACCGGTTCAGTCTGCTGCGCAGGCTCTCGGTTCGTTTGCGCCGCTAGTGGCTACGCTACCTCTTGCCAAGCTCGGTTTGGGCGTACGCGCCATTACGGCCGTTCGAGGCGCAATTGGTGGAGCACAGGGTGCCGGTGCCGTTAAGCAAAACGTATATGAAGCAGTGCTTCGCGCTGAGACGGAGGAAGGTAAGCCCCCAGAACAAGCGCAAGCCGCTGCCGTTCGCGCTCAGGATTATGTCGGCCAGAACTTAGACCAGATTCTGCTGGGTACAGGTCTTGGCGTTGTGGCTGGTACTACCGGTGCTGAAAAGCTGTTTCCCGGTGGGGTTCGTGCGCAAGCCGGTGCTGCCCAGCAAGCGTTAGCCAAACGTATTGGAGAGCGCGGTGCAACAGGCGTAACAGCAGCACTGTCTGAAATGCCGCTTGAGGGTTTGCAGGGCGGTCAAGAACGCGTAGCTGCTAACTTGGCGCTTCAGCGCACAGGCCGTGATGTGGGCACCTTTACCGGTGCGGCAGGTCAGGCTGCGCAAGAAGCGCTTGTTGGTGGTTTGGGCGGTGGCGCACTAGGCTTAGCCATGCCTGATCGGAGTATGAGCATTGCCGCCGAGCAAGAACGGGCCAAAGCAGCAGCCGATGCCGAAGCTGCCAAGAACTCTCCCGAAACCCTGCGCCAGCTTGATATGGCCTTCCGCACAGCGGATCAGCAACTTCAAACTTTAAACGCACAGCTCAAGGCAACCAAGCCCAAGAAGGACGCTACGGACGAGCAAAAGAAAGCGTACGAAACCCTCAAAGCCAAGCGCGATGAGCTGCTGGTTGCATACAAGCCTCTGCGCGAAGAGTTCATGCAACGCAAGGGCATGATCGACAAACTGTACGAAGATCAACAGGCTCAGATCGAAGGACAGGAAGTGCCCGGTCAGACCGCCGCAAAGCTGCCACTGCCTTCGGATATCCCCAACGCACAGCCGTTCCAGTTGTCAGACACCACACGTCTGATGAATGACTACGACACATTGCGCGGTCAAGTCGCAACCCTTGAGCAACAACTGGCCGCAGGCCCAGACCTTGATACCCAGACGCAACTGACCCAGCAGCGCAGTGCGTTGCTGGCCCGCATGGAAGAGATGGCTCCGGTCATTGAAGAGCGCGGGGGTGTGACGGACACCGAAAAAGAATTCAACAAGAAAGTGGCTGCCGCCGAGAAAGAGCGCCTGCGCCTGCTTGAGATCGGTGACTTTGACGCAGCCGCTGAGCAAGCGGAAGTTGTGCGCGGCCTGCAAGCACGGGCACCCTACCTGCAAGAGTTAACAGACTTCCGCAACAAAGCTGGCCAGAACCGTGAGCTTGGGTTGGATGAACCTGAGCAGCCCGAAGGTGTGGGCGTCAAGTACGCTGCGTACCCCAAGAGCAAAAAGGTCGATCTGGCAGCAAAGCCATCCGCACCCATCACGCCTTTCCCAGCAACGGCTACGGAAGCTGCACCGCTGCCATCCGACAAGCCAAAAGAGTTGGCGGCGGTACAAACTGCCCAGCAAAAAGCCACGCAAGCGCAGACTGCTTTGGACGAAGCCGTCAAGACCAAGGACACAACAAAAATCTTTGGCGCTGTGGACGCGCTCAATCAAGCCCAGAACACAGTGGCTCGGGCACAAGAGGACGTGGGTCGCCCACTGCTCAAGCCTGCAATGCTGGACATTTTCAGTCCGGCCAACTTGATTCAAACTGCCTACTCAAACGGCGACACAAAACTGCTCAACGACATTGCGTCCCATGCCGATACTACGGCGCTGCGCACTGCGCTGGATGAGAAGCTGAGTGAACGCGAGAAGCTGAGTAACGTGCTTGAGAACCGCGCTGGTTTGGGCGGCACAGACCGCGCAGCCAGAGTTAGCTTTGCCCCAGAAGAAGCTGGCGGCAAAACCCGTACCGTTGAAAAAGGTAAAGGCGAAGAGCTGCAAAGCGTCAAGCGCGAACGCGCTGACTTATTCTCTAAACTTTACGACGACAAGCAACAAGCCTTGTTTAAAAACGGCACATACCCTGACCGTGAATTGCAGGCGTTGTATGACAAGGGTGGCCCTGCCGCTGTTGAGTACGAGCGCGTCATGCGCGATGTTGAAGAGCTGTCCAAGAAAGTCACGACCAAGCAAGGCAACGCCAAAAAGTCTTTGTATGAGCAGCTCGTAGACTTGGCTGCGCAGCATGCTGCTTTGGTGGCCCAGATGGAGTCGGGCATAGCCACGCCAACCTTGCGTGAGAAGACCGCCGGTTTGCAAGCCAAGCTGGGCAAAGGCGAAGCCCCGGCTGAGCGCCAGATGGACGCCAAAGAAAAGTACGACCTCCAGCGCCGCATCGACACGCTTGTCAACAAGTACAAACTTGTTGAAGGCCAGATCACACCTATCCGTAATGAGATTTTGAAGCTGCACGACAGCCTGTATGTCACCACGCCGCTTGAGAAAGTCAGCACCATTGCTGAACGCAAAGCCCGCGAGTCAGACGAAGCTGCCAGAGGCGCTAAAGCCAAGACACGCGCAACCAAGACTGCTGGCCGCATCAATGCTGGGGACGTACGCAAAGAAGCTGAGACCTCGCAGAAGATGCGCGATCTGGCCCGTGACTTGGGCATGGAAGAAGCGGAGTACAAAGAATTCGCAGATAACATGGCCAAGCGCTATGCCAATTTAAAAGCTAAGTACGGCACAAACGATCCTGCTGTGACCGCCTTCCAGATCGACATGGCCGATCAGTTAAGCGACAAGGCGATGTCGCTGGGCAAAGCAACGCCCGAGTACAAGGCTACGCTTAAAGAGCAGATTGAGTACTTCCAGAAAACGCTGGCCAACGTCAGCGACGTGGTTGGCGCACAGACAGCGCCAAGCAAGCGCACCCCGCAAGTGACACGTAAGCAGTCGGGTGCGCCCAAAGTATTGCGTGTGGCTGGTAGCCGCATGACGGACAAAGAGATTGAGTCTGAAATTGCTGAAGGTACTGCTGCTGAGAAGAAGCGCAACCTGCGCGGCGTTGAAGTCGAAAGCCTTGCGCTTAACCGGGATGTTGTGGCGTTGCTGGAAAAAGGCGATCTGCAAGGCGCGATGAAGCGCATCAGCGAAGACCCTGCTGTTGATAAGTTCAGTCAGGCTGTTGCAGCACGTCTTGCTCCGTTCCTTGACGTCACCAAGGTAAAAATCGAAAACCGTTTGAGCGATCCTGACGGTAAAGAAGTGCTGGGCGCTGCCACAAGCAAGCTGATTGAGCTGAACCGCAACGGCGGTTTGTCAGTGGAGACCTTGCTGCACGAAGCCACACACGCAGCAGCCGAGCGCGTTGTTCAGTTGTCTGAAACAAACCCCAACGCGCTTACCAAAGAGCAGAAGCTGGCCATCAACGAACTCAAAGCCCTGCATGCCCGCGTCAAAGCCGACGCCGGTATTACGAGCAAGAACGCCAAGAGCAGCTTGTCGGAGTTTGTGGCGGAAGTCATGTCCAACCGCAATCTGCAAAAGCAGTTGGCGCAGCGCAAGTGGCGGATGCTGGATGCGTGGACTGGCGTCAAGTCCATCATCATGCGCATGCTCGGCCTGCAAAAAGTGGAGACCATGTTCGGCGCGTCCGTTGTGGCCGTCGAGCAGCTGTTTATTCCTGCTAGCGCCAAAGTGAGTAAAGGTCGCAAAGAGGTCCGGGTAACCCGCAGCTTGTCAGCAAAAGACATTGCTGCGCTGGATGACGGCAGCAACTCGATGAAACAGTTTGCCGCGCAGTTTGGCGACCTCATCAAACAGAAAGACCGTACGCCTGAAGACGTTGAGCGGATTGCGGATCAAGCAATTGACAATATGTTGGCCAGCGTGTGGGGCGACCCTGACCAATCTGTAGTGGCCATGCCTACAGCGGATTCGTTGGACTACCGAAAAGCCACCATTATGTCGGACGGCAAACCGTACGAC
>JBEIEP010000056.1:0-13779 GCA_040382935.1 Burkholderiaceae bacterium
ACCCACGTTCGTCGGTGGTCACTTCAACGAGTTCACTTTCCTTGGCCATCTGTGAGACGGCGCGGGTGCCGGTGATGCCCGCAACGATCTGGCCGATGGCGTTGTAGGTGTTCGTCGAGTTGGTGGTTGGCCCGTTGGTGACGATGGTCCATTGGCGTTTCTTTGGATCATAGACCGTGCCGTAGCGAGTGATCGCGCCTTCTGCATCGGTCATCGCGACCACCCGATTGCCCGCTGACGGCTTATAGGTGAAACTGATCCTGCGCCCCTCTGGGTCTATGATGGCCGATAAGTTCTTGGCCCCACCGGGGGCGAGCGCCCCGGCCGACTTCCGATCAATCAAGTTGGTCACGCCAGCATCGATGCTGGCGTTGGCCGTTGCGCCCGCCGCACCCGCTTTGGGGAGGATGCGAATGCTGCCAACACTGTCGGCTGAAGGCGCACGCACGTGCGCGGCCGCAGACGGGGTGTCAATGAGATTGCCACCGCGCATGTGGTTCTCGGCACGCTCTTTGGGTGGGGTGCCAACTAACGGTGTGTAGCCGATGTCCGAACCAACGCCCACCCTCATGGTTGCAATGGTGAATGCGGCTGGGATGCTGCCCGACTTTTGCAAGCCGTTTATGTCGGTAGCGATCACATCATTGGTCACCTCTGAGATCTGGGCATCGACGTATTCGTAACGGGTGCTATTGCCCAGCACGTCCGTGACCTCTGACAACACGCCGCCGCTCCAGATGTAGTTGACTTGGCGGCCGCTAAAGTCTGTGATGCGGCTGAGTACGCCGCCCGTGTAGGTGAAGGTGTAGATGAGCCGACCCTGACCATCACGAACGGTTTGGATGTTGCGACCGGTGGCATCCAACTCAAAGCTCGCAAAGGTGCCGTTGCGGTCCCCATAGGCGGTCGGTTGGCCACCAGTGTTGTAGGTGGTCCAGTCGCCTTTGCTGCTGTAGTAACGATAGCCGGTGAGAATACGTTTGCTTGGGTCGGCGGGGAACGCAGGGTCTTGGATGTAGACCAGCTTGATGAAGTATTGCCGGTCAAAGACAAAAATGTCGTTGCCGCCACGACCGTATTCAGCGTCGAGTCGGCCGATACTGACTATGTTGAGATTGAGACTGTCCAATTTGAAGTGCAGCGACGCCCACTGCGGATTGAGGTACCACGTTCCGCCACCGGTCGTTACGTTCTCCACCCCCCAAGTGCGCTGAATCGTCACCATGCCGTTCGCCGTCTGTACTTGCATGTCCTCAACACTAAAGCTGACCGTGCCGTTGGGTTGCAAAACGCGGGGGTTGGCGTGCGACAAGCGCGTGAGACCAAGAATTACGAGACACAGCACCAACAGCAAAAGGTGGTGGTGCGTTCGCAACGAGAGGGAGAAGTTGGTGGTCATCGGTTGAGTCCTAGACAGCATTTATTTACGGACACAGCATTCGCCTGATGCACAACGAGGTGTACACCTTGGCGGGTCAAGCGGCGTTGGCGGCGACGAGACGCCGAAGCCGCCTGCTGATCCTCGATTTCCGATGCCCCCTCCACCGATTTGCGTGAACGCGCCACCGCCACCACCACCACCACCACCGCCACCGCAGCCGCCGTAGTGCTTCGTGATTTGCGAGATCACTTCCTTTTTTTTGATCACGCCGTTGGCGCACTCGAATACATAACCAACCTCAAGCGTGGTCACATAGTTGTAGCAAGCCGCGCCGGCCTTTCTAGCAACGCTTCCGAGCAGCGAAGACTTCTGCGCCGCACTGCCGGTCGCTTCAACCAACGGCACCATTGCGCTAGTCGGCAGTGCGGCACCCGGTAACGCCTTCAGCGAGGTAATCTTGTAGGGGATCGTCACGCGCTCCTTCGCGGCGATCTCGGTTGGGATTTGGCCCAACAACTCGACGCGGAAGTACTCGTCGCTGACTGGGGGTGTGAGCGCGACTTGATCGGCGCGAACGAGCCCGTAGTTAGAAATTGCGATCTCCCCGGTCCGCGATTCGCCAACCTGCATATCGGGAATGTTGATCGCACCGGGCTCAATGACGACCACGGCAGCGGGCACTTCCGTTTGAAACGTCGCGACAAGTCTGACTTCGTAGCGGTCTTGGATCGTTGTCTCCGTGACGCTGAACTCAACCGTCACCAGACTATTGTCAAGGAAGCTACTTTCCTCGGTTAAGGTGCCCGACCGCACCAAGACCCTGCCAGAACTATCGGTATGGTCCTTTGCCGAGGCGCGGTAGGTGTACCAGCCCGGTTGCAGATTCGTGAGTGTGAGCTCTCCGACCGCGTTGGTCACGCCTTCTGTAGTGATCGTACTGTTGCGCTCACTCTGGATCCGGAACTTTGCGCCCGCGAGACCAAGGACACGATTGCCGTTTCGGTCGAGTGTTGCCGTGTATATGTCGGACGCTTTGAAGAGCACGCTACCCAACCCGGCTGGCGCAACGTGCACGACAAACGGGATGTCGCCACCGGTTGCATTAGCGGCTACCACGCGAAGCTTGAACTGGTAGAGACCATCGACCAAATTGCCAGGCGGCGACGCCGTTAGCTGTACCGCTGGCTTTTGCCCGACTTCAATGTTGCCCAGTTGTGGCGCGGTCGCAAGATATATCCACGAAGGAGCCGGTTGATTGGCTGCATCCAAGAGTTGGAGAGTCACGTTCGTGGCGGCGACTAATCCGCGATTTTCAATGGCGATCACTTCGGTCACTTGCGTGCCTTGGGCTGCACCAGTCTCAATGAATGTACGCGATGCGATTAGCGCGGGCGTTAGATTTGTAAGTCTGTAATCAACAACCACTTGGCCGCGTCGCGTACTGCCAGATTCATTCGCAAAAACTGCCAAGACCAATGTGCCGGTCTCGGCAGCTGACGCGCTGCCCGTCACGCCTAGGGATAACGTTGCAGTCTGCCCAGCCGCAACGCTTGCGCTATTGTTGATGCCACGCACGGAGATGCCTTGCGGCAGCGCGCCCGAGGGTTGGTCCGCGGCGATAGCTTCGACTCGGACACCAGTTGCACCGGTCCCTGCGCTTGCCGCGACGCTGAGCGACAGCAACTGCTCAATCGTGCGAGCGGCGGTCAGGGCGACTCGTTGCGGCGATAGGGTCAAGCGATTGATCGAGAACGTCCCCATCGACACCAGCGCCGAGGTGTCGTCGGGATGTACGGCTGAAATCGTATACGTGCCTGAATCCGTCGGCTGGGGCGCAAATGCATAGCTAAACTGCCCGCTGGCATTCGTGACGACACTGATCTGTCGTTTAAAGCCACCTACAGAAAGAATCACGTTGAGCGATACATTCGGCACGGATTGACCAGTCGTCCTGTCTTTTGCGCGGCCCGTGATCGACACATTCTGATCCCCGAAGGAAAGCGCCGGTGAAAACGACGTGATTTCTCCGATATACGGCGGTGGTGGCGGCGGCAGCGGTGTTGGACGTGACGCGACGTTTCGGGTTGCTTCGGCGACCTTTCCGGCACTGTTGGTCGCAACCACACGCAACTGGTGCTGCCCAGGAACCGCGTTTGGCGCGTCCCATACGTAAGTATAGGGGCCATTGGGTGAAGTGAAGGTTGCGACTTGACTTCCGTCGATGTAGAACGTGACGTTGGCAATGCCAACGGGGTCAGACACTGTCGCTTGGAACGCCACCGCAGTCTCAACCGTAATACCTGCGGCTGGACTAGAGAAGCCGACCGACGGTGGTGCGATCGCATAGGTAATGGGCACCGAAGAACTTGATGGGCTGCTACCGCGTGAGTTCACGGCAACAGCGGAAAGTGAGACCGAGCCTTCACTGGTCAATTGCACGTTACCCGAGTAGCTGCCGTTGGTGGAGACGGTGATCAAGTTTCCAGCTGGTGAGCCGTTAATGTTGATCCGTACTTGGCTCCCGGGTGGCGCATTTCCCGCGACGGATAACATCGGCACACGCACCACAGTATTTGGCGCTGGCGATGCAATCGTTGGCGCCGTTGGCGCGGGGAATGCGATCGTCACCGTCACCTGTTTCGTCGATGTGTTGTTCGCTCGATCAGTTGCGGTAATGGTTACAGTTGCACTGCCGTTGGGAACCACGTCGGGATTAAACGCAAACAGGTAGGGACTACCGCCCGCTGTGTTGCCTGTGTTAGCAATGTTGACATTCTCAATCTTGAGCGCAACGGCTGTGAGCCCGCTCACGTCACTCGCTGCGACTGAGAACGTACCCAATTGGCTGATCGTCGCACCATTGGCAAGAACGACGCCGTTGTAACGCACGTCGCCAATGGTAGGTGGTGTGCTGTCGTTAGCGAGCAGTCGCAGGTTGACCGTGCGCGAGTCCTCTTCCGTGGCTCCTGCGGAATTGGTCGCAACAGCTTTGATGATGTAGTTTCCATCTGTATAACCCGCAGTGTTCCACGTCGCCGAGTAAGGTGGCGCTGTGTCTATCGCAATGCGGGTGTTGTTGACGAAAAACTCCACTTGCGTCACGGCGACTGGGTCAGTCGCATTCGCAGAGATCGTCGTCGGCCCGGTGAGTTGAGCGCTTGGCGCGGGTGACGTGATCGCAACAGCCAAGGTCGTCGGATTTTGTGTGATACGCTGGGGCAACTGCACGACCACTGTATTTCCAGATGCGCCCCTGAACTGCGCGTAAATTGTTTTGTCTCCCAACGTGGATGAGAGCGTAAACGTCGTCTTCGCGGCGATCGCTTGGAATGCGCCAGTCGCGAAATTCGCACTTTCGGACAATCGGTACTCGATGGCATTGCGACATGCGAGAGAGACACCGACCAAGGGATTGGTAATCGTGTATCTGCCATTCGTGAGTGCAATACTACAATCGAGCAGCGGCAACGCCAGCAGGTATGAGCCGTAATTGACGCCGCTGGTCACTTTGTCGCCCCGACCTGTCGGGTTGCCAACACTATCATTTGGCCCCGAGACTGATCCCCAATAATTACCGGTGGCCTGCACCAATGTTGCTGGCGTGGAATTGGTCACGCCAAACACGCTGTTGCCGCGAATTTCCGACCCAGACACGGTTACGCTCGCACTGGTGTTCACTTTAAGTCCGGTCTGGTTCCCAAGCAGGCTTAGGCCGGTGAAACGCACCGTTGCCGCATCATAGACTTTGATGCCAGTCACGGAATTCGCAATGTAAAACGAATCGAAGGTGCTGGTGTAATCATTGCGGCGAATATCAAATGCCGCCCCGTCATTGCCACCCGCATATTTGATGGTGAGTGATTGCAGACTGAGCGTGCTGGAAAACACCGACGATTCGATTTTGATTCCGCGCCAGTCGCCGGCGGCCGGTGCACCAACCGCCTGCCGGGTTTGCCCGGCCACGGCATCGTCGTTCAGGCTAGTAAAGGTGGCACCTTTGTTGGCAGTCATACCGTCGCGCACAGTCAATCCCGCGTTTTGGCCAAACTTGACCACCACCCCTTCCTCAACTGTCAGCTTGCCCCCCCATGCAGTCGGTGTGGCCGCGCACAGCACAACTACGGCCAGTATCGACGCCACCAGCCGACACCATGTTCGCAACTGCCTAGCGTGTTCAGCCACACGCTTCTGTAGCGCGTTGTTGCCATCTGACAATCGCGGGAATGTTGGATTCACTTTTTTATGGGATCAGTTTGAATTAGGTCGGGAAACAAAAAATTGTTGAGTACCCATAAGTTGCCCAGACAGGTTCGCCCGGCGAGGTTGGCGTGGCGATGTTGATGTCCCCCTGAATCGCGACAGCGATTTGGGAACTGAACGCCTCCTCCCCCGCCTGCGGTAAGCGTTCGTGAAGTCATCATTTGCAGACCGCTCACGCTCAAAAACCACCGAATGCCGCCAGACGCAACGCTGCATCGCTTGCAGCGTATTGCTTGCCAGATACCGTCACCAACATGGCTTTACCCATCTCGCCTGGCGCGGCGGTCAGCCGGATTTTTTCGACTCGCTCGCCCATGGCGAATTTCGATAGTGAATCACCCATCGCCACAGACAAGGTGAAGCTGGAGCTGGCGAACAGGGTACTTACGCCCGAGGGAATATTAATGCTTGCACTCGCCGTACCAGAGGTCAAACTGCCAGTGATAAGGGTGCTAGTGACAGTGGTTTCGGAGCCCCTTGCCGGGGTCATGGTCAGGCTGATGGTGCCGCCCGTGGGCACACCGGTGGTGGTGAAGAGCACGGTGATGGGGTTGGCCGCATCTGCGGCGAGCGCAACGTCGCCTTTGCCGGTGGGCATCGCAGGCGCGGCCACACCACCTACACTGGCGATAGTAAGAGACGGCAAGCCGGTCAGCGTCAGCGTACCAGGGGTGGTGATGATTTCAGTGCTGACACGACCTCTTGCACCGCCAAAGCCTACGCGTTCCGCCATTCCATAAGAGCCGCCGTTTACATCCATGGCACCATTGCCGGTAATGCTCGAGGCGACCACACGAATGGCACCGCCACTGCCGCCACCGCCACTCGCTCCGGTATAATAGTCACGCTCGCGGTCTCTCCCGGAATTTCCGCCGCGGGCAACAATTGCTCCCGTGATGTTCACCGCACCTGATGCGGCAATCAGGATAGCGCCGCCGCCGCCGCCGCCGCCGCCGCCGTTGTAGTGACTCGCCGAGACGCCACCACAAGCGCCGCCACCGCCCGATCCACCAATCAGCGGTACAAGAGAATTTGAGCCATATGATGATCCGCCGCGATTATTGGCGTCGCGCTGGGTAGTTTCACTATACCCGCCGCCGCCTCCGCCGTAAGTTCCATCATCGCACGGGAAAGCGACCCCACCGCCCGGCCCCAAGCCGTAGCCCCCTTGCCGATTGGTTTCCGCCATCCCTCCGCGCCCACCATCAAACCCACCCGGCCCACCTGACCCGGGCGCGCTGTGGTCGCCAATTATACCCCCACCCCAGTCCGACGAGGCCTGCCCACTCACGTCAATTCTGCCCGCAATGGTGACATTCCCGGTGGCAAGCATGTACACCGGGGTGTTACTGGCGTTTTTGGCGAAGGAGACCGTCACCCCCAGAGGTATGTTGATAGTGGTGAAGTTGAATATGCCATTGGCTGGAATTTGCAAAACCGTGTCGATGGTGGGTGCCAGCGAGCCGTCACTGCCGCTACTGCCACTGCTGAATTGGGCATGCGTCGGTAGGGTAAAAAACGTGCTGACCAGCGCACATGCCAAACCGATGAATTTTCTTGTATGCGTCATGATGATTCTCCTGATTTCAACACCGCTCTTGAGCGGCACGTGTAAATTTGCAATGACATAAAATGTTGTGCAACTATTTCGTCATACCAACAACAGGTGACACCAGCGGGCCGACCAAGCCGGTGGCCGAAGATGTCACATCGCCTTTGACCACCCCCACCACAGCGGTGCTTGTCACTGGAGTTGCGCTGCCGGTCACATCGCCTTTGACCACCCCCACCACAGCGGTGCTTGTCACTGGAGTTGCGCTGCCGGTCACATCGCCTTTGACAATGCCCAGCATGGCGTACGGCAAGGTTGGCTTGGTTGCGCCGACGCTGATGGCAATGGGCGCACTCCTGCGTGTGTTGCCGACACTGTCGGTCGCTTTGGCAGTCACAGCGAATACGCCGATTTTGTTTGCATTCCAGGTCACGCTGAATACGTTGTTGGTCGCGGTGGTGCCGGTTCCCAGCAAATTGGCCCCCTCATAAAAATCCACCTGGGTGATGGTGACACCGCGCTCCGACCAACCCGACGAGGCGCTAGCTTTCAGAACCACACTTGAAGGCACATCGGGATACGACGCATTATTGGCAGGCGACGTGATGGTCACATCTGGCGGCGGGATGCCGATGAAATGAATTTGTGGGCTGGTCGCCACGCCGCCCCGGCTGTCGGTCGCACGAGCCACGAGCCAGTTGTACCCCCCTGGAATATTGTTCCAAACGGCTGAGTAAACATCGTTCACTCCAGTGGTCAGCGTAGCCAGCACTTCACCCAGATAAGAGATGAATTCGACCTTGGCGATCCTAACGCCCGCCACACCACTGGTCGCACGCACAGACATCGCCAGCGGTAGCTCGGTGCTGGCAAGCGCGCCGCCCAACGGCGAACGAACCTCGATAGACGGTGCCTGGAACACAGTAATGTTAGCCGGGGCGGATGTTGTGACGCCGCCAAAGCTGTCAGTCGCGCGTGCGGTGATCGAGTAGATACCTGCAGGAACACTCGTCCAAGTAAAGTTGTAGGTGCCATTCGAAGGTGATGTACTCGTCCCAATCAGCGTCGCGCCAAGTAAGAAATCAACGCGCGTGATTATGCCCCCAGAGTTCGGCGTGGACGCAGACGCGGTAAGCTGAACTGTTGCAGGAGAGGTGTATTCGGCAGCCTCTATGGGCGATGTCAATGCCACCACGGGAGGTTGATTGGTCGTGATCGAAATCGGAACGCTGACTGTTCCCGTGCCAACGACAACTGTGATGGTGGCGCTGCCCGGCGTGGCATCGCTTGGTACTGCTAACGTAATCGGAATCGACACCGAGCTTGCGCCAGAGCGCTGTGTAACATTGACGTCCGAGCGGTCGATGGTGAGCGCCTCTACGGTCGTCAAGCCCGAGCCAAAAATGGTTGCATCCACCGTTTTGCCAACGGCAAACACGCTTGGGCTGATACCGGTGATGGATGGTGCGACACCAACCGCGACAATTCCAGACTCCACCACGTATGGAATACCAGTCATCGACCACGCGACCGACCCGGTAATCTCTCCAGCCGGCACGCGGATGCCATTGAGTTGATTGCCGGTCGCAACCAAATCAACACCTCTGGGTGACGCGGCGAGGTCAACCGCTATTGCTGGCCCCGACATACTGCGAATGACTAGACGGTTCAATTGTGGTGATGAGGCGAGTACGGAAATTTGCGTGCCAAAACGAATCTCAACCCCATCCAAGTCGGTTGTGGCATTTGTCCCCATCGTAAACCGCAACTGCCCCCAGTCTCCGGGCGCAGGGGTAGCGCCAGCAATGTCACGCGCTGAGGTCAACAAGATCGGTTGACCAGTTAACGCTTTCGCAATCAGGGTGCCGCTTGCAACGGTAAGGTTAGTGCCCGCGGCAAAGTAGATCGTTACGCCAGGTTGGATGGTTAGTTGCGCGCCATCGGTTACGGTCACGTCAGCGGTGACCGTATACGGACTATTCGCCGCATTCCAAGTTGTGTTGGTGGAAATCGTTCCGGATACATTTACACCGGCCTGCGCGATCGAGGCGCTATTTGCGAGAAGGACGGTGAGCGCAACTGCGGCGATACGACAAACAAACGCCACTATTCGCGAACGTGCCAATCGGCGGCAAATTGGAGGTAGGAAGGTGATCACGGGGAATAGATGCTCAAAATTGATTACAGGGTCGGATCAGCGATTTGCCAGCATCAGCTAGAACCGAACGCTGCTGCTGCAAAAAAGCGGCATATGCTCGAACCGGATCGGTGTAAAACAAGACCCTACCACGCTGGCGTTTAGGCAAGGTGTTACGAAGATCAGGAATGGATGCAAGAGGAATTCCGATCACAATCCAGTCGGTGCCAGACGTTGCTGCCAATAGAGTTAACAGCCGTTTTGATACGTCTGATGCGTCCGTTACTTCGGCGTCCACTCGAATTCCTAGCCGCGTCGCTTCGGCGGCGTCCGATTTTGTCGCGAGCACTTTCCAAGCGTCTCTGCCTACCAAGTTATGGAGCTCTTGAGGGCTGAGGGTATCGAGGGCCTCGATAGCGCGAGGGTTGCCAACTATTGGGTAATCTTCTAAATGGAGGGTACGAAGGCCGCCCTTCAAAACCCGGACATCCTTGAATCCCGAGGCTCGTAACGGCTCACACATGGCGGTCAATTCGAAATCGGCTTTTCCGTCGCCGATCAGGAGAACCGGAGCGAGCTTGAGAAACTCTCGATGCGCTAGGCTCCCCATCGCGATGTTGAGGCTATTTGCGGCTTGTAGACTGTTGAAGATGTTGGCTGGGCGGATGTCCACTATCTGCCGCGCCTTCACCGAAGCGTCCCACACACCAGCCAGGCAAGCATGGGTACTTAGGTTGGCAATGCCGGATAGCGGTTGCTGCGTTGCCGAGGCCGCAGCACCCGTCGATTCAACTCTCGGCGTTTGTTTACCTGCTTTGTCGAGCGAGCAAGATTCAGCACTTTCTGAGGCGCGCACAGGCGGAGCCAAGCACACAGCACAAAGGCCAACAGCCAGACATACGGCTGCTATTTTTTTGTGATCTAGCTTCATGGCATTACCAAGCCAGAGGGCGACAGGTTTTCTTGAAAGCTACCTGTTTTTTCTGAATAAGAGTTGACGACAACTTGACCATTTATGTTGCCGCTCGGCTGCGACAGCGAGGGGTGAGGTGCCAGCCTGGCGTGGGCGTTGCCACCCGTTGTCATGCCGATGGTCGGTACGCCGGGGACAGCCTGGCGCCGGAACAGCAAGCTGCGCTGAGGGGTGGTTCTGGGGCCACTCGCGGCATTCCCAAGTTGGCCACTGCCGTTATATCCCCAGCATACAGGGGCACTATTCACCACCGCGCAACTGTGGTCATTTCCTACCGCCACCGCCGTCACCCCGCTGGTGAGTCCGCTGACTTGCACGGGGGTGGTGCTACCCGTGGTGCTGCCGTTGCCAAGTTTGCCGCTGTGGTTGTCACCCCAGCACCGCACACCACCATTGACCACCGCGCAACTGTGGAAATCTCCCGTCGCCACCGCCGTGGCCCCGGTCCCGCTGGTGAGTCCAATCACTTGCACGGGGGTGATGCTACCCGCTGTGCTGCCGTCACCGAGTCGGCCGTAGGCACCACTGCCCCAGCACTGCACGCCGCCACTCACCACCGCGCAACTGTGGCCATATCCCGCCGCTACCGCCGTCACCCCGGCCCCGCTGGTGAGTCCGGTGACTTGCACCGGGGTGGTGCTACTCGTGGTGCTACCGTTGCCAAGTCTGCCACCGTTACGTCCCCAGCACTGCACGCCGCCATTGACCACCGCGCAACTGTGGCTATCTCCCGCCGCAACCGCCGTGACCCCAATGGTGAGTCCAGCGACTTGCACGGGCACATTGCTACTCGTGGTGCTGCCGTTGCCGAGTTGGCCGTAGCCGTTAGATCCCCAGCACCGCACACCGCCATTGACCACCGCGCAACTGTGGTACATCCCCGTCGCCACTGCTGTCACCCCGCTGGCGAGTCCAGTGACTTGCACGGGGACGTGGCTATCCGTGTTGCTACCGTTACCGAGTTGGCCGCTGTTGTTGGCGCCCCAGCACCGCACGCCGCCATTGACCACCGCGCAACTGTGGCCGCCCCCCGTCGCCATCGCCATCACCCCGACCCCGCTGGTGAGTGCGGTAACTTGCACGGGAGTAGCGCTGTTTGTGGTGCTGCCATTGCCGAGCGAACCATAGTCGTTACTTCCCCAACATTGCGCGCCGCCATTGACCACCGCACAACTGTGGCTGTAGCCGCCCGCCACTGTTGTGACGCCGCTGGTGAGTCCGGTGACTTGCGTAGGGGTGGTGTTCCCATTGGTGTTGCCGTTGCCGAATTCGCCGCTGGCGTTACTTCCCCAACACTGCACGCTGCCATTCACCGCCGCGCAACTGTGCCAGCTTCCCGCCGCCAACGTCGTGACCCCACTGGTGAGTCCGCTGACTTGCACGGGGACGTTGCTATCTGTGTAGCTGCCGTTGCCGAGTTGGGCGAAGGAGTTGCTGCCCCAGCACTGCACGCTGCCATTGACCACCGCGCAGCCGTGTTTATCTCCCCCCGCCACCACCGTGGCGCCGCTGGTCAGTCCGGTGACTTGTACGGGGACGCTGCTATCCGTGTTGCTACCGTTGCCGAGTGCGCCGTCGTAGTTATATCCCCAGCACCGCACGCCACCATTGACCACCGCGCAACTGTGGCTGTGTCCTGTCGCCAGCGACGTCACCCCGCTGGTGAGTCCGGTGACTTGCGCGGGAACGCTGCTATTCGCGGTGCTGCCGTTGCCGAGTTGGCCACTGGAGTTAAGTCCCCAGCACTGCACGCCGCCATTCACCACCGCGCAGGTGTGGACTCCCGTCGCCACCGCCGTCACCCCGCTGGTGAGTCCGGTGACTTGCACGGGGGTGGTGCTTTGCGTGGTGCTGCCGTTGCCGATCTCACCGAACTGGTTACCTCCCCAGCACCGTACGCCGCCATTGACCACCGCGCAACTGTGGTAGTGACCGCCAGCCACCGCGCTGACCCCGCTCCCGCTCGGGAGTCCGCTGACTTGCACAGGGGTGGGGTTAGTCATACTCTGGAAGCCGCTGCTGCCATTACCGAGTTGGCCATATAAGTTATAACCCCAGCACCGCACACCGCCGTTGACCACCGCGCAACTGTGTAAATCTCCCGTCGCCACTGCGGTGACCCCGCTGGTGAGTCCGCTGACTTGCACCGGAGTAGCGCTATTCGTGGTGCTGCCGTCGCCGAGTTGGCCGTAGCCGTTCCATCCCCAGCACTGCACGCCGCCATCGACCACCGCGCAACTGTGAGTGCCTCCTCCCGCAAGTGCCGTGACGTTTGTGTTCGGGTCATCAGCGATGATGCTCAAACTGACTGTCGTGGCGAGGGTGCCTCCGGCGTTATCCGTGGCCGCAACATTGAGGGTGAATATACCGGCCTCGGTTGGCGTGCCGGTAATAGTCAATACACCGCTGCCGTTATGCACCGCCGTGAGCCCAAGGGGCAACGCCGTGGCACCGGCACTGGTGAGGGGGTTTGCTGAGGCGATGATCAAATGGCTGGCGTAAGCCGTGCCTTGAAAGGCATTCGGGAGGGTGGTTGTCGCAAGTACCGGCTGCGCATTGGCGATGGCCGAAACCAGCAGCAGCAACGCCGACACAATACTCGCCACGTAGCGACTGAATTTACACCCGCTGGTTCGCTGACGCGGTGCAGGCAGCGCACGTAGCGCAGTAACTGCCTTGGCATGAACAGACGCCGTGGCAAACATAGCAGCAAACAGGGGCGCGAAGCGCCCGAACATCGAAGTAATCATGTTGGCCAGATCCAGATGAGGTCGAAATACGGTGCGGTTGAGGAGGGTGATGTAATGCGGTTGATGTGTTGATGTTGATTTGCGTTTACGTCTAACCAAACACCCACGCTGGTGTGGAGGACGGAAACGTCTATCGTAATAATCCTTGCGTCTGTGCGTTACCTCACATGTTCACGCTGGATGCTAGCGAGCGATACGGCAGAAAGCAAGTAGCGATGATGTGGTGAGCCACGCTTTCTTTTTTAGCCACTCAACACGAACAAATCATCCCCCCGCTCCCGCGGCGGCGGGAGCCCAATTTTGTTGGCGGAATTGTTGGCCGAATTGTTGGCAGAAGCCACCCCTCAACTTACAAGCGGATGAGATTCCTCGTCGCCCGAAGGGCTTTCGTCGGAATGACAAGCGGGGGCGAGGAGCCTCATACGGCAGAAACTGAATGTGGCATTACTTCACCACTTTGTAAAAGTGGGCGGTGAAACGCAATTATCCGTCGCTGCGCAAAGGCAACCACCCCCCCCACGCATCGAACCACCCGAGCACCCATGCCCCCACGCTGTCATTCCGACCGCAGCGTAGCGTAGCGGAGGAATCTGCTTTTCCATCCTCAACAGAAAATCCCTCGTGCAAGGCCCAGGCCCATGAGGTTGTGTTTCGTCGTCGGCTGATGGTCTTTCGTCGGAATGACAAGCGGGGGCGAGGAGCCTCATACGGCAGAAACTGAATGTG
>JBEIEP010000057.1:0-13725 GCA_040382935.1 Burkholderiaceae bacterium
GATCGGCATTCCGGCCTCAGCCTGCCTCAGGAACCCTATGATTTGCTCATCGCTGTATTTGCTTGTTCTCATATCCATCATTCTCCATGTTGATGGACTTCTTGGAAATATGCCTGGTACGGTTTATGGGGAGCAGGTCACAGGCAGGGGACATTGTTTGCAAATTAACATTAAAACAATAAATGTTTATATGTTAATATTCGGTGCCGACCGAGGTCCACTATGACTCTAAACACCCTGAGTAACAACTTGCAGCGATTGCGCCATGCCCATGGCCTGTCACAGGACAAGCTTGCGGTGGCCGCAGGCATCAGCCGCATTGCTTACCTCAATATCGAGCGCTGCCAGGCCGAGCCTAGGGCGGACACTGTGCGTGCGCTGGCCAAGGCCTTGCGCGTTCGTGTGCCAGATCTGTTGGTGGAGGCACCGGTCCTTCAACAAGTGCGGTTTCGCTCGCTCAAGCGACTGAAGCGGCGCGAGCAGGTGTTGATCGAGGTCGGACAAAAGCTAGGTGACTTTGTTGAACTCGAAACCTTGCTCAATGCCACTGAACACAAAGACTTTGAGGCCTTACGCGCTGAAGCAGCAAAGGCGCGTGGGCACGGCATTCCGGCGGTGGCTGCGGCCATGCGGGCCTACTTTGGTCTGAGTCAACACGAGCCGGTGCATGACATTTGCGGCCTATTGGAACACCAGGGTATCAAGGTGTTGTCGGTCAACATGGCCACTGATGCGTTCTTGGGTTTGTCCGTTTCCGAAAACGATGGTGGTCCAGCGGTCGTCGTTAACACGTGGGAGCGCTTGCCCGTGGAGCACTGGATTTTTAGTGCCGCACACGAGTTAGCGCACTTGTTGCTGCACTTGCAGGCCTACCAAGTGGACCAAGAATTAGAGGACAGTAGCGAAGAGCGTGATGCCGATGCTTTTGCGTCCCACTTTTTGATGCCAGAGGAAGTGTTCCGCCGTGAGTGGGAGTCCACCGTAGGGCTGCCGCTGTTCGATCGTGTCCTGAAGGTGAAACGGGTGTTTCGGGTGAGTTGGCGAACGGTGTTGTATCGCTTGGGTGAGGGTATGTCTGATGCCAACCAGCGCAGACAAATGTGGATTAGCTTTGGCAACGCCTATAAGCGAATGAATAGCAAGGTGCTGCTCAAAATGGACGAGCCACAAGGCGTAGCGCCAGATGTCTACCGCGCCTTGTCGGATTTGCACAAAGCAGGGCCAGAGCCTGCGAGTATGGATAAGCACGATTTTCAGGGTGACCGCTTGTGGCGTCTGGTCCGCCAAGCCACCATGGGTGGCGACATTACCCTGGCGCGTGGTGCTGAGATACTGGGAATCAAGCTCAACGACATGCGGGACCTGGCTGAATCGTGGGTCAACTGAAATCCACGACAGCTTGGTTCATTGCCGATGCGAATGTTCTGATCGACTACGCCAAGACTTCGCCAGCCATTTTGGGACTGGTGGCTCAACATGTGGGGCCGGTTTATGTGGCGGTAGATGTTCTGGAAGAGGTAGAGCAGTTGGACTTGGCGCGATGCAAGGAATTGGGTTTGACGGTCGTGGATGGCAATCTGGCCCAATTGACGGAAGCCTCGCAGCGCGGCGGCCCCTTGTCGTTTCAGGACAAGCTTTGTTTGATCTTGGCGAGGGACAATGGTTGGTCGTGCCTGTCCAACGATGGGCCGTTGCGCGAAGCCTGCAAAGCTCAAGGTGTTCCGGTCGTTTGGGGTCTTGAGATCATGCTGACCTTGGTGGACAGCAAGCGCCTGACGGCCATCGACGCCATTGAGGTAGCCCAAGCCATTCACGCAGTCAATCCAATCTACATAACAGCAAAGATTCTGGCCGCGTTTCAGAAAAAGGTTACGGCGAAACGCGCCTAATTGCTGGCTCGCTTTCAGCACCAAGCTATACAGCCTTTGGCCACTGAATCTGAATTTTGCGTGATTGGGCCAAGCAGTCTCTCAAATACAAATTGATCAGGCTTTGATAGGGCACACCGGCTTCTAGCGCCATTGCTTTGAAGTATTCGACCACATCATCAGACAGGCGCATCGTGACAGGCTTTTTGAGCTTGGACGCATAGGGGTTGGGCCTGGATTTCATTTTTGAAAATCGTATTCGGACTTCATATCACGCGCCTGGGTAAGAATTCAGCCGGCAAAGAAAAAGCGCACCAAACCGAAGGTAAAGGCAAACAGGTAGCCGTAGACAAACTTGTCCAAGCCGATGGTGGCTTGATGACGCCGTGTTCGCCATGCGCCTAGGGCCACCATTAAGCCACCCACCAGTAGAGGCGTAACCAGCAAATTGGCCAGTCGCAGGGACGGGTCGGTGAGGTTGTTCGGGAAAATCCAAAGACTAAAGGCACCCGCTACGATGCCGAAAATCCCATACCCTATGGCCGCCATCCAGGGCTTGGGTTTGCGATTCAGTGGTTCGACCACCGAGTGCAGTCCCAGTTCAACCAGCACTTCAACAAGTGCTTGCAGCAATAGCTCGCCAATGACTTCAATGATAAGTTGGAGCATAAAGGGATGCTGTAGTGATTCTTTGCCATTGTAGGAGCTATCAAGGCGCAGTGAAACCGGCACCCGTGTTGCATGGAGACGCACTTCTGTTCCCAATGGACGGGTCCTCAACCCGAATCAGGAGACACACCCAAAGTGGTATAACCGATTCACAAAAACAACCCCCCTCTGGCATGAAAAATTCACTCACCCAGTACCCTTTCAATAACAGTGGCATGAAGCCTATCGGCACGCTCGCGCAACGCAAGCTGGGCTTGGCACTTGTTGCCCTAGGTATGGCCTTGGCGTCATTGGCCGCCCAAGCCGCGGGGTTTCGAGAAATTGCCGCACCTGGGGTAAAGGCTGGGGTTGGGTACCCCACCGATGCACCCTTAGTGGCGCAGCGCTTAGGGCCTTTTGATGTCAACATGGCCAAGGATGCGCCGGTTCGCAAAGGCCCCCATGAGGTGGTGTTGCTCTCCCATGGCAATAGCGGGCGCTATCGCAATCACCACCTTACCGCCCAGGCTTTGGCCGACAAGGGCTTTGTGGTGGTGGCGCCCCAGCATGATGCGGACTACTTGGTGGGAGGCCCAAAAACGGCTCAGGCCTTGGACCATCGCTACTTAGAGCTGTCTTTGGCCTTAAAGGCGGTTAGGGCAGATGCCGCCTTGGGCCCCCAACTGGCACCCGCGCCGGTTCATGGAACCCGCCTTTGGTGACGGGCAAGGCGATTGTTGTGGCTCCTGTATTTCAGGGTGTTGATCTGAGCCAACCGTTAACGATGCGCGAACTCACGGTCATTGCCATTGACGGAGATCGCATGGCCAAGCCGCAGTTTCATGCGCAGGCGCTATTCAACGGCGCCAAATCAAAAGTACCCACGCAATACGCCAGCTTTGCGGGTCACCATTTTGCGTTTATTGCGTCTTTTGCAAAACGCGTGACCGACAACGAAGATATTCCGATCGCCAAGGATCCCAAGGGGTTTGACAGGGCGGCTTTCTTAACCCAGGTCAACGGCAAAATTGTCGAGGTGATGATAGCCCCCAAGCCAGGTTTGCCAGCTACACCTGACAAAAAGCACAGTCCCTGATGCCATGACGCAGGTTTGGCCCTGTGCGCAAGGAAAAAGCGCCGTTGCGAGATCCGTACACACGTTTTCAGTGTGGAAAGTACGGTTCTCTACCCTTGGTCGGGGCCGTTACAGCCCTAACCTTAAGAGCGCGGCAGCAGGTTTTCGGGGTCGTATAGAGCCTGGTAACCTACGGCTTGTACCGTGACCGGGTACACATCGTCAAAGTATTGGATGTGCAGTTGGTGTCCCACTTGGCAATACGACAAGGGCAAATAAGCCAGCGCGATGTTTTTGCCTAGGGTGGGCCCAAACGCGATGCTGGTGGTGTAGGAGCGGCGGCCCAATTCGTCTAACAAAGTGGCACCCGTGGCAGGGTCCATCACGGGGCAACTGCCAACGGGGTAACGGGCCACGCCTGTGCGGTCGATATTGTGGTCCATAGTGAGGGTACACAGGTAGGCGATTTGCTTGTCACGCTCTTTGAACCGCAGGTGCGCTTCTTTGCCATGAAAATCCGCTGCCTTGACTTTGGGCCGTGCCAGATCGCACTCAAACAGGTTGTATTCGGTTAGCAGGTCGGCGTTTTGCAGGCGCAGGCTTTTTTCCATACGGCGGCTGTTGGCGTAGGTTTCTACACCCACCGGGGTCACGCCCAGGGCGTGCAAGGCATCCCACAACGCCAAGCCGTCTTCGTATTTAAAGTGCAATTCCCAGCCTTGCTCGCCCACATACGAGATGCGGAAGGCCAGCACCGGCACGCCTTGAATCGTGAGGTTGCGCAGCGCCGCAAACGGGAAGTTTTCGTGAGTCCATTCCTCGGGCTGGTCGGCCACTTTTTGAATGGTGGCGCGGGCGTTGGGCCCCCACACACCCAAGCAACCGTATTGGGTGGTGGTGTCTGTGACTGTGACATTGGCACCCCGGTCTTGCGCCATTCGCTGCACCCACACCAAGTCGCGGTGGCCTGCGTCGGCCCCGTCAATCACACGGTAGTGGTCTTGTGCCAAACGCAGCACGGTTAGGTCGGCGCGTACACCGCCTTTGGCGTCCAAAAAGTGGGTGTAAACCCCCTTGCCCACTGGGGTGTCGCCACCCACCTTGGCCACGCAAATGTATTCGAGCAAATCGGCAGCATCGGGGCCCTGCACATCAAACTCGGCAAAGTGCGAGACGTTAATCATGCCCACGTCTTCGCTCATCTTGAGGTGTTCGGCGTTGGAGACGCGCCAGAAGTGGCGGTTGTCCCATTCGTTGGCGCGCACCGGCACCTTATCGCCATAGTGTTCTAGCAAATGCTCGTTGCTGGCGTAGCCGTGGGCACGCTCCCAGCCCGATAGCTCCATAAAGTAAGCGCCCAGCGCTTTTTCGCGCTCGTAAAACGGGCTCTTGTAAATGCCCCGTGCCGAGCCATAGGGTTCGCGGTTGTGCACCGGCGGGTTGTAAATTTTGAACGCGCCTTCGTAGCAACGGTCGTGGATGTACTGTTCGTTTTGCTGGAAGGGGTAGATACGCGCCACGTCGATACGGGCATGGTCGATATGGGTGATGCCGTCGGTCATCCAATCGGCCAACAATTTGGCCATGCCGGGAGCGTCTTTGACCCAGATCGCCTCGGCGTACCAAAGCCCGCGCACCTTGGACGACTCCCCAATCGAGGGGTTGCCGTCGGTGGTCACTTGCAGCAAGCCATTGAAGGAGTATTTTTCGTCGTAGCCCAGCTCGGCCAAGATGGGCGTTAGTTCAATGGCACGCTCTAGTGGGGCCATGATCTGGTCAAGTTCTAAATCGCGCTGTGAAGGCGACAAGCGGGCCTGGTCTTTTTCGAGAAGGTCGCGGGGGTGGCACATGCGGGGGTTTTTCTCTTCGTAGTAGCCCCATTCGATTTGGCCGCCCTCTGGGGTTTTTGGATCGCCCGTGTCGCGCAAATAAGCCGAGTTGCCCTGGTCGCGCAGCAGCGGGTAGCCAATGTCTTTGCCCGTGCCCGCAAACTCAAGATAGGGTTTGAAAAACGTGAGGGGGTGGTCCACCGGCATGATGGGCAGGTCTTCACCGGCCATGCCCGCTATCAAACGGCCCCACAGGCCCGCGCACACCACCACGTAATTGGCGGCGATGTAACCTTTGGTGGTCTCTACTCCTTGGATTCGCCCGTTCTCGATACGCAGGCCAGTGCAGGCCGTGTTGGCAAAGGATTGCAACTTGCCGCTGGCCACGGCCGCGTCCACCAACTCGCCCGCCACCATTTGCGAACGGGGTTTGACCAAGCCTGCATCGGGGTCCCACAACGCGCCCTGAATCATGTTTTCTTCTAGCAGCGGGAACCTGGCTTTGGCCTGTGCGGGGGTAATCATCTCCACCCGGTTGCCAAACGCCTTGCCCGAGGCCACGCGGCGTTTTAACTCTTGCAAACGCTCGTCGTCACCCACCCGTGCCACCTCTAAGCCGCCCACGCGCTCGTAGCGCCCCAGCTTGTCGTAAAAGTCAATGCTGTACTTGGTGGTAAAGATGGTGAGCGGGTCGTGCATGGTGTTAAAGCAAAAGTCCGATGCATGGGCCGTAGAACCTACATCGGTGGGGATGCCCGACTTGTCGATGCCCACAATATCGGTCCAGCCACGCTCTATCAAATGGTGCACCACAGAGGCACCCACGATACCGCCTTGTCCAATGATGACCACTTTGGCACGTTCAGGAAATTTGGCCATTTTTAATTCGCTCCTAGGGAAATGGGATGAAGTGGGGTGAGTATGCCAAAAGCACCAGCCCACCCACGCGCACAGGGCGCAATTGGAAACAGTTTATTCGGGCCAAAACGGGCTGGCGCTCCATTTGCGACGGGGGGTTTCGTAAATACGGCTGGGGTTTATCAGTGGCCTGGATTGCATAGAGCAAAGCGTTGCAAAAGGACTAGAAAAATATTGACTTTGTGTTCGCATTGAAGTAAATTTAACGCAATTAACACGCAGTTATTGCGTTAAAAAGGAGTATTTTATGAGCACTGACAAAGACGCCATTCGATTGAGCCTCGCCGTATCGCCTGAACTCAACACCAGGTTGGAGCAATTGGCGGCTTCTGGGCACACGTCCAAAAGTGAGATTTTGCGTAAAGCCATCGCTTTGTTCGATGTGGTCGCAGAAGCGAAATCAGAGAAAAAGCGTTTCGGAATCCTTGACCAAGACAAGCGGCTTCTGACCGAAATTGTGGGCATTTAATGAACGAATCCCTCAATCTAGGGCAACTCATTGGGAAAGATCATAAATATGATGTTTCGATTAGCAATGAGTCCCCAGAAGATGCAATGGCCAGACGATCACAAGAGGCCGCTGAAGCCGCCCAGAAAAGGCACATCGCGTTGACGCTTTTCTGGTTCTCGTTGTTATTTGTGACGGCGGTTTTTGTCGAATGTGGTTATGTGTTTGCCACCGGTTCGCCAGAGGATAAGAAATGGGCGGCTGGGATTGTGAGCGCGATTGCGTCTGGCCTTGTTGGCTTTTTGGTTGGGCAAAGCAAAAAGTAAATCGGTAAATCAATCTACCGCACCACCACCCGCACCTGCCTAGCCGCCTTGGGTTGGTGCTCAAGATGCGCCAATGACAGTTGCGTGGTGGACTTGACGCAGTTGAGCACGAGGTTGGAGCGCACGCTGGCTACGCCGGGCATTCGGGTGATGACTTTGAGGACAGATTCGGCAAGTTCATTAAGGTCTGAGACCACGATTTTGAGGACGTAGTCGGATTCGCCGGTGACGGCGTAACACTCTTGAACTGCCGCGATTTTGGTGATGTCTTGCTCGAACTGGCCACGCTCGGTGCGGCCGTGGTGGGCCATGGTGACGTAGCTAATGGCGGTGACCCCAAGACCTAGCAGGCCGGGGTTGAGCAGCGCCACTTGACGTTGAATAAGCCCGCAGCTTTGCAAGCGTTGCACGCGGCGACTGACTTGCGAGGCGGACAAATGAACCGCCTCGGCCAGTTGTTGGTGGGTGCTGCCGGCATCGGTTTGCAGTGCGTTTAACAAGCCGATATCAAATCGATCAAGCAGCAAATCATCAGTATTTTGGCTATTCATGCATCAATTATGCAACCATTGGCGATTTAGCACACCATTACGCAAACACTTTTCAAATGCTTTCTAACACAATCTAGGCATTCAAAGGCTTACGCTTAGCCTTGATCACCACCCAGGAGACCACAATGCCAGACTTATTTGAAAACCCCATGGGCCTATGCGGCTTTGAGTTTGTGGAGTTTGCATCGCCCACGCCGGGGGGGATTGAGCCTTTGCTGGAGCAACTGGGCTTTAGCCTGGTGGCACGCCACCGTAGCAAAGACGTGGTGTTGTACCGCCAGGGCGGCATTAACTTTATTGTGAACCGCGAACCCAAAAGCCTGGCCGGTTATTTTGCCGCCGAGCACGGTCCCAGCGCCTGTGGGCTGGCGTTTAGGGTGCGTGATGCGCACAAGGCCTACCAACGTGCCTTGGACTTGGGCGCACAGCCGCTGGACATTCCCACCGGCCCCATGGAACTGCGGCTGCCTGCGATCAAAGGCATTGGCGGCGCGCCCCTGTACCTGATCGACCGGTTTGACGAGGGCCGTAGCATTTACGACATTGACTTTGAGTTTATTGAAGGGGTGGACCGCCACCCCGTGGGCCACGGTTTTGGCATGATTGACCACCTCACCCACAACGTTTACAAAGGCCGCATGAGCCATTGGGCGGGGTTTTATGAACGCATCTTGGGCTTTAGAGAAATTCGCTACTTTGATATCAAGGGCGAATACACGGGGCTAACCAGCCGTGCCATGACCGCACCCGATGGCTTGATACGCATCCCCCTGAATGAGGAACGCGGCAGCAAGGGTGGGCAGATCGAAGAATTCCTGATGCAGTTCAATGGCGAGGGCATACAGCACATTGCGCTGTCTTGCGATAACCTGATTGAGGTGGTGGACAAACTGCAATTGGCGGGGATTCCGCTAATGACTGCGCCCAACGATGTGTATTACGAGATGCTAGAGGAGCGTTTGCCCGGCCATGGCGAACCCGTGGCGCAGTTGCAAACGCGCGGCATTTTGCTGGATGGCGGCACGCAAAACGGTGAGAAGCGCCTGTTGTTGCAAATCTTTAGCCAATGCCTGATGGGGCCGGTCTTTTTTGAGTTTATCCAGCGCAAGAGCGACGAGGGATTCGGTGAGGGCAACTTTAGGGCTTTGTTTGAATCCATGGAGCGCGACCAGTTACGCCGTGGCGCGATTGAAGGGGTAGGCGCAGGGATTGGCGAAGAAATGGCGCAGGTGGCCTGATGAGTGCCACCACCCCAGTGCTGACCCGTCACACGCATGAACAAGCACGCCAAGCCATTGCCACCTTGGTGGGTTGGGCCTTGGCAGAAGACGGCCTGTCGATTGAAAAAACCTTTAGGTTTGCCAACTTTTCAGAGGCATTTGGATTTATGACCCGGGTGGCGCTGGCCGCTGAAAAAGCCGACCATCACCCCGAGTGGTCCAACATCTATGGCCGTGTGACGGTACGCCTAACCACCCATGATGTACAGGGTTTGAGCGAACGGGATTTTGCTTTGGCCGCCAAGGCCGATGCCTTGGCTTTGCGCTCTGGGGTGTTGGCCAAGTGAACGCACCGACTGGTGGTCACGGTTTGGCGGCCGGGCCAGCTCCGGAATTGTCAGGCACCGACTGGACCGTACCCCAAGAATGGAAGCGTTACACACCGGCCGAGCACGCCGTGTGGCGGACTCTTTTCGAACGCCAAATGGCCTTGTTGCCGGGTCGTGCCTGCCGTGAGTTTGTGGAGGGCATGAAAGCCCTGCCCTTGCAAGCTGATCGCATCCCCTGTTTTGACGAGGTAAATGAGGTGCTACAGGCACAAACCGGTTGGACGGTGGTGGCGGTGCCCGGCTTGGTGCCCGACGAGGTGTTTTTTGACCATTTGGCGAACCGGCGTTTTCCGTCGGGCCGCTTTATCCGGCAAGCCGACCAGTTGGATTACCTGCAAGAACCGGATATTTTTCATGATGTGTTTGGCCATGTGCCCATGCTGATGAACCCGGTGCTGGCGGACTTTATTCAAGCCTATGGCAAAGGCGGCCTGCGCGCCGCTCAAATGGGCACCCTGCCCCTACTGGCCCGCGTGTATTGGTACACCGTAGAGTTTGGGCTGGTCCGAGAAAACGGTGGCCTACGGTTGTTTGGTGCAGGCATTGCGTCGTCTTACACCGAGAGCATTTTTTGTTTGGACGACCCATCGCCCAACCGCCTGCGCTTTGATCTGAAACGCGTGATGCGCACCCGCTATCGCATCGACGATTTTCAGGAAACCTATTTTGTACTGGACAGCTTGCAAGACCTGCTGCAACTGGCCGAGCTGGACTTTGCCCCCTTGTACGACTGTCTGATGGAACTGCCCGCGTTGGCGCCCAATGATGTTCTGGAGAGGGACACAGTGTGGCCCACACATTACTTAACTTTACCGTAGCAACACCTGCCGTTCATCAATAGATGCGGGGCGGTTTCTATACTGCCCGTGATTCATAACGATAAGGGCACCTCATGGTGGATTTCACTGCATCAAAAACCCCATCGCATCGCGTCAAACGCGGCATGCGGCACCCGCTCCTTGCGATGTCTATTTTGATGCTGGTGGCTTGTGGAGGTAGCACAACACCCACAGCAACACCTACAGCAACAACCACAGCAACAACCACAGCAGAAACAACAACTCAAATAACACCAGAACAGCAAGCTGTATTTACCAAAACGTTCGGAGCTCAGATTAGCACCAGCAGTTACGCCAACTACGCAGGAGCGTCGATCCCTGCGTACATCATCAAGTCAAATGCCGGCAACGTTGAAAACGCCAAGGCCACGTTAGGCCGGGTGTTGTTTTACGACAAAAAGTTGAGCATTGATGACACGGTATCTTGTGCCAGTTGCCACCAACAGAGCCTGGCGTTTTCTGATGGTGACTTGGCCAGCAAAGGTGTACAGGGTGGTGTAACGGGGCGGCATTCAATGCGTTTGATCAATACGCGGTTTGCAGAAGAAGCACGCTTTTTTTGGGACAAGCGGGCCACTACTCTAGAGGCGCAGGTGCTGCAACCGATACAGGACCACAACGAAATGGGTTTTAGCGGCACGTCGGGGCGCCCAGTGCTGGCCGATTTATTGGTCAAACTGGCAGCTGTGGATTACTACCAGGTGTTGTTTAAAGAGGTTTACGGCGATACCAACGTAACGGCGGCCCGGGTACAAGAATCTTTAACGCACTTTGTGCGCAGCATTGTGTCATTTGATTCCAAATTCGATGCGGGCCGTGCCCAAGCGGCCAACGACAATCAAAATTTTGCCAACTTTACCGCCCAAGAAAACACCGGCAAGAACCTGTTCCTGACGCGTCCTGTGTTTGATGCCAACGGGGTGCGTACTTCGGGTGGCTTGGGTTGCAATGGTTGCCACAGGTCGCCTGAGTTTGATATCGATCCCAACTCGCGCAACAACGGCATCATCCGTAAGCTCGATGATTCGGGGTTTGACCTGACCAACACGCGCGCCCCCACACTGCGAGACTTGGCCAAACCCGATGGATCGCCCAATTCGCCCATGATGCACACGGGAAACATTGCTACCCTTCAAGCGGTGATCGGGCACTACGGCACGATCACGGTGGGGCCGAACAATAACAATTTGGATGCCCGCCTGCGTCCTAACGGTGTGGGTCAGCAATTACAACTGACGGCCCCTGAAGTGAATGCGGTCATCGCCTTCCTAAAAACCTTAACAGGCACTGCCGTCTACACCGACGCCAAATGGAGCGACCCGTTTATTCGGTAGGCCCTTACAAACCCGTTCGCACAGAGGTGTGTGGCGCGAGGTCCTAAAATGGCGGACTTTATGAGCCTCGCCTGTCATGACCACTCCTTACCTCTCTGAAAAAACGTCGTTAGTCGACGATGCGCGCGTGTTGGCGGTGGACCTGCTGCCGCCCCCTGAGCAACTCATCAAGTTTTTTCCGATTGCAGGGGGGCCGGTAGAGCAGACCGTGGCGGGCGCGCGGGAGCGGGTGCAGCGCATGTTCGGGGCGATGACGCCCGCCTGTTGGTGGTGATAGGGCCTTGCTCGGTACACGACACGCGCTCGGCACTGGAATACGCCAGCCGACTGGCCGCCATCAAAGACCGCTACGCCGACGCACTAGAGATTGTGATGCGGGTGTATTTTGAAAAGCCGCGCACCACGGTGGGCTGGAAGGGTTTGATCAACGACCCCCACCTCAACGGCAGCTACCGCATCAACGAGGGCTTGCGCATTGCAAGGCAGCTACTGATTGAAATCAATGCCATGGGCCTGCCGGCGGGCAGCGAATTGCTGGACACCTCGTCGCCGCAATACATCGCCGATTTGCTCAGTTGGGGCGCGATAGGGGCACGTACCACAGAAAGCCAGGTGCATCGCGAGCTGGCCTCGGGGTTTTCTGCACCCGTGGGATTTAAGAACAGCACCGAGGGCAATGTCAAAGTGGCGATAGACGCCATTTTGGCCGCCAGAGAGCCGCACAGCTTTTTGGGCATTCATAAAAGCGGCCAAATCGCCATGGTACGAACTGCCGGTAACCCCGACTGCCATGTGATTTTGCGCGGGGGTAAGCAGCCCAATTTTGACGCGGTCAGTGTGCAAGCCGCTTGTGATCAGTTAGCAGCGTCCAAGTTGCAAGCCACTGTGATGGTGGATTGCTCGCACGGCAACAGCGAGAAAAAATACCAAAAACAAATCGACGTGGTCGCCAGCATTGCCGCGCAAATCCAATCGGGCAGTCGTTCGGTGTTTGGGCTGATGATTGAAAGCCACTTGGTTGAAGGTGCACAAACCCTCAACGTCGGCCAAACCAACCCAGCCAGCCTTATCTACGGGCAAAGTGTGACCGATGGCTGTGTGGGATGGGACGATTCGATGCGTATGCTCGATGCGCTGGCGGCGGCAGTGCGGGCGCACATCACTTAAATCGACTCGTTGAGTGGTTGATATTTGAAACGCTTGTGAATCCAAACTATCAGTTATGATAGGTCGGCTTAAGCAGTTCTCGTCTGGGCATCAGCTACACGGTCACCATTTCATACAGGAGAAAAATCCATGGCAAACGTTGTTTTAAACAAGATGGTGGGATCCGCTGCCGCCGATGTTCTGGTGGGAACTGAGAAAGCTGATGCGATCGATGGCGGTGCAGGCAACGATAGACTTCTTGGTGGTGCGGGGAATGATGTCTTCTTGTTTGGACGGGGCGACGGGCAGGATGTCATTGGGCTTGATCCCACTGGTGTTTCTGTCGGAACCAACACTTTGCAATTCAAGGCTGGGATACTGAGTTCGGCCATAGTCATCAAAAGGGTAGGCGAGAACAGACGCTCGCTTGAAGTGTCCATCGCGGGCACGAATGACAAAGTGACTATCGAAGGATTTTTTAATGCTGACGACACAGTAAACAAAAAAAGTGGCATACAGCAGATCAAGTTTGACAACGGAGCAATTTGGGGTGTCCAGGCAATATTGAATCGACTCAACACCGGTACGGCTGGTGATGATGTTTTGATGGGTTCGCTACGGGCTGACAACATGATCGGTGGTGCTGGCAACGACAGGCTATTGGGCGGGGCGGGCAATGACACGTTAGACGGTGGGAAGGGCAATGACGTATTCGTAGGGGGCACGGGCAACGACACGTATTTGTTTGGAGTGGGCGACGGCCAAGACGTAGTGGCAATGGATTCTGCGCCTGAGGTGGGCAAGGTTAACACCCTGCAGTTCAAAGCGGGCATACGCAGTGTGGATGTTCGGGTGGGTAGATCTGCAAATGATCCAACATCGCTAGAGTTAGTTCTATTGGGCACTGACAAGGTCACTATCGAGAAGTTCTTCAATTCAGACGATACGGTGAATGCCAATGCGGGCTTGCAGCTAGTTAAATTTGCCGACAACACGGTATGGAACACGCAGGCAATCTTGAATGCGCTGAACACGGGCACAGCAGGTGATGATGTGATATGGGGAACCCTGCAGTCCGACACCATGAGTGGGTTGGCGGGCAATGACCGGCTAATAGGTGGTCCAGGCGATGAC
>JBEIEP010000058.1:0-13549 GCA_040382935.1 Burkholderiaceae bacterium
CCGTGCTGACACCGGTTGACCAGTACACAGTGGCCTACGCCAATGGCACCTACACGGTGACACTGCTAGATGCCATTGCCGGTGGCGTAGCCAACCCGTTTGGTACCTACGCCAATGGCGTGGCGACCAACAACGGCGCAAGCGTAGCCGACGGCACCTACACCATCCGTGCCACCGACTTGGCCAACAACAGCAGCACCGTTGGCACCTTTGTGGTCGATACCACCGCCCCGACGATACCGACCGTGGATACACAGGTTACAACCCTGAATCAGCCTGTAATTACGGGTACGTATAACCCCGCTGATTCCGCTGGAAGGTTCTCGGTTGAAGTGAATGGTGTGACCTATGTTTTGAACCAAAACGCGGCCTTGTCCGTTAGTGGAAGCACTTGGAGTTTGGACTTGTCCCAGACGAACCAGGCTCTGCCCGTGGGCAGCTATGAAGTGAAGGCTAGGGCGGTTGACATTGCGGGCAACGTGAGCGTGGACGCTACATCGGTCGAGTTGCAAGTGAATGCGGTCATCATCCCGCCTGCTGCCCCACAAGCACCCGAGCCTGCGCCAACGCCCGTTATTCCTGCTCCTGTGCCGCCGCCCGTTGTCGAGACTCTAACGCCGCCGCCAACCATCCTGTTGGATCCATTGGCCGATTCTGGCGCTGGGCGTCGACCGGCCGATGCCGTCCTGACCAGCGGTTTGGACGGGGCCAACCGCGTCTTAGTCATCAAAGCCGACGAGCCCGCACTGTTCCGCTTTAACGGTGTGCCCGATCAGAACTTTGATGTTACTGATCGCGTGCGCTTCCAGTTGCCACCTGATGCCTTTGTTCACACCCAAGAAAATGCCGTGGTGCGAATTGTGGCAACACGCGCTGACGGTGGTCCGTTGCCGGCTTGGCTGGTGTTTAACCCAACCACCGGTACATTTGAAGGAGTACCACCGGCTGGTGCACCAGATGAACTGGCGATTATGGTGATTGCCCGCGATGCCGAGGGCCGCGAAGCGTCTACGATTTTCAGGCTTAAATTGGTCGGTGCAGACAGGCTTAACCCGTTGGGTCGCTTGGGCATTACCGATCAGATCCGATTTGCTGGCGAGCGTAGCGGTTTTGTGCGCACCCATGTTGCAATAGTTGACCGTATGCCTATGCTCCCCCGCAAGGCGGCGTAAATGGCCGACGCGGTCCTTAACCCACCGCGCCTGCTCTCGCTGTTCAGTTTGGCGCGGCGCGCTCGGGCAGCGCAAAGCGCCGTCGAGCTGGCTTTTCTGGTTGCCAACGAAACCAACGAGTTGGCAACTTTCAGGCAATCTGCCTTGTGGTTGAAGGAGGGCGGGGTACAGACGCTCTCTGGCGTGGTTCAACCCGAGAGCAATGCCCCTTACGTGCATTGGTTGAATCGGGTATGCCTCACCCTGCAAGCCCGTGGAGAACGGGTTTGTCGGGTGCAGGCGGGTGATTTGCCACCAGACTTGGCTGCTGAATGGGCGGACTGGCTGCCCGCCTGCGGTCTATGGGTCGCTTTTGGTAGTGAAACCGACCCGCTGGGGTCTGGGGGCTTGCTGTTTGTGGGTGACCAAGCTTGGGCTGACGACAGCATGGCCTTGATGAACGAATGGGTTGATATATGGCACCATGCATGGCAGGCCAAACACGACCCATCGAAATGGTCGTGGTTACGCACACGAAAAAAACTGCGTCGGCATCTGACTGCAGAGCCCAAGATACCCGTCTGGAAGCGAAAACGCACGCGATGGGTGGCCGTGATTCTGGTTATCCTGGCTTTTCCGGTGCGCCTTACCGTACTGGCCCCGGCCGAGTTGGTGCCTGCCCATCCAGCGGTCATTCGCGCGCCATTGGAAGGCGTGATAGGCCAGTTCCATGTGGTTCCCAACCAGTCCGTAAAAGCTGGGCAATTGCTGTTCACTTTTGATGAAGCCGCGCTGGCGGCAAGGCGCGACGTGGCCGTCCAGGCATTGGCCACCACTGAAGCCGAATACCGACAAATCGTACAGCAGGCCCTAATTGAGGCCAAATCCAAAGCGGCCATTGCGTCACAACTAGGAAAAATTGAAGAAAAGCGTGCTGAATCAGACTACGTGACCGAGCAACTGCAACGCTCGCGCGTTTTGTCTCCGCAAGACGGCATCGCGCTGTTTGAAGACCCTAGCGAGTGGCAAGGACGCCCGGTGCAAACGGGCGAGCGGGTGATGCGCATTGCTTTGCCGGGAGACGTTGAGCTAGAGGCGTGGATTGCCTTGGGGGATGCGATTCCGCTAGAAGTGGGGTCGCCGGTTAACGTGTATTTGTCGGCCGACCCGCTGTCGGCCGTATCGGCCAAGGTGCGGTATATATCCTATGACGCGGTGGCCCGCCCCAACGGTGTTTTTGCTTATCGGGTTCGGGCAACGCTAGAACGTCCGGCCGAACAGCGCATTGGGGCCAAAGGCACGGCCAAGTTGCGTGGGGATTGGGTGCCCGTGGTGTACTGGATGATGCGCCGCCCGCTGGCCACCATACGGCAGACCGTGGGTCTTTAAATGGCTTGGCCACAGCTACGTGAGGAGCTTGCCTTGCTGCCCGGCCCTGCCTTGGCCGACGGGCAACCCTCGTACACCTTGCACGACCCTGTGCGTAACCAGTATTTCCAGGTGGACTGGACCACTTTTGAGGTACTTCGCCGCTGGCAAATGGGCGATCCGGAGGCGATAGCGAGTGATGTAGCCGCAACCACCACGCTGCAGTTGCAGGCACCTGACATTGAAGTGGTCATGCACTTTTTGCAAGACAATCTTTTATTACAACCTCCCTCGGGCTGCGCCACGACATTTACAGAGATGGTCAACAAGCGCAAGACCTCCAAAGGGGAGTGGTTGCTTCACAACTACCTGTTTTTCCGCATCCCCCTGCTCAAGCCCGACCGGTGGTTGAGTCGTTGGATGGGGGCCGTCGGTTTTTTTTATACCCGCCAATTTGCCATGCTCACGTTAATGGCTTTGGTAGCGGGACTGGTGTCGGTGATCCGCGACTGGGAGCACTTTACCACTACCTTGGTCGATACCTTTACCTGGGCGGGCCTAGCCAGTTACGGCGTTGCGTTAATCGCAGTGAAGGCCTTGCACGAGCTGGGGCATGCCTTTACGGCCAAACGATTTGGTTGCCGAGTGCCCACCATGGGCTTGGCTTTTTTGGTTTTGTGGCCTATGGCCTATACCGACACCAATGAAGTGTGGAAGCTGACCCACCGGCGCCAACGTATGCTGGTGGCCGGTGCAGGGGTATTGACGGAGTTGACGGTGGCCGCCTGGGCTACCCTAGCGTGGGCCCTGTTGCCAGACGGGCACCTCAAGTCGGTGGCCTTTTTGCTGGCAACGACCACATGGATTAGTTCAATTGTTATCAACGCGAGCCCGTTTATGCGTTTTGATGGCTACTTTCTGTTGTCGGACTGGCTAGAGATGCCCAACCTGCACAACCGTTCCTTTGCGCTGGCTAGGTGGGATATGCGCGAACGCCTGTTCGCCTCAGGAGAGTCGGTGCCCGAGGTGTTTCCAAAATCGCGGCACAACGGGCTAATTGTATTTGCCTATGTTATCTGGTTGTATCGCCTGGTGGTTTTTTTAGGCATCGCTGTACTGGTCTACACCTTCTTTATCAAAGCCGTTGGCATCGTGTTGTTCATCGTAGAGATTGCCTGGTTCGTACTGGCACCGTTGGTGAGGGAGTTCAAGGTATGGTGGGCCTTACGGTCGGTCATTCGGCAAAGCCGCAGAGCGCGTATCAGCGGCCTATGGCTAGTTGCGCTTGTGGTTGCCTTTGTTGTGCCTTGGCCCTCGCAAACCAGTACTCACGGATTGCTCAAGCCTGACGAGCAATTTATTGTATTTGCGCCCCCTCGGGCCCAGGTTGCAGCGATGCCATTTGCGGAAGGTGCGGCGGTAAAAAAAGGCGAGGTGCTGATCGCGCTGAGTTCTCCCTATTTGGAAAGTCGAGCCGCAGCTGTTATGGCCAATGCGGAACGCCTGCGCTGGGCAGCCTCAACAAGCGTGTTTGACAAGGACCAACGCGCCATTTGGCCGGTGTTGCAAGAACAGGTGGCCGCTGCTGAGGCCGAAATGGCCAGTGTTCAGGCCGAATCCCAACGCTACGCACCGGTGGCCCCCTTCGACGGCGTGTTGCGCGATATACAACCCGATCTTAGGCCGGGCGTTTGGCTAACAGCCCAAGAGCCGTTGGCCCGATTGGTAGCCAACCAAGGCCATCAGGTCGTGGCTTACTTGAGCGAGCAAGAAGTCGCCCGCGTGAAACCTGGTGACTCGGCACGGTTTTACACCGACAGCCTAGAAGGCCCTTTTTTGTCCCTTATCCTCACCCGGGTCGATCCCGATGCCAGTCGCACCTTGCCCGATCCCTCGCTGGCATCGGTATCGGGCGGCAACGTGATGGTGCGCGAGAAAAATGGGCAACTTTTCCCGGAGCAATCGATCTACCGCGTTACCTTCAAGGTCAATGGCGATTTGGGTCAGTTAGCGAATCACACCTGGCGTGGACAGGTGCTAATCGCCGGAAAATGGGCTTCTCCCGGGGTGGGTTTTTTCCGCTATGCCATGGGTATCTTCTGGCGGGAATTTGGTTTTTAAAACCACCAGACCCGTAACGCCAAGGGGCTTAACTTAGCCCAGTGCCTGTGCAAAATCGGCCAACAAATCGGCCTGGTCTTCTAGGCCCACCGAGACCCGAACCAAGCCATCGCCAATGCCCATTTTGGCGCGTACTGCCGCACCGGCCTCCCAAAAAATCGTTGGGGCCACCGGGATAATCAAAGTACGCGTATCGCCCATGCCGGTGGCGGCAATGGGTAGTTGCAACTTATCGATCAGGGCCAGCCCTTGCTCGGTAGAGGCCATCTCAAACGACAGCAACCAAGACCCCATGGCAAAAAGCCGCTCTGCACGCGCATGGTGGGGATGACTTGCCAGCAGCGGGTAGTTGACTTTGACAACTTGCGGATGCTGCTCTAAAAACTGCGCCAAGGCCAAGGCGGTTTGGCTGCATTGGCCTTGGCGTAGCACCAGGGTTTCAGCGCCCACACTGATCTGATGCGCCTGCTCGGACGACAAGGACGCGCCCATGTCGCGCAGACCTTTTTTGCGAATTTGCGTTAAGCCCCACTGGCGGCTATCGCCCTTTTGGTAGGCGGTGTTGATGTTTGGGTAGTTGGCCCAGTCGAACAGGCCGGTATCGGTGACCGCACCGCCCAAAGCCGTACCATGGCCGCCAATGGTTTTGGTGAGCGAGTTAATCACCAAACTGGCCCCAACAGATCTGGGTTGGAACACCACGGCAGACGCCACAGTGTTGTCCACCACGTACACCCATCCCTTGGCACTGCAAAGCCCCCCTAAGCCTTCGAGGTCGGGGATTTGTGTGCCGGGGTTGGCAATGGTTTCAACAAACACCATACGGGTGTTGCTTTGTGCGGCCGCAGCCACCGCATCAACATCGCCCGCATCCACCAGAGAGATCTGTACGCCCAGGTCACGCAGGGTGCCAAACAAACTGTTGGTGTTGCCAAACACGTATTGGCTGGCGATCAAATGGTCGCCCGCTTTGAGAAGGGTCAAGAACAGAGCCGTAATTGCTCCCATGCCAGTGGCAAAGCACACACTGCCTACACCCCCCTCAAGACGGGTGATTTTGTCCTCTAGGGCCGCAGTGGTGGGCGTGCCTTGGCGGGCGTAATTAAAGCCGCCTTTGACGGTGCCTTGAAACACACCAATCAAGTCGTGCACCGAGTCAAACCCGTACTGCACTGAGGTATGGATGGGCTTATGAATACCCCCATGCTCAACGCCCAAGCGGCGGTCCCCATGCACGATTTGCGTGGTGACGCCTTGTGAATCTGGTGTATTTTGCGTGGCCATAGCAAAGCCTTTCTTAGACGCGCCGCGCCAACTGCGCGGCCAGACCAATGTAGTGGGCAGGCGTCATCGCCAGCAAACGTGCGCGGTCGGCCTCTGGAATCGCCAAGGACTCAATCAAAGCATGCAAGTCCGCTGCCTGCACCGTTTTGCCCCGGGTCACTTCTTTGAGTTTTTCGTAGGCGCCCTGTACGCCGTAGCGCCGCATCACCGTCTGGATAGGTTCGGCCAATACCTCCCAGGCCTTTTCTAAGTCGGCCGCCAGTGCCGCTTCGTTGAGCTCCAACTTACCCAGGCCCGTTTGCAGCGACTGGCAGGCCAGCATGGCATAGCCAATGGCCACACCCATGTTGCGCAGCACGGTGGAGTCTGTTAAGTCGCGCTGCATACGGCTAAGAGGCAGCTTTTCGCTGAGGTGGCGTAGCAGGGCGTTGGCCAAGCCCATATTGCCCTCGGCGTTTTCAAAATCAATGGGGTTGACTTTGTGGGGCATGGTGGACGAGCCAATTTCACCCGCCTTAAGGCGCTGCTTAAAGTAGCCCAAGCTGATGTAAGACCAAATATCGCGCGCCAGATCAATCAAGATGGTGTTGCAACGGGCCAGCGCATCAAACCATTGCGCCATGGTGTCGTGCGGCTCAATTTGCGTGCTGTAGGCCTGAAAGCTCAGGCCCAAGCCAAAGGGGGCTGGGGTTTCAACCACGGTTCGGCTCACCGCTTCCCAATCCACATCAGGGTAGGCAGCCAGATGCGCGTTGTAGTTGCCTACAGCGCCATTCATTTTGCCCATCAACGGCACTTGGGCCAGCGTGTCCACCGCGGCTTTCAGGCGCATCACCACGTTGGCCAATTCCTTGCCCACTGTGGTGGGGCTGGCGGTTTGGCCATGGGTGCGGCTTAGCATGGGTACGTCGGCATAGGCATGGGCCAGCTCGCGCAGCTTGGCCTCTACACCGCGCAGCGTGGGCAGTACCACCTCGTCACGCGCGCTTTTCAGTTGCAGGGCCTGGCTGGTGTTGTTAATGTCTTCACTGGTACAAGCAAAATGCACCCACTCGGTGTGCGCTTGCAGCTCAGGGTGCTGGGCCAATTGCGCTTTTAGCCAATACTCCACCGCCTTCACATCGTGGTTGGTGGTTTTTTCAATGTCTTTGATGGCCTGGCCGTCGCCTTCAGAAAACCTAGCAACCAAACCATGCAAGTAAGTGACCGCCTCTTGGCTAAGGCTTTTAAATTCAGGCAATCCCGCTTGGCTAAGCGCCCACAACCAAGCCACCTCGACCTGCACACGCCGGTGCATATAACCCCACTCACTCATCAAAGGGCGCAGTGCCTGCATCTTGGGCGCGTAGCGGCCGTCCAAGGGTGACAAGGCCAAGAGGGGGGAGGTGCCGGTAGCATGAGAGGTAGGGGCTGAGTTCATGGGTTGATTGTAAATCCCAGGGTGACATGGGCATGACCTGCAAGGCAGGAACAACCGGACCAGGATGGAGATTTAAAGTGGATCCCCTCTACTTGAACGGATTGAAAACCGCCACCCCGAGTGCCTTGAAGTCGACTACGTTGCGGCTCACCACGGTTAGCCCATGCACCTGCGCTACCGCCGCGATCATGGCGTCTTCGTACAAGGTGTCGGATTTTCGGTGCATCAGCTTGGCCCAAACACGAAAGACACGGGCATCCATGGGTAGCACGTTGTAGGACGACGCGACCCGTTCAAGCCAATCCTCAAGCTCAGTGGCCTTGACCGGGTCTTGCTCTTTTGTCAGTTCAATACCTGCTTGAATCTCACCCAGCGTGACAGCGCAAATGTGCAAATCCGCATCGTCGACGGATTGCAACCAGGCCAGTACAGCGCCATGTGGCTTGGGCCTGCGCAATTCAGAGACAACGTTGGTGTCGAGCAGAAACATGGCGATGACCCGTTGTTATTGAATAGTCACTGAAATGCTTGCGGGGGGCGTCGCTTCACGGTTCTGCGCTCAGGCGGCGGTAGATGGACGCGCGCGCCTTCGGCAAGCAGCAATGATTTAAGCGTGGGACGGGCAGCCTGATTCAATCGCTCCCATTCCTGCACGGGAACAAGCACTGCGGCGTGCGCCCCCCGCTTAGTGACCAATTGAGGGCCGCTGGTGAGGCACGCATCCAAAAATTCGCTAAATCGCGCTTTGGCATCTTGTACTGGCCAAGTTTGCATTGCAAATCCTTCAAACTAGTTAGATGACTAGTTTAATACAAATCTACCGGCGCGTTAAAGGTTTGTTTCCCGCCAATAGTCCTTGTCCCACACCCCAAAAGGTAAAAAGATAAAGGTTTAGAATGCAAAACCATAGCGAACTCCCATAGGTACCAATGAAGTTAATCGGATCGAACACCAGCCCTTATGTGCGCAAAGTGCGCGCCGTGTTGGCGGAAAAGAAGCTCGAATACACGTATGTGACAGAGGATGTCTGGGCAGACGGCACGGGCATCTCGGCCATGAACCCACTGGGCAAGGTGCCTTGCCTGGTCATGGAGGGCGGGGACGCCGTGTTTGATTCACGCGTGATTGTGGAATATGTAGACACGCTCTCGCCGGTGGGCAAATTGATTCCCCCCAGCGGGCGTGAGAGGGCCGAAGTCAAAACCTGGGAGGCTTTGGCCGATGGACTGTTGGACGCCGCTATTTTGGCGCGGCTAGAAAACGTCTGGAAGCATCGCAGCGCCGAACAGCGCAGTGCCGCCTGGGTAGACTACCAAATGGGCAAAGTGGACAGCGCAGTAGCCGCAATGAGCCGGGGTTTGGGCGACAACGCGTACTGTGTAGGGGCGCATTTGACCTTGGCTGACATTGCTGTGGGCGTGTCACTGTCGTACCTGGATTTCAGATTCCCAGAGATCAACTGGCGTGAGCGCTCGCCCAATCTAGGGCGCTTGCTGGACAAATTGATGCAGCGCCAAAGCTTTATCGATACCCAGCCTGTGGTGGCATAACCCGCTTAAGCTGCTTGGCTAGGGAACTTCTATCGCGATGAATTTAACGCCGCGCTTCGCCAGCAAAATCGTGGCCCGCCAGGGGGTGCTAGCGGCAATTGCTGCCCTGCCCCGGCCACTGGTGTTGACCAACGGCGTGTTTGACGTGTTGCACAAAGGCCATGTCACCTATCTGGACCAAGCGCGGGCACAGGGTGCCAGCCTGGTGGTGGCCCTGAACACCGACGCCTCTGCACGGCGCTTGGGCAAAGGCCCAGAGCGCCCACTCAACAATGAAACGGACCGGGCTTGGATGATGGCCGCGCTGGCCAGTGTTGATTTGGTGACCTGGTTTGACGAGGACACCCCCTTGGCCTTGATCCAGCAAATCCAACCGGATGTGTTGGTTAAAGGGGGGGACTACGATATGAGCCGTTTGGCAGAAGGCCAATGGGTGACCCAGCAGGGTGGCAAGGCGCTGGCCCTGCCCTTTGTGGACGGTTACTCCACCACCCGTTTGGTGGAAAAAATCAAGGCTTTGTAAGCTCGTCCGCTTAGCAAAGGTGGGAGCCAGGGCGCACGCCTAGCGGCTGTTTTTGGCAAACTTAGCAGCAAAGGCCTCACGTACCGATACCCCTCTTGGCCCCGGCACCACTTCAAAGGCTTCACCGGCGGCAACCGTGCCAGTCCGCTCCACCGCCAAGTAAAACCCGCTGCAACCCTGTACCGCCATATCCCTTGAGGCAGCGTTGTAGCCCATCACGGCGTTGAACTTGCTACAAGGGTCTCTGGGGGCGGTAACGCGCAGCACGCAATCTGCAAAACGCAGGGTGTCACCCAGCCAAACCTCTGTCTCTAGCAAGCCCGCTATGCTCAGATTCTCACCCACAAAGCCCCAGGGCAAATGCGAGTCAAACAGTGGCTGCGTGAGATGGGTGGCGCGTTGCGTTTGCCAAAACGTGTAGTGCTCTGTGGGATAGGCGTACACCGCCTTGTCCAAGCCCCCGTGGTAACTTAGATCGACTTGCTCGTCGCCGCTAAGGCCCAGGCGGCCGACCGCCACGGCCTGATGGGCTTGTCCCGGCGCATCCACACTGCGTTTTTGGATGCCCGACTTTACCCAGCGTTCACCCACCTTTAAAAGGCGGGCTTGGCTCACGTTGACCGATACCACGGTGGGCATGGCTTAAGCCCTCATCAAGGCTTCGATCTCATCGGCTTTAACGGGCACACCCCGGCTGATTAACTCGCACCCGGTGGCGGTGACCACGGCGTCGTCTTCTATGCGAATACCGATGTTAAAAAATTGCTCGGGTACACCCGGTGCAGGCCGCACGTAAATGCCGGGCTCCAGCGTTAACACCATGCCAGATTGCAAAATGCGAGCGGGTCGATTTTTAATCGTTTCACCGGTTAAGGCGTCTATACGTTCGTGAACCTGTCCCAATTCGGTCGGCTCGATGTAGTCCCCGCAGTCGTGTACGTCCATGCCCAACCAGTGGCCTGTACGGTGCATATAAAACTGAAAGTAGCTGCGGTTGGCAATCACGTCATCCAAGTGGCCTACTTTGTCTTGGTTCAGCAAACCCATGTCCAGCATGCCCTGTGCCAAAACCTTCACCGCCGCGTCGTGGGGGTCGGTAAAGCGGGCACCGGCGCGGGTGGCTGCGGCCGATGCGTCTTGGCTGGCCAACACCAAGTCGTACAGCGCACGTTGCGGGCCGGTAAACACGCCGTTGGCGGGGAAGGTACGGGTAATGTCGCTGGCGTAACCATCCAACTCACAACCCGCGTCAATCAACACCAAATCGCCCGAGCGCACGGGGGCTTTGTCGGCACGGTAATGCAACACGCAGGCATTGGCACCCGCCGCCACAATAGAGCCGTAGGCGGGGTACTGCGAACCGTGCTGGCGAAACTCGTGCAGCAGCTCGGCATCCAAGTGGTACTCATACACCGCCTGGCCCGCGCGTAGCATCTGGGCCGACCGTTGCATGGCCCGAATATGCGCCTTGGCGCTGATTTGGGCGGCAGCGCGCATCACCTGCAATTCGTGGTCGTCTTTGATTAAACGCATCTCGTCGAGCAAAGCGCACAGGTCTTGTTGCACCGCCGGGCAGCGGGCACCGTAACGCACGCGGTTACGCAAGTCGGTCAACCAGCCGCCTACTTTGGCGTCCAAGCCCACATGAATGCCAAACGGGTAGGCCACGGCGCTTCGGTTGTCCAATAGGCGGGCCATTTGGCTGTTGAGTTCGGTGTTGCTAAAGGCTGCGTCCACGCCCAAGGCGGCGGGTGCGGCGTCTGGCCCCAAGCGGTAGCCGTCCCAAATTTCACGCTCTTCGTCTTTGGGGGCGCAAAACAAGGTGGTGCGGCCACTGCCCTCTACCACCAACCAAGCATTGGGTTCTGAAAACCCGGTCAGGTAATAAAAATAGCTGTCGTGCCGATACAGGTAATCTGAATCACGGTTGCGCTGGCGCTCTGGGGCCGTGGGGATGAGTGCCACGGCATCAGGGGCCAACTGGGCCGCTAGGTGCGCCCTGCGCAGGGCATAAACAGGATTGCTGGGGGAGGAGTCTGGAACGGAAATAGACATGGCGGTGGGCCTCATTTAGGCGTCAAAGAGTGGCACGACACTGCCATTGTGCCGTGAAATCAGGCGTTAAGCTTGATTAAGCGCGGCCAATCGTTCTGGCGTTCCCACATCGGTCCACGGGCCATGGTACACCTCTGCGGTGATGCGGCCCTCATCTGCCGCTAGGCGCAGCACAGACCTCAATGCGGCTTGCTCGCCCGTGGGGTTGCCCGGTGCGATAGTGCAATAAGGAGGGGCAAACAATTCGGGCCGATAAAGCGCAATGGACGAGAAAGTAAAGCGCCCCTCTGTGGCGTTGCTGGCAAGCCCCTGCGCCGTAATAGCAAAATCCCCGTTGGGGTTGTGTTCGGGGTTGGGCACCAACCACAAGTGCGCCAGACGGGTACCCGCCATCAACCTTTGCACCGTAGCGTTTGCAAAATCAAACCCAGGGCAAAACACATCCCCCGCCGCCACCCAAAATGGCGCTTGTCCATCCGGACTTAGCAGGGGCAGGGCGCGGCAAATCCCGCCCAGTGTTTCGAGTGCACCACCAAAGTCGCGGCCCTCGTGGGAGTAATGCAAGCGCGTTATAAGGCCTTGCGGGTTGCTGCTTGGCGGGTGGGCGGTATTCCCACCCGGCACAGGCAGCACATGGCCCAAAGCCGCTTCAATCTGATCGCCCAGCCATGCGGTGTTGATCACAATGTCCTGCACACCCGCCGCTTGCAAATCCGCTAGCGCCCAAGCCATTAACGGGCGGCCCTGCACGGTCAGCAGGGGTTTAGGGGTATGGTCGGTAAGGGGGCGCATACGTTCGCCACGGCCTGCGGCCAATACCAGGGCGCGGGGAGGGTCAGGGTTCAACGGATAAGTCTTGTGATTCATTTGCGCAACCGCCGCGCCCATTCCACTTTAATGCAGCGGTTTTGCACGGTTACCAAGCCAGCGGCAGCGGCTCGCGCCATGGCCTCGTCATTCACAATGCCCAATTGCAACCAAACCGCTTTGGCCCCCGCCGCCAAGGCGTCGTCCACCACCGGGGGCACATCGTCGCTGTTGCGAAACACATTCACCAACTCAATGGCATGGTGCTGGGCCGCCTCTTGCAAAGTGGCATACACCACTTCCCCCAAAATCGTTTGCCCCGACGCCACCGGGTTGATAGGGATGATGCGATAGCCCGCACGCTGCATCACCGCCGACACGGTGTAACTCTCGCGATGCGGCTTGGGCGACAGGCCCACCACGGCAATGGTGGCAAAGCGCAGGCAGGCGTCTATGGCTTGGGATTCGGTCATGGGGGTGGGAAGTTGGCAAGCGCTTGTTTGATTTGGGCGACTATTTTTTTGTACCGCTGTGCGTGGGGCACGGCCCATGTAAGGCGTTCAAAGAGTGATAAGGCAGTTTCGTAGTGTTGCCGGGCGGCAGTTAGGTTTTGCTCGGCAAACGCCACTCGTGACAGCCCGACCACGGAGTCACCTAACCGCTCTAGAGAATCCACCGTTTCACCAAAGTCTTGGATTAAATTTTTCGCGATTTCACCCCCCCGCTGAAAAGCCACTTTAGCCTCGTCTAATTGGCCCTGTGCAAGGGCAATCTCGCCTAATTTTTCTTGCGATTCCGACAAGTCGCGCAGCCGCTGAGGTGTCTCGCCATAGCGATCTAACACCGTTTGGCATAGCACATCAGATTGGCGATAGGCGTTTTTGGCCTCTTCCAATTGCCCCAGCGCAGCCGCAACGTTGCCTAACTTGTTTTGCGATACCGATAGATCGCGTAGCCGTTCAGGTGTCTCGCCATACCGCTCTAACCGCTTTTGACATAACACCTCAGATTGGCGATAGGCGTTTCTGGCCTCTTCCAATTGCCCCAGCGCAGCCGCAATATCGCCTAAGTTATTTTGCGATATCGAAAGATCGCGTAGCCGCTCAGGTGTCTCGCCATACCGCTCTAACCGCTTTTGAGCCATCACCTCTGATTGGCGATAGGCGTTTCTGGCCTCTTCCAATTGCCCCAGCGCAGCCGCAATATCGCCTAAGTTATTTTGCGATATCGAAAGATCGCGTAGCCGCTCAGGTGTCTCGCCATACCGCTC
>JBEIEP010000059.1:0-13549 GCA_040382935.1 Burkholderiaceae bacterium
CAAAATCGGGCAAAACCGTCACCAAAAAACAGGCACAATCGACCATTGTTTAACCCCCTTCAGGGTGTCGTTTTAACTACCTGTTCGTGGCTCCATTACGCCGAACATTGGTGGCTCCATTACGGCGGTCAGTGACACTAGCTCCACTCACCTGGCTATCACTGGTGATTTGCACGTCTGCGGCCGCATTCACCACGCTGCCCGCGCCCAGTTGCACATTTTCGCGGGCACTCAGGCTGACAGATCCACCTGCTGCGTTGCTGGTAACACTGGCGTTGGCGGCCAGATCAATCCCTTTTTTTGCATCAACAAAGACGACGCTGCCTTCGGCCTGTGCCATTCCAGCGCCCGATAGGCGTACGTTGCCCCCAGCAGTCACCATCGCTGTGTTGCTCGCTTGCAACTGCCCCGCCTGGATCACATCGCCGGTCACGGTGCCTAAGCTAACCGCCGGTGCTTTCAAGCTACCTGTGTTGGTCAAATGACCCTCTGCCGTTAGTAAGAGCAGCGAAGCGGCCTGCAAGGCACCGGCATTGCGCACACCAACACCCGCTTCCGTAGACAGTAGGCTAATTCTTCCGGCGTACATGCTGCCCAAGGCGGACGCATCTATGGATAAGACAGGGGCCGCTCCTGAGGGAGCGACGGAAACCACACCCCCACTGGCGTAATCCATAGCCTGCGGGCCTGTTATGACACTGATTTCGTCCGTCGCGTTGCCCCTGACCGAGGCGCTTAGTGTGGCTGCTCGGCTCAAGATTTCTGTGTAGGGCACACCCTGCACATTCAATCCCTTACCGGTTATGTCGATAGTGCCGCGGTCTACCCTTAGTGATTGAAGGGCACCGTCGCTGACCACGGGAGCCCCAGTGGTTAATGTGACCCTGCTGGCGTTCACAAAGCTGGCCCCGTCGATGCTCAACCCGCTTGGGTTGGCAATAACGACTTGCGCGGCGCTTCCACCCACAGCAACTTGCCCCTTTAACAGGCTGGGCTTGTTCGAGTTGACTTCATTAAGAATGACTTTGGCTTCACCCGTTGCCAGCCACATATTGGACGCACGCGAGTTGTTAAGAATGACCCCATTGGCTTGGATGTCAAACTGGCTATAGGTGTTGCGGCTAACGCCTGCGGCACTGGGGGTCTGGATGTTCACAATGGGGCGGCCATTGCTGTCGGCCAAAACAATGGGCCTTTGGTTGGCCGGGGCCGTTGGATCGGCAATGATTTGCGCTGAAACCGGTATCGCTAATCCTAGGCTGATAATAAATGCGCCTACCCACTGGTTAACCATCCAATGCGTGGCGGGCGAGCCCGAGGCCAAATCAGCCCCATTGCGCTGTGCTTTGGTTTGGTTAACAGACTTGCCCGATTGCGCAGCGGCCGTTTCGGCAACAGCCATCAGCAGGCCTCTGGATCGATTGAAAACGATACGGTAGCAATACTTATTCATAGTGGCTCTTGGATAGTAGTGAAGTGATTAAAAATTTAACGAGAGGTTGAAACCTGCAGTGGTAGCTGCATCTTGAAAAAAACTAGGCTTACGGATGGGGCGCCCGACGAAACCATCCAAATTGAGTTGAATGCGATGGGGTAAGCTGTAGGCGGCGCGTACACCCACCACATACCCGGACATTGATCGCTCAGTCAAATCTTTTGTGCTTTGGCCCCCTACACGACCCACATCGATACCCATATAGGCAGAGAAGTGCCTGTTAACGCTCCAAACAATGTCGTTGCGCAGCTGCAAGCCGCGGTCACCGCAAAGACTTTGCTGCCCATCAAAGCCACGTACGGAATTGCGACCGCCCAAACACATACGATCTTGTGCAATTAAGGGAGTGCGGTTGTATTGGCCGCGCACTTGATGCGTTGCGGTCAGGTCACCTGAACTGGATAGCGGCCACTGCAAGCTAGCCCCTACTGTTGTCACTTGCATTCGCGAGGTGCCCTCCCCAAAGAACTCTTCGGGCGCAGCGACAGCTCCAAACGCCCCGGTACCGCGTTTGTGCGAGAGCAACAAATCCCCAGCGCGATCATCGGCTTGCCATCGGTTGCGCAGCGCCAACTCCCAGCCTCCTGTGCGTCTGTGCTGTACTTGCACCTCGGTATCGTCTACAAAGTTGCTAGAACCACGGCTAAACGCCTTAACTTCAAGGGTTGTTTTTGAAAGTGCATCTCGGTGCAGAACGCGGTCAACTTGTAGCTCAGTTGACTGGCTGGTGCCTCGGTAGAGATACGACTGGAATGCACCCGCTATGGTTTGGTGGTAACGGCTATTGCTGCCGGTTGCCGAAAAAAGCCAGTAACCCCAGGGTACGCTGTAGTGCAAGGCTTGGCTACGGTTCCCACGGGGCCCCTCAATGCGGTGACCCAGATCTTACCCAATGCTGATGTAGGCCAAATCAGAAATACCCAAGGGGCCATCCCAGCTCAAGGTACTTTGCCCTATGAGCTTGCCTGTGGTGTTGCTTGCGCTATCGTCAACAGAAAAACTGGCGCGCAACGGACGGCTACGAGAGTAGTCTATGGAAACGTCTGTGGTGTCCTCCAGCGCTCCGGGCTTGAGCTGGAACTCCACTTGAACATTGGGGTTACGCCGCAGATTCTCTAGGCTTTGCTCGATATCGCGAAGATTCAAGGGCTGATCGCTTGCCAACGGTGCTATGTTGGATAGTTTTTCCGCTGATGCGGATTGTTCAACGCCCGCAACACGGCCTATCACTGCGCGCAGCATCAAGTGCCCTGATGCAAGATTTTGTGAAGGCACCTCTATGCGGCTGGTGATAAAGCCTTTTGCGATCAGCTCATTGCGAAGCCGATCAACCAATACACCAATGCCCTGTACCCCAACACACTTTCCGACAGGCGTGTCGTTAAGGGCTGCCCCTTGTAAAGCCGATCGATAGCTTGAGGACAGGCTCGGCCACCCTTCAAGGGTGACTGTTTGAATGTTCTGGCAATTGGCCTCAAATGGCAAAGATTGCGCGGTTGTCGCCAACTCTTCTGATAACCGAACGGAGGCTTTGGGCTGTTGATCCCGGCGTATCTGCTCGAGACGCTGCTCTTGACGGATAATCTCTGGCGACGGATCTGGCAAGCCATTTTGTTGTGCCCACGCCCCAATCGGTAGCATTAGACCCAGCGGTACGGACATGATCACGGCAACAGTCCGCAACAAGGCTTGCATAGTTAATTTTTGACCCAAATCCAAAAAACCGGCGGATTATACGATCAAAAAATCACCGGTGGGAAATGACCTCAAAGCAACTCCAATGATTATCAAGCATCGCGATTTCGATTTTTACTACCCACTACGAGACTCCCCATTGCCTTAGAGCCGATGGGAGATCGCAGGAATGATCGCGTGGTTGTGGACCCGGTCTACCTTGCATCGCTCGTGGGATCTACGACTATTTGATCAAGATGTATTGGAGAGTATTGATCTGCAGCAGTTCGTTTTGGTGATGCGAAACGAACTCCCGGCCGCTTATCTTTCGTGGGCGTGTCTTAGCCCAGAATCTGAAGTTCGGTACTTGGTGAACCCTCATAGCCTAACGCGCGAGGACAAGCGAAGCGGCAAGCACTTGTGGCTGCTTAACTGGACAGCTCCATTCGGAGGAACGGATATCTCAAAATGGGTGGTTCGCGATTGCCTGTTTCACAGCAGCGTAGGACATATGTTGCGTGTCAAACCCGGCAACCACGAGCAGGCACGCGTCGTATCGGCACGCGGTGCACAGGTGTCCGACGACGAATACGCCAAAGAGATTTCTCGTATGTACCAAAGTTTTGAACAAGCCTTGGCACAGCGTCAAAACGGTTCCCAGCAGTAGGCGCTGCATCAACCTCAGGGCCGCAGCGAACCTTACCCGGTCGCAAATTTTGTTTGATTGCATCTTGAATTAACCAAAATCTACCCTATTTCCGGGGAGCTTGATTCGCATTTGTGTTCGGGCACCCTTGGATTGCACCACTTGCTCAAATTTGAGACGATTTGGCTTTGGTGCATTTTTTGCAACTGACTATTTCTAATAAAAATGACAAAAAAGACACACTCCTTCCAAGCCGAAGTCGCCCAGCTGCTGCATTTGGTCACTCACTCTTTGTATTCCAACAAAGAAATTTTTGTTCGCGAGTTGATTTCTAACGCCTCTGACGCGTGCGACAAGCTGCGCTTTGAGTCGCTTAACAGCCCCAGCCTGTTGGCCGACCAACCACAGCTTGAAATTCGCCTGTCGCTGGACAAAAACGCCAAAACCCTAACGATCACCGATACCGGTATTGGCATGACACAAGACGAGGCAATTGACCACTTGGGAACGATTGCCAAAAGCGGTACCAAAGATTTTGTGAGCAAGCTCAGCGGCGACCAAAAATCTGATTCCCAATTGATTGGCCAGTTTGGTGTGGGTTTTTACTCTGGCTTTATCGTGGCCGACAGGATTACCGTAGAAACCCGACGTGCCGATGCACCCTCCAGCGAAGGCGTGCGCTGGAGTAGTGGTGGTGCGGGCGATTTTGAAGTTGAAGCTATAGAACGTGCCGCGCGCGGCACCAGCGTGACCTTGCACCTGCGCGACGATTCCTTAGAGTATTTGAATACTTGGAAGATTAAAAGCCTAGTGAGCAAATATTCTGACCACATCAGCTTGCCGGTGATGATGCAAAAAGAGGAATGGAAAGAGGGCGAAGAGAACCAAGGCGGTGAAATGGTCACCCTAGATGAATGGGAAACCGTTAACCAAGCCAATGCCCTTTGGAGCCGCGCCAAAAAAGACATTACCCAAGATCAATACGACGAGTTTTATGAGCAAATCAGCAACGACTTTCAAGCGCCCTTGGCCCATACCCACAACAAGGTTGAGGGTGGCAGCACCGAGTACACGCAGTTGTTGTATATCCCTGCTAAAGCGCCAATGGACCTGTTCCAGCGCGACAAGTCGGCGGGTATCAAACTGTACGTTAAGCGCGTGTTCATTATGGACGACGCCCAAAGCCTAATGCCCACCTACCTGCGCTTCGTTAAAGGTGTGGTGGACTCGGCCGATCTGCCGCTTAACGTGAGCCGAGAATTGCTACAAGAAAGCCGCGACGTGAAGGCCATTCGCGATGGTTGCACCAAGCGCGTGCTTTCACTACTGGAAGACCTAGCCCGCCACGACAGCATCACCTCTGCCCAAAGTACTGAAGGCGATGGGGTGACAGATGTGGTAAATGACGAGGACAGGGCCAAAGAAGGCAAGTTCAGCCATTTCTATCAAGAGTTTGGCGCGGTGCTTAAAGAGGGTTTGGGAGAAGATTTTACCAACCGCGACCGGCTTGCCAAATTGCTGCGCTATGCGTCTACCCAATCGGACAGCACCTCCGTTGGTCTTGCTGATTACAAAGCGCGCATGAAAGAAGGCCAAACAGCCATTTACTACATCACCGCGGATACGTTAGCTGCCGCCAAGAACAGCCCACAATTGGAAGTGTTCAAGAAAAAAGGCTTAGAAGTGCTGCTGATGACCGACCGCGTGGACGAGTGGGCCTTGAATTATTTAACTGAGTTTGACGGCACGCCCATGCAAAGCGTGGCCAAGGGCTCGGTGGATTTGGGTGACTTGCAAGACGAGACCGAAAAGAAAGCGACTGAAGAAGCGGCTGAAACTGTCAAACCCCTGCTGGCCAAGCTGAAAGAAGCCCTGAAAGACAAGGCCGAAGACGTGCGCGTCACCAGTCGCCTAGTTGATTCACCTGCTTGCTTGGTGGTGCAAGACCATGGCATGAGTACGCAATTGGTCCGCATGCTAAAACAGGCAGGTCAACAGGCACCGCAGGTCAAACCCATTCTTGAAATCAACGCCGAACACGCCTTGGTGAAAAAACTAGATGGCTCGGTGCATTTCCATGACTTGGCCCACATCTTGTTTGACCAAGCGCTACTGGCCGAAGGCGGCCTGCCCGAAGACCCTGCGGCTTATGTGCGGCGGGTTAACGCGTTACTGGCTTAACGCGGTAGGGGTCGCAAGCCGCTTGCGACCCCGCACATCACAGCTAAACCATCAAATCCGGCTCGTCCATGGCATCGCACTGGTCCCGCATCTGTTGCGCTTGTTCGCGCCAATAGGCCACACTACCAAACCACGGAAAATGCATCGGAAAAGCCGGGTCGGCCCAGCGTTTGGCCAGCCAGGCGCTGTAGTGAATTTGGCGCAGGGTACGCAAAGGCTCGATCAAGGCCAATTCACGCCGGTCAAAGTGACGTATCTGTTCGTAGCCCTCTAATAGGCACGAGAGCTGGTAGCTGCGGTGGGCTCTGTCCCCCTCTAGCAGCATCCACAAATCCTGCACCGCCACCGCCATACGGGCGTCGTCCAAGTCGACAAAATGCGGGCCTGCACCCACCTGTCCTTCAGGGGTCCACAAAATATTGCCCAGATGACAGTCGCCATGGGTGCGCAGCCGGTGGCTCAGGTCGTCATCAAACGACGCACTGGCCAGCAGGGGGTAGGCGGCCACCTGTCCCAATGCTGCATCGGTAGCGGCCAACCATTCGGTGCGCACCTCTAGGGGCAACAGCGGCGAGTTCATGATGTCGTCGCGGCAGTCTTTGCCAAAGGTTTGCCAATCCAAGCTGGGCCGGTTCACAAAGGGGTATTGGGCACCCACCTGGTGGATGCGCGCCAAGAACCGCCCCAACCAAGGCAAGACCTCGGCATCGTCCAAATCGGGGGCGCGACCGCCACGCCGTGGGCTCACGCTAAAGTAAAAGCCCCCAAAGAGGTGCAAGGTGCCACCTGCTATGACCAAGGGGGCCACCACCGGCACCTCGGCGGCCACCAGTTCGGCGGCAAATGCGTGCTCCTCTAGGATTTGCACCTCTGTCCACCGCTCGGGCCGGTAAAACTTGGCCACCACCGCAGAACCATCGTCCAGATACAGCAGGTACACCCGGTTCTCATACGAGCTCAGCGCCATAAGGCGCCCATCGCACATCAGGCCAATGTGGGCCAGCGCGTCCACCACCAGGGCGGGGGTGAGGGCTTGGTACGGGTGTGGGTTCAAAGGGTGGTTTCCCAAAAAGATAGTTCGTTTTGCCCACACACAGTACGCGGGTCACTTCAGGGTTATTACTCAATCCAAACAGAGCCTGGACTCTACAAGTTCTGGCTTGTTTGGGGTTATGGTTCCAGAGTAGTTCATCATACGACCCTTCTTCATCGCAAAGGCTTACGACTGTTATGACCGATTTCATTATTGTGGGCGCTGGCTCTGCTGGCTGCGTACTGGCCGAGCGCCTTAGCCAAAACCCCAAGAACCACGTCACGCTGCTAGAGGCAGGCGCACCCGACAGCAGTGTGCTGATTCATTGCCCCGGTGGCTTGGCGCTGATGGCGCAAACCACCCAAAACAACTGGGCCTTTGAAACCGTACCCCAACCCCAGCTCAATGGGCGACGCGGCTACCAGCCGCGTGGCAAAACCCTAGGGGGCTCCAGCTCCATTAACGCCATGATTTACATTCGTGGTAACGCCAAAGACTTTGACAACTGGGAAGCCATGGGCAACCCCGGTTGGGGCTACAAAGATGTGTTGCCGTACTTTAAAAAAGCCGAAAACAACGAGAGGGGTGCTGATGCCTACCATGGTGTGGGCGGCCCCTTTAACGCAGCTAACTTGCGTAGCCCCAATCCCTACAGCGCCCATTTTGTGACGGCGGGGGTAGAGGCGGGTTACCCCGAAAACCTCGACTTCAACGGTGCCGACCAAGAGGGTGTAGGGGTTTACCAAGTCACCCACAAAAATGGCGAGCGCCATAGCACCGCCAAGGGCTATTTGGCCTTGGCCAAAGGTCGGCCCAACCTAACGATACTCACGGGCGCGCTCACCCGCCGCCTTCTGCTAGAGGGCAAACGTGTGACAGGGGTGGAGTTTTTGCATGACGGGCAAGTTAAACAACTGCATGCCCAAAAAGAGGTGTTGTTGTGCACCGGGGCCTTCCAATCGCCACAAATTTTGATGCTCTCGGGCATTGGCCCACAGGCCCATTTGCAAGAGCGTGGCGTAGCGGTGCAGCACGACCTGCCGGGTGTGGGGCAAAACCTGCACGACCATATCGACGTCGTGCAGTTGTTCAACGCGCCTGGGCAGCATGCCTTGTTCGGCATTTCATTCAAAGGCCTCATCAACGCGGTGAAGGGTATTTTTGAATGGCGCAGCAAACGCACCGGCATGCTTACCACCAACTTTGCCGAAGCCGGTGGCTTTATCAAAAGCAGCCCCAACGAGGCCATCCCCGATTTGCAGCTGCATTTTGTGATTGCCAAGCTGGTCAACCATGGCCGCACCACGGTACTGGGCCACGGCTACTCGTGCCACGTTTGCCTGTTGCAACCCAAGAGCCGTGGCAGTGTTCGGCTGGCATCCAATCAAGCATCTGATGCACCGCTGATTGACCCCAACTTTTTGGGCGAACGCGAAGACATGGACAAATTGATTGTGGGGTTCAAAAAGATGCGCGAGATTCTGTCGCAACCCGCCCTCAAAAAATTAGGCGCTACCGAAGCAGAATCTTTGGCCAAGGTAAAAACCGATGCCGATATTGAAGCCTTTATCCGCCAGTATGCCGACACCGTTTACCACCCGGTTGGCACGTGCCGCATGGGCCCCAACCCCGAGGTGGATGTGGTGGATGCCACCTTAAAGGTGCATGGCTTGCAAGGTCTGCGCGTGGTGGATGCGTCTGTTATGCCTACGGTGGTGAGTGGCAACACCAACGCCCCCACGGTGATGATTGCCGAAAAAGCCGCCGAGATGATTTTGCAAGGCGGCTAAACCAGGTGCTTATTCCATTTGCAAATTATTCGTGTCTAGGCGACTAGCCGCAGACAGTGCAAAACGCACGGCAAGGCTAGGCAACAACGACACGGATGATTTGGAGGTGGAATTAGGATTGGCCAAAACGTTTGCGTGTCAGTGCCAAGGCCAGCCAAAAACCCAAAAAGGCAACCACGATTAGCATCAGTAGCGGCCCCCAAGGGTGTTCGGGTAAGCGCCCTAAAAACAAGGGGCGCACCAGTTCCACCGCATTGGTCAGCGGCAACACATCCGACACATAGCGTAGTGGCGTAGGCAACTGGTCACGCGGGAAAAACACCCCACTTAAAAACATGGTGGGCGTAAGGAACAGCGTGAAGTAATAGGTAAAAAAGTCGTAGCCCTTGGCCAGTGCGTTAAAGATCAGGGCCACACACGCAAAGGTGATGCCCACCAAGGCCAGTAGTGGCCAGGCCAGCAAGAGGTAGGGGCTGTGGCTAATGCCCAATGCCAACATCACCACCAATATCGCTGTCACGGTAAACAGCGACTTGAAAGCCGCCCACAGCATCTCGGCAAACACGATGTCGTCCAGACTGACGGGGGCATTCATGATGCCGTCCCAGGTTTGTTGCACATGCATCCTAGAAAAAGCCGAGTACAAGGCCTCAAACGAGGCGGCGTTCATGGCACTCATGCAAATACTGCCACTGGCCAAAAACAAAATGTAGGGCACGGTTTGGTCGCCCAATTTGACCTCTCCAACCAGCGCGCCCATGCCGTAGCCAAAGGCCACCAGCCACATCAAAGGTTCGGCAATATTGCCCACCAAACTGGGGATGGCCAATTTGCGCCACACCAACAGGTTTCTTAAAAATACCGGCCAAAAACGCCCGGTGATACGCGGCAAGCGCCAGACGGACAAGGGTTTGTGCACCACCATTGCGCCACGACCCGATTCATTTACGCTAGTTGGGTCCATCATGTCTCCTCGCGAATCTGGCGACCCGTCAATTTCAAAAATAAGTCCTCTAGGTTGGCAGGGCGGTGCAGGGTGCGTAGCTGCGGGTATTGCGCCAGTGCCTCCATCAAGGCTTTGACCTCGTTCAGGTAGAAAAACACCGTTTCACCGCTCACTTCTACCCTGGCCGCCAATTGCGCCAGCGGTGCATCTACCAATGCCAAAGCCCCTACGCCGTACACCTCGACCACATGGGGCTCTAAATGGGCTTCTATCAAATCGCGGGGCTGGCCTTCGGCAATCTTGTTGCCGTGGTCCAACACCAGCAAACGCGAGCACAGGCGTTCGGCCTCGTCCATAAAGTGGGTGGTCAGTAAAATCGATTTGCCTTGTTGCAGCAAGAGTTGCAAACGCTCCCACATCAGGTGCCGCGCCTGCGGATCCAGGCCCGTGGTGGGCTCATCCAGCAGCAACAAAGACGGGTCGTTGACCAAGGCCCGGGCCAGACTTAAACGGCGCTTCATACCACCCGAGAGTTCACCCGGTTTGGCCCGGGCTTTACTGGTGAGCGAGGCAAATTCGAGCAAGCCTGGAATACGCTGGTGTATCACCTTGTCGGCCAAACCAAAGTAGCGGCCATACACCAGTAGGTTTTCGTAGCAGGTGAAGTCAGGGTCCAAGGTGTCCATTTGGGTCACCACACCAATGCGACTTTTGATATGCAGTGCATCTTGGGGCATTTGGTAACCCATGGCGGTAATCAAACCGTGGTCGGGTCGGGTTTGCCCAAGGCACATGCGGATGGTGGTGGTTTTACCTGCGCCGTTGGGGCCAATGACGCCTAGGCATTCGCCCGGTGCGATGCTAAACGACAAGTCGTTCACCACCCGCACTTGCCCAAAGGCCTTGCTAAGGTGTTGAACATCAAATAGTGGGGTCATGCTGCGATGCTTTCTTTATCAACCAAACTTGGGATCCTGACGGCCATTCTATTGAAACGCGACCTCAGAAAAGCTGCGTAACTTGCGGCTGTGCAGTTGGTCTGAACCCTGGGTTCTGAGCAACTCCAAGGCCCGTATACCAATGCGCAAGTGCTGGTCCACCTGCTGGCGGTAGAACTGGTTGGCCATGCCGGGCAGTTTGATTTCGCCATGCAAGGGCTTGTCACTCACGCACAGCAAGGTGCCGTAGGGCACCCGAAAGCGAAAGCCGTTGGCGGCAATCGTCGCGCTTTCCATGTCCAAGGCCACCGCACGGCTTTGGCTAAAACGCCGCTGGGGCGTGCTGGCCACATGGGTTTGGGGCAGCAACTCCCAATTGCGGTTGTCGGTAGAGGCCACAGTGCCGGTGCGCAGCACCTGTTTGAGCGCCGCCCCTTTGAGGCCGGTTATCTGGGCCACGGCTGTCTCTAGTGCCACCTGAATCTCTGCCAAGGCCGGTATGGGGATCCACAAGGGCAACTCTTCGTCCAGCACATGGTCTTCACGCACGTAGGCGTGGGCCAGCACATAGTCGCCCAACCTCTGCGAATTGCGCAAACCCGCGCAATGGCCCACCATGATCCAGGCATGGGGCCGTAGCACGGCAATGTGGTCGGTCATGGTCTTGGCATTGGCCGGGCCTACGCCAATGTTGACCAGGGTAATGCCCGAATGGCCAGGCCCGACCAAATGGTAGGCCGGCATTTGGGGCAGTCGCTCGGGTGCCAGTCCCTGTGCCTCTGCTTTGGCCCCATTGACGCGGTGCGGTGTGATGACATTGCCAGGCTCCACAAACGCAAGGTAAGGGCTGTCGGGATCAGCCATATGCGCACGGCCCAAACGTACAAACTCATCCACGTAAAACTGGTAATTGGTGGTTAGCACATAGTTTTGAAAGTGCTCTGGCAAGGTGCCTGTGTAATGGCGCAACCGGTGCAGTGAATAATCCACACGCGGGGCGGTAAACAGGGCCAATGGTCGGCCCTCGCCCTTCTCGGGTTGATGGGAGCCATTGGCAATGCCGTCGTCCATGGCCGCCAAATCAGGGAGGTCAAACACCTGGCCCAGCAGATGGCTGTTTTGTGGCGTCAAGGCACCTTCAATAAAGTCATTCTCAGCAAACGAAAAATGTATAGGGATGGGTTGCCCACTGGTGCCTACCAACAAATCCACACTATGGTTGGCGATCAATAACTCAAACTGGCGCAGCAGATAAGCATTGAATAAATCGGGGCGGGTCAAGGTGGTCTCAAAGCGTCCAACCCCATCGACAAAACCATAGCTGGGTTGCGCCGTTTCGCCCACTTTGGCGGGCTTGCGAATGTCCACCTGCACGCGTACAAATGGATAAAAGGCCCTGACTTTTTTAGGCCGCCCATGGTCATCAAAGAAGGTCTCGGGGCTCTTGACAAAGGCCTGCATGGCTTCGCGCAAGTACAAGATCTGCGACTGGTAGATGGCCTGCACCTGAGCCAAGGCCAGGGCTGGGTTAGCAAAGCGCTGGGGGGCAATAAACGGGGGGGTGTTCATGGGTGTGGTGCTTTCAAAGGAGTGACCTCTGGTGACCCAAAGCGGTGCTGGGCGACTTCCAATAGGCCAGTAAAAATGAGATGGTCAACCGGCTCTACCGGGCGGTTCATATAAGGTGCGATTTTCCAGGCCGCGCCACCGGCCATCAAACAAATAGGAGGGGTGAGACAAACCAGTTCGACTTGCTGCATCATGCGCTCTACTGCGCCGGCAATAGCAAACGTTCCGCCACTGGTTAAAGCATCACTGGTATTGGTAGGAAAAGCCATAACGTGGCCAGTAGGCACCCGCAAACCTGCGGTCCCCGACTCCAAAGACCTTTGCATCATGCCGTGCCCGGGCAGAATAAAACCGCCCAAAAAACGGCCCTCAGCGCTTAACGCGTCTACCGTTACTGCCGTGCCTACCATGACCACTACCGCTGGCCCGCTAAGGGCCTTTGCCCGCAAGTGAGCACTCGCGCCAATCAATGCAACCCAGCGGTCTGCACCTAAACGAATCGGATGATCATAGCCATTTACCACGCCTGCTTCGGAAGCACTCGCGTGCACCCAGTGAACCGGGGCATCCCACAACTCCAGTTGCGCGCTAACCCGCCGCCTGACCGGATCCCCTGCCACATTGCAGCCAATCACCAGGTCCGGCCTTGTCAGCCTTGCCCAAACCCCTTCGGCCAGGGTGTCAACATGGTCTAAAAACTCGGCTCCATGCCCCAGCACCGTCGCGTTCATGGCGGTTGAGTCGTACAGCGTCCATTTGAGGCGAGAATTACCAATATCCAAGGCAAGCAGGGTCATGGGTAGGCACACAGCGTTCTATAAAGAGGTCATTATCAGGGATTGATCTAAGAAAGCTCTGCAAAACGCACCGCGAGGCCCGTAAATGCCAACTCCAAGCAGTGAATCTCTCTAGGACTAAGTAACGCGCAGGTCTTCAAACGTGCATTTTTAACCTTGGACCAAGCCGAGAGAACTGACCACATCAAAGCGGCTTGTCGGGGCTTGGGCCGCAGGCAACCATCGGGGCGGGTCAACCGCCAAAACCATCTTGCCTTGCGGTTCCACGATGTCTGAGCCCAGCACTACAATGGCCTTTATCGTTAATAGGTTTATATTTGTCAACCATTCAACCAACAGGCAGTCGACTACCTCGTTAATGAAATTGGCAGGTTCAAAGTCAAGTCCCAATTTTGCTGCAAAGTCAGTTCAACAGATCAAGCCGTATTCCTTTGAATTTGGTTTGAATTTAACCCACGGCGCTCAGGCTAGAAGTTCGCC
>JBEIEP010000060.1:0-11537 GCA_040382935.1 Burkholderiaceae bacterium
GCCACATGGAGAGCAGACTACAACGAGATCAGACCCCACAGTAGCTTCGGGCGGATGCCGCCCGCCACTTTCGCCGCTTTGCATAGCCAGTTAACTGGCGATTAAAAGCAACAAAGCAATACAGTGACGGAGATCCGTTAACATTGCAAACTTCGGGCTTCTGGACTTTAGACTGGTACGGGGATTGGGGGCAGGTCATGGGAACTGAAGTATGCGAAGCAACAGAACCCGCCGCTTCGGTTAACAGCGATCTTTCTTTCCCCTAGACTGATCGGGATCGGATCGTCAGTTACCCATTTTAAATGAACCACATCTTGGCATAGCTCGGGCAATGATTGGGCCAGTTGATTTCGGCCCCAGCCGGGCATAGTGCCATGTTACATTGATACGTCGACTTGTGGAACGAGGATACCTACCAAGATGGCACTTGCGGCATATCAACTGGCAGGTGATTGGACTTCTTGGAAATATGCTTGGTACGTTTTATGGGGACCAGGTCAAATCCGCAACATCGTGCTGGTTCAAGAAGGTCAATTTACTTAACCAACTTGATTGAATTACGCTTCCATTTATACACAATTTACTTGCAAAAATCGCTACGGCCTTGAACAACATGGCTTGAAACAAATCAGGAGTTCCCTTGAACATAAATCCGTTTGCTGCTCGTTCCGAAACACTTCAAAAGGAAATTGCTTTAAGAGAGGCTGCAGATGCTGCTCAGTTGATCCCTTTGCAGAATAATGTAACTTCGACAACGCAAAAAATAGACGAATTGACGCAATCGATTTGTGACTACAAAGCGTTTGATGCCGACAGCACGCACTTTGCACTTTGCATCGCGCTGCGAGAACAAGATGCCCTCCAATCGACGATTGACGGAATTCACCCGCTCATAGAAAAAGCGCGAATTGAAGAGAAGTCTGCAGACTCGACTCTTCATCGGTATAGCTGGTACCAATTTTTCTCAGCGGGGTACTCTGCGGCAAAAAAAGAAACCCAAGAGCGCACAAAAATTCTAAATCAGCTCACTACCCGACGCACTGACTTGAAAAGCAACTTGAATAAAAAGTTAGAGTCTGTTCTTAAATTGCAAGCTGCACTCGAACATCACCGCACATTTGACTCTCTGGAAGCAGAAGCAACTATACGGGCTCTCGAGTTACAACTTCCTTTGTTGAAGATTCAATGGATGAAAGTTCGCGCGGAACAAGAGCGCGTTATGTCAAAGCTAGTCAGTGGGTGCATGAAGGTGCTTCTACTCAAGGAGAAGCTGGATGATGAGTTGAGTGTGCCGATGAGTGAATTCAAGAAGTTGGAAGTACGACAGAGCCAATTGAATCAGGACATTGCCCGAGCGGAGTCCTTTGAGCGAGAGTTGTCCAGTGAATCAAATGGCTATCGGCGAAAGCAGATTCACGAAAACTGCAATTCAGTATTTGGTGAATCCAAGCCATCTAGAGTAGTAGGCGCGAAACGGCGGGAACTGGAGTCTGTTGAACGTAACGCAAAAAAACTACAGGGCCGAATGGAAGAAATAGCTCGAAGGGCAACACTGATCATCAAAACTCTTTTATTAGATGGCAATAATCTTTGCTACCAACAGAAAAATTTTATAGGCATTGGAGCACTTAAAGCTATTGCAAAAAAGCTATCTGAAGGCTACGGTGTGACTATCGTGTTCGATGCCTCTATTCGTCGACTCCTTCAAATGAGGGACCAAGACATTTCTGCACACTTTGGGGATCGGGTTAATGTACATATTGTTGCCGCAGGCATAAAGGCGGATGAAACCTTACTTGATTCTGCGTCAGCCCCAGATGCGTATGTCATCAGCAATGACCGCTTTGAAGACTTCCCGGAAAAGCCTGTGGTTCGCGAACGGCGACTAATCCGACACGAAATTTTGAACGGGAATATCTACATTCACGACTTAAAAATTGAGGAACAATATCCTTTGCGGGACTCGCAGTGACAATCTTATGAGCCGTGCCCTGACAAAACAAGCTGGGAATTTTTCGTGACAGCGCAAAGTTGTAATGTCCCCTTTTGACCAGATTCAAATGTCCCCTTTGATGTTTAAGGGAGATCATGGTCGAGGTGGTTCAAATGAGTTTAAGAGAGGCTGATCGGTACGCGGTCATCCAACAAGTGATCCAGCGCACGATGGCGCAGGGCGATGCGGCACTGTGGTTGAACATTTCGGTGCGCCAAGTCAAACGCTTGGTTCGTGCAATACGGCAAGAAGGCCCTAGCGGCGCGGTATCCAAGCGTTGGGGGGTTCCCAGTAACCGAGCAATACCCCAGGCCGTTCGTGACCATTTTGTGGGTTTAGTACAGGACAGTTACAGTGATTTGGTTCCACTTTGGCCTGCGAGTACCTGCGGGCACACCACGGTTACTCGGGCAGTGCCGCCGTAGATTTGCAGCAAATGGGCGCGTGTCTCGCGCACACTCATGCCTCTTGCGTACATGTCAATGACGTGATCGTCAAAGCCTTCAATTCGCCTTTGGTGTTTGCCAATGAGCACCGGATCGAAGGCCGATAGTCTGTCCCTTGGAATTTGAAGGGCCAAGTCGCCTGATGTCGTATGCACTGTCTTGGCGCGATGACCATCGCGCTGGTTGCCCGTGCCCTCCAATCGCTCCTGGGCCAAGTGGTGCGTCAACTCGGCTGCCAGCATTCGCTGGGCCAGTTGGGCTTTGAGCTGGGCCACTAACCCACCTGCGCCCAACAGGCTCGCCGCATCGCGACCCTCTAGTCTTTCCAGAATGCTGTCTATCAGCGCCTCGTCAAACGGGCCGCTGGCTTTGACGGATCACCCCGTCTTTTTTTTTACTTTCGTATCGGTCATTTGTATTTCCGTCAGGTTTCATGCTATGACCTTTACACAAAATTTAGGATAGGCTCCCATGAACAGAGAGATGTGTCGTAGCCGTGTCGTGACCGGCCTGGTTGTCGACTTTAACACTCTGTCAGTTGCTTCACTTTTCGCAGTTCCACTTCAACGATTTGCAATTCAGTTACCGTTGATTCGCGCAGAAAATCGAAAAATTTATTCTTGAAGAAGTGGATATCAGCTTTAACGTAGCAAATTTCGAGCACCAAAGGATCTCTCCACTTAATTCCGATCGAATCGGTCTTACTTGCGCTAAACACGAGTTCTGATGTACCACTCCGGTTCACATTCTCGATCCATACTTCATATGGCTGTGACACCGTGGCACCCAACCCACCCAACTCAGGAAGCCAAATTTTTCCTCTAAATATTCCGTTACTCGACAATACGGAATCCACTTCTGCACCATCACTTGGCGATTGGTCTCGGTGGTATTGCCAAACCGCCAACAACAACCCTGAACACAAAAGTCCCAGAAAGAATGCCATCACTGAGCGGCGGCAGGCGGTGCCAATTGCGTGTACTCCGAGCATTTTTAGTCCCCCTGATGCGGTCCTCGGTTCGTCAACTTTTCACCAGTCTCACCTAGCGATACCAGGGATTTCGAGGACTTCTCACCTGAGCACCGTCCTCCACCTCTTAAACCGGTTAGGGAGTGTTAACCCGCCTTCACCCCATCCGCATTACGCACCCGAATATGCAACTCACGCAATTGCTTTTCATCGACCGGGCTGGGCGCATCGGTCAGCAAGCACTGGGCGCGTTGGGTTTTGGGGAAGGCGATCACATCGCGAATGGACTCGGCACCGGTCATTAGGGTGACGATGCGGTCTAGGCCAAACGCCAAACCGCCGTGTGGGGGCGCACCGTATTGCAGCGCGTCCAGCAAGAAGCCAAATTTAGCCTGCGCATCTTCAGGGCTGATCTTGAGGGCGTCAAACACTTTTTTCTGCACCTCGGCGCGGTGGATACGGATGGAGCCGCCGCCCATCTCCCAACCATTGAGCACCATGTCGTAGGCTTTGGACAGGCATTGCTCAGGCGCGGTGACCATCAGGTCTTCATGGCCGTCTTTGGGCGACGTAAAGGGATGGTGGGTGGCCGTATGGCGACCTGTCTCTTCGTCGTACTCAAAGGCGGGGAAGTCCACCACCCACAGCGGACGCCACACGTTTTGCTCGGACAGGCCATTGCGTTTTCCAAACTCGCTGTGCCCAATTTGCAGGCGCAGGTGACCGATGGCGTCGTTAACGATTTTTGCTTTGTCGGCCCCAAAGAAAATCAGGTCGCCGTTTGCGGCACCGGTCAGCGCCAAAATTTGAGCGATTGCCGCGTCATGCAGGTTTTTAACGATGGGCGATTGCAGACCGTCTCTGCCCTTGGCCAAGTCATTCACCTTGATATAGGCCAGGCCTTTTGCACCGTAAATTTTGACGAACTCGGTGTAGCTGTCGATCTCGCCACGCGACAAGCCGCCCTCTTCTCTCGCGCCACCTGGCACGCGAAGGCCCACCACACGGCCTCCCTTCATGTTCGCAGCGCCCGAGAACACCTTGAAGTCCACGTCTTTCATGACCTCGGTCAGTTCAGTCAACGCCATCTTGACGCGCAAATCGGGTTTGTCAGACCCGTACAGGGCCATGGCCTGCGCATAGGGCATGACGGGCACAGGGCCCAGGTCAACACCAATGGCGGCTTTGAACACGTGGGCGATCATGCGCTCGAAAATTTCGCGAATTTCCTCTTCGTCCATGAAAGAGGTTTCAATATCGATCTGCGTGAACTCGGGTTGGCGGTCGGCGCGCAAATCCTCGTCGCGAAAGCACCTGACGATTTGGTAGTAACGGTCGTACCCCGCCACCATCAGCAGTTGCTTGAACAACTGAGGCGACTGGGGCAATGCAAAAAAGTGGCCCGAATGAACCCGGCTAGGCACCAGGTAATCGCGGGCGCCCTCGGGGGTGCTTTTGGTAAGCATGGGGGTTTCGATGTCGATAAACCCGTGCTGATCCAAAAATTTACGCACTTCCATGGTCACTTTGTAGCGCAGCATGAGGTTGCGCTGCATGGTGGGGCGGCGCAAGTCAAGCACTCTGTGCGTCAAACGGGTGGTTTCCGAGAGGTTGTCGTCGTCCAACTGAAACGGCGGGGTGACCGAGGGATTCAACACGGTTAACTCGTGGCACAACACTTCAATGCGCCCGGTTTTTAGATTGTCGTTGGCGGTACCAGGCGGGCGCGCGCGCACCAGGCCTTTGATCTGCACGCAAAACTCATTGCGCAGCATCTCGGCCTGCTCAAACATGGCGGCACGGTCAGGGTCACAAACCACCTGCACATAGCCCTCGCGGTCACGCAGGTCTACAAAAATAACGCCGCCGTGGTCACGCCGCCGATTCACCCACCCGCACAAGGTCACGGTGGATCCTAGATCCGCTTCGGTCACATTGCCGCAGTATTGGCTTCGCATGGTCATGGTAAAAGACTCAAAAGTTAGGGACAAAGAAAAATTTAAAAACCTGTATTGGCGCGGCTCAAAGCCCCTCGAGCCGGGTTTGGGCCAAGGTACTGGCGGGGGTAGCAGGTGCAACAACCCCCATCGAAACAATGTACTTGAGCGCTTCGTCCACCGACATATCCAACTCTATGCACTCGCTGCGGGGCAGCATCACAAAGTAACCGCCCGTGGGGTTGGGGGTGGTGGGCACGTACACGCTCAGGTAATCGTCGTGCAGGTAACTGCGCACATCGCCACCGGGCTGGCCGGTCACAAAAGCGATGGTCCATAGTCCGTCGCGTGGCCACTGGATCAATACCGTTTTACGAAAGGCATTGCCACCGTCCGACAGCAAAGTGTCTGATACCTGCTTGACGCCGTTGTAGATCGACCCCACCACCGGAATACGATCAAGTAGCGAATGCCACCAAGCGAGCAAACGCCGGCCCGCAAAATTGCTGGCGACTGCACCAATTAACAACAAAATCGCAAAGGCTAGCAATACGCCAAAGCCTGGGATGTGAAACTGAAAGAGTTGATCGGGTCGCCACGCTTCAGGCAAGATGAGTAGCGTTTGGTCGAGCGCCCCAACGACCCAATTCAAAAACCAGAACGTGATGCCCGCTGGCGCGCAAACCAATAAACCGGCCAACAACCACTTGCGAATGGATTTCATGGAAAACTTAAAAGGTTAATTGCAACAGGGCACATACCGTCTTTAACTGGCCGAAGGGCCAGAGGCCGACGCACTACCCGACGGTGCGCTGGCGGACGAGGCCGCAGGCGTACTGGCCGGGGCAGCACTTGGGTTGCTGGTACTGGTAGCGCTACCGGTCGCCCCACTGGGTGCAGCGCCTACGCTGGCACTGGGTGTGCTGGCGGCAGAACTGGCAGCCGGTCCACTTGGATCCGAACCGGCGTCGGTTGAAGCTGCGGGTTTGCTGCCACCGTCTCTGAAGTCGGTCACATACCAGCCCGAGCCCTTGAGCTGAAATCCCGCCGCCGTTACCTGTTTGGTAAAAGCGGACGCACCGCAGGCCGGGCAATCGGTGAGCGGGTCATCCGATATTTTTTGCAAGACATCTTTGGTATGCCCACAGACACTGCACTTGTAAGCATAAATTGGCATAAAACAAAACGTAGTAGATCAATAAAAACCTGCCCTGCCACGCGCTGGGTGTGGGCAACTGGTCATTATAGAGGGCGGCCGTGACCGACATTGGCGCCTAGCGCCCCGTCAGCCCACTAAAGGCCCAGTTTTGTCGCTAAAGCGTAAAGCTGGATGAGCACGACACCCACCACAAAGCCGACGACGCAGTACAGGAGGCGTTGCAGCAAGCGGTTGGTTTGTCTTTGCTCTCTAAGCAGCTCTTGGGTTAGCGTATCGCTCTGCCCCCCTTTGGCCAAGTAAGCGTGAAACAAACGGGGCAGTTCTGGCAATAAAACGGCGTACTGAGAGGCGTTTTCGGTCAGGGCGCGCATGAGGCGCTTGGGGCCAATTTGCTCATCGGTCCATTTTTCTAAAAACGGTTGTGCGGTGGCCCATAAATCAAGGTCGGGATCGAGTTCACGCCCTAGGCCCTCTATGTTAAGCAGGGTTTTTTGCAGCAACACCAACTGGGGTTGAATCTGCACGTTAAAGCGCCGCGAGGCCTGAAACAGACGCATCAATATCAAACCCAACGAAATTTCTTTCAAGGGACGGTCAAAGTAGGGCTCACATACCGCGCGCACCGAGGCTTCTAGCTCGTCTACACGGGTGGTGGCAGGCACCCAGCCCGAATCAATATGCAACTGCGCAACGCGCTTGTAATCGCGCCTGAAAAACGCAGTGAAATTTTGCACCAGGTACTGTTTGTCGACCTCAGTGAGTGTGCCAATAATGCCAAAGTCAAGCGAGATATAGCGCCCAAAGGTTTCGGGGGCGAGACTAACCTGGATGTTGCCGGGGTGCATATCGGCATGAAAAAATCCATCGCGAAACACCTGCGTAAAAAACAGGGTGACGCCGTCGCTGGCCAAGCGCTTCATGTCTACACCGGCGGCCTTTAAACGATCAATTTGGTTGATAGGCACCCCTACCATGCGCTCCATCACCAGCACATCGGTGCGGCAGTAGTCCCACAGCATTTCAGGAATCAACACCAAGTTCAAACCTTGCATATTGCGCCGCAATTGCGTGGCGCTGGCAGCCTCACGCACCAGGTCAAACTCATCGTGCAGGGTTTTATCGAACTCGGCCACTACTTCTAAGGGCCGCAGGCGGCGGCCATCCACACTCAGGCGCTGCACCCACCCAGCCATCCAGCGCATCAGGCTTAAATCCTTCTCGATCACGGGCAGCATATCGGGTCTTAACACCTTGACCGCCACATCTCTACGCTGGCCACTTTTGTCTTTCAGAACCGCAAAATGCACCTGTGCGACAGAGGCACTGGCCACCGGCACCCGTTCAAACGATTCAAAAATTTCAGCAATAGACTGCCCCAGCGCAGCCTCTATCAACCCAATGGCGCGGTCCGAATCAAAAGGCGGCACCTTGTCTTGCAAATAGGCCAGCTCGTCTGCTATGTCTTTAGGCAACAGGTCACGCCGTGTAGACAGCACCTGTCCAAACTTGATAAAGATGGGACCCAGGCTTTCAAGCGCTTGGCGCAGGCGCTGACCTCGGGGGTTGCGGCTACGGCCAAAATCCCACAGCCTGGCCACCCGCGTTAGCCAAGGTTTGCCCAGGCTGGCGATAAGTAACTGGTCCAGCCCAAAGCGCAGCAGGACGTAAAAAATGAACAGGCCTCGGGAGAGACGTTTCATCGGGGTCTTTTGCTCCAGGCAGAGCGTAGCAACCCCACCAGGGTGTGTGCCGGCGCGTCGCCGATGATGCGCGACAAATCTTCTTCAATATCCCAACGCACATGGTCCACTAGCCAGTTGATATCAGCGGCGAGTTGAACGTCGCCTTCAATGCTCAAGTTGGGCTTGTCGCCTTTGGCCACCGCACCCAAAATAGGCGCTAAAGGGCCGTCTTGCAAGGTAATGGACAGGTCGTCGGCCCTAGCCAATACGTCACCGGCACCTTCTGTTGTGGGCGAATCAAATGGCAGCCGCTCAAACAAGCCCGCTTTGGTCACCCGCAAACGCAAATGAAAGTGCCGCCACGCGGCACGAACACTGCGCCCGGCCTGGCGCTCTAGCCTTTGGGTGGCGGCGCTTTCTTGTTGCAATACATGGTTGAGCAACAACACCAAGCGATCTGCCGCTTCATTGGCCAGCCAAGCGGGCGGCGGCAAGCGCTCAACCACTTGTTCCAATAACGAGGCAAAACCCTTGATGACGGGGTCAGGGATAGAAAATGCGGGGCCAGCAGTCATAGGGCCATTATCCGGGATTATTGAAGGGCCTGAACACCAGCGACCAGCCACCCCGAACTGCCGCCTTTTTGGCGGCTCATGTTCCACACCTCTCTAAACGGGTTGGGCCCGTCGGCGGGTGACTCTTCAATAATGCCGTTGAACTCTACGCTGGCCAGGTACTCGCCGGGCAACTCTTCGATGCCCAGTAATTTGGCGTCTAGGGTAATGACTTCGGTGCGGTTGGGACCTGTACCCACGTGCGACGCCCGATCGGCCAATTGGGCTTTGATCTCGGCGGCCATGTCATCGGTCATCATGGAACGCAGGGTGTCAATATCTGAGCGGTCCCAGGCCGCTTGCAGGGTCACAAAATTGCGCTTGGCGGCAGTCAAAAATCCCGCCGTATCAAAATCAGCTGGAACGCCCCAGGCTTGTGTGCCTACCAGATCGCTGGCCACTGCCTGCGGGTTGCCAGCAATAGCCGCACCTATCATAGAGCCGCTCGCAGCCGGGACGGTGCCTTGAAACGTTTGCGCCTGCCCTTCCCAGGGACGGGCGGATGCATCATTGCCCACGTTGTTGGGGCTGTACGTGCGTGGCGCGTTGGCGGCGGTGGCACCACTGTAGGCATAGGTAGACGCGCTGTTAGCTCGACTGGACCGGCGAAAAAATGACCACAGGGCAAAGCCCGCAAACACCAGCAGTGCAATCATCAGCGCCTGCCCCATCTCGGCGCCTAGGCCTAGGGAATGGGCCAACCAAGCCAATCCCAAGCCAGCGGCCAAACCGCCCAGCATGGCGCCCCAAGGGCGTTTGGCGGGGGCGGCAGCAGCGTTTTGTGGAGTATTTGGCGCAGGCGCAGCGCCCTGCTTGTTGGCGGGGTTGGGGGCTGTTGCTGGTTGCTGCGCGGAGTTTTGCCGCTGCGACACCTGGCCCGACTGTTTACCAAACGACCCGCCACCGCCCAAGCGCCGGGCGGCATCGGCGTTACCACCCGCCACGGCCACCATCAAGACCAAGCCTAAAGTCCACCATTTCATACCAACTCCTGATTCAAAATACTTGTCTTAACGCACAACCATCAGCATTTGATGCCCACATGCAAAGCCACCACACCAGCAGTCATGTTGTGAACATCCACATGACCAAATTGGCTGTCGTGCATGAGCTGCTTGAGCGCCTGCTGATCGGGGTGCATACGAATGGACTCGGCCAGGTAACGGTAACTGTCACCGTCAGAGGCCACCCAGTCACCTAACTTGGGCAGCACCTTGAAGGAGTACCAGTCGTACATTTTTTGCAATGGCTGCGCCACCTTGGAAAATTCCAGCACCAAGAGCTTGCCCCTGGGTTTGAGCACCCGGTTCATCTCAGACAGGGCCAGGTCTTTGTGGGTCATGTTGCGCAAGCCAAAAGCCACGGTCACCACGTCAAAATACCCGTCTGCAAAGGGGAGCTTTTCGGCGTCGCACACCACTGTGGGCAGGTGCGTACCCTGATTGATCAATCGGTCGCGACCCGTTGACAGCATGGCCAAGTTGATATCGGTATGCACCACTTGCCCCTGGCTGCCCACCTGTTTAGAAAACGCCAGGGCCAAGTCGCCGGTTCCGCCAGCTATATCCAGCACTTTATAGCCTGGTTTAACGTTGGCAACGGCCACCGTGTAAGCCTTCCAGACACGGTGCAATCCCGCCGACATCAGGTCGTTCATGACGTCGTACTTAGGCGCCACAGAATCAAACACGCCCTTGACCCTAGCGGCCTTCTCTTGCTCGGCGACTGTTTCAAATCCGAAATGCGTTTGGCTCATGGTTAGAAAAGTTGGGGCAAAGTCAAAGGTTTCAATGGGCGTGGCCGTGGCTGGCGCAGCTGCCCCCGTGCGCGGCGTGGGCGTTAGCCGCACCCATAGGGGCGTCACGGTCAAGCCCTGACGTCGCCAGCCTATCCAGGTAGTCTTGCCACAAACGCGCCTGGCCAGTGCCTAAAAAGTGCAGGTAGTCCCACGAAAAAATACCCGTGTCGTGCCCGTCTGAAAAACGGGGCTGTATGCCGTAGTTGCCCACACTGTCCAGATCCAGAATATCCACAAAGCGCTTACCCGTTTGCAGCGTTTCTTGGCCCGGCCCGTGGCCCTGCACCTCGGCAGAGGGTGAATACACACGCAGCAATTCAAACGGCAAGCGAAAGTGCTGACCGTCGGCAAACGACATCTCTAAAATTTTTGACTGCGAATGCACCGCAATCGCGGTGGGATGGGGGGTATCGGCTTTCAAACCTGCCATGACAACTCCTTATAGGGCCTAAGGCACCAATTGTCGGGCAAAACGAGGGGGATGCGTGCCGGGTAACTAAAAGTGGGGGATTAAGGAAGGTCTGCAAAACGCGGCCTATGGCTAAGAGCCAAGGTTTATTTGAAATCTTGCTCTTTTTGATGCTTGATTCTGGCGATCGTTACCTCTCCATTCGGCAAGTGCCTGAACCGAGCAATGTAGCCACTACTTCCAAAATCAATGATCGCTATAGGACAAAACCGTTCGGGCGTGAAGCCAATTTTTTGGAGCGCCTCACGAACGACTAAGATCGCCCGCTTGGCAACATCTTTTTCTTGCTTTGCTAGCGTGATGCCCTCGAAAAGCCAAAGACCTTACACCGACTATTGGTCTATTTGAAGTTACCCCTTTTTCGCGGACACTTTCTCCCTGAAAGGAAGAGTCCCAAATGTCAAATAAAACCCCTCGCTATGCGCAAGCGTTTCGTGACCAGATGGTCGAATTGGTTCGCAGCGGGCGC
>JBEIEP010000061.1:0-11178 GCA_040382935.1 Burkholderiaceae bacterium
CCAAGATCCAGTCCTTGGACATCGCGGGGTCGTGCTTGGCCTGCTCGTGGCTGGCGCGACGCACCGCAGCGTTCACATATTGCGACTCAGCATTGGGTGCAAAGCATGTACCACGGCTTGTGTCCACGATACCGTTCTTGTCTGTGCCACCACCGCAGCCAACTGTCTGGCCAGCGCATGTGTTGATCACATGGTGCTTCTGGTTTTCACCGTGTCCAGACGTGTACAGCGAGTGACCGGCCACGCCCTTGGATGCAAAGCCAACGTAGTTGCGGCCCTGTGAATCCGTCTCGTGGTTGACCGTGTCAAGCTTCTCGCTCTTGTCCAGCGTGTTGGCCGTCTTGCCGATGTGCTTTGCCGCACGCAGTCTCTCCAAAGCTTCATTTTCGGCTGCTGTCTGCTCGTGCAGTGGCTTCTGGAAGTGCTCGGCCAACACCTTCTTGTGCAGGCTGTTCATCTGGCCGCTGCTCAGTGGGTCACGTCTTTCGCTGCCGTACACCTTGGCGCGTGCCTCGTTGACATCACGCATGCCCTCGACCTTCTTGCCGCCTTCACCCTTGTACGTCTTGCCCTCCCACATGTGGCGGGGGACAACGATGCCTTTCACGCCACCGGGGCCTTCGGCATCGATCTTGATCCGGGTTGACGTGCCATCAGCAATGCTCTTCTTCGCGGCCAACTCTGCCTTCATCTCTTCGGTGGTCTTGGGTGTGCCACCCTCAGACAAGCCCTGCGGCTTCATCGCGGCCATGGCCTGACCCTGTGGTGTCATGCTCAGGATGTTGCTGCCGGGCATGCTGGGTGGCATACCCGATGGCATGCCTGATGGCACACCGGGCATACCGCCGGGCCGCTGGTCACTCTGAGGCACCTGATCCATGCCGGGCTGCTCACCAGCTGGCGCAGGCATCATTTGTTGACCGGGCTGGCCCTTGTTCATGTCGATGCCACCCACCGGCAATGGGCCACGAGACGTGTCAATACCGCCTACAGGCATGCGATTGTTGTCCGGGCTACCCGAAGTAGGGACAAACGCTTTGACGTTCAGGCTGGGCGCTTCGTTGGCTCCAATCGATTGCAGTTGGCCAATCCCTTTGAATCGATTCATCATGTCGGCTTTGATTTGCTCTATAGATAACACAGCGCCTCCTTCGGCTTTGCGGATTATTTGTTGCTTGCCATCTTTACCTTGGATGAAGTAGCTGCTGTGGCCAGCCTGCTTGATGGCACTCTGAATGCGTGGGTCTTCAATGAACTTGTAGCTGCCCCGCGAGATGGCTTCGGCCAAGTGCTTCTCAGCGTCTGGGATCGAGCTGAAGTCGTCATGCTTCGCGGCAATGTTGGCCACGTTCTTGACGTGCTTGGCGTTCTCGTAATCAAATGGGCTCACTGAGCCTCCTTGGGCATATGAATCTCTCTCACCGTATGTTGGCTTGTGCGCCAACACCAACGGGCCAATCTGCACCACATGCTTGGCATGCGTCACCGGCTGCAGCGTCTTGCGGTCGTAGAAGTAACCGTGCCGCCTTGGGTCCATGCCCACCTGAGCATAGTCAGGATGGTTCAGGTACTTCTGCATGTGCTCCACAGCATCGTCTTCGCTCATGTGGTGGAGCTCACCCTTGATCCGTGCGAACGGCGACTTGTTCTGCTCACCAGTGGCAACCTTGATGGCCTTACTCGGGCCAGCATCAAACGTGGCGTTCTTGACCGACGACACCGGGCCATACGACGTGTTCTGCTTGTCTTCGCCCTTACCCTCTTCGTCGTGGATCGAGTTGACCCAGACGCCATGGTTCTCGTATGCGGGAATGTCCAGCCTCAAGCCCACCTTGCGGCCTGCTGGCCAGCTCTCATGTCCACGCCAGTGCGGCTTCTTGTTCTCCATCAGCGCACGGTCGGCATCCTCGTCCGAGGCAGGCTTGGGCACGAACTCATATGGCTTGACCGGCTTGTGCTTGTTCACCACCTTGTCGTAGGCTGCGTGGCTCATCTTGCCTTCGCTGACCTTCCTTGCGGCCTCCTCCATCTGAGGGATCTTGCGTTGGATGGCGTCGTCTTTGACGGTGGGTCGCACCTCGACTTTGCCACGCTTCGACAGCTCTTGGCGCATCTGCTCGACGCTGGGTTGTTTGGATGTAGCCATGTGTGCCCTCGGGGGAATATTGCGCTGATTATGCCTTTTGGGCGGTGTCAAGTCTATGCTTGCAGCCATCACACCTTGCGTCAACACGCCCCAGCTCGGACTTGGTGTACTGGCAGTCTCGGGTCATGGCAAATGGCTTGGTCACCATCTTGGCCGTCCTGCTCTGGCCATCCATCCACCACCCGTCCTGAACGATCACTTTGGGCTTGTACTCGCGTCTGTTGTGGCAACCGTAGCTCATGTTGTTCTCCGATAAGTCCGCATTGAATGCGGAGTTATTTGTAAGTTTCGTGTAAACCGGCAATGAGTGCCGGATTATTCCGAGTATGGGTTGACCTTGCCCCGAGCACGCTGGTTGTACTCGTCAGCATCAAAGATGTCGTCCTCGTCCAGCTCTTCCCGTGGTGGTGCGTCGATGCTGATCCATCCGGCATCACGCATGTACCGCAGGCCTTGGCTGATGCAGTCCACGAACTCGTCATGGACTGTGCCCTCAGGGAACGAGCATATCTGGCTGACCATGCCCTCGGCCCAGTCGCGCACGAAACCCTTCTTCACGCTGCTCTCAGGCACCCAGACACGGCCAGCCTTGATGATGTTGGCCACGATGGACAGGCGCTGTATCTTGTCAGCCCTGCCGGGGTTGTATGCATGCACGGGCAGGTGGGCACGTTGCAAGTCCTGTATCAGCGAGATACCGGCGCTCTTGTCCTCCACCAGAATCAGGTCCACCAGCTTCTTCTCGCGGCCCTCACCGTAGACCGTCTCATACTCGTCGATCACCTTGGGGCGCAGGTCAGGGTATTGCAGGTGCTCTTGCCAGCAGTCCAGCACCATCACGCACATGCCGCCATCCATGGGCTTGAATGCACCCAGTGTGATGCAGCCGGTGGGATCGTTGTGCGTCTTGTCGCTGGTGGCGCAGTCGTAGCTCTGGATGATGTACTCCAGCTTGGGGAATGGCTTGGTCGATGGCCACAGCTTGAACCACTCACGGCGCACGATGCCGCCTTCCTCAGGGTCAATGATCTCCGCATGGATCTCTTGACGGCCAAGATTCGTGCCTTCGTATTGCAGGATCTGCTTCTGGAACGATGGGGCCAGATTCTTCATGTTGCTGTACGTGCTGGCGCGGGTGATCACCACGTCGTCGCCCTCACGGTCGATCAGCTCCATGATCACTTCCTTGGGCTTAGGTGTGGTCGAGCAAATCAGCTTGGTGCGCGTGCCCAGTCGAATGCCGAACATGATCATGTCCCAGCTTTCACGCAGGTATTCCCATGCAGCCAGCTCGTCCAGCCAGCCACCATGGAACTGTGGACCTCGGAAACGCTCAGGCTCCGACGCAGGGATGCCCTTGATGAACGACCCGTTGATCAGGCGTATCTCGTGCAGGCTGCTGTTGTACTTGTCGATCAGCACCGGGGGGATGACGGACATCAGGCCCGAGTCACCCTCAAAGCATGTGCCCTTCAAGTCACCGCTCGTGGGTGCGGACACCAGCCACCGGGTGTTGGGCTGCTCCCATGCCCATGCCGCCAGCGTCTCAGCAGACGCACGGGTCTTACCGGCTCCACGGCCAGCCAGCATCAGCCAGATGTTCCACCAGTCACCCGCAGGCTCGATCTGGTGCTTGTGTGCCTGCTTACCCAGCCAGTTGAGCTGCCAGTTGATGACAGCCTGCTCTGTGGGGTGCAGCTCCTTGAACTCCTTTTGGATGCCGGGGTCAGCCAGCACCGACTCGATGGCGCTCATATGGGCTTGATGTATGCAAGCGGCTCATTGGTGCGGATTACTTCGGCCTCGGTTGCATTTAAATCGTGCAGCACCTCGCGGTGGACAAGCTCAAGGTCACGCGCAGCCAAGTAGCCCTCAATGATGTTGACACGCTCTACAGAACGCATGATGCGCGGACTGCGATGCAGTCGCAAGCGAAACCGGGCGCAGAACGTCTCGTACTTGGCAAAGTCAAACCACACCCACATGGCCACAAAGCCACCCGGCGCTCGGTGCAGGTTCAGGCCCAACTTAAAGTAATCGCCCTCTTTTATGAAGTGGATCATGGTCACTCCGCTTGGCGTTGCATCTTGATGGACTTAAGCAGCTCACCGAACACATTGACGTTGTGCTCGATCACCAGCGGCTTGTTGTCGTCACCAACGTGCTCCTGACGCGCCAGCTTCGGTATGTGGTACTCCACCACCGACTGGAACATGTCGAACGCCTTGGCTGGGTTCGGTGGCACGACGAACTTCTCTTCGCCCGTCTCGGGATCTTCCACCTTCACGCCTGAAGCCACTTGGTCAAGCCATCCAGTGAGCCTGTGAGCGTTTTGATCGACAAACAAGGCTATGGCCTGCCTTGCCTCTGTTGTGGCCTTATTCGGGCTTCCTGCAGGCCTTCCTGCACCCTTCTTGCCTGTGGTCATGCCTCACCCCCCATAAATCCGAATTGTTTATTCTGGTTGTGAGTGTCAACTAACTTTGCTGTGGTCATATTTCAGTCCTTGCGCACGATATCTCAGTGCATGGGCCGAAGTGTAACTCTATGTGGTGTTTTGATCTACAGCAGCTCTAGCTGTAGGGGTTGTTTGATCTCTCCACCGTTGTAGATCATGCTCTTCCAGATGGTCACGTCGTTCATGTGGTTGTGTGTCTTGGTTGGCTCGGTTTTGCCGATGGCGGCGATCCAGCCTATTGTCTCGATGGCGCTGACGCCTGACACCCATGTGTTGTGGTGCAGTGTGCTGGGCAGGTGCAGCATGTTCTGGCCACAGTAGTCCTTGAACTGGTCGCCTGTCACCAGTATGCGCCCTTGCAGGTACTCCTCCGCCAGCTCAAGATACCGCTCTACGAATTCCGGCTCTGTGCGGTATGCACGCCCCCAGCACTTGCCTGCCAGTTGAAGGGCGTATTGCATGCGCTCGGTACGTGGCTTTGTCATGTCAGGTCTTGCTCCATGTGTCGTCGGGTGTGGATGCTGTTTCGTCCATGGTTTTGAATTCGGGCGCGGCTTCCTTGGCCAGCTGCTTGTTCACCTCGTCGATCCTCTCTGCGGTCTCGATGATGCGCTTGAGGTCTTCGATGCTGTACAAGCCCCTGAGATACGTCTTCGGGCCGTGGTGCGCTTCGATGTTGGTGTCTTCGCTCATTTGCTTGCCTTTCCTGCTCTGTAGCCCTTGGAGTACTCTTGCCTCAGGCGGTGTTGGAACTCGTTGCCCACCAGTTGCATGAATGCGATGGCGCTTTGTTCAGCGTTGCCCTCAAATGCGAGGAATGAGTTGCTGAAGTCCAGCACGCCAATCTCGTCGCCGTCTTTGTTCACCAGCGAGATCTTGCTGTCCTTGGGCGTCTTCAGTTGGCAGCTTGGGTTCATGCGTCCCTCGCTTTCAGCATGGCGTCTGCCATCGAGTAGGCGCACTTGGCCACAGCAGCATCGCCGTAATTGACAGTACCTTCTGCGTCACCACTTGCGGCAATCAATCCCTGCATTGCCTTGGCCGCAAAGTAATCTCTGAGGGTCATGCCTTTTTGTTTGATGGCAGTGTAGTCTCCTGCCACCGGAAACGCCTTCTCACCTGTGTTTTTGTCACTCATAGCTGCTCCCCAGTATGCGGTGCTCTGCCCACTTCTTGTAGCTCTTGAGCTCCGTGATTTCAGTCTCCAGACGGTCGATCTTGCCCTGCATGCTCTTCATGCGGCTGGCGGCTTGGTCGATCCATTCCTTGACCTCCATGGGCATGCGGAACTCCTCGTCCGGCTTGGCCTTGGCCACTACCTTGGTTTGAACCAAGACCTTCTTGGCTGGGGCTTTAACTGCGGCCTTGGCCACCGTCTTCTTTGCTGGGGTTTTCTTGGCGGTTGCCATGTGGTTCCTTTGTGGGGCCGAAGCCCCGGTTGGTTTAGATGGTTGCAAACTTGGTGGCTGGGGTGAACTTGCCATCAACATAAATGCGGCTGGGGTATTGATTGAACAGCTTGCCCTTGACCGACACGTTGATGATCTGGTTTTGCTCGATGCGTACAGCACGGTCATTCTTGGAGCCATTGATGATGAAGTTGGCACCGCTCACACGAATGACATTGGGGTTGATCAGCTCACCAACCTTGGCGTCCACTTTGCCCAGCACCTCGTCAGCCATGTCGGAGGCAAGGCTTGCGGCAAACTTTGCAAGACGCTGCTCATTGAGGCTGTAGGTGCCATCCATGCGATTGCTGCTACGGTCGGAGCAAGGGCGCACAGTCTCAGACCACATGCGGTAGTGACGGCTGTTGGCAACGCCCTTGGCATCAGCACCAAATGTTTTGATGATGTTTTCAAAGTGGAAGCGCACGCTTTTTGTGATCTGCACGGTGAAGACTTCGACCAGTTCGTTTTTGAGGTTTGCGTTCATTTCAATCTCCTGTAATCCCTGCTAATTTTGCAGTGAGTGAATTCTAACATGAAATTAAAGGAGCATGGAACATAGGGACAAACCCTTATGTGAATCAAGCCTCTTTTTTGGCCAATGGCTTGGCCAGAGCCTCGTAATCCTTCTTGGCTTTGATCCATGCATCAATGATGGGCTTGCGCATGGCCTTCTGCTCTGGAGAGATGTACTCTTGAATCCGTAGGAACGGATTGGTTTGCGCCAGCCACATGTCGTTCCACTTGATCTCATGCGCCCTCAGGACTCTGGCGCAGTTGTCGTAGTGGGCTCTTGCGTCTTCAAGCGCCTTCTTTTTGGTGATGGGTTTCAATGTTTGCTCCCCGGTGATTTGTAGCGCATCTTCTCAATCAAAGCCTTCTCGTCCTCTTCGGACAGTGGCTCTGCGTTGAGCAGCAGTGTGCCGTCTTGCAGCTGCTTGTTCAGGTCTGCAATCAGCTCGTTCAGCTCGTCTTGGGTGCCCTCGAAATCGTCGAAGCAACCCTCCATGAATACGATTTTCATTTCACTCATTTGCGCCTCAACATTCCTGTGGTTGTTTGTTTGGTCCAGCACGATTGGCATTGCCATTTGGAGCCCATCTCGATGCCACCCTCAGGCGGCTTTTCGTTGTTGCACCGGCTGCACAGCTTGAATCTGTTTGTGGATGGTTGGCCACCCAGTACGATGGGCCACATGTCACTGCCTTTGTGCTGGGATACGGTTCAGGATGGCCTCAGAAGCGTTTTTCAGGGCGGTGGCTACCTCACCCTCGTCTTCCTGTGCCGCAAGGCCTGCAACGAGCTCTGCGCAGGCTTCACGCTCGATCATGACGACCTTCTTGCTGGTCTCAATGGCCACGGTCATGATCTCTGCCTTGGCGATGGCCATTTGCGCGTCGAACTCCTGCTGTGTGTAGAACTCGACAGCGCCGGATGTGCCAAGCAGCTGCCGGGCTAGTTGGCTCACTTCTTTTTTCTCAGTCATTTTTTTCTTTCAGTTTGTAATCTTTGAATACGGTTCCAATGCTTGCGTCACCCTTCCAGCATTCCTTAACCCAGCTTTTTTTGCCGGACTTGTATGTCCTCCAGTGGCCACGAACTTGATGCCTGCGTGGACTTGCATGCGATCCACCTTGATGCTCAAGCTTTGGCTTTGGCGGCTCAATTGTCACCGTGTGCCAGTCGTATGAAAGTGCAGGCTTGCCCTTGGCTTGACGTTTCTTGTTGATGAATGTGTTTTGTGGTGCTCCAACATATCCACTTGAAGCCACTTGCAACTTCAACAAAACCGCATACAGCATTCGATGCACGGGCTTGACGTCGTCTAAGCTTACATGTTTGTCCTTGCGAAACATTTTCAGCCCGTCGCCTTCAACGGTGTATGCGTATGGCGGAAAGTATTGGCCACCATTGTCCAAAACGCAGCCACTGACCTTGACGTAATTGGTGGATCTCCATAACCATAACGCAAACTCTTTTCCATGGATGTCTTGCCCTGCAATTGCCGTCCTCTCGTATGGCAGGTTCATGAAAAAATCTATGGACACCTTTTGTTGGCCAACCAAATCTTCTAATCGCCCAATGTCAAACCAAGTGGCGGTTTCTGGCTCAGGCACAAATTTCACGGCTTTTTGAATGAGCGGAGTCATGGCTACTTGAACCTCCTCAGTGGTTCGTAAAACTTCTCGGGTGGTGGTGGCTCCATTTTCTCACTTGGAGGGGTCCAGCCATGCTTGCGCCAGATGGCCTGCACGTCAGACCCACTCTCCCATTTGAATGACTTGTTGGGCACCGATGGGTAGCTGATCTTTGAGTGTGGGGGCAATGTAATCGTGCTCATGCTGTGTGCTCCAAAGCTTGAAGGTTGTTGATGCGGTGGTTGATGTCAGAGACCGTCTTTTGGTAGTCGGCCATGATCTTGCGCTTCTTCTCTTGCAAGGCCTCGATCTTCTGTGCGCGTGGGTCGTAGCCGTCAGGCACCTCGATCTCGATCTCTTGTTCACACACGTGGGTGCGGAACTCATCATCATCCAACTTGGTATAGATGACTTGGTATTGGCCAGTTGGCTCCCACGAGTACTGGGTGCAATAAACGTGAACGGTGACTTTGACTTTCATTCTGTGCTCCTTAAAGTTTGTAAACGCCGAGTTCGCCGGGGTTGATCCACTCGGAGAACAAACCACACTTGCCCAAGTTGCCCTCAAGCTGTGGGTTCACACCGAAGATCCAGCTTGGTGGGCTCTCGTAGTAGTTGCACCACTTGTACGACTCTGGGTCTTCGGCGCTGATTTGGAATCGGCCCTCCATGTCGTCGCGTTCGTACACTGGGACACCCAGCTTCTTGAGCCTGTTGAATGCTGTGCGGAAGTTGCGTTTCATGCTGTGCTCCTGTGGGGGCCAAAGCCCCCGGTTGGTTTAAAGGTGGATGGTGTGCTGGGTGACGCAGGCTCTGGTGGTGTTTGCCCTTGCCTCAGCAAGGGTGTCAAAGCCACGAACACCGCAACCCTTCTCATCTTCAAAGTCCCACCCCTTCTCAAGGGTGACGATGATGCTGTTGCCTTGGCTTCGCTCGTCGTCGATGTGGGCAATCCAGCGGCGCGTGGCCAGCAGGGTGTCGATTGTCTTGCTCATGCTGGCCTCCGATTACTTGACTGGGGTGACACGGATGTCGGCGCGGCCTGCCTTGCGGAAGGTGGCCAATACGTCGTCGGTGATGCCGTAGGCCACGCACAGCTTGCTGTAGTCCACTGTGCCGGACACTGCAACCAGCTTCACAGACACGCTGTACAACTCGCCCTTGTGTTCGCCTTCGCCGTACTTGTTGGCGATGTCAGCCTTGAGGGCTTTGATCTTTGCTTCCAGAGCCTTGGCTTGCTGGTCGAGCACGAACAGTGCGTCGATGTCGGAAGTAACGGTGGCGATCAGAGCTTCTGTCTGGATCTGTGTGGCAACTGCTGTCATGGTAATTTCCTTTTAATCCCGCAAACGCTGCGGTGAGTGAATTCTAACACGAAGTTAAAGAAGAAGGGGAAGATCTTTAACCATCTTTTTTCTAGGTAGTTTCCCTAGTGCTTGGAATTGGGGTCTACAAGCCTCTGAATCGTGACGTTCAGAGCGTCCATCTCATCCATCTTGGCAATGGCCCATGCGCGTCTCTGGCCATGCCAACCCATGAGGGAGCCCTGATGGCAGGACTTGCACAGCGCCACGCAGGTGTACTGGCGGTGCTGCTTGACGTGATGGGCATCACTGGGACCGGGTGCATCGCACACGCTGCAGGGCAGCTCCTTGACCCGTGCAAGGTGCAGGCGTTCAGTTGCTGTTGGCTTGTTGTTCATTGCTTCCTGCCTTGGTCAAAGACATGCCCCACATTTTTTTAAGAACGGTGTGTTCATCAAAGTTTTCCCAAAATATTGTGTCAAGCCGAGAGTGCAGCTTGTTTAGCTCGATTTCTTGCTTTTTGGTTTTTACCCCGCACGACTTGTACACCTCACGGCCTTGATCTAAAAATCTGTCCAAGATGTTTGTGATCATTGCCAATTCGTTGTGATTCAGCTTGATCACCACATGATGCTCGGTTGGTTGGTCTTTTTTTGCCATGCTCACCCCAGTCGATCCATCGTGCGATTGGAGGCCTCTGTGGAGCGCCAGACGTCCACACGGGCCTGTGCTGCTACCAAGCCCCAGCGAAGGCCCTCTGCGGCCTCTGTAGCGGCTGCAATGCCCTTGAGCAGCTCGATGTACTCATCGTCTGCTAGGCCTCGATTTCGGCTGCTGCCACGGTCTTCACACCGTTGGCCATGGCGTTCTTCATCAGGATGGACTTCTTGCTCTTGCGGAACTCTTCCAGATACACCAGCTCACCCTTGGCGTGGGCGTACTTCTGGCCATGGCTGTAGATGTAGTCCACTGCGTCGTTGATTTCCTTTTGGCTCATGTCAGGCTCCGTGCTTTGCGATCAATGCTGCGTCGGCCAACGCTTGTCCCTTGGCCTTCTTGTCGAGGTCACGCCACTTTGGCCACAGCTGCAGGGCTCGGGCTCGTGATGCGTCTTTGTCTGTGCCGATCAGGCCTGATGCCTTCTTCCACTTCTGTGGTGTCACGAACGTGTGGGGCAAGCCCAATGCACCGAGCACACCCATGATCGTGCCGCACGAATGGCCGAAGTTGAACATCGATGCCACGCCTTGTCCGGGCATGGCATGCACAGCCTCTACGTAGACGTGGTCACAGCATCCAGATGCAATCCAATCTGTCAGTGCTGCAGCGTTGACGCGAGTGGATGATCCCACCTTGGTAACAGGCATGGTCGTCCACTCGATGGGCTGGCCGTTCTCCAGCAAAACCAATGCGCCAGATGCACCGGGGTCAATTCCAATAACTCTCATTTCGTACCTTTCAATTTGAAGAAATCACAGCGCATCAACATGAAGCGCGTTTGGGTTGTGGGCTTGTCGTATTTGTCGCGGATGGCCTCACACTTTTTTGCTTGGTAGTGTTTGCATTCGAAGCACACACGGCGGTCGTCAAGGCCTTGCTCACGGTCGCGCATCATCATGCGTGCGGCCAGATACTTTGCTTCTTCGATCTCAAGTCCTTCGGCAGCGAATGCGTCTTTGCGACG
>JBEIEP010000062.1:0-10419 GCA_040382935.1 Burkholderiaceae bacterium
CCATGGCCAGCTTGGCTGAACCGTGGATGATGGGGGTGTCATCGCCTGGGAAGTCGTACTTGGAGAGCAGCTCGCGCACTTCCATTTCGACCAATTCCAACAGCTCAGCATCGTCCACCATGTCGCATTTGTTCAAAAACACGATGATGTAAGGCACGCCCACCTGGCGGGCCAACAAGATGTGCTCACGCGTTTGGGGCATCGGGCCGTCAGCGGCCGAGCACACCAAAATCGCGCCGTCCATCTGGGCGGCACCGGTAATCATGTTTTTCACATAGTCGGCGTGACCTGGGCAGTCAACGTGCGCATAGTGGCGGTTGGCCGTTTCGTATTCCACGTGAGCGGTGTTAATCGTAATGCCGCGCGCTTTTTCTTCGGGCGCCGCATCGATCTGGTCATAGGCCTTGGCCTGACCGCCGTATTTGGCCGCCAGCACCGTGGTGATAGCCGCAGTCAGGGTCGTCTTACCGTGGTCAACGTGACCAATCGTGCCCACGTTGACGTGGGGCTTGGACCGTACAAATTTCTCTTTTGCCATTTTCTTTCCTTAAAGAACAAACGTCCGTGTGGGGGTTAACGTTTGCATCCAACTGCTGGGTCTTTTCGCACGGACACAAAAAGGCGTTGGATCGCAGACTGGGATCTAATTATTAGGGAACAGTTCTCTGCTGACACTCCCGAAGATGTCCAATTAGCACATCATTTGAATCCAAAAAGGCTGAAATACTTCTTTTAAGCATCCAACTCTTACAGAGAGACCTGATCAACAAACAGGCTATTACTAGAAATGGAAACCCACTGATTATCGCAATGACCCAAATATCGAAATCATCTAATTTGTAACCACCAAATGAAAATCTGAAACTGTGCAAAAATAGAATTAGACCAAAGGTGACCGCAACAAATTTGAGAATATCCCAAGTGGTGTTTGATACGTTTACTGCTTCGGGCAAATCTTTTACCTTGGCCTCGTACTCTGTGGCCTTCTTAATTACCTCGGACGTCTTCGATGACGATTCCGCAATTGACAAAATATCCAATCCCTCAGAGAGTTCACTTTTTTTCAATCGTCCATTGGCCAAGTCCGTAGCATAGGTTTGAAGTTTTTGCTTGAATCCGTCCAGCAATGCTAACGCCAAATTTATGCCAACGCCCATCTCCAACAATGACGATACACCAGTTGCTTCCACCATTCCCAGCACCCCATTCAAGACCCGGAAACGGACATAGAACTGACAAACATATCATCAAAAATCTGAATTAGTTTTTCTGCAGTTACAGGTTCGTTGAAGTTCGCAACGGCCTCAACATCACCATTTTCGGTATGTGCAAACTCGTACCTAAATCCGATCCTATCGAAAACGGCAAAATGTGAGGCATTGGCCTGCCCCACCTTGTTAAGACATCGAATCTGCACCCGCTCAGGCGAAATGTGAGTTAGTCGACTGACGACAGGATGATCTAAAGTTACGGGATCTTCCGTTAGAACATACAACTTGGTATTTGGTTTATTTAGAAAGCGGGAAACCGCGTCCTGTATGCTAGGTCTAGAATAAAATTTCTCGTCCAACGCCCCGCAAAATAACCTTACGGTCTCCTCGGCACTCTGGAAAATCTGCTCAATAAGCACTTCTGCATGGGAGCGCTGACGGTTTGGAATTCGGAAATTTTTCTTACCCTGCGCCAAATCCTGAACTTGTAAACGATACGAATGCAGTACATCACTAGACATAGCAACCCTCTCTTTGGGAGAAATATACACGGAATCCTCCCCAAAATTTTAAAAACCCCATAAGTATAGGGATACTCCTAGTAGGAATCATCGTACCCACAAGCACCTTAAAAATTTACTTGGCGCGTGAGGCGATGATGGCCTCAGACACGTTGCGTGGGGCCTCTGAGTAGTGTTTGAACTCCATGGTGTAGGTGGCACGACCTTGCGACATTGAGCGCAATGTGGTCGAGTAACCAAACATCTCGGACAACGGAACTTCAGCCTTAATGGCCTTGCCGCCGCCCACCATGTCGTCCATGCCCTGCACCATACCGCGACGTGAGGACAAATCGCCCATCACGTTACCGGCGTAGTCTTCAGGAGTTTCTACCTCAACGGCCATCATGGGCTCCAAAATCACAGGGCTGGCCTTGCGGCAACCTTCTTTGAAACCGAAGATAGCAGCCATCTTGAACGCGTTCTCGTTAGAGTCAACGTCATGGTAGGAACCGAAGGTCAAAGTGACCTTGACGTCCACCACGGGGTAGCCCGCCATCACGCCCGCAGTCAAGGCTTCAACAACACCCTTCTCAACCGCAGGAATGTACTCGCGTGGCACCACGCCGCCCTTGATGGCGTCAATAAACTCAAAGCCCTTGCCAGTCTCGTTAGGTTCAACCGTGAACACCACGTGACCGTACTGACCTTTACCGCCAGACTGACGCACAAACTTGCCTTCGACCTCAGAAACACTCTTGCGAATGGTTTCGCGGTAGGCCACTTGGGGCTTGCCGACGTTGGCCTCAACGCCAAACTCGCGCCTCATGCGGTCCACAATAATCTCAAGGTGCAACTCACCCATACCGGCAATAATGGTCTGGCCGGATTCTTCGTCGGTATTGACGCGGAAGGACGGGTCTTCAGAGGCCAAACGCTGCAAGGCAATGCCCATTTTTTCTTGATCAACTTTGGTCTTAGGTTCGACCGCTTGGCGAATCACAGGCTCAGGGAAAATCATACGTTCAAGCGTGATGATGGCCCCGGTATCGCACAAGGTTTCACCAGTGGTGACGTCTTTTAAGCCCACACAGGCAGCGATGTCACCGGCGCGAATTTCTTCGACTTCAACCCTGTCGTTGGCGTGCATCTGCACGATACGGCCAATACGCTCTTTACGACCCTTCACCGAGTTGTAAACCGTATCGCCCTTGGTCAAAACACCCGAGTACACACGCACAAAAGTCAACTGGCCCACAAAGGGGTCGGTCATCAATTTGAACGCCAACGCAGAGAATTTCTCGCTGTCATCGGCACGGCGCGAGGTTGGAGCCTCTTCGTCGTCAATACCGCCCACAGGTGGAATGTCGACTGGCGAAGGCATAAACTCAATAATGGCGTCCAACATACGTTGCACACCCTTGTTTTTAAATGCAGTACCGCACAGCATAGGCTGGATTTCGGTGGCAATGGCACGCGTGCGCAAGCCCAGAGTGATCTCGGCTTCGGTCAGATCACCCTCTTCCAGGTACTTGTTCATCAACTCTTCAGACGCTTCAGCAGCGGCTTCGACCATTTTTTCGCGCCATTCTTTGGCGCTTTCGAGCAACTCGGCTGGGATTTCACCATAGCTGAACTTCATACCCTGTGAGGCTTCGTCCCAGTAGATGGCCTTCATCTTGCGCAGATCGACCACACCCTTGAAGTTTTCCTCGGCACCAATGGGAATCACCACCGGCACGGGGTTGGCCTTCAGGCGCAGACGCATCTGGTCATAGACCTTGAAAAAGTTGGCACCCGTGCGGTCCATTTTGTTTACAAAGGCCAAACGTGGCACTTTGTATTTGGTGGCTTGACGCCAGACCGTCTCAGACTGGGGCTGAACGCCGCCCACGGCACAGTACACCATGCAAGCGCCGTCAAGCACGCGCATGGAACGCTCCACCTCAATGGTGAAGTCCACGTGGCCTGGGGTGTCGATGATGTTGATGCGATGCTCTGGGAACTCAAGGTCCATGCCTTTCCAGAAGCAAGTGGTCGCCGCCGAGGTAATGGTAATACCGCGCTCTTGCTCTTGCTCCATCCAGTCCATGGTCGCAGCGCCGTCGTGCACTTCACCAATTTTGTGGTTCACGCCGGTGTAAAACAGAATGCGCTCTGTGGTTGTTGTTTTGCCTGCGTCGATGTGCGCAGAGATACCGATATTGCGGTAGCGATCAATGGGGGTCTTGCGAGCCATGATAAATCCTTAATGCTCAAATAATTTAACGTCAACGCGAACCGTTCGCACAGAACGGAATCAGCCCTGCCCCTGGCGCGTTGTTCCAGGGAGGCTAGGGTCAACAACCCACGCAATGCAGGTTGTTGCCTCGTTTTTTAGAAGCGGAAGTGGCTGAACGCCTTGTTGGCCTCTGCCATGCGGTGCACTTCATCGCGCTTCTTCATGGCACCGCCACGGCCTTCGGTGGCTTCAATCAACTCGTTGGCCAGGCGCAAAGCCATGGATTTTTCCCCGCGTTTTTTGGCGGCTTCTTTGAGCCAACGCATTGCCAAGGCTTGGCGACGCACAGGACGCACTTCAACGGGCACTTGGTAGTTGGCACCACCTACGCGGCGGGATTTCACCTCGACGATAGGCTTGATGTTGTTGATGGCCAGATTGAAGGCTTCTAGTGGGTCTTTGCCACCGGATTTTTTTTCAATGTGCTCCAAGGCACCGTACACAATACGCTCGGCAACGGCTTTTTTGCCGCTTTGCATCACAACGTTCATGAACTTGGCCAGCTCAATGTTGCCGTATTTTGGATCAGGTAAAACAATACGTTTGGGGACTTCGCGACGACGTGGCATTTCTAACCTCTTTATTAAACTTCAGTTGGTCCAACAACGGACCTCGAAAACCCATAAGGATTTTCACTTACTCGATCTGCACCACCACCTGGTGGCACGAACCATTTCGCCAAAGCAAATGCGGTAACCGCGACGCTTTGGCACCTTAAGGCGACCCCAAAAGAGAATCGCCCGTTTGAGGGCAAGCCCTCAAATTACTTCTTAGGACGCTTGGCGCCGTACTTGGAACGTGACTGCTTACGGTCTTTTACACCCTGCAAGTCCAACGACCCACGCACAATGTGGTAACGCACACCAGGCAAATCCTTAACACGCCCACCGCGCACCAAAACCACCGAGTGCTCCTGCAGGTTATGGCCTTCACCACCGATGTAAGAGATCACCTCAAACCCGTTGGTCAGGCACACCTTGGCCACTTTACGCAAAGCGGAGTTTGGCTTTTTAGGGGTAGTCGTGTAGACACGCGTACAAACACCGCGACGCTGCGGCGAGTTTTGCATGGCCGGACTTTTGGACTTGACCACTTCTTGCTGGCGTCCATGACGAATTAACTGATTAATAGTTGGCACTCAGAGCCTCCATAAAAAATACGGGTACAGAACACCTGCAACCCCACTCGCGGCATACCGACAGGAATCAACAGCAGCTTGGCGCCTACTAAGCGCTAGGCCACACCGCCAACTCCGTCGGTCTTTTTTGGTTTAGAAATACGACGGCAAGGAAAACCCCTCGGATTTCCGAAAAGCCTTCGAGTATAACAAGAAATTGCCACTGACAAAACCAATTCGCGGTAAAACTCAGCAGAACTGCACAACCCTCTATTGAACCCAAAGACGCAGTGCGTCCCAGGCGCGGCCGAAAACACCCGCCAACGGTGCTTCTTTGAGCGTAACCAACGGAATATCGACCAGCGCCTGCTGGTCGATACTTACCCGTAACTGGCCCAGACTCTGGTATTTGGCGAGAGGCGCGAAAACCGGGTCTGGTCGGCTCACTTGGGTTTTGATCTTGCTGGACATACCCGTTGGAACCGCGACCACCACCGCCTGGGGGCGGCCGATGGGAAGCTCGGCCTCTGAACTCTTCCAGGGTTTTACGGTCACTATGGGCTGCCCCGCTTCAAATAGCTTGACCGCCTCAAAAGCGGTATATCCCCAATTAAGTAGCTTTTGCGCTTCGTCAGCACGGGCCGACTCAGATTTCGCACCAAGAACGACGGCCAGCAGACGCCGAGTGCCCGCGGTTTGCTGGGGCCCAAGGTTTGGCACCATTTTCTTGGAAGTGGCGATCAGGCAGTACCCGGCCGCCAAAGTATGTCCGGTCTTTAGTCCGTCTACGGTGGGGTCTCGGAACAACAATAAATTGCGGTTCGCGTCGTTGGCCGTGGGGGTACCAGGGTAATGGTAGTTTTTTAAAGCGTAGTAACCTGTGTATAGCGGAAAGTCTTGCAACAGCCTTTGTGCCAAGGCGCCAAGGTCTCGCGCGCTCGTCGTGTGGCCAGGGGCGGTTAGCCCCTCAGGATTTTTGTAGACGGTGGACTTCATGCCCAGAACCTTGGCTTGTTGGTTCATCAACTCAACAAAGTGCTCCACCGATCCGGCCACCCCCTCGGCCAATGCGACCACCGCATCGTTACCCGACTGCACGATCATCCCTTTGATCAAGTCCTCAACAGGCACCTTCATCGCAGGAGAAATAAACATCCTCGAGCCTGGCATTTTCCAGGCACGCTCGGACACTGGTAAGGTTTGTGTCAAGGAAATTTTTTGGGCCTTTAGGGCATCAAAAACCAGATAAGCGGCCATCAGCTTGGTGAGAGACGCCGGCTCCATTGCCGAGTCGATTTCACTGGCTGCCAAGGTTTGCCCAGCTGTCACATCGATCAACAGATAGCTTTTAGCTGCAATTGCGGGCGGTGCCGGCATTTGCGCAATCACCGGAGTGATGGAAAAAAAGAGCATGCCCCACAGAAACCAGCGGGCAATTCCAACAGAACTCATAAGATGTTTTTGTGTCATAAGCTTTGGGGCTGAGCCGACGCTGAAAAAGTACCGGGCGACGCCAGAAAATTCAATACCACTGCCTTGAGCAAAGGCAGCTGACCATGGAAAAAATGACCCACCGTGGGAATCACGGTGACCGGGAGCACCTGCGGTCTGGCCCAGTCCATCACAGTCGCCAACGGCACCGTGTCATCCGCCTCGCCATGTAAAACCAAGGTGTTGTGACGCATCGTCTCTGGCACAGGGAGTACCTTGAATCGGGATGTGGCCGTTCCCACCGCAACCAGCTTTTGCAGGTCGGCGGCCCGCCCCATTGATTCCATGCGATTCGCAAGTTGTACAGCGACAAAGGCTCCGAATGAAAACCCTGCCAACGCGATTGGCCCTTGGGGCACCACATCATTGAGCACGTAGGCCATATCGTCCACCTCACCCCTACCCTCGTCATACACCCCAGCGCTGGCTCCTACCCCTCTGAAATTAAATCGCACGGCTTCCCATCCAGCCTGTACAAAAGCGCGCGCCAAGGTCTGCACAACCTTGTTGTCCATGGTTCCGCCAAACAAGGGGTGGGGATGGGCGATCACCGCCACGCCACATGGGTGCTCGTTCATGGGACGATCGACCTGAACCTCTATGTCACCCGCTGGCCCAGCCAGTCGTCTTTTTTCGGTATGAAAATTCATGCCCTTGGTCCTACCTAGTCAACGCCGACCCACATCCGGTTCTAACATCAGGCGCACAACCGGCTCGCCCTTTACCAAGTGTGAGTCCACAATTTCGTCGATATCGGCGGCGTCTACAAAAGAGTACCAAACCGCTTCTGGGTAGACCACCGCTACCGGCCCTCCCGCGCAACGGTCTAAACACCCGGCCTTGTTCACCCTAACCTTGCCTTCGCCCGCCAAACCCAGCGCCTTGATGCGCTTTTTGCAATGGTCAAATCCCGCCTGCGCATCATGCTGCGCACAACACGCTTCCCCGTTGGCGCGTTGGTTGAGGCAGAAAAAAATGTGTCTTTGAAAATAAGGGGGTGTGCTGTTCATACCTTATTTTATGCGTTCGAATAAAACCATAGCCCTTCAACACCCTACAGTCAACTGGCTATGATGGCTTGTATAGATTCACTCCTTCTAAATGGTATCGTATGGTTCGCCCCCTTCAACTGATCTACCCCCAGCGTGAACCAGCCCCCCTGCGCCCTGCCGCCACGGTTCTGCTGCTGCGAGACGGCCCCAAAGGGCTAGAGGTGTTAATGACGCGCCGCTCGGCCAGCGCCAGCTTTGCGCCCGGTGCCTTTGTGTTCCCCGGTGGGGGCATAGACGCCGCCGACGCCAGTGCCGCCAGCCACGCGCGCGCCACACGCCGTGCCAATCAGTCGGATACCGCACTCACAGAGGCCATTGCCGCCATTCGGGAAAGCTTTGAAGAGTTGGGCATTGCCTTGGTGGTAGACCACCAAGGCCAATCCGTCTCACCTACCCAACTGGCCGGTTTACAGCGCCATTTGCCCCTGCCCGAGCAATGCCAGGCGCTGGGCTACCAACTTGCCGCGGATAGCGTCTACACCTTGGCCCATTGGATGACCGACCGCGACCTGCCCAAGCGCTTTGACGTACCCTTTTTGGTAGCCGCAATGCCCCCAAATCAAACCCCGGTGGCCGATGAGTCTGAGCAGTTCGAGCCGGTGTGGGTGTCGCCCCAAGATGCTTTAGATCGCCACCAAGCCGGGCAGTTTTTTATCATCTTCCCGACCATTCGCACTTTGCAACGCCTGTGCGCTTACCCCAACGCACAGGCCGTACTAGACGCCTGCGCGAAGGCCAACGGGCCGCTGTTCACCAGTTGCCCGCGCGCGGGGTGGTTGGCCGGGGCCGATGCCCGCTACATGGAACACGAGGCCCCCTACGGCGAGTTAGAACTCACCAGCCCCGATGGCCAAATCGTGCACCACCTGGACTGGCGTAGCGACCAAGCCGTGCCTCTGCTGGCCAACGTGCAACGCCTTACCGCGCCGAACCCCGGCTTTATGACCGGCCCTGGCACCAACACCTACATTGTGGGCGATGCCAGCACGGGCTACATCGTCATAGACCCCGGCCCGGCCGACAGCCCCCACCTAGAACGGCTGGTACAGATCACCGCCGGGCAGGTTCGCGCCATCATTTGCACCCACTCCCACCCCGATCATTCCCCCGGTGCCCAACCTTTGGCAGCCCTGTGCGCCCAGAACAGTCAAATGCCAGCGCCACTCATCTACGGGCTGTCCAGCGGCCCCAATTGCCGCGCCGATTCGCGCTTTACCCCCGATCAAGAATGGGCCAACGGAGCCACCCTCACCCTGACTGCGCCCGGTGCATCCGCCCCCAGTCACACCCTAATGGCGGTGCACACGCCCGGCCACGCCGCCAACCACCTGTGCGTGGTGTTGCTAGAAGACGGCTTGTTGTTCAGCGGCGATCACATCCTTAACGGCAGCACCACCGTGATCGACCCGCCCGACGGCAACATGCAAGACTACCTGGACAGCCTAGACCGATTGTCCGCGCTGTGCCCGCAACACGGCATCGCGTTCATCCTGCCCGCCCACGGCTACGTGTTGGGCGACGCCCCTGGTGCAATCAGCCGCCTAAAAGCCCACCGCCTAGCCCGAGAAACCAAAATCATGGCCGTGATGGCAGCAGACCCCAAAGGCAGCCTAGACGACTGGGTGGCCAAAGCCTACGACGAAGTACCCCCCCGCGTTTGGCCCATCGCCAAACGGTCCTTGTTGGCGCATTTGCAGAGGATTGAGACTTTATGAAGGTTATTCAAAGAGTGAGAGTCCACTGGCAACCCAATTCAATTCAAATTAGGTTGGACGGCTTGGGCGGGAATTAGAGTAGAATTCCAAGCAACACGGCCCGCTCCTCTGCGTCGAAAGACATACGAGCGGGTTTTCTATTTCTAGTGCCGCATGCATAGCTACAACAAGCCTTTTCTAAGTTTCTCGCAACAATTGCAGGTGCTTAAGGACAGGGGCATGGAGGTCACAGACGATGTTGCTGCGTTGTCAAGTCTAGAGAGGTTGGGGTACTACCGGCTAAGCGCCTATTGGTATTCCCTTCGAAGAATATCCCTTACCCAAGACCCAGCGTCTAAAAAAGTGTCTGTTCATCGGCAGGACGAATTTCGCCCCGCAAGTAGATTTCGGGATGCGCTTGAACTCTATGTTTTTGATAAGCGTTTGCGATTGTTGGTTTTGGATGCCATTGAGCGGATAGAAGTTGCGGTGAGGGTAGATGTTGCCTCCCGGTTAGGCCCCCTTGATCCATTCGCTTATGCCAACGCATCCCTGTTGCACGGCCATTTTGCCAAGAAAATTCAACCACGGTCTGGCAAAACTCGTCATCAAGAATGGCTTGAAAAGTACAACCAAGTATTGGATCGGTCAAAAGAGGATTTCGTTCGCCACCACAGGCATAAATATGGACTGCCTTTACCGATTTGGGTTTCGGTCGAAATTTGGGAGTTCGGCATGCTGTCAACTTTTTATCAGGGGATGACCGTTGCAGACAAGACTGCGATTGCCACCAAGTACGGCGTTCTTGATTGGCAAGTGATGGAAAGTTGGCTACGAGCCATCAATTTTGTTCGCAATGTCGCTGCCCATCACAGCCGCTTATGGAATAAAAACCTAGTGGATCAGCCCAAGATGCCCAATGTTGGCGACATCCTGACCCTACACCAAAATTCTGGACAGTACAGAAGTAGAAAAATCCGGCATGATTTTCACCCAAGGGGAAAGGAAGCATGTCATGAAGAAAAGCAGGTTCACAGAGGAGCAGATCGCATTTGCGATCAAACAGCATGAAC
>JBEIEP010000063.1:0-10293 GCA_040382935.1 Burkholderiaceae bacterium
AAGGTTCATTTCTTCCAGAAACTCACGCTTGCGTGTGCGTTTGGTTACCAGTTCAAATCCGGTCGAGGCGAAGGTGGTTTGTTTCATGCCCATTTAACGTTTGAGGGTGGTGTTGGGTTGACTTATTCAGAGGATCCTTAACTGCAATAACGCCTTATTTATTATTATGGTATTGGGGTCTTGATGAATTGATTGGTACAAATTTTTTTAATTCACTTATATTTATAAGTGTGGTAATAAGCGGTGGTGCTGGTGGATTTGTATTGTGGAGGTTGATAAGAAATCAATAGAAGCATTTTTTGGTATTAATTTATATGCTGTATTGCTATAGAATTCTCTGCAAAAAACTACACAATTTGAGGCCGCGATTATTTCGCTGCTTGCATTTTGATTTGTATCGTTCGGTATCAGTGGCACTTGACCTGTCCGTAATCTCCGAACCAGTCTAAATTCCGGAAGTCCTCGGGCTGCAATATTGACTTTTCCTTGTTTCTGTCTGGCACACTGCTAATCGCAAGTATTGCACTTTGTGGTGGAGTAGGTGGGTTGAAATTCTGGAAACCAAGTCAACGTCCCTAAACCACCAACTCCACTAACAAAGGCATTTCCGCCAGCAACACCCATGCAGCGATTTACGATGCGCTGCGGTTGGTGAAGGATTTGTAGGGGGCTTAAGGAACCTCTGCAAAACCCTATGCGCGATCTGAGGCCCCGATAATGGCACCCCACTGCGTTGGCTTTTTGGCTCATACCGCAAGGTATGAGCTGCAAAATCCGCCTTGTGGTGCATCCATTCTCGTGGCTCAACTCCATGCAGCGAGTTTTACAGAGGCTCCTTAACCGGTTGTGGGCAAACAATAAAGGGGCAGAAAATTGGTGTCGTAAATTTTCATTAATTGTGCTATAGTGGACATTAATAACAAAATAGTTCAAATATGTCCTCTATAGGTGACTTTTTAACGGATTCAGAAAACATGGTTGAGTTGGGTGCCCGCCTGCGTGCCCGACGGCTAGAGCGCAATCTGACCACATTGGCACTTGCAGAGACCACCGGGCTCAACCGAAAAACCATTATGGACCTAGAGGCGGGGCGCGACGTGCGCCTCAGCAGCCTTATCAAAGTGTTGCGTGCCATGCATTTATTGGGGGCTTGGAACACCGCTCTGCCAGACACCTTGCCGGGCAATCAGGCCCTTTCACAGCGTGGGCAACCCAGGGTGCGGGCTTATCGGGTTGCATCACCGCAAAATATAGCCAGGGTCTAACGGTCCTGTTCAAAACACCTCAGTACACCGCTTATGACAGCATCAGACCCAACTGCCAGTCCAACCAGCAGGCGGCGCACCCGTAGCAAAGGCCCTATCGTCCTTGCCACTGCACACGTATATCTTTGGGATGAACTCGTGGGTGCGGTGATGGAGTTTGAGAACGGGCGCATAGGGTTTTCGTATGACACTGCTTACCTCAGAAGCGGCGGCCCGGCACTCTCACCCAAGTATTTGCCTTTAGAGCCGCGCACCTTCGAGTTTCCCGATCTACGGCGACAAGAGGCTTTTCAAGGCTTGCCCGGTGTTTTGGCCGATTCCTTGCCCGATACCTTTGGCAATCTGGTGATCAAAAAATACTTTGAAGAACGTGGGTTGTCAGCTATGTAGTAGCAGTGCCGCCACCTTGGCGATTTGGACTGATTTCGGTATATCTGCAAACATATCGCAGAAACTCACCAAGCTCATAAATATCAAGCTCGTGTTCATGGTAATCCCAAGGGGCAATGGCGATGGTGAGCTTGTTTGTTACTTTTCGTTCGCCGCAGGCGGCGATGAACGACTTGATTATTTCCTTGACCACTAAATTACGCGGTGTGTTGAGCCGTCCATGACCAGTCCCCAATATGGGTATCGACAGCGGCTCGTAAGAACCTTTGGACCGCACAAATCCCCAAAGTGATGCTAGCGCTTGTTTGACGTTTTCAAAACTTGACTCACAGACACCGTTTTCGTTCAATTCCGTGATGGCCAATAGGTAGGTTGTTTTTCCCTTTGGGGCGACCCTCGCCACCGTGCCAATACTGTATTTGTCTCGTTTTCCACCAACAAGCGACTCTCTCGTTGAAACCACTTTTTCTGGTTGAAGTGCAGAAGCCAAATCGGTATCGAGGTGTTCGCTTTTGTTGTAGTATTTTTTTGTGAACGCCCCTTGCAAACTGCGAGACGAAATCAGGGTTTCGTTAACTTCAGTATCGAACGTTGTGCACGTCGAAATCACTTGAGCAGCCGCGACGTTGAAAATGTCCGTGATTCGAATTTCAATTCGAATATCAGTTCCGGATAGTCGCTCGCACATGGAAATAATCGGCCGACGAAGCCAAAGCGTGTAGGCAACTGAGGCAGAAAAAAAATATGTCCAAAGCGCTTGAAGTTGAGCCTTCCACGCCTCGAAGAGAAACGACGAAATTTCCGTAATCAGCCAAAAAAAACCGAGTGCAGCCAGAAAGCTGGTGACGGTTTCCGCCCTTAAAAAAGTTCGTCGCCAGTAGTTGCCGACAAAATAGGCTCGTAATGTATCCATAAATGATATCAGAGACCTAGGCGCTGGTACGTCTCTGGTTTGTAGAAGTAGGCCCCGGTCTGACCTTCAGTACGGCGTCGTTGGTGATTTGCTGGCCAGTTCTGTAAAGCATGCTGAAGAATCGCAGCATTAAAACTGACGTGAATTGCCAGTTCATCTCTGATTACAGGGGGGCAGCGATCTGCGTCTTGCTGCCGAAGGCCATTAAGGTTCACAGCGATGATGGGTAATCCCATCTGAATCGCTTGCTCCATTTCCCACTTCACAAACCGGTAGAGGTATCGGGTCTGTTCGCCGATCAACACCACCAGAACTGCCGAGTTCTTAAGCCGTTCACGAAGCTGCCGCTTGATAGACGCCTCTTGGCTGTCATCGCGGGCGGTGTTTAAGTCGTGCGCGTTGTAAAAATCAAACGAAATGCCTTCGTGCTGCTTCCAAGCGCACATCAGGCGGTAGTAATGCATGTCTCGATCACCATCGAAGCAGATATAGGTCTTGTTTCTATATGCCATTGCTCACCCTTTCAAGTCAGATACTGTAGCCCTAAACCACCAAATCCACCAACAAAGGCATTTCCGACTGGGCCACCCATCCAGCAATAGCCTCCACCAACTGCGCAGCAGGCGTGTCATACGCCACACGCTGCGCTTGCCAGCCATAAGACTGGGCCAGCGCCACAAAATCCGGGGTGTGCAGGTCTACCCCTACCGGGGCCACCCCTGCGGATTGCATATTGGCTTTGATTTCGCCGTAGCCTTGGTTGTTGAGCAGCAGGACGACAAGTTTTGCGCCCACTTCTTTGGCGGTGCCCATTTCGGCCAAGGTGAACTGAAAACCGCCGTCACCGGCCAGGCAGACCACGGTGCGGCTGGGGTCGGCCAGTGCTGCGCCTACAGCGGCCGGCATGCCGTAGCCCAATGCGCCAAAGCCCACCGAGGCGTTAAACCAGCTGCGGGGGCGCTGTGCCGCAAAGCCCATATTGCCTGCGTACACCAAGCGGGTGGAGTCGCCCACCCAAACGGCCTCTGGCAGGGCGTCGCGCAGGTGGTGCAGCAGGGCCAGGTCGGCCTGCATGGTGGTGTCTAGTTCTTGCATGCCTTGGTGGCGGGCCTGCGCGGCGCGTTGGGCACCTGTCTTAGTCCTTGGGCTGCAACGGCGATGTAGGGCCTCTGTTGTTGCTTTGGCATCGCCCAACAAGGCAATGCTGGGCAGGCAGTTGCGCACCATTTGATGGGGGTCTAGCTCTATGCGCAGCAATTGGCCGGGCACCACAAAGGCGTCGCGGTCGTAGCAGTTGTAGTCCGTGGGGCCAAGCTCTGTGCCTATGGCCAGTACCACATCGCTTTGGGCCACCAAGGCACGAATCGCTGGGAACGAGGGGCTGGCGGACAGTGCCAGCGGGTGGGTGTGGTCCAACACGCCTCTGGCGTTAATCGTCATCACCACGGGGGCATCCAAAGCCTCCGCCAAGGCCTGTACCGCAGACGCTGCTGCAATGGCACCACCACCCACCAAAATCAAAGGGCGCTGGGCTTGGTTAAGGGCAAGCGCTGCCGTCTGTAGGGCGTCTGGGTGGGCCGGGCCGGGTTGTACGCGCACAGGGGCAAGGGGCTGCACAGACGGCGACGCCTTGGCTGTGCTGGGCATGGGCGCTTGCATTAGATTGAGGGGTATCTCAATGTGCACAGGCCTGGGTCTTGCCCCCGAGAACACCGCAAAGGCCCGTGCCAGCACGGTGTCGATTTCTGAGGGGTGGGTAATGGTGTGGCTAAAGGCGCTCACTTGCGTGGCCAGAGCCTGTTGGTTGGGCAGCTCGTGCAAGTAGCCATCGCCCGAACCCATGCGCCCCATGGGGTTGACGCCAGAGATCACCAGCATGGGGATGGAGTCGGCATAGGCTTGGCCCATGGCAGTGGTGATGTTGGACAGGCCAGGGCCGGTAATCACAAAGCAAACGCCGGGTTTGCCGCACACGCGGGCGTAGCCGTCGGCCATAAAGCCCAGGCTTTGCTCGTGGCGGGCCGAGACGTGGCGCATGCCGCTACTGGCCAGGCCTCGGTACAGCTCTACCGTGTGCACGCCAGGGATACCAAACACCGTGTCCACCCCGTAGGCGGCCAATTGTTGAACCAAGTAGTGACTGAGCGAGGGTGGACTAAGCGAGGGCATGGGCGTTTCCTGCGTGCAAAGCTTGAATGTCTTGAACCGACAAGGCCAACCCTTGGGTGCGTACCGATGCCACAAACGACGCGATGCGCTGGCAGGCATCGGCAAGGCGCTCGGGGTTGACCACAAAGCCTAACCGAACAAAGCCGCTCACCGCCGGGCCAAAGGCGGCTGCGTCGAGCACGGACACGCCGGTTTGGTGGTATAGGCCCCAGCAAAAGGCCTCGGTAGACAAGCCGGTTTGGCGGATGTCAATCATCATGAACATACCGGCTTGCGGTAAATGGCATTGCAGGCCGGGCACTTGGCCAAGCAATGCGTAGGCCAGGTCGCGCCGCTCGCGGTAGGCTTGGCGCATGGCTTGGGTGACCTCGGCATGCCGGGCAAAGGCCTCTATGGCGCCTTGTTGTACAAAACCGGGCAGGCCATACAGGCTGCACAACTGCAAGTTGCCCATGTGTTGCATTAAAGGGTCTGGCCCTATGGCCCAACCCAAACGCCACCCGGCCATTGCGTAGGATTTGGACAGGCTGCTGACGGTGACGGTGCGCTCTGCCATGCCGGGCAGGGCCGCGATGCAGGTATGTGCGGGTTCAAAGGTCAGGTCGGCGTAGACCTCGTCGGACACCACCCACAGGTCGTGCCCGATAGCCAACTGGGCAATGGCTTGCAGGGTGGCCAAATCCATCACCGTGCCGGTGGGGTTGCAGGGCGTGGCAATGTAGATGGCTTGGGTGCGCGGGGTAATAGCGGCTGCCAGCGCTGCCACATCAATCTGAAAATTTTGCGTCACATCCACAGGCACCGGCACCAAAGTGGCACCACAGGCCCCAATGGTGGCTTGGTAGGTTAGGTACATGGGCTCGGGCACGATCACCTCGTCGCCCGCCTCGCAAAGGCATTGGGTGGCGCAGTACAAGGCGTTTTGCGTACCGGCGGTGACGATCACCTGGCTGGCCGATACCGCTTGGCCATTGCGTAGGCTTTGCTGGTTGGCAATAGCCTGGCGCAGGGCCTCGCGCCCCACCACCGTGGTGTAGTGGGTATCGCCCGCTTGCAGCGCGGCAATTGCGGCCTGAACAATAGGTTCTGGCGTGGCAAAGTCCGGGTCGCCTACGCTGAGCACAATCACGTCCTCGCCGCGTTCTGCGGCGGCCAGGGCTGTGGAATGGATGCGCCAAGCGTCTACCGCTTCACCGCCAATGCGGTTGACCAAACTAGAAAATCTCATTCACTTGGTTCCTATTACCCGTCGCCCTAAAACCCGCTAGCGCTAAAACCCATTGCGGGAGGTGCTGCGGCGGGCCAAAAGCCTAAAGCCATACTCAATTAAAAGCGCCAGCACCAAGTAAACCACAGCGGTGACGATCAGCGGTTCATAGGTGCGCAAGGTTTGGGCACGCACAAAATTGGCCGCGCCCAAAACGTCCATGACCGCAACGGTAGAGGCCAGCGCCGTGCTTTTGAGCAACAGCACCGATTCGCCCGCCAGCGCGGGCATCAAAATCCGCAAGGCGCGGGGCAACCAAATGCGCCGCACCATGAGAAGCCAGGGCATGCCCAAAGCCCTTGCAGCCTCTAGTTCACCTTTGGGCACGCCGCGTAAACCGCCCTTGATGACCTCGCCCACATAGGCCGCCACGCTAATGGCCAGGGCCAACACCACGTACCAAAAGCCGTCGCGCAGGTACTCCCATAAAAAGGTTTCGCGCACCGCGGGGAACTCGGCAAACAGCGAGCCCAGCCCGTAATACATCACATAAATTTGCACCAAAAGGGGCGTGCCGCGAATGGTGTTGGTAAACGACAAAGCCGCCCAGGCAATCACCGGTTGCGTGCTAAGGCGGGCAAAGCCCACCAGTATCGCCAAAACAAAGCCCAGCACCCCGGAGTACAGCAGCAACTCCAAGGTGGTTTGCAAGGCTGGTAAAAAATACGATTGGTAGGTTTCTAGCCATTCAAAGTCCATTGCCATCACCTTTTATTGCGAGGGCATCCAGCGGCGAAAACGCGCTTCAATGCGCTCCACCACCACGTTGGACAGCAATGTGATGACCAAATACATGGCCCCCACCGACAAGAAAAACAACAAATACAGCTTGGTAGAGCCCGCCGCTTGCTTGGCGGTAAACAACAACTCGTTATAGCCCACCACGCTGATCAAGGCGCTGTCTTTGAGCAGCGTCATCCAAAGATTGGACAGACCCGCCAGGGCAAAAGGCATCATCTCGGGAATAAGGATGCGGCGCACGATCAAGCCTTGGCTACACCCACCGGCCCGGGCCGCTTCAATGTGCCCAACCGGAATCGCCAGAATCGCACCTCGGATGATTTCTGAGGCATAAGCCCCTTGCACAATGCCCAGCACGATGACAGCCGTGACAAAACCGTTGATTTCAACCTCTTCGTAACCCAGCCACAGCATGATGGCGTTGATTAGGTCACTGCCAGCGTAGTACAACAACAATATAAGAAGCAATTCGGGAACCGCTCTGCACACGGTGATGTACACGTTGGCGGCGGCAACCACAGGGCGATTGCCCGTTAGCTTGGTCATGGCAACGGCCAGACCTATGATTAAACCCAAGACAAAAGCACCCGTTGAGATTTGCAAGGTCACCCACGCGCCCTGCAAAAGCACAACGCCCCACTCGTTCACCACCGATTGCACAAATTGCTGAAAAACGGTCATGTCGGGTAGGGGCGTTGTTGGGGTGGGTTCATGCCATGGGATGAACCCAAAGCAAAAGGCTTATTTGGCCTTGATGTCCATCTTGAAGTATTTCTTTTGCAAGGCGTCAAACTCGCCATTGGCATACAGCTTTTTAATGGCCGCATCCATTTTGGCTTTCAAGTCCTTGTCCTCTTTGCGCATGCCAGCACCAATGCCGGGGCCAAACAGGGGGTCTTTAGGGGCGTAGCCTTTGCTTTGCAAACCAGCGGCGGGTTTGGTGGCCAAGAAGTCCTCAGCAGGCAGCGCGTCCAACAGCATCACATCCACACGACCGGCCACGATATCGGCGTTCAGTTCGTCTTGGGTGTTGTAGTACTTGACCTTAGCGGTTTTGGCGTAGTATTTTTTGGCAAAGTCTGCATGGGTGGTAGAGGATTGAACACCCAAAATCTTGCCCTTTAAAGCCTCTGGTGAGACCTCGCCTTTGTAGTTTTTGGCGGCCACAAACTGAGCGTCGGTGTAGTAGTAGGGCACGCTAAACGCGATGACTTTTTCGCGATCAGGGGTGATAGACATAGAGGCAAAAATCACGTCAATCTTTTTGCTTTTGAGAGCGGGGATTAAACCGTCCCAGGCCACTTCAACGATTTTGCACTGGGCCTTCATCTCGGCGCAAACTTTGTTGGCCAGGTCCACTTCAAAGCCTTTCCATTTGCCATCGGCTTGTTTTTCAAAGAAGGGAGGGTAGGGCTCGGCGGCGATGCTGACTTTAAGTTCAGCGGCCTGGGCCACACCCCATGCCATCATGGCAGTGGCGATAACAGTGGTGATACGAAACAGCTTCATTTTTTTCTCCTCTTGGGTCGTTAACGGGCAAACACAAAAACGGGGCGTGCTTAGTGCTGGCTGCTCATGGCACCCACAAACTGCGCACAGCGCTCACTACGGGGCGAGAAGAACACTTGGCTGGGTGGGCCAGACTCCTCGATCTTGCCTTGGTGCAAAAACACCACTTGGCTCGATACTTCACGGGCAAAGGCCATCTCATGCGTCACCAACAGCATGGTGCAACCGCCAAGGGCCAGGTCTCGAATCACTTTAAGCACTTCACCCACCAACTCGGGGTCTAGCGCCGAGGTGGGTTCATCAAACAACATCACCGTGGGCTCGGTGGCCAGGGCGCGAGCAATGGCGACGCGCTGCTGCTGGCCGCCCGACAAAAAAGCCGGGTAGCTGTGGCGTTTGTCGGCCATACCGACTTTTTCTAGCAGGGCTTGGGCGGTGGCGATGGCCTCTGCTTTGGGCTTTTTAAGAACGTGGATGGGCACTTCAATCACGTTCTCTAGCACCGTCATGTGGGGCCACAGGTTGAACTGTTGGAACACCATGCCCAAGCGGGTGCGCACCCGGTCCACTTGTTTGGTATCGGCAGGCATCACGCGGCCCTTGCGATCTTTGGTCATGCGCAGTTCTTCACCCGAGATCACCACGCGCCCAGAATTGGGAATCTCTAGTAAATTGAGGCAACGCAGCAGGGTGGATTTGCCCGACCCGCTGGCACCAATCAACGACACCACATCACCCGTGTGGGCCTCTAAGGAGACGCCTTTTAAAACCGCCACATCGCCATAGGATTTGTGCAAGTGGTGCACCTGCACCGCTGGGATAGTGCCAGTAGGGATGGGTGGGGGTGGGGGGGAGGTCATGAACGTGTGGGGCGGATGCAAGGGGCTTGACTGGGCGAGGGGGCCAAATGAGCTAAGTGAGCCAAGTGGGCCGTTAAGGCGGGCGCAAAGTCGATAGAGCAAACCTCAAAGAGTGGTGCTGCAATGCTACACAGAAGCGCCCCCTGTTGTGCCAAGGGCATTCCCTAACTGCGCCAGCGGTGGGAATGCCGTTCGCTGGGGTCGTCAGTGCGTAACAGCGGCGGCAGTGGGTGCTGATTTCAGCACTGACAGCCCCAACATTAAAGGGCCAAAGGGTTGCCTTGAGGTCAACCATACGACAGATTCTCTGATAGCACCATACAACACATTGTGTGCGGTGATCGTCACCCCTCTAAGGGCATCGTCCTCAGAAAGAGAGCCGTCGGTAACAACAATCGCCACGCACTCCATATCAATGTAATACGGTGAGCCTGGATCCATACCGGGATTGATGACGGTGCGCATGCTGGCGTTGTAATGCCCGGGCCTGCCTTCAATTGGATTGACCGTGATGTTGTTCTCGGGACTAGCACCGACCTTGGTTGGGTCGGGAACATGGGACTGGACGGCCACAACAATGCTGCGCACAAAAAGCACAGTCTGTAGAGCGATCGGATGAGGCTTGTCAGTGCTCATGCGTATGCAAGCTCAGAGTTGAAATCCGGGTGGTTTGCTGCGTCGGTCTTAACGTTTGTCACGGAATTGGTGGCAACGCTTGAAGGGGTCTTACCTGCCATATAGTGGGTCAGGTCCCAATGGCTTACCGCCGTTGCGCCATCCACGATTCGAATGTCCAACTGCCCACCAGTGGCTCTGGCGAGCTTGACCATAGACTCAATCGTCAAATTGGAATCACCTCGAAATACCTTGCTGATATATGCAGGGCTGGAGGCGATGCGCTTGGCCACTTCCGCGTAAGTGATTTTTGCGTAATCGCGTTGGCTGTTGAGCGAGATAGAGAAGTCCAGTTTCGCTTTCTCGACCCAATAGGAGTCGGTCTTCCTGGCGTCCTCCAGATAGGCCTTCAGTGACTTACTCTGAAGTTACCCCTTTTTCGCGGACACTTTCTCCCTGAAAGGAAGAGTCCCAAATGTCAAATAAAACCCCTCGCTATGCGCAAGCGTTTCGTGACCAGATGGTCGAATTGGTTCGCAGCGGGCGCAAGCCCAGTGAACTGTC
>JBEIEP010000064.1:0-9376 GCA_040382935.1 Burkholderiaceae bacterium
AGACGCTGGAACGACAGATTCAAATACCAATTGTTTTGGCTCTGCCATAGTGCCTCCCAACACCACTTTTGCGTTTGGTCAGGCCGCTGTTACCGCCAAAATCACCGCCCTTGCCAATGGTGCCACCTGGGCAGACACCGGCGTTAGCTTTGAATACCCGGTAGAGGTAGGACGTGTGTCAAAGTCAGCCTCTCCTAGTTTTGAGACTAACTATAGATCCGACTGCACTTGTCAGGAAGTCACCTACGACTGGAGAAACAATATCAGTGGAGCCTCCGTGCGAACAACAAAGGCCATCGTTAACGTGTCTTGCCCCTCTGACCACGGGTAGAGACCAACGTCAAGCTAAAACCCAACCACCCCAATACCTTGCGGTCAAGTTCTAGACCGCATCACCTCACTGCCCCAAATAGGTACTGGTCTTGAACGAGAAGATGCGGTCAAACCTTCCCGTGGGATTGCTGCTGGTGACCATTCCGGTGTTGGTTCCCGCCAACTTCACGTCATACCAAGTGTTATCAGCCAAACCCACAGTGGGTGATAAAAACACTTGGTTGCCTAGCAACTTAAAGTTAGGGTCGTTGGCCCGTGTTAACCACACGGCAGGCACCGCCTGGCCACCTCTAGGCGTGATCGTTCCAGAGGTCACGTTGAGTGTGGTACCAGTGGCCGATCTTATGTACACCGGCATACCGTAAGGGTTTTTAACCCTGTCTGTTCCAGGAAAGGGGTCAGGCACTTCGCTAGACTGCAGTGTTGGCACATCTTCCATCCCCTCACAGGGAAAGGTTAAAACCGTATTGCTGGTCTGCTCTGTATTGACCTGGCCTTTTGCGGTGGCGTAGTCAAAGGTGTACCATTTTTTAAAGGCGGGAGCACCCCAATCAGCCGAAACATCCCGCGTCGCCGCGCCAATGCCGATCTCGCGGTAGCCGCTGACCAAGGTGGCTAGGTGGTAAGGCAGGGTGTAAAGTACCCGAATGCCTTGGGAGGCTTGAGGTTCTGAGGTATGCACCCAAAACAATGGCGGGGTTTGTTGAAACGCACGGCCCCATTGCCGGTAACCGGGCAGGCCTTCGCTGGCCCATTCAAGGGCGTACCCTACATTCCTTATACGGGTCCAATGGTCGTAACCCGTATATCCCTCCCATCCTGGCGTTTCCTCATGCTGGTCCACCTGATGGATTTTGAGGTAATTGGAATGGTTGTTCGCCGCTTGGTCCAGTAGCGCGTTTTGCTTAACCGAGCCAAAGCCGCATTTAACGCGGTCGGCGTTTAAGCGGTCAAAGGCGGATTTTCTGTCGGGCTCGTAGGTGCTCGCCTGTATCACGTTAGAGGGGCACAACATTTCAGCCACCTCTTGGCTCACATACGACGTGCGCGTGGACTGGTCGTAGCAAATCGCCGTTTTAGGCACCGGGCACTGGGCCTGCGCGTCGGCCTGGCTTACCTGGGAGTTGCGGTACGTACCGTCACCGCAATAAGCCAAGTACGTGGTCGGACTAGGGGAGCTGCTTCCACCGCCACAAGAACTCGCCAACACCACCAACGCCGACAAAGCCAGTCCGTAGGCCACAGAGATGATGCGTGATTTCATGCTTGCCTTTGCTACGCGGGGTGAATGAGTACTTCGATGGGTAAGAAATTTTATCCTTTATTTTCGGATTTTGGGGAGGGTGAACTGGACGAGGCCGCGGGGTCATCGGGCACCCGACGGGCCTCTACATCGACCACATCGTCGCTCTGCGGTTGAGGAAATGGAGACGCCCCCCGATGATCAAAGGCATTGCGCAGGTTGTGGTACTGTTCCCACATCGCTAGCAGTCGGGGCTTGCGACCCGTGATCAGCCAGCGCAGACTGGCCCATACGGTATAGCTCACCCACGCAACCAAGAAGATCGACAAAAATACCACCCCCACGAATGCGAAGAGCAAGCGAAACAACCAAGTCATTAAGATAGACACATCGATTCTTTCAAAAAAACTACCGCTTCATCTTAAACCCAACACGCCATGTTATTCACTCGGCTCATCGAACACACCCGTGGCCCGCTACCCGAAATAGTACACACCGGGGCCATCGCCGTGGTCAATGCCCAAGGCCAGTTGCTGCGCCATGCGGGCGATGCACAGGCGCTGTGCTTTACCCGCTCCACGCTCAAACCTTTTCAGGCGCTGCCGTTTGTGCAGGGCGGCGGCCTGGCGCACTTTGGTTTTACGCCCCAACAAACCGCCTTGCTATGTGCCAGCCACAATGGCGAAGACCGGCATGTGGCGCAAGTGGACAGCATGCTGCACGCCATAGGCCAGCCCAAGCGCGCCCTGCAATGCGGCTGCCATGTGCCCTTGCGCTTTAGCTACGGGGGATTGAATGCCCCGGCCGATTTGCAGTACGACGAGCGCCACAACAATTGCAGCGGCAAACACGCGGGCTTTTTGGCCTACTGTGTGCAGCACGGCCACGCGCTAGACGGCTATCTGGCACCCGACCACCCCTTGCAACAAGCCATTTACCAAAGCGTGGCGCAGGCCACCAGAGCGAGTGCGGGCCAACTGGTGGCGGGCATTGATGGCTGCTCGGCCCCCAACTACGCCATGCCACTGTCGCGCTTGGCCTACGCCTTTGCGCGGCTGGCCAGTGGACCATTGGATAGTGAGCTGGGCGAATGGCTAACCCCCTTGCGCGATGCGATGGTGAAGCACCCTGAAATGGTATCGGGCGAGAACCGCAACGACTTGGCCTTTACAGAGGTGGGCCGGGGCGACTGGATTACCAAGATAGGGGCCGACGGCGTGCAAGTGATTGCCAGCATCAGCCGCCAAGAGGGCATTGCCATCAAAGTGAGCAGCGGCAATATGAACGCCCTGTACGCGGCCGCAGTGGTGACGCTGGATCAGTTGGGCTGGTTGGATGCCACACAGCGCCAAGCCCTGCAAGCTTGGGCACCTGGGCCGCTGGTGAATGTGCGTGGCGTGCAGACGGGCGAGGTACGGGCGGTGTTTAGGGTGTAAGCCATCCAAATGACTCGGGTTTTCCCTAGTAAAAATCCCTACATTTCGTCGGACTGTACTAATTTTGCGTGGTCCCCATCAGGCATACTGACACCATTCTGACGACCGGAGGGCGTTGGATATGCGGGGAACGCTTGGAATATTAGGAATTAGGCGCTTACGGTGCAGGTATCGCAGGCCATCCAATCCACACCGTTACTTTCATCGGACACCGCCCACTGACTGACTAAATGACTAAAGGAAGAACACGCCATGACGCACGCAAACGCCTATGACGCAAAACCTTGGCTAAAGGCCTATGCGGGTGCCATAGAACCGCAACTGCCCGCACCCCGCTACCAGAATCTGGCACACATGGTGCACAGTGCTTGCAGCCGTTATGCCCAACAAATCGCCTTTACGGCGGTGGTGCCCAACGGCATGAACGGCAGCCTTAGCTTTAACCAGGTCAATGAATTGTCGGACGCCTTTGCAGTCTACCTACGCGAGGTTTGCGGACTCAAGGCAGGCGATAGGGTGGCGGTGCAGCTTCCAAACGGACTGGCCTACCCCGTGGTGGCTTTTGGTGTTTTCAAAGCGGGCTGTGTTTTGGTCAACACCAACCCCTTGTACACACCCTCCGAGATGGCCCACCAGTTCAAGGATTCGGGCGCGCGTGTATTGGTGATCGTGGACATGTTTGTGGACAAGCTCCAAGAGGTAATTCCTCAAACCGCCATCGAGCGCGTGGTGCTGGCGGGGGTTTCAGAGATGTTCCCCTTGGTCCCCAACTTGATTGTGCGCGGGGTACAAAAGGTATGGAGCAAGGCGTTGCCGCCACTGCCGACCCTGTCGATACCTCTTGATCGATTGAGTTCAGCCATTGGCAAAGGCAGAGACCAAAACGCCCCTGGCAAAGTACAAGGTTGGTGGCAAGCGATTGAAGCCAAGGAAGTGGTGGCCTTGCAATACACCGGGGGCACCACGGGCGTTAGCAAAGGGGCCATGCTGACCCATGCCAATATGCTGGCCAATGTCGACCAAGTGCTGGCCATGGGCCGCTCCCACATGGGCAGCAAAGAATGTGTTTTGACCGCCTTGCCGCTCTATCACATCTTTGCATTTACCGCCAATCTGTTGTGCTTTTTGGACATTGGGGGCCGCAATATTTTGATCCCCAGCCCACGGCCTGTGCAGAACCTGCAGCGTGCGCTAGAGAACTACCCCGTCACCTGGATTACCGGTGTGAACACCTTGTTTAACGGATTGATGAACGAGGAATGGTTTACCGCCTTTCCGCCCAAGCACCTAAAAGCGGCCATTGCAGGCGGCACCGCCTTGCATCAAGCCGTCGCACAACGCTGGCAGAGCATCACCGGCACGCGCATCGCCGAAGGATTTGGCCTGACCGAGTGCTCACCCGTGGTCAGTTTTAACCCCTTAAGCGGCGCGGCCATTGCCAACAGCATTGGTATTCCTGTGCCCGGCACTGATGTGCGTTTGGTCGACGACGAGGGCGTTGCAGTGGCCCCTGGGCAGCCCGGCGAGCTGATTGTGCGTGGCCCACAAAATATGTTGGGCTACTGGCAACGGCAAGCCGAGTCCGATGCCGTGCTGCGCGATGGTTGGCTGTACACCGGCGACGTGGCAGTGATGGATGAGCAAGGATTCTTTAAGATTGTGGACCGCAAAAAAGACCTTATCCTGGTGTCTGGCTTCAACGTCTACCCCAATGAGATCGAAGATGCACTCAGCAAAATGGATGCCGTCTTAGAGGCCGCTGTGGTGGGCATACCCGACGCCAAATCCGGCGAAGCGGTGCGTGCCTACGTGGTCAAAAATCCCGAGTATTTAGGCGAACTCAATCAAGGTGCCGTGATTGCCCACTGCAAGTCGCTCTTGACCGATTACAAAATCCCCAAGTCCATTGTGTTTAGGGACGAGCTGCCCAAGTCGCCCATTGGCAAGATTTTGCGTAAAGACCTCAAGGCCGAAGTCAAGGCCGAGTTCATTCAAAAGTAAAGGGGACCACCATGTTGACCGAACTCGAAACCAAACTGCTAGGCGTGATGATGATGGTGATCATGCTGGGCATGGGCGCATCGCTAACTTTTAGGGATTTTTTGATCGCCTTTAAAAAGCCAAAAGGCGTACTGGTGGGCATTTTTTGCCAGTACGGCATCATGCCTTTTTTGGCTTATCTGTTGGCTGTGTTGCTCGGCCTGCCACCCGCCTTGGCCGTGGGTCTGATTTTGATGGGTTGTATGCCAGGGGGCACCACGTCCAATATCTTTACCTACTTTAGTAAAGGCGCACTGGCGTTGTCGATCATGATGACCAGCGTCTCTACCTTGGTAGCGGTAGCCGCTGTACCTGCGTTAATTGCTTTTTACAGCAAGATGGCCGGTGTGACGGGTGAGTTTGCCATCCCCGCGGCCAACGTGGCGCAGGTCTTGGTGGTGTTGTTGGTACCCACGTTGATCGGCATGCTTTTGCGCAAAAGCAACCCCAACGTAGGCGCCACCATCGAGCTGATCGGCTCTATGCTGGGTATTTTTGTGATCCTGTTCCTGGTCGGGTCATGGGTGCCGCGCAACTACCAACTCCTACTGTCCACCCCTTGGCCAGTATTTTTCGCGGCCATAGGCTTGGGGCTTTTTGGCATGCTTTTGGGCTATTGGCTGGCACGACTGCTCAAACAAGACAGCAACCGATCACGCACGATTAGCCTTGAGACGGGCATTCAAAACGGGCCACTAGCGGTATTGATCGTGACCTTGACTTTTAAGGACGAGATGCAACAGCAGGTACTGCTGATCCCCGTGCTGTACAGCCTGTTTATTGTGCTGACCAGCTCGGCCGTGACGGTTTGGTACCGGAAAAATGCGACGCGTGAGGCGTTGGCTAGGGACGCAGCCAAGGTGCAGGCTTAGGGGTACGCTTGGTTACGCGAGCAAAGTCTTCCAGGCCAGAAACTCCGAGGGCCTCAACCCATACCGCGCCAAAACCCCTTCGTGTAACCGCCTTAATTCATCCACGATGAGCGCTTGAACATCCGATTGGTCGGGGGCCGAAACCTTTTCCTTAACGATAGCCAGAATGACCTCTAAAGGCTCGTGCTGGGGCTGCGTTACCACTTGCCGAACCGCTTGCTTGATAAGGTCACGCCAGACCAACCGCAAAGCATTGGGTTCTGCTAAATCCTGTTTAATCGCCAGATACTCTTGGGTGGACCGCTCATAAGCCCACACATACAAGTCACGCAGAAGCTCCACGCGCGTCATTTCGTAAACGCCTAAGATGGCGCGGCTGTAGGCCTGTTCAGGGACATCTAAAAAGGTCAAGGGACATAGATTGGCTCTAAACAAGGGCAAATTGGCGGCAAGGCGAGACGTGCGCTTGTTGATATCCGCAAAGGGTTGCAAATAGGGGATGTGCACCATCACGAAAAACGACTGCTCGAACGGGTCACGTATTTGGACGGCTTTTGTCAATAGCACATCCAGCATCGCATCGATTTGCTGAGGCGTAGAAAGCGGTCGGTACACACTCATGCCAATGTCTACCGCATGGCGGCGAATGCGACCCTCGTCCGCCGGATTGGGTAGCAAGTTCTCCGCCAACGCACTGTGCAGATTCATTAAGGTAAAGCGATTGAAATCCGCAGTATGAACATTCTCAACCAGCAGCTCAATGGCGGTCTTGTGGTTCAGAATCATTTGCGTCTCAATCGCACCCTTTCCTTTTGCAGTTTTGCCATGCTCAATGAGCTGCCGGGTATCCAGCCGGGTGTAAGTGTTTCCTTCCAAATGGCTAGAAGCCCAAGATAGGTCAATCAACAGTCGGTTCAAGATGGCCCGGCTGTAGGTCCCGGCAGGCTCAACAACGGCGGTGGTTTGCCCCATCTGATGCAGCTGCCGACGCAGGGATTCAGACAAATACCAAGTACGGTTGGGCTGATAAGCCTCTAAGAAATCGCGTTGATAACCTACCGGTTTACGCGCCTCACGGCGCTGATTGACATAGGTGGCTATTTCCAAGCTGTCCACGGAAACAGGGATTTCATAGGCAAGGCTAGTGGTGGTGGATGCCGATACCTGGCTCACCGTCGCAACAGCAGCGACATAGCGGCGTGCAGGCCCATCACCAACCGCCATGACCTGCTGGGCTTTGGCCAACCCTGACAGATACCGTTGCGCCGTGCGCCTAGCCAGGTCAGGGTACAGCGCGAGTAGCTGCGCTAAGGACAAGCCATCGGCTGTGGCCTGGATACTGGCAAGTATTTTTTGGGTAATTGACATGAGATGGGTGGGTGGTAGCGAAGGAGTTATGGCGCGATTTTGGCGCGATTTTAGTAATTGCGCCACTTTTTTGGCGCGATTGGCGCGATTGCACCGACCAATCCATCTATGCCAGCCCCTTGGCGAGGCGTTGACTCAACCAAGATGGAAACAACTGCCACGGTATGGCTTTATGGCCGTTGGGCAGCGCCCGCTCAGTCTCGGTTCTACACACCAATAAGCCCTGGTGGTTTGCTTCTTTGCCCGCCACCGCAAGAAATCGGTTGATCGGCTCTACATGCCCGGCGCTGGGGGTAGCGGTCAACTTGATTTCTATGGGGTGCAGTTGGCCATCTATCACGATGAGTAAATCCACTTCAAGCCCGTCATGGGACCGCCAAAAATACAATTCGGGCTTGCGACCCAGCGCCATAAAGGCCTTGACCGCTTCAGTGACCACCCACCCCTCCAAAAGTGGCCCCCCCATGGGCCCAGCCATCGCAGAAGATGCGTTCGGCTGGCGCGTCAACAAGTTGACCAATGCCGCGTCGTAAAAGTAGAACTTGGGTGTTTTGACGACCCGCTTGCCGTAGTTGCGAAACCAGGGCGGTAGAAAATGGGCAACATAAGATGCCTCTAGCACCGCGCCCCACGACTTTACGGTGGGCTGTGAAAGACCCAGTTGGCGCGACAGGTCTGCTGGATGGAACTCTTGACCATGGCGGGTAGCTGCCAAACTTAGAAACTGATTGAACACACGCAAGTCGGGAATATTGCGGATTTGCCTAACGTCCCGCTCGATATAGGTCGACACATAACTACGCAGCCAGAGGTCTCGTCGATCGGCATGCAACGCCGGAATCGGATACCCGCCATTCCACAACACGTCCTCCAGATCAGGTCTGGGCAATTCAATTTGTGAAAATGGCGGCAACTCCAAAATGGCCACCCGGCCCGCCAGCGACTCACTCACATCACGCATCAGCCCAAACTGTTGCGATCCCGTTAACAACCACTGACCACATCGAGCAGGGGCCTTGTCTATCCGTATTTTGAGGTGCGAGAGCAATGAAGGCACGTACTGCACCTCATCCAAGATCACGCGGCGGTCTGTAAAACGGGCAAGAAAGCCAGAAGGGTCTACCGCCGCAAAGTCTCGCTCAAGAGGGTCGTCAAAGCTGACGTATTCCACCGCATCACCCGCCTCGTGCCGTAGAAAAGTGGTTTTACCGGATTGCCTTGGTCCGGTTAAAAGGACAGCGGGAAACCCTGCCAAGGCGTGGCGCAATGTGGAGGCAAGTTGGCGTTGGTGGTACATCTGACAATAATAAAAACAGATTTTAGTTTTGTCAAATTGATCATCACATAGAACTTGAGCCTTGGTCTGCTCGTGCCCTCGTTGCGATTAGTCGGAGCCATGCCCTAGAAGGTGACTTCGCGCACCAGATCAAACCGCACTACGTTGCTGGCCAAGTAGTTTGACAGCCAGCGCAGCAAGCACCATTCCCATCAGGTAGCGCTGAACCACCAGCCAAAGGCGATTTTTGGCGAACCAGGCCGCAATGCTGGCGGCCGACAGCGTGACCAGCAGATTGACCGTTGCACCTATGCAAACCTGCGTAGTGCCCAGTAGCAGACTTTGCGCGAGCACAGAGCCCGACTCGGGCGAAATAAATTGCGGCAGGACAGACAGATAGAAGACCGCCACTTTGGGATTTAGGATGCTGGTGAGCAGTCCCATGGTGAACAGCTTGCGCGGCGATTGGGCAGGAAGGTTGGTTGCCTCAAAGGGTGACCGTGCGCCCGGACGAACCGCCTGCCAAGCCAGCCAGAGCAGATACATTGCCCCTGCAAACTTAAGAACCTCATACCCCAATGGAACGGCCATGAACAGGGCAGTCAACCCCACCGCAGCGCAGACCATATGAACGGTAAAGCCAAGTACAACGCCCAACCAAGACATGACCCCAGCGGCGCGCCCCTGGCACAAGGAGTCAAGTCCCAATTTTGCTGCAAATTCAGTTCAACAGATCAAGCCGTATTCCTTTGAATTTGGTTTGAATTTAACCCACGGCGCTCAGGCTAGAAGTTCGCCCTGCAGGGCG
>JBEIEP010000065.1:0-8806 GCA_040382935.1 Burkholderiaceae bacterium
AGACGCTCAAGCGCCATGAATTCCTCAAGGTCGGAGCCTCCACCTTTTTTGGTGACGCTCTCTTGAATCTTGGCCTTGTTGTCGAAGTAATCAAAGACCCGTGAGCCGAGTTGGTGCAGCTCCTTGCCGTTCGCCAGAGCGCCTTTTATTACTGCAAAGGCCGCATTGGCGGCGGCAATTTCTGCCAACATACCTCACCCCAACATAAGAAGGACGGCCCGTGCCGTCCAAACAGTCAACCCAACAAGGCTGGCCGCTGCAACGAAGGCAACGAACCAGTCAATCATGGTCAGAGCCCGAAGATTTTCTTGACCATCTCAGCCGCAACACCGGGGCCAAGCAAAACAGCAGCGATCACCCCATAAAGCAGGTACTCGATCTTGGTCATGCGCTTTTCGCCAGCGTCAAGAGACTCGTTGATCTTCTCGTAACGCTGGGCACAAACGGCTTCATGGACTGACATGCGGGTCTCCATCGACTCTTCAGGCATGTTTAAGCCCCGTCAGTGGGCACTTCAGGTGCTGTTTCGACCACAGGCTCTTCCACTGGAGCTTCTGGTTGCGGTGGTGTGTATTGCACCACGCCCTCGGCATCCTTGATCGTGCCATCCTCTTCAATGGTCCAGCCGGGTTCCACTGTGATGGGCGTTTCGACCGAGGCCGCGATGATGTCAGGATGGAAGCACTGCTCAACCGAGAATCCCGGCACTGCATTCAGGATCTCGACCACTGTTTGGTTGACAAGACGTACACGCATTTCAATACTCCACAATTACTAGACCGGCAGCACCACGAGTAACACCGCCGCCGCCGGGGAACCCACCTGAAGCACCGAGACCACTGCCACCACCATTGATTCCGCTCTGCTCGGGTCCGCCGCCGCCACCCGTTCCGATAAGGTCTATGGAAAACGATGGTCCGATTTTAGGCATTTCAAGCGGAGAAGTTGTAGAGTTATACGCGCCACCATTGCCTGTAAGCCCTGCCGCGCCCCGGGAACCTGTTCCGGATGAACCACCACCGGATGCGCCGGATGAAGGAGGGTTACCACCATCACCACCATTACCCCACATACTGGCTACACCACCACCAGCGCCGGAGCTTCTACCAAAACCTCCGGTCGTGTTGATATCACCTCCAACACCAGTACCGCCGGGATTGTCGGCTGAACCTGACGAACCGCCCGTGGCAGATACAAACGACCCAAAAGACGCTGTGCCACCGACCCCTGAAGTAACAGCTTGAGGAACAGTCACCGCAATCGTAGTGAAACCCAAACCCGCAAGGTTAAAGATGGTTCGCATAGCGAACCCGCCACCACCGCCACCACTGGCACCACCGCCGCCCCAAAGTCGAACGCGCACGTTGTTGACGCCAGCGGGTACGGTGAACGTGCCGCTTACTGGGAATACCTGAACCTGACCGAAGCCAAAAACCCCCGTACCGGGGAGTGCATTGGCCACGATGCCTTGAGTTGGATACGACATTTACTTGCCTCCAGAGATAATCATGTTGCGACCAGCAATTGTCCCGCGCACACCGACATCAAGCGCCGGGGTGTTGAAGTCGAATGCTTGCGAAGTAGTCCCAGCAGGGTATTGTGAGTTCAGCGTTGCAGCGCCGTTGACCTGCAACACACCCGTACCACCTGCAGCGCATTCTGAGGCCGACACACCAGCGAGGTAGTAGCCGTTTGCCGGGGATGGGATCAGCGCCGTGCCGGATGGCGTAACGCCAGCAGTGATGTTCGTCGAATAAGTCGCCGCTACAGTGTTGAGGAAACCAAGAAAAATCGTCCCTGCAGTCGTAATGTACGAGAACGCATAGATGTTGTCATATATGTTAACCATTTGGGGTTGGGACCCAATGTTACTGGCAGTATTGAACCCGGAAATTGTTAAGTTGGCGGAATCAATAATTCCTTGCCCGACGGAAGTGCCGTAAGGTCCTAAAGCCGCTGGAACACCATACCTGCGCCAGAGCACTCCACTGCCATCAATTTGCAAGTTGACGATCTCTCCGTTCTGTCCTACACACAAGCATGAACTGTTGTAGGAGACAGAACCAATACCTGAGGTCGAATACGTTCCATTAGGAAGATTCCTAGAAAGAAACCTAGTACCGCTGTTGCTCATGAAGCTATACACGGAACCATAAGGAGACATCACCATGCCCTCCCCGAAGTTGTTGGTATTGTAGTTCGTCATGCTTGAGGAGGAGTAGGCATAGAGACTGTTGTTGGTCGTGTTCCGTGCGAACCAAGAAATGTAGCCCTGACCAGCGCCAGAGTAATATGCTTTTATAGCAACGTCGCCTGACGCATCGGACGCGACTCTGATATTTTGTACGCCGCCAGTAAGGGATTGGGTGGCAGTTGTTTGATAAACGGCAGAATCATTAAATAACGAAGCCCATATGTTGCTGCTGCCATCAAATGTGGCTAGAACGAAAAAATCGTTTCCAAACGGAGCAATATCGTGTCCCGGTGCGCTGTCCTGAGATCCGGGGCCGCTAATTGAATTACCCCCAATATTGGTTTGTGTGGCGGTAGCGAGCAGATCATATGTGCTTGAGTACACCGCGAAACTTATTGAATTGTTGGCAGACGGAACCCAAGAAACGACCAACTTGCCGTTTCCGAGGCAAGTGCATCGCACAAGAGCCAATGCGCCGCTTGCGGTAACTGTTGTAGTAGAAACAGTTGAACCATTAGGGTTAAAAACGGTGAATCTCACGGCACCTGACTGAGTTCCATAAGCGATCACGAATTGACCGTTGTTCATGTCGGTCATTGATTGAGTTCTAACGGACTCATTGATCGCCAAAAATGGCGTGAGAGCAAAATCCGTCCCCGAAGAGGCGTTAATCGTTCTCGTCAGTGTTTGCGTGTTCGCAGCAAAAAATGCTGCGGAATTCGGCGTAGAGTTAGATCTCGCATAACCACTAACCGGTGCAGGAAGCTGACTCACCGTGGCCGTGGAGGAAAACCTTTTACGAATTCCAGATGCAGTCAGGTTTGTTTTGTTGATCTGGATGTAAGGCAGACTGTGGTATGAATACGATGTGGTGCTGTAAGAGTTGTCCACAATCGTAAGGAATGTGGCTCCTTCAATAATTGTTGTGTTTTGATTCCGACCCGCCTGCGTAGTTGGACAGTAGCATGGCAACCCGAGCAAATCAACGGCAGCGGTTTGCCCGAATGAAGCATTCCGCTGGCTCAGTCCCATGACTCCGGTGCTGGCGTTAGGGGCCGTCATAATAAAACCGCCGCCGGACAAAGCTTTGGCGTTCAATGTCTGAGCATAACTATTGGTTATCGTAGTCGCGCCTGAAATTGCGCCCGTGGACTGATCGTAGGTTTTGGCAAAGCCAAAAAACCCAGAAGTCGTATTTTCAACGTACAGGATTACGGCTATCCCGGTGCTCAGTGTAATAAATTCAAAACCGGTTTGGTTATACCAATCGCTGTCTACTGCAAGGTAGTTTGCAACAATAGCACCCGTATTGCTGAATCTTGTTACTCTAAGAGAGCTGCTAGCCGAGGCATACAGTGCGGCATAAGAGTTGTCGCTGAATGTGGTGAGAACTACCGCAGTACCAGCACTCCATCCAGAAGCAGTCACAAAAGTATTACCAACACCCACGCTGGAATACGTTCTGAATCCATAAGTCCCACCGCCTGTGTGAAGACCAATCGCATAACCCCCACCAGACAGCGGCTTGATGTCGAAAGAATCGAAATTCGTAGCGAAACTTGAGTCTGAGGAAACGGCTGTAACTACTGTACCAGCGTTGGAATACACACCGTGAAAAAGGTTGTTACCGATTTGCTTGAAGGCGACAGCGAAACCGCCCCCTATTAAAGCAGCGACGCCAATACAACCCATGCCCTGCAGGTTAACACCGAATGATGTGCGGTCTACGACGATCCCGCCATCTTGGTTGATGATTTTGAAGCAGCCAAGACCATTTGATGGGCCGTGCTCACCATAGACCACCACAATATTACCGTTTGTGAGCAACGCAGCGCTTGGTGCTCGGTTATTGGTTGAACCGGTTTGTGCGTTGGGGTTGTAGTTCGCGTAATTCACGGTCGTGTTAAACGCCATCTGGTTTTGGTTAACCGTGGCGTTAATCGGGAAATTCGCGCTAGTGACAGCATTACCCGGAATCGGGCCGAAGTTGCTATCGCGGAAATACACTAAATCGCCCGACTGGAAGCCAGCCGTAGACGAAACAGACGAATAGGCAGGGGTCAACGTGGTGTTGGGAACGGTAGGAGTGATGCGAGACATAGTATTACCCTTCGAAGCCGTAGGCGCTCACGGAGCAGTTGGAAGTGGAGCAGTTGACGACGACACGCTTTGCAGCTTCAGCCACAAGGCCCCCTCGTTCAAGAACCCCGCCCGGAGGTAGGACGGTCTGGAACTCAATGAATTCGCTGGCCGTGGGTGGCACGGACGCCGCCAGAGCGATGTTCACCGCAGCGGAACTTGAGCCGGTGTTGACCACCGAGACGTTGAATGTGGCAAACGTGGCCGTAGGAACGACGTACACGGTCGTGTTCGTGTTCGCTGTAGGGTTGGCTTGTCCGAGAATTCCAGTTGGCATGTCTTTTCCTTAGAACTGGGCACAAAAATAGACGAATGACTTCGACACCGCTGGCACTTGGTCTTGCCACACTGGGGCAGCGCCTGCGCCTTGGCTGGTGAGTACCTGACCACTGGTGCCGGTCGGAAGAAAATTGGTGTCGCCCGGTGCGGTTTGGTAGAGGATCTGGTTCGCTGTACCACCCGCCACATCGGTAGCAGTTCCAGCGGTGGTGGCACTTCCGGCAGTAGTAGCAGATACTGCGGTAGCAGCGCTTCCGGCACTGGTAGCAAAGCTGACCGACAGACCACTTGGATTTGTCCAAGTAGGCACGCCCGTGCCGCCCGAAGTCAGCAAGAAACCCGCAGTGCCTGCAGCAGTGAACGCAGTGTCGCCGGGTGCGACTTGGTAGGGCACAGAACCAGCAGTACCGCCAGCAAGATCAATCGCAGAGGTTGCGGCAGGTGCTGCAGCCCATACGAATGAGGAGCCGTTCCAGCTCAACACAAAACCCGGCGATGTCGGGGCTACGATAAACGCAGTTGAATCAGGCGCGATTTGATACGCGATCTGGTTCGCCGCACCACCGAGCAAGTCTGCTGCTTCTCCTGCAGCGTCTGCGTAACCCACCGAGACACTTGATGGGTTGACGTACTGCGGACTGGTCGAGCCAGCGGTCAGGATGAAGTTCGTCGTGCCCAGCGTCAAATATTGTGGAGCTGTGGCACCAGCAAAGAGCAAGCTGCCTTGCGTGCCCAGTGGAAGGTAGGCAGTAACACCTGTACTTGCTTGGTACACCACACTGCCCACGCTACCGCCGGGCAAATTGCCTGTTGCGGATGATGCGTCGGCCAACACGGCAACCAAGTTGGTTGCGCTGTTTTTGTAGTACAGCTTGCCATCCGCAGCGTTAACGGCCAATTCACCAAAGGCGAGGTTTCCCGCCGACGGTGTGGTTAACGCCGTAGTGCTGTGGTAGAGCCTAATTGGTGTGAAGCCTGACTGTGCCATTGTGTTCCCTCCAGCCCCTTACGGGACAGACCCGTCAACATATCCACCATACGGCAAAGTGGGGCCATTTAAGTCGTCCAATGATACATCAGGACGTGGATATTGCAACGTGATCTTCTCCGTCTTCCGAGCAGGCAAACGGTACGGATCTTTGTCGTCGGCGCACCCTTGTTGGCACACTTTGAGGCCGGGTGAGTTGGGGTCCGGCCTCGCCTCAATGATGGCGCGTTTCATCTTGCAGCGATCACAAACAAAAATCGCTATCGATGCGTTGCCTTCGGTGTTGAGGAAGCGTGGCATTAAACGGTCCTCCCTTGCGCCATTAGCGTGGCACGACGTGCGGCAACTCGCTTGGCAACTTGATCGGGTGTTTGCTTGCGGCCCTTACCTGCCTTGCCGCCCAAGCTGCCAAAATTTTCAGGCATTGGCTTTTCTTTTCCAACAAGCCATGGTGTCGGGCGCGGCACGCCCTTCAGGGGGCTGACATAGTCTGGGCCACGAGGCTTGCTGGTGGGAGGTTTGCATCCGCCTGAAGCCAAATTCCAGCCAATTTCACAGGTTGGGCGCAGCTTGCTTTCAAGCTCATAGCAGTAAGCCTCATCGGCCACCACCACGACAGTTTTGACCAGAGAGTCCCAGCCGTGCTTTGCAATTGCGTTTGACAGGCGAGGGTTGTCGTGACGGCCTCTTGCATGAGCCCACTTGTGGCCGTATGCCCACCTCTTGCTGGCGTTCTTGGATACACCAACATACCCCTCAGACGTTATGTCGGAGTGGTGTGCTGCGCGAATCCAGTAAACCTGCGTGCTCATCGTGTGTAAACTCCTATGTTCGGAGCAAAGTAAATCGGCGACTTGTCACGCTCTTCTTGCTCGGCCATGATGAAGTACTTCTCGGCTTGGCCTTCAAGGTATGTGATGCGGTCGAGCTGCACACCCGGCAACTCAAGGCTCATCTGGTGAGCCAGCATGCTCTGGATGGCTAGCAGCCAGCGGTCTGGGATGGCCAGCTGACCATTCAACGCACCCACGTCTTGGATCTGCGCCGAGTACCACACCGTCATTTGGTAGAACGCATCTTGCGGTGTTGGCCACAAGGTAATCGTCGCCTGTGGAATCGTGCGGTTCAGCCAGAACTGGAAGGGCTGGTTGGCCGTGAAGTTCTTGTTGGGCAGGTTCGTGTAGTCGTCACGGTTCAAACGAGCCATTGTGATCTCGGTCGAGTTCACGCCGAGATACCACTCACGCAAAGCCAGTGTGGTGCCGCCAGAAGCCACGACACGATAAAACTGCACGTTGGCACCGGGGTCGATGTCTTGCCAAATCCACTGGCCATCAGTCACGGCCACGCTGGTGCCGGTGTACAAAGTCTTCCACAGCACGCCATCAGACGACGACTGGAACGAATAATTCCATGTGGCCGAGCCACCACCAGCCACATACGGCATGATGCCGATGGAGCCGATGTATTGGGGCTGGTTGACCCCGTAATTGACTGAAATGTTGCCGTTGGCCGTGCCCTGCTGGCAGAACGTTGCGACATCGTTGTCAGCCACGTTGGCCACAACACCACCAGCCGACGATGTGTAGGTGCCCACAGGGCGCGTCATCCAGCGATACAGGGCGTTTAAAACGTCATTCCCACCCACGGGTAGCATGTACTCGTATTGGTTCGGCTGGAGGCCGTATACCTGCTTCTTGATGGCGAAATACTGGATGCCTTGGTTGATCAGGTTGCTCAGGACGAAAAACAACGACTGCTTGGCGCTGATCACCTGCTCCGACGTCAACTCCTCGGCCAGCTTCCCGCACCGACGTGCGCCGTTGTCAATCAGGTTCTGAACCGTGATGACTGTTTGACCGACTGTGCCGCTGTATGCCATGTTATTTCCTTACCATCCGGGGCAGTTCCAACGCTGCATTGAAGCACGCGCCCTGCTGCCCTTTTCACTCTTCTCTGCCACAGGCCCCATTCTCGCGCAAAACGAGTCTCTACGGGCTCCTCCTTGCGGTTGTGGAGCCTTCAAGTTGGACCCGGTCTCGCGGTTGTACTTGGCCCGACCCTTTGCAGTCAAACCAGCACCCTGTTTTGCAGGGAGCTTCTCGCCACGGCCAATAGCCAAAGATGGATTTTTTGCCATGATTACCAGCAGCTCTTGACGTTGCCGCCAGACTTCTTTGGCAGCGTGGGTTTGCGATGGGTGCCCAAGTCCTGCTTGATCATCTTCTTGAGCATGTCAGGACTTCTTTTGCGCACACTGTCCATGTAGGCTTTGGCACCGGGCATTTGCGAGTTTGGTGCAGATGGATCGTTGCCAACCGGAATGTTCCGCATGTCGGTTTGCCCCTCGCGTGGCACCTTGTACGCAAAGTTTGCACCGTACCGACGTGGCAATGGATCAGGCCTGTTGGCCACGCCACCATCGCTCATTTTGGCTGTTCTGGCGGATTGCTTGAAGGCTTTAGCCGTTGGCGCACCTTCGCTACCAACTCGGCGCATTTTCTCGCCAGAGCCTTTAGCGATTCGCTCACGTTTTGCATGAATGTTTGCATACAGACCTTGTTTCATGATTTACCAGCAGGACTTTGCCTTGCCGCCTGTTTTGAATGGAGCAGGTTTGCCACCACCGATCTTCTCAGACCAGTCTTTACGAGCCTTGTCTGCCATTGCAGGCATCTTGGCGTAGCTTTGAAGTGTCTTGCTCAGTTGGACGCGACTGAAGCGGTCACTGGCCTTTTTGGCTGCAGCATCGTCGCCCGACTTCTTGGCGTCTCTTAATTTCTTGGACACATCGCCAACAGCCTTGCGGTACTGTTTTGCGCGACGATCTTCGGCCTTCACCACTCGACTTGGCGTCTTGTCTTCATCGCCATCATCATCGTCATCTTTGATGCGGCCAATGGCACGGTAGTAGTCGATGTCGCTGTCAAAGTTTCGCGCATCTGGCGCGGGGCGATACCGGGTACGGGGCGGAGCATCTGCATCATCGTCATACATAGAGCCTCCATTGGCTTTCTTGGCCGCACGCTTGGTGCTGTAAGCAATCGCTATGGCTTGCTTTTGGGGCTTGCCTGCGGCGATTTCGGATTTGATGTTCGACTTGAACGCCTTGTCGGATTTTGATTTGATAAGAGGCATGATTAACCCACCCGAACGGCAATGAAATTTGCGTCAGAAACTGTGAACGACTGACTTGTTTGTGTTGA
>JBEIEP010000066.1:0-8519 GCA_040382935.1 Burkholderiaceae bacterium
GTTGTTCAAACAGCGTTCAGCCAAGGTGTGTCCTGCTGTGCCGTAGTCGGCATCGCGGCTGCTGGTGGGGTTGCCCTCGTACCGTGAGCAACGCAGCCAACCATAGGCCCCAGAGGGTGAATAACGCGCATGTGCTTTCACGCACCGGCTCCCAAGGCCTGTTCAGCTGCAGTGATGACCTCCTGCAAACGTTCTGTTGGAACGGCGGGCAGCTTACTAGCGCCAAAAGTGGCCAGCACACCCAAAGCAGCTTCACGCCCTTTTTGACGGGACAGCGTTGTGATCGCTGTGGCGGCTTGTTGGTAAAGGTCTAGTCCAACCTCTGCATTGGATTGGGAGGGATTTGTTGGGGCCTCATCAACGAGACACCGCTGATCGGCACCCTTTTTGCCAGCCTTCTTGGCTGCAACGGCCGATGTGGCTGATTCGGCCTTTTCGTTTCGGTTGCTCAGGACTGTTGTTAAGCCTTGTATGGCCGTCGCACAACGTTCAATGGCTTGTTCAAGTGACATGTGTACTCCAGGGGTGGTTAAAAAATCAGACAACAGCCAAGCGCAATTCAAGGGCAGTCACGTTGGTAATGCCGTTTTCTGCCAGCAGCGTTAACAGCGAGGCCGCCTCCTCAGGAGCCATTCCCGCTTTGTCCAGATGCACTTCGATCGGCGCGTAAAGTTGCCGTATTTCCAGGCGCTTGTGCAGCCGGGATGCCAATTCCATGGGCAAGTCATCGTGGCAACCAATCGAGTCGGTCAAACGAACGAGCTCGGCGTCAGTCAGGTGTTTGAAGGTCATAAGTTGAGTTAAACGTAACAATTTGAAGGAGTCTACACCCGTCAAAAAGTTGCGTCAAGCGCATCTTAAAAATTATTTTTAGACGACAGTTGTGCTGGGGGAAACCCTAGTGGGCATGAAAAAACCCGCACGAGGCGGGTTTGATGATCAGCGTAAGGGGCTGTTCTAGACAGGGAGGTCAAGAACGGGTTTTCCAGTCGCGTTACCTATGTCTCGGAAAAGCTCGTTCATGTCTTGGGTTGACTCGTAAACATAAAAACGGGAACTGATGCGCGAAAGGAGTTTGGTCATTTCTTTTGCGTAGTCGGTTTGGGAACCAGCAACAATTGAACAAGCCAAGGTGTCTTCAAGCCCGTTCGCCACACTCAGCACCATTGCCTTTGCAATGCCTTCAGTCCTTTTTAAGCTGGGGTTACTGACGTACCGCATGTCTAATGTTTCCATGACACTAAGCTTTTCACTTCTGACAGCAAAGTCAGCAACCAAACCCTCTTCTGCCATTAACGGATATTTGTGAACTATCAGCTTTTGTGAAATCTGTCTTGGCTCGTGTGCAAGCCAACCATAAACTGAAAACGTTTTTTTCAAGTCCATGAGCAAACGCGACTGTGGCCTGCGCTCAACATACCTTCGAGACGTTATAGTTTCACAGGTTTGGTAGAGAGCCCAACCAATTGCATCATCCAGGCTATCTTTTGAATGGTAAGAAAGAGTACCGGCCATGCCATCAAGACGCCATGGACCAAGGAGAGTTGCTACCGCATCTTTTTTCTCGTATGGAACCTCGTTCAGCATGTCTTGAAGCGCTGACTCTTGATCGCGAACTGTTTCAATGTCTGCAGATGGATCGAATGCTTTAAGTTTTCGCAGGTTGTTAGCCATTCGAACTCGAACTGATCCGTCTTCCAAGTAAACAACAACACCAATGTTGACGTGCTCACTACGGTGCGGATAGGGCTGATGCCGGATTACGTTGAACTTAGCTGTAGCCATTTAGGTAACTCACGGCATGCTGTTGAAGTTTTGCATCGCCAGCAACTTCAATTGGGACTGTCTCTGTGCCCACATATCCAGAGTAGGCGTCCAATCATGCCCTTGCACCCATGAGGGGTGACATGTATTGAGGGCGTCTTGCAAAACGCTATCTGGCAGAGCACATAATTTTTCGATGGTATCCCGAGCCTCTGGAGCCTCAAAAACACCTAGTTTGTAGAAATATTTGCTGACCTCGGAGCTCAACGAATACTGCTCCCAAGGTACTGTACCGAAAGGCTTTTCTTGGATCACCCATGCTTTTTTAAAGTCGGTTGCCATTGGCAACAGTCCAAATGGTGTTTGTCGGAAAAGGAAAGAAGGAAGGCCCCGAGCAGGATTCCCAACCGCTGCGTCCAAGCCGTAAATGCGACTGTGCAAAATTACTGTGCTACTGAACGTTCTTGCAATCTGCACCTGGATGGGTTCTTGACCCTTAACATGGGGCTGAATTCTGAAAGCACTTTCTTCAATTCGTGTCGCAAAAGCAATATCACCACTTTTCCGTTTGACTTGCAAAAAATCTGGAGTTGCGATCCCCACTGTTCGACATAAGGTATGGCAAACCCATTCCGTTGCGGGAAGTAATGATTCATCACTTAGTCGCTTGAGAGAATATGAGTTTCCGTCAGAGCCTAACCCAAGGCAACTGATATCAGCTTTGCCATCTAGAGATTCCGTTTCATGTTCGATCTCGACCATGAAAAAATTTTGCTGCATTACTGCTCCAATACCTCGGATTTTTTGACGGATGTGCTCTCGGGCGCATTGGTTGTATTGCTAGGTGGCGTACCAGCAAAGTCTGATGTCTCTGTTGGAGGTGTTCCAGCAAGACCAAATATCAAATCCGTTTTCAGTTCAGCGCTGTCTGGTGCCAGCACGTACGCTGCCATAAGTGGGGAAAGCTCTTTGCGACTGTTACGTGGAAGTTCATGCAGGTATTCAGAAAGGCAGTCAAGCAGTTGAGGAATCGTCAGCTTGATCTTTTCTCTGTTCTTGGCGTTCTTTTCCATCTGAGCCAAAAATGCTTGAGCTTGAGGCAGAGCGTCAGTGCCAGATGGCTCTCCTAGAAGGGTAGATATTCCAACATTGAGATGTGTGGCAATTTTGACCAGATGTTTGAACTCTGGTTTTTGCTTGCCGCTCTCGTAGCGGGAGATGTTGGCCTTTGCGATTTCTAGTTTTTTCGCAAGCTCTTCTTGCGTAATGCCTTGACTTTTACGCAGAGCTTTGAGGGCCGATCCAAAGGTGTTGATTACTTCCATGCCCTCCTTTATACGTCAATGTTGCGTCTGGCGCAATAGATTGTTTGACGCATCTTGCTTGCAAAAAGTTGAGCCATACGTAACAATTGGGGGTCCAAATCAAAAAAGAAGCTCATGATCGCCACTGAAATCCCAGATACCTTGCTCAAAACGGCCCGCCAGAAACGCGGCCAGTCCATTTATTTCGTTGCAAAAGCGGTCAGGACCAGTCCCGGCAATCTGTCACGTGTGGAAAACCGAAAGCAACGACCATCACCCAAATTGGCAGCTCGACTGGCAGCATTTTTTGCTCCCGAGCTAACAGAGCTGCAAATTTTGTACCCCGAGCGCTTTGAAGTAGGGGTAAAAGCATGAGCAGCGTGCCAGCACTGATGCCGTTCGATCTTGGTGTGGAAGGAATTCCTTTTGAACTTCAAGCAAAGTCACGTTGGGCACCTTGGGTCGGCGTCTGGAATGAAAAGCGCCACAAATTTGACAAGATTCCTCGCCGCGCCAGTAATCCGGGTGTGGGCCTTTCGAGCGCCAAGCCAGAGCAGTGGTCAGAATTTGATGTTGCTTTAAAAAGCTACTCCAACAACCAGCAGGTGCTGTCGGGCATTGGTTACTGCATGACCGGCCCACACGGCATCGTGGGAGTAGACCTTGACGACTGTGTGCTGGATGGGAAGCCCAATGCATGGGCGGCACAAATCATCCAGGCACTGGATAGTTACACCGAGCGCAGCCCCTCGGGCAATGGTTTTAGGGTGATGGGACAGGGTGCGACCGTCACCGACTGGACCAACCATGATGTGGGTATTGAGGTGTATGGGGGGCATGAACCTCGCTTCCTGACGATCACTGGTGAACACCTTATGGGAACCCCGACCGATCTCAGACCCCTGGACCCCTTCGTGTTGGAGGACATATTCCAGCAGCATGGCCGTGTGCGCAAAACTGCTGAGGTCATCGACCTCACAGCCCCCTCGGTGTTGGATGAGATGCTGCTGCCCGACCTTCAATCGCTGGCGCTGCCCGACAAGGTCAAACGTTTCATGCTGCAAGGCGAGCAGACAGATCAAGACCGTTCAGGGCTGCTGCACGCCAGTGGGGTCGCACTGTATGCCCTTGGCTTGGACGATCAAACGGTGTTCTCGATCTTGGTCAGCAACGAGCACAGCATGACGGTGGCTCTTGATCATCGGCGTCAGGACGTTGACCGGGCGCAGTTGTACCTCTGGCGGGAGCATTGCCAAAAAGCCAAACCCAAAGCGGCCAATGCGGTGGCCACACCCGATGAGTTCGAGATGGTGTTGAGCGCCAACGGCGGTGCAGTGCCGCCACCGTTGCCAGCGTTCAGCCGTGACAAGCAGGGTCGGATTTATGCCACCGTGGACAACGTCAGCAAAGCCGTGCGTCGGTCAGATTTCTGTGCCATCGACATTGGCTTTGATGAGTTCAGGGACGAAATCATGTTTTCTCCTGAGGGCTTGGGCCAATGGCAGCAGTTCACCGATGCCGACTACACCCGCTTGCGCATCACACTGGAAAACCGTGGCTTCAAGCCCATTGGCCGTGAGTTGATCCGCGACGTGGTGCTGCTGGTGTCTCAAGACAACCGTTTTGATTCAGCCATTGCTTGGCTCAGTCCCTTGCCTTGGGACGGAATCAGCCGGGTGGAAAATTTCTTTCACCAATACCTTGGTGTGGAGGACACCCCCTACACCCGGGCTGTCAGCCGCTATTTATGGACCGCCATGGCCGGAAGAGTGATGCAACCTGGCGTCAAGGCAGACATGGTGCCAATTTTGGTGGGCGAGCAGGGCGTTGGGAAATCCAGGGCAGTAGCTGCTTTGTCACCCAGTCCTGAGTTCTTTGCCGAAATCTCCTTGCATGAGAAGGATGACAACCTCTCACGCATGATGCGCGGCCGTCTGGTCGCCGAAATTGGCGAACTTCGAGGCCTGCACACCAAAGAGCTGGAGTCGATCAAGGCCTTCATCACCCGCACGCACGAAAACTGGATTCCGAAATACCGTGAATTCGCCATCCAGTTTCCTCGACGTTTGATTTTCATCGGCACGACCAACAAGGATGAATTCCTGGCCGATGAAACTGGCAATCGCCGTTGGTTGCCAGTTCGTGTTCAAGCAACCGACACCCAAGCCATTGAACGCGACCGTGATTTGCTTTGGGCGGAAGCGCGCGAACTGTTTCAACTGCTTGGTGTTGATTATCGGGCGGCTGAGCAGATGTCGGCACTCGCTCATGCGGAGCACACCATTGCGGATTCATGGAGCGAAACCGTTGGTAAATGGCTGCAGGAGCCCGACCCGCTGACAGGAAACAAGCCGCAGGATCGCAAGTACCTGAGGGTCCAAGAAGTGCTGACCAAAGCTTTGGGATTCGAGGACCGGCAAATCGCTCGCCGTGAAGAAATGCGGATGGGTGCGGTACTGCGTGCACTTGGCTATCAACGCATAAAAGTCCGGGACGGCAGGTCCCTGATTTGGGCTTTTGTTCCCACTCAGGATGCTTCAAGTTGAGGCAGGAACAACGGTGGGAACAGTTTTCCCCGTGTCAAGTTCCCTCTGTACCTACTGTTCCTACCTATTCCTCTATGGAGGGTTAGTGATGACTAAAAGGGCAGGTGGGGGAAAGGTTAAAGAAATGGCAGGAACAGGCAGGTACAAGTGGGAACAAATACAAAAATGAATTTTGCAGCAGAGCTACCGCTCGGGCTGGTGGATGCCGATGAACGCCTGACGCGCTATGGGCGCTGGGCCATGGAACGCCAGAGACGCCACAGCTGTGGCAGTGCCGAAGGTCGCTACCGCAGCTTCCAGGACGATGAGGATCGGGCACCGAGGGAGGTGCTGCAACACATTGACGAAGCGCTGGCTTGTCAACGGGCCTTAGCCAAGGTACCTGAACAGGAGCGCAAGGTTTTGCAAATTTTGTACGTGCCTGGACGCTTATCGATCGAAGCTCAGCTTCGGCTGGCGCACATTCCGCCACGGCTGTGCCAGGAACGACAGCTACGGGGCCTGCGCATGTTCGACAACATCTTCAAAAGGCATTTCGCCCCTTGAAAGTGAGGTGGTTTTCACGGTTTAGCGAGCCCGTGAAGGCCCTATGCTATAGATCAGACCCTTCAGTTCTTCAGGGTTTAGCGAGCCCCTGAAACTCACATGTTAGGCACCAAAATCGAAATAGTTGACATGATCTAATATTTCTGGCAGGATTGCGCTACCTGATAAAGATTCAGTGACGTGGCATGCCTGATGGCAGGCCGCTTCACCTCAGTTTCCAAGCCCGCAACAGAAATGTTCGTGGGCTTTTTGCTTTTCAAATCCTGCACTCCACTGATCCGCTGGACGCTCGGTCTATGTGGTGAGGCCAAGCAGGCCGGTGCAGCGTTCGGCAAAACGTAGCCACCAACCACCTCACCGCATCAGCGCCTTGCCTTCTTGGGCCAGCGGTGGGGTGTGTTGGCCTTCTCAAGTCACAACATGAACAAACAACCAGCCAGTTGGCGCAAAGAGCTGCGCAGCAGCAACGAGCGTGGCTATGGCATGGCTTGGCAACGCGCTCGCACCAAATTTTTGATGAGCCACCCACTTTGTGTGATGTGCCAGAACGATGGGTTGACCACGCTGGCGCAAGTGGTGGATCACATCCAACCGCATAAAGGTGATCGCACCTTGTTCTGGGACTCGACCAATTGGCAATCGCTGTGCAAACAGCATCACGACAGCGATAAAGCAAGACAAGAGCACGGCACGAGAGAGCGAGCCAAGTTCAATGGATTAGGACGTGTTGTTTGGTGATGGGGGGAGGGGGTGCAAATCTCTGCGACCGCATTGCTTCAGACCGACGTAGTTCCTTCGTTTTAACGCTAACCCACGACTCACCATGAAACGCATTCGATCCGACTCCGCAGCCAGCGCCGTCAAGGCCATGGTCAACGCGGCGCTGCCACCTTTGGCGCCACCTGCCCACATACAACTGCGCTCGTCTGATTACCCGTTTTGGGATGGTGTGCTTCGTGCGCGCGCGAGGGATGAGTGGACAGAGGCAGACTTGGTGGTGGCGGCACAACTGGCGCGCTGCCAGGCGGATATCGAGCACGAGCAGCAATTGCTGAACGCGGAAGGCTCAGTGGTGGAGAACGCCAAGGGCACGCAAATCATGAATCCCCGGGTGACAGTTTTGGAGCAGCTCTCGCGACGCGAAATGGCCTTGATGCGCACGCTGCGCATGGGCGGCCGCATTGCGGGTGACACGCGCGACCAGCTGGGCAAACGTGCCCTGGAGCGTAAAGCGCACCAGATTCGTGAAGAACTGGAAGACGACGGGCTGCTGGCGCTGTGACTCGACGCAAGCTGACCCGTGGGGAACGGGTCATCCAGTTCATCGAAACTTATTGCTTGACCCCTGAGGGTCAGCACATCGGTAAACCGATGAAACTGGAGGCGTTTCAGCGCCGCTTCATCACTGAGATTTACGACAACCCGTACAAAACGCACACGGCCTATCTGTCGATTGCTCGCAAGAACGGCAAAACCGGTCTGATAGCAGCCATCTTGTTGGCGCACCTGGCAGGGCCAGAGGCAGTGCAAAACAGCCAGATCGTGAGTGGTGCCCAATCCAAAGATCAGGCAGCTGTGGTGTTCGACCTCGCCCGCAAGATGGTGGAGATGTCCCCCAAGCTGACCCAAGTAGTGCGGGTGCAGCCTTCGGGCAAACGCTTGATCGGTCTGAACCGCAACGTCTTGTACCGGGCACTGGCTGCTGAAGGAAAAACTGCACACGGTTTGAGCCCGATCCTGGCCATCCTGGATGAAGTGGGGCAGGTGACAGGACCGACCGATGAATTCGTCTCGGCCATCACCACGGCGCAAGGGGCCTATGAAAACCCGTTGCTGATTGCCATTTCGACCCAAGCCCCCACGGATGCCGACCTGTTCAGCATCTGGATCGATTCGCAGAAGAACGCACCTGACCCTCGGGTGGTCTCGCATATCTACCAAGCTCCTGCCGATTGCCAAATGGACGATCGACTGGGGTGGGCGGCTGCAAACCCGGCCATGGGCAAGTTCCGCTCGATCGCTGACATCGAAAAACAGTGCCGCCAGGCCATGGAAATGCCTGCCAACGAGCCAGAGTTCCGCAACCTGATCTTGAATCAGAGGGTAGAAGCCTCCAGCCCGTTTGTCGCGCCATCAGTTTGGAAGGCCAATGGCGGTGTGGCCGAGCCAATCGAGCAGCAAAAGGTCTGGGGTGGCTTGGATTTGTCCAGTGTCAATGACCTCACCGCGCTGGTGCTGGTCAGTGAACAGGGCGGTGTGCACTCCGAGTTCTGGCTACCCAGTGCCGGTTTGGCCGAGAAAAGCCGCAAGGATCATGTGCCCTATGACCTGTGGGCCAAACAAGGCTTTTTGAACACCA
>JBEIEP010000067.1:0-7950 GCA_040382935.1 Burkholderiaceae bacterium
ACAAGAGACAGTCCAGACTACAAACTGGAAACAGGCAGCGAAAGCTGTAGTAGTAAGCATAATCCTTTGGTCCCAGGTTCAAGTCCTGGTGGGCCCACCAAAATGGAAAAGCCACTGATTTCGGTCAGTGGCTTTTTTATTCAACTAGCCGTCCGAGAACCGCATCTGAGCAGATTCAAAACACAGGCAATGAACGTGGAATGATGAATTGTCCCTCCCCCCATTTTTCTGTTTTTGTGACGAGCCCATTCGCTGTGTCCAGCACAGTGTGGAGCACTTGATTGCCTCCTTCGGCAAGTGTCATTTCTCCTGTGATGAGGCTGCTGAGGTCGACATCAATTCCATCTGACCAGTGCTTCACCGTCTGAGGGTTTCCGCAGAGTTTGAGCGTGGGCGCCAGAGGGTTACCGGAAGGATTGAAAACGCCCATCGAAAACAGCGTGATCTGAGCGCCTGCCGCCACCATACCGGTGATGGAGCAAGGGCTGAAGAAGGGTGTATCCATGAAGTAAAGCCCAGGCCCTCCAGGGGATTGCCCGAAAGACAGGCAGCCTTCAAAATGCGCGTTGCCAATCTTGCAAACCGCCCCCATGGTTTTTTCTATCAGGGTCGTGAGACCTGCCTCAATATTCTCGGCTGTGGGATTCACGCCACGGTAATGGTCACCATCTTGGGCCATGCGCGCCTCGGTGATGGCGATGCAGTTGATGATGGCCTGCGCTATGTCTGGCGACTTGGATTGAGCCCGTACCACCTCTTCGCCGCCAATGAATTCAGCGGTTTCCGAGACGATGACGCGGGCGCCCTGTGCAATCGCAAGGTCCACAAACTGACCTACTGCAGGGTTTGAACAGACGGCACTGGAGGCATCAGACCCGCCGCATTCCAAGGCGAAGGTCAGCGTTGAAAAAGGGCAGGGAACTCTTTCTTGACCACGTAGCTGTTGACTCAATCGCTCGAGCGCTTGGCTGGCCAGCGCAATGGAGTTTTCCACTCCCTCGCCGTCCATCACCGCGAGCACCTCAACGGGCTTGTGAGACAGACGTTTTTGCCAAGCCTGAGCCGATCGCCGATCGTGGCACAAGACCAGCGCTGCGCCGATATTGGGATGTTCAATGAGTTGCTCAATAACTTGATTTTGTAATTGAGCATCAGCAAGTTGCAGTCCTCTTTGAAAGTCCCCTTTGATTTGCAATACGGACTCACCATGGCCTGCTTCGTGGCGCTCGGCTGCAAGTTCGGCGATACGGTTGCTAAGTGCAACCGTTGAAATGACTGCCAGATGGTTTCGTACGCCCACGAGGCCATTTTGTCGGACAAATCCCATGAAGCTGAGGCCGCCATTCAGGGCGGAGGACAGCGGCTCAGCAGCAATTGTGGACATGAACGTGCTCCCCTGCTTGGATCGTCGTTGTGGCTATGCCGATGGCCACGCCATACTTGATAACAGCCTGCCCTTGGGCAATGTCGTGGCGAGCCACTTTATGCCCAAAAGGAATCAACTCCCTTAAAACGAGCCCATCTCTCGTGGTCTTCTCATCGGTTTGAAAGTCCAACAAGGTACTGACGTTGTCACTGGGATGAACGGTAAGACTGATGCGGCTCATGTTGAATTTTGAGTGATAAAAATCTTTGGATTAGCTTAGATGAGGTGACTCGGGAAAACCCTAAGTTTTAAAGTATGTACTATGGTACCATAGAGCTAGAAAAAGGGATTGGAGCGTTTTTACCATGCCTCGTTTGCGCCATTTGGGTCTCCTGCTGCTGCCTTGGTTTTTGTTGATTGCTTTATGGCACGGCGTTGCAACCTCGGGCCTCGTGAATCAAGGTCTCATGCCAACGCCGGGACAGGTTGCTAGCAAACTGATCGAATTGTTGTTTGGTGGCAGATTGGGCATTGACATTTTGAAGTCGACCCAGCGTGTCACGCTGGGCGTCACATTAGGCATTGCGGTGGCTGTGCCAGTCGGATTTCTGATTGGGTGGTACAAAAATGCCCGAACGTTTTTAGATCCACTGATCAATTTTTTTCGGGCGTTGCCACCCATTGCGCTGATTCCTTTGGTCGTGGTGTATTTCGGCATCGACGAACCCGCGAAAGTCGTGATTCTCTTTTATGCCAGTTTCTTTGCGGGCGTGATTGTGATGTACGAAGGGGTTTCCCAGATCAGCCCCATCTACATCAAGGTGGCCCGCACCTTGGGCGCGACTGAATGGGAAATTTTCTCAAGGGTGATCTTGCCAATGACCACGCCCCACATACTGACCTCCTTGCGGGTTGCTTTGGGCGTGGCCTGGGCGACCTTGGTGGCTTCGGAGTTGGTGGCTGCACAGCAGGGGCTGGGTGCACTGATTCAAAGTGCTGGATCTTTCTTCCAGATTGACGTGATTTACGTCGGCATTGTTTGCATCGGTGTGGTCGCCATGTCGATGGACATGGGCTTGCGCTCCGTCACCCGTCGCATGGTCCGCTGGCAAGAACGAGTGGAGGTTCAATGACTGCACCGCGTATCCAGTTTGACAATATATCTTTTGATTTCCAAACCGACAATGGGCCCGTGCGGGTGGTGGACGATGTGTCCTTGGATATCCATGAAAACGAGTTCATTTGCGTCGTTGGCCCTTCAGGCTGTGGCAAAACCACGCTGATGAACCTCCTTGCGGGTTTTGCCAAGCCAACCGAAGGACGTCTGACGCTGGATGGCAAGTCGATAGAAGGCCCGGGTCGCGATCGCGGTGTCATCTTCCAGGAATACGGCGTTTTTCCTTGGCTAACGGTAGAGCAAAACATCCTTTTTGGTTTGAAGCTGTCAGGCAGCAAAACCCCGGCTTCCGAGGCTGAATCGGTCTGCCGCAAGTATCTGGAATTGATGGGCCTGACCGATTTTGCGAAGGCTTTTCCCAAAACACTGTCTGGGGGTATGCGTCAACGCTTGGCGATTGCACGCGCCTATGCGGCCCAACCGGAGTTCCTGTTGATGGACGAGCCTTTTGGTGCGCTCGACGCTCAGACGCGTTCCAAGATGCAGAACTTGCTGCTTGAAGTTCTGCAGCGTGAAGGCAAGACAGTCATGATGATCACACACTCTGTGGATGAGGCGGTGTACCTTGCCTCCCGTATCGTGGTGGTCACCGCAAGGCCCGCACGCATCAAGGAAATCATAGAGATCCCGTTTGGCTACCCGCGCAGCGAAAGCCTGCACGAGACGGCCGAGTTCATCGCGATCAAGGCACATGTCCGCGATCTTGTGATGGCGGAGTATGAAGTGCAGCAGCGACTGGGTGTGGCTGCGGGTTAAAGATTTAGTCAGGTCATTTTTTTCACTCACGATGCAAAGGAAAATCTCATGAGCAACAACATGCAAATTCGTCGTCGGGATATCGTCTTGGGCCTGGGCGCTGCTGGCTTGTCCAGCATTGGGGCGCCGGCCATAGCGCAGCAGCGCACCAAAATCCGTGTGGGTTATGTCGATACCCTGGCGGTCACAGGCCAACTGTGGACTGGCGTTCACCGTGGGCATTGGGAAAAAGAGCGCATTGAATTTGACCCGATCAAATTCAACACGGGTCTAGAGCTCTTCAACGCCATGATTGGCGGCAGCTTGGACATGTTGTCCACTGGCGCAGTGATTTCCAACTTTCCCGCGCGTGGGCAAGGCAAGGCTTTTTTGATCAACAACATTGAGTTTGCGACAGCGCAGTTGTGGATCCGAGAAGACCAAGGGGTCAAGACATGGGCTGACCTGAAGGGGAAAAAAATTGCCACCACCTTGGGGACCACGGCCCATGTGTTCCTGGATGCTGCATTGCGCGCGAATGGACTGGACCCCGCCAAGGATGTGGAGCTCATCAACCAAGGCATGCCGGTTGCGGTCACTTCATTCATCTCTGGCGCTGTCCCGGCTGTGGCTTTGTGGGTGCCTTTCAATATGCAGGTTCGCCAGCGCGTACCTAGCGCCAAAATGTTGGTGGATGCCTCGGCCTATTTCCCCAAGTCTGCGATCGTCGGCGGCTGGGCGACACGTGCCGATTATTTTGAAAAAAATCGTGCCGTGGTCGCACAAGTCGTGCGTGGATGGGCTGCGGCGAACGACGATTTGATCAAAAATTCGGCCAGTATCTTGCCTATTATTCAGGCCAAAAATTACGAACAAGTGCCATTGGCTGAATTGCAGGAGCAGTTCAAGGCGTCTAAATATCACACGGCAGCCGAGTGGCAAAAGCTCTACCAAGACGGCACCGCCGTGGGATGGCTGCAGCAAGTGACCGATTTTTATGCCCGCTTTGGGGGGATTCAAAACCCAGTGCCCGCAAAGACGTATTTCGACACTTCTTTGCTGTTGAACAACGTCAAGACCTGATGCGGGGCCTTATTTGAAACGTGTGTTCAACTGATCTCATTATTGGGCGAGCGGCACCAAGCCGCTTGATCCCCCAGCGCTGGCGTGTCAGCTCTGTTGGCACGCCAATGAGAGGGCATCGAGGTCCGGTTCAACGCCAAGTCCTGGATCTTGCGTCAATGTGACGAACCCATTGTCGATTTTTTGCAGTGCCGGTGCGAGCAGGGTTCGCAGTGGATTTTCATTGGCATCTACTTCTAGCAAACCGTCACCGCCTACAGCGGCAAGCAGATGCGCTGAAGCCATGAGTCCAATACCTGCGCCTAAATAATGTGGGCAGTAGCGCAGACCCCGTGAAAGCGTGTTTTGGATGACGGCCCAGGTCGCAGAGATGCCCCCCCATTTGGCAATATCGGGTTGCAATACATCAAATGCTTTGCTAGCTATGGCAGACATGAAACTGGCGGATCCCAGCATGTTTTCGCCTGCAGCCAATGGAATACGGGAATGCGCTTTGAGCGTCTGCCATTGATGCATCTCAGTGTCACATCGAAGAGGTTCCTCCAGCCATCTCAATCCGTAAGACTCTAATTTCGGTAAGGTGTCTAGCGCTTGGGCCAGGTCCCAGGCTTGGTTGACATCGGCCATCAGTTCAAGTGAAGGGCCTAGCCACTCACGTACGGATCTCAGGTTGGCGATGTCTTGCTCTGTGTCAAATCCGATTTTTAATTTAAAAGCGCGAAAGCCTTCTTGGTGCTTTTTTTGGACTGTTTGCAATGAGCCATCGGGATTGATGCCGCTCGCATACACACCAATTCGCGCATTGGATCCTCCCAACAATTGATACAAGGGAAGTTGGGCCCGTTTTGCGCACAAATCCCAAAGCGCTATGTCGACGCCAGCAATCACTTGTGCCACAGGTCCAAGTTCACCCGATTGGAGGGCAAGAACATGTGTTTTCGAACTGGCTTCTTCAAAGGCATAAGCAGGGTGGCTAAAGTCTTTGTCCAATAACAAAGGTGCCACAACGGTTTCAAGTAACTTAGCACGGTGCTCCGCACCACAGGCAGGAAAGTTGCACCAAACCTCTCCCCAGCCCACATGTCCATCTGCGCTTTCAGCCCTGACAAATACAGCGGGTCTATCGCGCATGATGCCAAACGAGGTTCTAACCGGGACGGGGCTAGGGCATCGAAATACAAAAGCGTTCAGACTGATGAGGTTTAAATTCAATGCGCTTGAAGCGGTTGATGAAATTGGCAGAGGTGATAGTTTCATGGTGGGTAGTCTAAAGGTATGGCATATAATACCTTTAATGAAAAATGCAAATACCACATTGGGCTTTGACTACATTATTGTGGGCGCAGGGTCTGCAGGTTGCATATTGGCCAATCGGCTCAGTGCAAACCCAAACTGTCGTGTCTTGTTGCTAGAAGCAGGTGGGCCATCCCAAGGTTTTTGGCTGCGATTGCCGGTAGGCTATTTCCGCACCATCAATGACCAACGTTTTTCGTGGCAATTTCCTGTGCAGTCTCAGCAAGAGACGGCCAATCGTGCCATGACCTGGCCGCGCGGCAAAGTTTTGGGTGGTTCCAGCGCGATCAATGGCTTGCTATACATCCGCGGTCAACGCGCAGATTACGACGATTGGTCTGCACTTGGCGCCAGTGGATGGTCTTACAACGAGGTCTTGCCATTCTTCAAAAGCGCTGAATGTTATGAAGGTGGCGAGAGTGAATTTCATGGTTCAAAGGGTGAACTGGGCGTTTCCAATTTGCGCAATGACCATCCTTACTGTGAGGCTTGGCTGAAGGCCGCTCACCAAGCCGGCCATCCCTTGAACGAAGATTTCAATGGCGCGCAATCCGACGGTATGGGCCGATACCAGTTAACTTTAAAAGGCCACTGGCGGTGCGATGCCGCAACGGCATTCCTCAAGCCAATCAAAGCCAGAACGAATTTGACCATCGTGACTCATGCTCAGGTCACCAAGGTCGTGGTTGAAAAAGGACGTGCCTCTGGCGTTGAATGGCTTGCGCAGGGACAGCTGCAAAGAGCCAAGGCGGACACAGAAGTGGTGTTGTCGGCGGGTGCGCTTCAATCGCCGCAGTTGCTTCAATTGTCTGGTATTGGGCATCCCGATTTGCTGCAGCGATTTGGGATCCCTGTCGTGGCGCAAGCGCCAGAGGTGGGCGAAAATTTGCAAGACCACTATCAAGCGCGCGTCATCGTGAAGTTGCGAAAAAAACATTCGCTGAACGACGATGTGCGCAACCCCATTCGTTTGGCTCAAATGGGTATGCAGTGGTTGTTTCAAAAGCGTGGTCCCTTAACAGTAGGCGCCGGCCAGGTGGGTGGGCTTGCTTGTACCGAATATGCTGAAAATGGAAGAGCCGATGTGCTTTTCAATGTCATGCCGTTGTCTGTTGATAAACCTGGCGATGCTTTGCATCGCTTCTCAGGCTTTTCTGCTTCGGCTACCCAATGCCGGCCACTGTCGCGCGGTAGCGTCCAAATCAATTCTGCAGACCCACTTGCTGCGCCCAGAATCTTGGCGAATTATTTGCAAAATCCGCACGATGCCAAAGTTCTGGTGGCAGGCTTGAAGCAGCTGCGTGAAATTTTTGCGCAGCCTGCTTTTAATGAACTTGTCACAGGCGAGGAGCATTTTCCGGGTAATCACATCACCACGCCTTTGGCGTTAGAGCAGTTCGCACGCGAAAAGGGGGGCACGGTTTACCACCCTGTTGGTACGTGTCGTATGGGCGAAGACGCCAACGCGGTCGTCGATTCGCGCCTAAGGGTGCGAGGCGTGGATGGCCTGCGAGTTATCGATGCCTCTGTCATGCCGCGCATGGTGTCGACCAACACCAATGCTGCAGCCATCATGATAGGTGAAAAGGGTGCAGCCATGATGCTGGAAGACGCTGTTTAAACGCCGGACCGATGTCATACGCTGTAAGGCAAAGTCTTTTTATTTTGAAGTGAATGATCCATGTCCAACTATCCCCATGTTCAGCTTTACATCGATGGCCACTGGCGCGAGGGCGCTGATGCGCGTAAATTGCCGGTGCGCAACCCTGCCACAGGCGATGTCATGGGCGAGCTGGCTTGCGCAGAAACCTCTGACCTTGAAGAAGTTGCACAAGCTGCCCATCGTGGCTTTGATGTATGGCGAAAAATCAGTGCCTTTGACCGCTACAAAATGATGCGCAAGGCTGCACAATTGTTGCGTGACAGAGCTGAAACGGTGGCCCAGCTCATGACTTTGGAACAAGGCAAACCCTTGGCCGAAGCCCGCATGGAAGTGATGGCCGGCGCTGACACCATTGATTGGTTTGCCGAAGAGGGACGCCGCGCCTATGGCCGCGTTATTCCCGCGCGCCAAATGGATGTGTATCAACTGGTCATCAAAGAGCCGGTGGGGCCTGTGGCCGCGTTCACGCCTTGGAACTTTCCCATTAATCAAATTGTGCGCAAGCTTGCTGCGGCCTTGGCTGCCGGTTGTTCCATCATCGTCAAAGCGCCAGAGGAGACGCCAGCGTCGCCCGCAGAACTGATCCGTGTATTCATTGATGCGGGCGTGCCAGCAGGGGTTGTGAATTTGATC
>JBEIEP010000068.1:0-7942 GCA_040382935.1 Burkholderiaceae bacterium
ACGCCCTGCTTGTGGCTCCAATATGCCGATCATGAAATGGATCCTATACGCCGATCACGAATTGGCTCCATTACGCCGGTCACAAATTGGATCCTATATGCCGATCATGAAGTGGATCCTATATGCCGGTCAGTGACAGCAGGTTGTTGATGCCACAAATAACCATTGGATTAGGGCGCGATTGGCTGATATTTTGTGTCAATTGATGGAGCCTAAGGATAGGTATCTCCTAGCAAAGAAAGCAATTGATAGCTATCTGCATATCCCGGTAAGTCAAGATATGTTCCAAAAAGACTGGAAGTTTTGTTGGACGCGGGTCATCACTTTGATGTTGAAGTTTAGGTATTTCAAGGATTCTGACGGTATATGGAGTCATGTCGAGCGGGTGCTATTGACAACTTTATATGATGTAAAAAAGCCGAATGGCAGCTTGGCTCTGGACATTGTTGATGTACTGAAAAATCAAAAACCCAACAGCGATCTTGCTTTGAAAATTGCCGAAAAACTCGCCCTCTTGGCCTATGAACTTGACGAGGATACAGAACAGGCACAAATCATAATTGCGAGGGATTTGTTTTGCGAAGCACAAGCGTGGTTTGCTAAAGCAAAGGAGCCTGACCGGGAGATAGAGATGCTGGTGCAAGTTGCCCAAACACAAGTTAGAGAGGGGCAGACATGCATCCAAAGGGCCTATCCCAGCTTTGGCGCTGCAGCGGGGTTCTATGCTAGTGCAATTCAGGCCTGCCAAAAAATCCCCAATAAATTCCGCAATCAGTATGGCATTGACCAACGTATGCAAGAACTGAGTGTGCAAATGAAAAAGTACCAGCAAAGATCGCTTGGAGAATTAAAGGAGATTCCTGAGTCGGAATGGGATTTGAAAGAGCAAATGGAACTCTCGGGGCAAGCCGTTCAAAACAAAAAACCTGTTGAGGCGCTTCAAATATTTACTTGCATCGTCCCTTTAGTCGATTATCAGAAGGCGCGGGAACATGTGTTGGCGGAACTTAAGACGTCATCGTTGTGGTTGTCAGAGGAAGTGTGGGATGGAAGCGACGGACGTGTCATTGCCAAAGTCCCGGGCTTTGATTCAAGACACGACCCTGAAGGCGATGAGAATAAAGACAGGCTTGATTGGGAAATAACAAAAAAATACCGGGTGCAGTGGCGTTATCGCGTAGAGGCATTTATACGGCCTGCATTGGCTGCTTTGGTGAAGGAGCACTCATTTCGCGAAGAGTTTTTTTTTGGCCTGGCTCGTTCGTCCCCTCTCGTCCCGAGAGGTCGGGAGCGGCTAGTGGGTAAAGCGCTATTTGCGGGCTATAGTTCTGATTTTTTGAGTGCCGCCCATTTACTGATTCCACAATTTGAGCACATTGTGCGCTGCCAACTTACAGCGAAGGGTGTTGAAACGATCCGTAGTGACGAGGATCGTGTTCAGAGTGAGCGCGGCTTAAGTTCTCTTGTCGTTGAGACGGAGATGACAACAATCTTTGGCGAAAGCCTAGCCTTTGAACTTAAGGCGTTGTTTGCCGCTAAAAATGGCCCAAATTTGCGTAATGATTTGGCACATGGACTGATGGATGATGGGGCGTTTCAATCGATTGAAGTCATTTATGCTTGGTGGCTAGGGCTGCGAATGATTGGTCGTGCGGTATGGAATATTGAGGGGGTGCAGGGGTGAATCCCTCGGTGCGAATCTGGGTTCCTAGGAAAATCAGGCGGCCGAATGCGGTTGTGCAGGCTGTATGGCCAAGCGCAGTCCCAAGGCTTTGAGTACAGCAAAAAGGCTTCTCAGTTCCGGGTTTCCCTGTGGCGATAGGGTGCGATAGAGCTGGTTGGCATTCAGTTCTGTTTCTTTGGCTATTGCACGAACCCCACCGTGGGCCTGTGCGATCTGGCGCAATGCAACCAGCAAATCTGCTGGTTCGCCGTCTTGCAGCAAATCATTGAGGTATTCGGCTGCGAACTGTGGGTCGTCCCGAAACAGTTCGGCCATCGCCTCGTCGTGGCTTCTATCTTTCATTGCACAGGCCTCCGTTGCCAGTCATTCCAATACCCAATGGCGCGATCTATGTCGGCGTCTTGGGAGCTTTTGTCACCACCACACAACAGCAGTACAACCACGTTGCCCGCTAGCGCATAGTAAACCCGGTAGCCTGCTCCTTGGTCTATCCGCAATTCCCATACCCCCTCACGGCAAAACTTGTGGTCGCCAAAGTTCCCGCCCTCTAACCGGTTGACACGTTTGACCACTTGCAGCTTGGCAATGGGGTCTCGGATCTTTTTCAACCATTCCTGGTAGAGGTCTCGCTCATTTTCAGTAAGGTAGTGGCGAACGATGAACATAGTGCATTATCGTTTATAAACGAAATTTTTCAAGCCCGTACCTCAATGGACCGGTATGGACCCACCCGCATTTACCCAGGCAGTGTGACCGTCACAGCCAACCCGGGGCTCGCATTGCGAACCGCAAACGTACCGCCATGGGAGAGGGCCACAAGTTTGCACAGGTACAGTCCTAGGCCCACACCCCCTTGGGCACGTGTGCGGGCGGTGTCGGGGCGGAAGAAGGGTTCGGCCAAATGCTGCAACTGGTCAACGCCTACACCCGGCCCATGGTCTCGTACTTCAAGCTCAATGCCTTGGCCCGCCGCGCGAAGGTGCAGTTCGGTTGGATGTGGGGCGTCAGCGCTGTGGCGAAGGGCGTTTTCTAGAAGGTTGCGTAGCAACAGGCGCATTCGGGCAGGGTCAAGCGGCAGAACCGGCAATCCCGGTTGGGCGTGCAATCTGATCAGGGGCTTGGTATCGGTGGATACGGGTTGGTGCGCCAACACCTCTGCGATCACCTCTTGCGCAAGGGGGGCCAGTGCCACCCGTTCGCGTTGCAAGGCGGTGTGCTTGGAGGCCAGGCGCTCACTCTCCAGCAAATCGGTGATGAGTTCAGCCATTTCCTTTAAGTCGCGCAACAGGGCCTGTCGCTGGGGGTTGACTAGGGCGGTTTCGGGCAGCAGCTCGGTATTGAGACGGGCGCGGGTGAGGGGACTGCGCAGCTCGTGGCTAATGGCCAGGAGCAAAGCCCGTTTGCCTTCGAGCATGCGGTGGATGTCGCTTCCCATGGTGTTAATGGTTTGGGCAAGCTCGCTCAACTCGTCGTGCGCCTTGCCACTGCGCTCAGGAATGGGCTGGCTGAAGTCGCCCGAGCCAAATCGTCGTGCGCCTTCTTCAATGGCTCCCAAAGGCCTAAGCAGGCGTTGTACATACAGCCAGGCCAACAGTGTCAACAAGAGCAGCGCCGCAATCGCATAGCCAATAAGGTGGCGGCGACGCTCAAAGCTGTCTTGGTTGATGCCGAACACAATGGTATGGCCGTCGGCTGTACTGCGCTTTAGCACGTCGGGCCAGTCATCTCCTTGGGTATCGCGTTTGATTTGATCGGGGTGGGATACCCAACGCACCTGCGGACCCTCAATCTGCACCGTAATCGGCAAACGCTCGGTGAGGGACTGGGCACGCGCTATGCTGGGCTGACCATTGGGCGTGATGTCTTGTGCTAGGCGGTCGATATAGTCCATCAGCAGAGGACGCGCGGCTTCGCGCCAACCCACGGTAAACGCTTTTTGTGTGGCTGCAAAAAACACAAAGCTCATGGCCGCCGCCAGCAGCAAAAACACCAGTACCATGCGCAGCTTGATAGAGTGCGCTAGGCGGTGCTTGGTGTGCGTCCAGGACGAAAAAAGGGTTTTCATGCGGTGGGGTTTGCGCTTAAGTCGGCAGGCGCGGCAGCGCTAGCGCATAGCCTGCGTTGCGCAGGGTTTTGATGCAGTCTAGTGGCTCCAGTTTTTTGCGCAGGCGACTCACCACGATGTCGACGGCACGGGTGTAGAGGTCGGCCTCGTGACCTCTAAGCTGGTTCAGGATGTCGTCGCGACTGAACACTTTGCCGGGTTCTCGTGCCAGCACCAGCAGCAGCTCGAACTCGGTGCCGGTAAGCTCAAGCGCCTCGCCCGCCCGGGTCACACTGCGGCGTGCAGTATCGATGTCTAGCCCTTCAAATCGCAGGGTGGGTAACGCACTAAGGTTGTTGGTCTGCGCTGTGCCACTGGACTTGTTGCGGCGTAGCACCGTTTGCAAACGCGCCACCAGTTCACGCGGTTCAAACGGCTTGGGCAGGTAATCGTCAGCGCCCAGCTCCAGACCCACCACACGGTCCATCACATCACCGCGCGCGGTGAGCATAATGATAGGTAGCTCGCTTTCTTTGCGTATGGTGCGGCACAGTTCAAAGCCGTCCATCTCGGGCAGCATCACATCCAGAATGGCCGCATCAAAAGGCTTTTTGCGCAACAGAGCCAAACCTTCGCTGGGGCGCGTGGCATGGGTGAGATGTAGCTCAAAGCGCGCAAAATAGGTGGCCAGAGGCGGGCCCAGTTGCGTGTCGTCGTCGATTAACAAAATACGGTTCATGGGCCTATTCTGACAGGCGTTTCGCATCCGTGGGGATGCGCTTGGCCAGTCTCCCGAGTGGACTGATTTGACGAGGTGCAACCCAACCGTAAAAGTGGCTTTCGTTGGGTTGCTGCCGCATGGTACTGCAAGATCAGTCGGCTACCGCGACGCTCAACCCCGGCCCCACCCAGCGTGGCCGCGTTTTTCCAAGCGCTCTCGCACTTGCGCTTGTTGCGCAGCGTTCAGACTGTCATAAAAATCGCCAAAAGCCTTCAGGATTTTGGGGCTACCAATCTGCATCACTTGCATTTTTTGGTCCATGAGGGCCTGTGCTTTGGTGCGGTCAAATTTATCGCCTGCCACCAGCGTTTGAATGGTGGCACGCGGATCGGCAACGTCGCCCTTAAAAGCCTTGCCAGAGGCAATCATCTCGTCTGCCAAAACACCTAACTTTTGCTTTTGATCGGCGTTGAGTTCGAGTTTTCTACCGACCTTTTCGATGGCATCGCCACGCATCTCGGTGATTTTCTCGTCGCTCCAGCCCCGAGCATGCCCGTTGTGGCCGCCGAAGACGGCAATACCGCCCACAATTAGGGTGACGGCTGCAAGGCCTACTAAGCTGCGTTTGATCCAAGGTTTCATGATGTTTGTCCTTTCAAAGACGTGTTGAACATGAACGCTATGATGCTTGGACCGAACGCGGGTTGGGTGTCAGTGAGGTTGCGGTTTATGTCGTTTTGTATCAGGCAAATACTGGGTTGTGGCTGTCAAGTCTGTGGCCCGGGTTGCACGGACCGCTAAGCAGTATTCGCATCAAGGGGCCGCATGCAGTGACACGAGCACCAAGTTCCCAGTGATCAAGGCTTCGGACAAGCGGCGTGGCCGTTTCACAGTCGCCGAATACAGAGTCTTGTGCATCTGGCTTGGCAGCGCCTTTGTGAACCCGAACTATCTTTGCTCAGTAGCACGGGCAACAGTTTCTTATCTACAATAACATCTATTCCAGCCATCGGGCTCACCCCCTTACTTGGTTAACAAAATCGGTCTTGATAACTCGATTCTGTCGAACTTCGAAGGGAGCGATGGCTACCTATTCAATTTGCAGCAGTTTAGGAACCTCTGCAAAACTCGCTGTGCAGATATGAGCCACGAGAATGGATGCACCACAAGGCGGATTTTGCAGCTCATACCGGGCGGTATGAGCCAAAAAGCCAACGCAGTGGGGCGCCATTATCGGGGCCTCAGATCGCGCGTGGGGTTTTGCAGAGGTTCCTTTAGGGACTCAATCGTTTAAAACATTTATCAATAATTGGATTATGCGAACTTGTACGTCGTCAGCAAACTGGTATTCGATCACTCGTTACCTGGGTGTTACCGGGTTATCACTTTGGGCGCTTGTGATGGCGTTGGCGCCAGACCCGGGATTCAGTGCCCCTTTGCACTGGATATCGCTGTTCTGGGTCTTGCAAATTGCGGTTGGCCTGACCGTTCTGCAGACAACGCTTTTCCTATTGAGCAGAGAAGATCGAAACGGTCGAATGCCCCTGTGGTCGTTGGTCGTGATGAGTGGTCTCGGTGGCGCGGCAGTGCTGACGCCGATCTACTGGCTTATCGGCGAGGGCTTGATGCAGCAAGTTATGGGATTTGCTGAAACGCTAGACCCCGATGAACTCAGCAGCGTGCCTCAGACCTTCGGGTGGTCGGTGTTGGCCAATGAATGGTTGGAGATTTCTGGCCCAGTCATTGCGGCATGGGGGTTGATCTCTTGGCCACGTCTGCGGGGTTTGTTGCCGCCATTGATTCAAAGCGCCAAAAGACCAGCCGATGAACCCCAGGAACTTAAATCGCAAGTACTCAAAGTCGTTGAGGTGAGTGTTCGGAATTGGCGTACAGCATTACCCACAGAGCTGGGTGACGACGTGATTGCCGTTAAGTCTGAGCTTCAATACCTGCGTGTCTGGACCAACCGTGGCTCAGCGTTGGTACTGGGCAGTTTGCAAGAGGTGGAAGACGCAGAAGGTAGTGCTGGGATGCGGGTTCATCGCTCATGGTGGGTAAATGCTAGGCACGTGCGGAGCGTAAGGCGTAGCGGTGAGGCTGCCATTTGTGAGTTAAGCGATGGCCGCGAAGTACCCGTCAGCCGCCGCCGAAAGGCCGCGGCGGTGGAACGATTTGGTGACCAAGCGCGATACCAAGAAGTACCTGCCGCATCCAAGAACTTCCAGGTTCGCGATGATCAAAACACCCGTCGCACTCCGACTTGAACAGAAACAGGGTTGTAGCGCGGCTGGGTCAGTCGACCGGTTACCCCTTTTTCTGCTGGTAGCTCAACGTTGCCAACTCGTAACAGACGAACGTCTGCCGTCAGCCTCCATCCGTCGCGGAGTGGGATTTCGGTGCCAGCAATCAGCTGTACGGCCGCCTTGCCTTTCTTGGACCATGCGCGCTCTTTACCGCCCGAGTTGATATCGAAATCGATCTCCTGAACCCACCCCAGGCCCGCACCCACGTAGGGCGTCCAGTCACCAGATTGGCCAACGAAGCGCCTGAGCCCGTTGACGAAGATGATGTTGGAAGCAAAGTCACCGCTGGACGTTAGCGTGGTTGCGCCGCGATTGAGAGCCTTGAGGTCGTGGCGACGCCAGTTCCATTCAAATTCTGATGCCCAACCGTTGCCGTAACGAAACCCGACATCGCCACCGAGACCCAATCCAGGTCCAAAGCGGGCATTCAACCCAGAGCCCAAGCCCGCGTTACCCAATTCGTCAAAGGCAGTGGAACCTAGCTTGCTCGCTTGAGCATAGGCCGTAGCATAGAAGCCACGTGGCTCGGTCTGAGCCAATGAAGTACCTGTCATGCCGATCATCAAACACGATGCCACCAAACCTGAAAAGGAGGGAAAGATTTTCATGAAATGCGTCCTAAATAATGAAGTTGATCAAGTGTTGGGCTGATTCTTCAGGAGAAGTCAATCAGACCAACGATCAATGTACGGCAAGCTTTTGGCGCAAAGCTAGCCTTTTTGAACGATCGGTTGATTGGCTGAACAAGCGGCTTTGAATCGCACCACTAGCGCATTGGACAAACAGTCATCGACACCCTGAACCCTATGCTGGGTCGTGCCTCCCGATTGACCACCCGCCAAAGCGCAAGGGGATGGATTGCGCAGGCGCTGATTCACTTAGAACCTATACAGCAATCCGACGCTCACTTCGGTCTCGTAGCCTTTGCGGGCAATTGGGCTGGCCTTAATGTTGCTACTAAATCGCTCATAAAGGGCCTTGCCAAAAAACTGCCAATTTTTGTTGATGTTGTGGCGATAAAAGTAGTTGATTCCAACCGAGCGCAGTCCACCGCATAACTTTGTCTGATTCAAGCCAGACGCAGCCGATGACCTGCCCCCAATCCCCGTACCAGTCTAAATTCCAGAAGCCCGAAGTTTGCAATGTTAACGGATCTCCGTCACTGTATTGCTTTGTTGCTTTGCATCGCC
>JBEIEP010000069.1:0-7938 GCA_040382935.1 Burkholderiaceae bacterium
ATCTACGGTAATATCTATTCCAGCCATCGCACTCACTCCTTCCTTGGTTAACAAAATCAGCTTCGAAAACTCGATTCTGTCAAACTCGGAGAGCTGCGATGGCTACCCCTTTAATTTGCAGCAGTTTAGGGACTTAATCAGAGAGGACCACCTTAGATTGAAACCTTGCATGGTGGTGTTAGGCAATACATGGTTCTTTGGCAACAACTGAAGAAGCTACAGCCCACAGATCAACCCTGAAGAGCGGCTCAATGCCGACTTGAAACAGGAAATGGGCAAGTGCGTACCCGTGCGAACCAAAGCCAAATTACGCGAGGCCGCCAACTAGCATATGGCGATGTTGGAGAAAACTCCTGAGCGAGTTATGAGCAACTTCCAGGATCGCCGGGTTCGATATGCCGCTTAAGACTTTACTGGGCCGGAGCAATAAGCCAAAGTTGCTGGCACGGCTGATGCGCTCGTGCGGCAGCATGGGTACACACTCGGGTGTGCCGTCGTGCTTGATGCAGCGGCGCACATACACGCCCGCCTGCGTGGCCACCTCGCCATGCGCTTTAGGCACAGTGATTTTGGCCACAGGCACACCAAAGCCTCGACCAGTTCGGCATCCGACAGGCGTTTGCGATCGCTTTTGAATTCGACGGTGAGGGATTCGGATGATGGAATCACGCTTTACCTTCCGTCGATTTGTGTAACCTTGATCGTTACTTCAACAACTCTCTAAGATAAAGGCGGGCTGGATTCGCCACTTCTCGCTTGTATGGATTGTTGGGTTTAGTATTTCTCAAATTTTCCATTTTGGGAACTGTTCGCGTTTTTTTGATCAAAGCCGGCTTTCCACCGTAAAGGATCACAAAGCGCTCATCATCCGGTGAAAGCGCATGACCATGAAACTCCGCCAGCAACCCCAATGCGTAGCGCACGAACTGCCGAGTACTCTTGAACTGCCCCTCAAAACCGTTTGGACTGCCGGATTTAAGATCAATATACAGAACAGTCAATTTACCAGATCGACGAACGAAAACCACGCAATCACAAGCTCGATGATGATCATGAGATTTTCCAACGGACAGCAGCGGGGACATGACGGTATTTCGGCCAATACACCGTCCTTTGTCAGGATCAAAGCTAAACCAGTCACCCGTGGAGGCATCCAAAGTGACTTTTTTCAATTTTGCTAAAACATCATGCTCCTGGACCAGCACATGCGCATGCTGATCCCCACGGTAAGTACAGCATGACAGAGAAGCATGCAAGGTATCAAGCTCTGCACTGAGGGCCATCAGAGCTCACCTCCATAGAGGATTTCGCTTTGGATGTCATTCATGGTTTCGATGGTGTCATCAAAGGTTTCAACCTCAATCCCACGATCAGGGTAAATCGTTGCTGACTTCAGCGTTCTGATCTTGGAGCTACGAGCGGCCCCTAATCCCTTCACACCTTCCAACGCGGTCATGTAAAGGCGAACGCGGGCAGGATCAATCACTTCGGCATCTTCATAACCATGCTGATTTTGCATTGCCAGGGTATGAGGAGTGCGCTGATGCAACATGATCAGGGTGTTGATTTCCTTGACCAAATAGTCACTGTGAGTGGTGATGAACACCTTGATGCCCGCATTGACCATACGAACCACCAACCGAGCAAAAGCCCGCTGATTTTTGGGGTGCAGGTTAAGCTCTGGCTCATCCAAAATAAACAAGTCGCCTGGCTCGGCTTTGCAGCGCAAATAAAAACCAACATCAAGCAGAGCGCGAATCGAACTCGAAGCTTCATTCATGGTGAAACGTTGTTTAGCCGCACCCTTGGCCTGAAAAAACAGCTGGTTTTTCACTACCTTGTAACTGCCACCAATGATTGCATCGAACGCCTGAAGTAACTCAGGGTTGTCTTCAGCGAGTTTGCCCGTTCGCTTATCGATATCCTCCAGTTGACGAATGAACTCGACATTATCTTCCACTGGCCAAGCATAATCCGCATCCATAGCAGCCTTGATCACCGTTTGGAAGGGATTGCGTTTGAATTCTTTCGAATCAACCTGATGAAGCGCCTTAATCATTCGCGTACGAGCCATGTCCAATTCCTTCCGGAAAATGGCAACACCTGTCCGCTCAGCACTGGCGATATGGACATCCGGCAAATGGTCAGCGAACACGATGTCTGCAATCGCCTCCGCGATGAATTCGGTCAACCCGCCAAAAGGCCGCTGCAACACCTCCGGATCGGCGACCAAAACCTCCAACATGGCGCTACCAGCACTTTTATTAAGTGTCGCCAACACCTTTCCGCTAGGTCCTGACTGAACGCTGTGCTGGTAAGTTTTACTGGGCAGGTCTACAACCAAATTAGAACTAGGCACGCATACGGTGTGTTCAAACACACTGCTGTCCGTGGCAAATGCACGCGGAAGCCCCCTAACGTATGCCTTGCCCATGCGCTTGAGGTAATCATTCACCTTACCGTCAAACATCTGCATCAAATCAATACGGTACTCGTTAGAGTCTTTGAGTAACCGTTCAATTTCTGGTTCAACCAAACTTTTGAGGATGCCGCGCCAACTCCGGAAAAACCCATAAACCGCATAAGTGGCATAGGTTTTCCCAGTATTGTTTTCGCCGCAGATCAAGGTGAGATCAGACAACTCCAAATCCACTCGATCCAAGAGTCCTAACTTTTCAAAATGGAAGTGCATCCGTGCAAATCTCCTGTTAGTTCCAGTGTATCCTAAGCTGCCAACACTAACCGTTGAGTCCGACATTCGCCGAACTCGCGGAGTGACCTTGCCCCTAAATTCGGTACTCCATACCTGGTCAATTATGCGGCCTTCATTCCTTGCTGCCGGGCCGCGTGCCAGTGTTGCTCAAACGTCATAGGGCTAATGTAGCCCAACGTCGAGTGCAGTCGTTTGTAATTGTAGAAGCTCAACCATTCGATCACCTCATCCTTGGCATGGTGAGGCGTGGCATATCGGTTGCCTTATAGGTGCCCCACCTTTAGTCACCCCCACTCGGTTACATTAGGCGCGTTGGCCCACCAGTTGCCTTTGCGGCTAATCGACGATTTCATACCGGAAGCCTTGAACTTCTGCTGGAATGCGCCGCTGCAATACTGGCCACCTCTGTCGCTAGGGAACATCAATCCAAGTGGTGGCCGACGTCGGAACTAGGCCATGCTTAAGGCATTTCTGACCAAGCAGGTTTGCATCTGTGGCTGCAGGCTCCAGCCCACGACTTGGCGGCTAAACAGGTCAATGATGGCGGCCAAATGCAGCCAGCCTTCGTCGGTCTGAATGTAGGTGATGTTGCTCGTCCAAACTTGGTTCAGCGCAGTGGGTGTCAAGTCCCAACCCAGCAAATTGTCGGCAATCGGGACGCTGTGCTTGCTGTCGGTGGTGACAACAAATCTGCGTTTGCCGCGAACCTTGAGGCCATGCTGTTTCTTGAGTTTCCGCACGCGCTCTTTGCCAACGCGTATGCCTCTGCAATCCAACTCTTTGGCCATGCTGGCCAGCAGTATTCTGGCCGAACTTCAGCGGGGATAGCCCGGATATGTGTCAACACTATTGCATTGTTGATGCGCTTGCCTGCATCTGGCTTGCTGGGGCTGACTCCAAACACGTTGCAAGCGATTGAGATCGGCGACTGATCTTTGCGCTTTGCAATCCAAGCGTACTTCACAGCGCATCCTTGACGATGTACGTCGGCGCTTTTTTTATACATCGCGCTCAGTGTGACGTGCGACAACTATGCTCGTAGCCGGGCTAGTTCCGTTTGCCCGGCGCTTACTAACTTGTCTGCAGCTTCTTTGGGTTCGCCCTTGGCGCTGGACTTGATTCGGGTGTACATTGTCTGGCTGGGTACACTCACTACCTTGGCGGTCACCACCGCCTCTTGACCTTCCCTGACCAGCCGAACAGCCTCCATCTTGAACTTAAGCGTGTACTTTCCACGCAACTGAGTAATCATGACTTTTAACTAGCTCATCTTGAATACTCCAATAGCTGAATTTTTACATCAGTCAAGGAGTGCGGAATTCAGGGGCAAGGACTGGCATAGCCAGGGAACTTGGTGACCGCCGAAGCGCCACAGCAGGCACTCAGCCTTTGAACCAACAAAAAAGCCCCACAAGGGGGCATATTTGGCGGAAACGGAGGGATTCGAACCCTCGATGAGGCTCTACACCCCATACTCCCTTAGCAGGGGAGCACCTTCGGCCACTCGGTCACTTTTCCAGCAAGCCGTATTATGGCATGAGTTAGGTGGGCTTTACCCCACCGCCCCAGCTTGGCGGCGGCTTAGGCCGCTTGGTCCAGGTCAAATGCCTTGTGCAGGGCACGTACTGCCAGTTCCATGTATTTTTCGTCAATCACCACCGAGGTTTTGATTTCGCTGGTGGAGATCATTTGGATATTGATGCCCTCTGTGGCCAGGGTGCCAAACATTTTGGCGGCCACGCCCACATGGCTCTTCATGCCAATGCCCACGATGCTGACCTTGCAGATCTTGGCGTCGCCCACCACGTCTTGCGTGCCCAATTGCTGACCCACTTGGCCTTTGAACAGGTCCAGGGTTTTTTGGTAGTCGTTGCGGTGCACGGTAAAGCTGAAATCGGTTTTGCCGTCTTTGGACAGGTTTTGGATGATCATGTCCACATCAATGTTGGCCGCAGCCACCGCACCGATGATTTGGAAGGCGATGCCAGGTTTGTCGGGTACGCCCAGTACGCTGATTTTGGCCTCGTCACGGTTAAAAGCAATGCCTGCTACGACGGCTTGTTCCATATGTTCGTCTTCCTCAAAAGTAATCAAGGTGCCAGAGTTGGCCTCTTGGTTCAAATCAATATCCCAGGGGGTAAAGCTGCTGAGCACGCGCAGCTTGACTTTGTACTTGCCAGCAAACTCCACTGATCTAATTTGCAGCACTTTAGAGCCCAAAGAAGCCATCTCTAGCATCTCTTCAAAGCTCACGGTGTGCAGGCGGCGCGCCTCGGGCACAACGCGGGGGTCGGTGGTGTAGACGCCATCGACGTCGGTGTAAATCAGGCACTCGTCGGCCTTTAGGGCAGCGGCCACGGCCACGGCCGAGGTATCGCTGCCGCCACGGCCCAAAGTAGTAATGTGGCCCAAGTCGTCAATGCCCTGAAAACCCGTGACCACCACGACTTTGCCAGCTGCCAAGTCGGCGCGAATGCGTTGGTCGTCAATCGAGGTAATGCGTGCCTTGGTGTAAGCGCTGTCGGTGCGAATAGGCACCTGCCAACCGGCGTAGCTCACCGACTCCACCCCTTGGGCTTGCAAGGCAATGGCCAGCAATGCCGACGAGGCCTGCTCGCCCGTGGCAGCCAACATATCCAGCTCACGGCTGTAAGCGGTGGTGGTGGTGCTGGGGGCCAACTCTTTGGCCAGGCCCAACAGGCGATTGGTTTCGCCACTCATGGCGGAGGGAACGACCACCAACTGGTGGCCGGCACGCACCCACTTGGCCACACGTTTGGCGACGTTGGTGATGCGTTCGGTAGACCCCATAGAGGTGCCACCGTACTTATGAACGATGAGAGACATGTACGGGCAAAGTAATAAAGAAGGAAGGGACCCTCTGCAAAACTCCTGCGAGTCCGAGACCGCCTGAGACCGGTTGCTATCGGGCCGCATGGGGTTTAGCAGAGGGATCCTACGGATTGTACCAATGCAAGACTGTGCCCTTCCTGACGACTTTGCCTGTGCCAATTTTGAGGTCGATGGCATGGCCACGCGTGGTGCAGGCATAGATTTGGCGCTGCAATTCTTGCAATTGCACGGCCGACGCACTGGCTTGATGGGCCAGCGCCAACCAGTGGCGCAGCAGGTTGGCTTGCCGGTGCGTAGATAGGGCTTGCAGGGCTTTGATTTGGGGTGGATTGCCCACGGTTTGCAGGTCTTGTGCGGCCAGCTCATCTAGCAGTAACTGGGCCTGTGCGGCATGGCGTGCCGAGCGGGCAAAGGTGCTGGCGTACTCCGGGAACACCTGTGCCAAGGCGGGCATCAACTGGTGGCGAATGCGGTTGCGGGTAAAGCCGGTGTTTTGGTTGCTGGGGTCTTCGATAAAGCCAATGCGCTGCTCTTGTAGCCATTGGCGCAACTGGGCACCCGGTACACCCAGCAAAGGGCGGTGGTAGTGCAGGGTGGCTGGTTGGGCAGAGCCCAGGTTAACGGGGTTGTGTGCATCCACAGGGCGCAGCCATTGGGCCGCCATGCTAGAGAGGCCCGGCAAACCCGCGCCACGGCTTAAGGCCAGCAACAGGGTTTCGATTTGGTCATCTTGGTGCTGGGCCAAGGCCACAGACGATAGGCCCTGCTCTTGGGCCACACGGTCGAGTGCCGCGTAGCGGTGGCCTCTAGCGGCCTCTTCAGGGCTTTGCCCTTTGCTATGGCGAGCGTCCAAGTGCACCACCGTTAAAGAGATCTGCAAGGCCGTGCATTGGCCTTCGCAATGGGCCGCAAAGTCATCGGCGGCGGTCTGCAAACCGTGATGCACATGAACCGCCCTCACCTGCCCTGGCCATTTGCGCTGGCAGGCCACCAGCAAGGCCGTCGAATCGGCCCCACCGCTGTAGGCCACCAACAGGGGCAGCGTAGGAGAAAAAGCCGCCATGGCGGCTTCGAACTTACTGGTTGTCGGCACGGGTATCGGTAAAACGCCCGTAACTTTGCAAGCGTTCGTAGCGCCTATCCAGCAACTCTTTGGTTTTAAGGTCAGACACTTGGCGGTAGGCGTCTTGCAGGGCCCGCTTTAAAAACGAGGCCATTTGGGTGGGGTTGCGGTGCGCACCGCCCAGGGGCTCGTTAACGATTTTGTCAATCACGCCCAGGGCTTTAAGGCGGTGCGCGGTAATGCCCATGGCCTCGGCGGCGTCTTGGGCTTTTTCAGAGGACTTCCAGAGAATTGACGCGCACCCCTCTGGGCTAATCACCGAATACACCGCGTACTGCAACATCACCAATTGGTCGGCCACCGAAATGGCCAAGGCCCCGCCCGAGCCCCCCTCACCAATGATGGTGGTAATGATGGGCGTCTCTAACTGCGCCATTTCGTAAATGTTGCGGCCAATGGCTTCGGACTGGCTGCGCTCTTCGGCGTCAATGCCGGGGTAGGCACCGGGCGTATCTACAAAGGTAAACACGGGCAGTTTGAATTTTTCTGCGGTTTTCATCAGGCGCAGGGCCTTGCGATAGCCCTCGGGCTTGGTCATGCCAAAGTTACGCAGGCCACGCTCTTTGGTGTCGCGGCCTTTTTGATGGCCCAGCACCATACAGGCCATGCCGTTAAAGCGGGCCAAGCCACCCACAATGCTTAGGTCGTCAGCAAAGTGGCGGTCGCCGTGCATCTCAGTAAAGTCGGTAAACAGGGCGTCGATGTAGTCTTGGGTATAGGGCCTGTCGGGGTGGCGGGCGATCTTGGTGATTTGCCAGGCATTCAGGTCGGCGTAAATGTCTTTGGTCAGTTGCAAGCTCTTTTTGGTGAGCTGGTCAATCTCAGCCGAAATATCGACCGCCGATTCGGTTTGCACATAGCGCAGCTCTTCGATCTTGCTGTCAAGTTCGGCGATTGGCGATTCAAAGTCCAAAAATGTCTTTTTACCCAAAAAAGTTCTCCTGAGTGGTAGGTATGCCAAAGGCCTGCTTGCAGGCCGTTCTGACCTGAACAATTTTGCCTGATTTTACGACGGGTACCAAGCGCATGGGCACCTTAGTGTGGGTGGTGACTTGACTGCACTTTTTGTAAAACTCGCGCTTTCTTTGTGCCATAGGACCCTCCTCTCGGATTAAGTCCCTAAACTGCTGCAAATTAAAGGGGTAGCCATCGCAGCTCTCCGAGTTTGACAGAATCGAGTTATCGAGACAGATTTTGTTAACCAAGGAAGGAGTGAGTGCGATGGCTGGAATAGATATTACCGTAGATG
>JBEIEP010000070.1:0-7747 GCA_040382935.1 Burkholderiaceae bacterium
ATGAGGAGGTACGACGACGAGAGCGGGTGATTCGGATATTCCCCAATGAGCACAGCGCCAAACGGCTGGTAGGTGCCTTGTTGGCTGAGACCAATGAGAGTTGGGCTGAGCGGCTATACATAGATATGCAAGATTAGTGGGAGTGGCGTGAGGCCAGCGTGGGGCAGCGGGCGGCGCTAGAAGTTCGCCCTGCAGGGCGAACTTCTAGCCTGAGCGCTGTGGGTTAAATTCCAACCAAATTCAAAGGAATACGGCTTGATCTGTTGAACTGAATTTGCAGCAAAATTGGGACTTGACTTTAGCCGGCTGGATAGGATTGAATAAGCCTGTGTATGAGTTTTGCATAAGCAGGTAGTTGTCCACAGTCTAAATGCAAATCCCGTTTTTGTTCAATAGTCTATGACACCAAAAATCCGAAATACCAACACCTTTTCAGATAGCTTAAGACTTTGTTTTTAATAAGAAAAACCGACTTATCACCGGTTCCATACCGACTCTACTATTACTACTATCTTATATCTATCTAAAAGACAAGTAAGAGAGCACAGCAACAAAAGCCACACGATCTCAAAGCCAAGCGCTTCTCTTGACGGCGTCTTTCTGCTGACGTACATTTATGAGCCTGTATATACAGGATGCACCCTGCTTACACCTGAAAGGCATGACCATGACAACCGGCGACCCTAGACTAGACCCTTCCCGCGTGATTCGTGCCCCGCGCGGCAGCACGCTCACCTGCAAAAATTGGGTGGCTGAAGCGGCCTATCGCATGATTCAAAACAATCTGGACCCGGATGTGGCAGAAAATCCGCAGCATTTGGTGGTGTACGGGGGCATTGGAAGGGCGGCGCGGGATTGGGCTTGTTTTGACCAAATCCTAGAGTCCCTTAAAACTTTGGACGAAGACGATACCCTGTTGGTGCAGTCGGGCAAGCCGGTGGGGGTGTTCAAGACCCATAAAAATGCGCCTCGTGTCTTGATTGCCAATTCCAACTTGGTGCCCAAATGGGCCAACTGGGAGCACTTTAACGAACTGGACCGCAAGGGCTTGTTTATGTATGGCCAAATGACGGCGGGCTCTTGGATTTACATTGGCAGCCAGGGCATTGTGCAGGGCACCTTTGAGACCTTTGTTGAGGCGGGACGCCAGCACTACAACAACGATTGGTCGGGTAAATGGATTTTGACCGCAGGTTTGGGTGGTATGGGTGGTGCCCAACCCTTGGCGGCCACCCTGGCTGGGGCTTGTTCGCTCACCATTGAATGCCAGCAGTCCAGTATTGATTTCAGATTGCGTACCCGGTATGTGGACCAACAAGCCAAGGACTTGGATGATGCCCTAGCGCTGTTGGCAAAGTACACCGCGGCCAAACAGGCGGTATCGATTGCTTTATTGGGCAATGCCGCCGAGTTGCTGCCCGAGTTGGCGCAACGGGTAAAGGCGGGCGCACTGGCCCCTCATTTGGTAACTGACCAAACCTCGGCCCATGACTTACTTAACGGCTACCTGCCTGCGGGCTGGTCCATCGCGCAATGGAAAGACGCACAGCGCGACCCTGCGCGCCATGCAGAACTAAACCGTGCCGCTGCTGCCGGTTGTGCCGTACACGTGCAGGCCATGTTGGATTTTCAGACGATGGGTATTCCTACGGTGGATTACGGTAACAACATCCGCCAAGTGGCTTTTGACCAGGGTGTTAGCCGCGCTTTTGACTTTCCTGGTTTTGTCCCGGCCTACATCCGGCCCATGTTTTGCGTGGGCAAAGGGCCGTTCCGTTGGGTGGCTTTGTCTGGCGATCCAGAGGACATTTACAAGACCGACGCCAAGATCAAAGAACTGTTCCCCAACAACACCCACACCCATCGCTGGTTGGACATGGCGCGCGAACGCATTAGCTTTCAAGGCCTGCCCGCCCGTATTTGTTGGTTAGGCCTGGGCGAACGCCATATAGCGGGCTTGGCCTTTAACGAAATGGTGCGCACCGGCGAACTCAAAGCCCCCATTGTGATTGGCAGAGACCACTTAGACACAGGTTCTGTGGCCAGCCCCAACCGCGAAACCGAAGCCATGAAAGACGGGACGGACGCCGTAAGTGATTGGCCGCTTTTGAATGCTTTATTGAACACTGCTGGGGGTGCCAGCTGGGTCAGTTTGCACCACGGGGGTGGCGTGGGGATGGGGTATTCGCAACACGCTGGTATGGTGATTGTGGCGGATGGCACGGATGATGCCGCCCAGCGATTGGCACGGGTGTTGGTCAACGACAGCGGCTCTGGGGTGATGCGCCATGCCGATGCGGGCTATGAGTTGGCCGTTGAGACTGCTAAAAAACAAGGGCTTAGGCTGCCCATGGTGGCCTAGGCGTGCTGCTCCGCCCCACCAGTTGTGCAACTAACGCGCTTTGACACTGCCACACTGGCCCCCATGCCTTGGAAAAATGGCAAAGGGGTGACGCGGGAGATCGTGTGCCGCCCCGAAGCTGCCACGCTGGACCGTTTTGATTGGCGGGTCAGTCTGGCCCATATCGCCGCACCAGGGCCATTTTCGACCTTCGATGGTATAGACCGCACCATCGTATTGCTGCAAGGCGCGGGGGTGGTGTTGCAGGGCTTGGGTGAGCCCTATCGCTTACAAGAAGCCTACCAACCCTTCGCCTTTGCCGGTGAGGCCAAGGTGTACGCCGATCTTATCGGCGGACCCAGCGAGGATTTAAACGTGATGACGCGGCGCGGGGTGTGCTCTGCAAAGGTGCAACTGCATCAGACAGAGGCTTCTGTTGGCGCGTCGTCGTCGGGCTTTGTGTTGGCATTGCGGGGCCAGTGGGCGCTTACATTGCCTGGGCAAGCCCGTCTGTTGTTAGAAGCCGGGCAGGGCGTTTGGTGGGATTCTGACGATATAGCGGCACCGGCCAATGCTTGGGCAGCGCACTGGCAAATTTCTCCTTTGGCGAAACAGACCACAGAGGCCACACAGACCACAGACCCCTGTGCCACCTTGCTATGGGTGTCGGTGCAAGGTCACAATTCTCCTGAATGCCCATGAACCCTCACAATTCGTCGTTAGCACTTACACCCGTCCAAAGGCCCACTCAGAAGGGTTTGGCTCTCAATGGCAGCGCTGATGGGGTTTGGCATCATCTGCAACTGGCCCCAGAAGCCATGGGTGCCGGTTTGCCGGGTGTGGCCAATGGCGCGATTGTGGTGGTCGATCAAACAGTGGCCTGGGTGGGCGACTTTGCCGCCTTGCCAGAGTCATTTTTACCCTTGCCCCACCACGATGCGCAAGGCGCTTTGGTGACCCCCGGCTGGGTGGACTGCCACACCCACCTGGTGTATGGCGGCCACCGCGCCGCCGAGTTCGCCATGCGATTGGCGGGGGCGTCTTACGAGGACATCGCCCGGGCGGGGGGTGGCATTGTTTCTAGCGTTAAAGCCACGCGCGAGGCCGATGAGGCCACTTTATTGGAACAGGCAGTGCCCCGCATGCAGGCCTTGTTGGACGAGGGCGTGTGCGCCATAGAGATCAAATCGGGTTACGGCTTAAACCTAGAGGCAGAGCGCAAACAATTGCGCGTGGCCAGGCTTTTGGGTGAACGCATGGGAGTAACAGTGCGCACCACGTTTTTGGGCGCCCATGCCCTACCGCCCGAGTACGCCGGGCAAAGCGATGCCTATATCGACTACCTGTGCCATGAGGTGTTGCCCGTATTGGCGGCTGAGGGATTGGTGGACGCGGTGGATGTGTTTTGTGAGCGCATTGCGTTTAACTTGGCCCAAACCGAACGGGTGTTCCAAGCCGCAAGCCGCCTAGGGCTGCCGGTTAAGTTGCATGCCGAGCAGTTGTCGGACATGGGTGGGTCTGCGCTAGCGGCACGCTACGGGGCTTTGTCGTGTGACCATATCGAGCACTTGGGGGCATCGGGCATAGAGGCTATGGCCAAAGCGGGCACGGTGGCGGTGTTGTTGCCCGGCGCTTTTTACACCCTGCGCGACACCCAGGTGCCGCCCATACAAGCCTTGCGTGAGGCCGGTGTACCCATGGCGCTTGCCACTGACCACAACCCTGGCACTTCGCCCACGCTTAGTTTGCTCTTAATGCTGAATATGGCTTGCACCCTGTTCCGTTTAACCGTGCCCGAGGCCCTGGCGGGGGTGAGCCGCCATGCCGCCAAGGCTTTGGGTCTGCAAGACCAATTCGGGCGCATCGCGCCGGGAATGCCCGCCAACTTTGTGATGTGGCCCTTGGCCGACAGTGCCGAGCTGGTGTATTGGCTGGGTGCCAAACCCGCGTGCAGTGTGGTGCGTCAAGGGGTGTTGCGCGTAGATGGGATGGGGTTGGCTACAAAACATCTGGCATCAAGGGAGTTGGGATGAGCGCAGGATGCCTGTTTGCAGACCATGCCCTGCTACCCACGGGTTGGGCACACAAGGTGTTGTTGCATTGGGACGCCCAAGGCTTTATTACCCAAGTGGTGGCCGATGCCGTGTGCCCACCAGGGGTGGCACGGGCTGCAGGGCCAATGCTTCCTGGGATGCCCAATTTGCACTCCCACGCGTTTCAAAGGGTGATGGCGGGGTTAACCGAATACCGAGGCACATCGCAAGACAGTTTTTGGAGTTGGCGCGAGCTGATGTACCGCTTTGCCAACCACATTACCCCAGAGCAGCTAGAGGCCATTGCCACCGCCTTGTACACCGAGATGCTAGAGGCGGGTTACACCAGTGTGTGTGAGTTTCATTACCTGCACCACGACCTTCAGGGCCAAGCCTACGCCGACGACAGCACCTTGGCCCAATGCTTGCTAAAGGCGGCGCAAACCACAGGCATAGGCCTAAGCCTGCTGCCGGTGCTGTACCAGACCCGTGGCTTTGGCAGTTTGCCACCCCTGGCCGAGCAGCGCCGCTTTCTGCGCAATACCGACAACTACTTGCGCTTATTGCAACAACTGGCACCGCTGTGCCAGGCCCAGGGCGTGCGTTTGGGCGCGGCCCCTCACTCATTACGCGCGGTGCCCCCTGACAGCCTGCAACAGATGTTGGTGGGCTTGCAGGCCTTGGATAGCACTGCGCCCATTCACATCCATATTGCCGAACAAACCGCCGAGGTAGAGGCTTGTTGGACGTGGTCAGGCCAGCGGCCGGTGGAGTGGTTGCTGAACCACACGGCGGTGGATTCGCGTTGGTGCCTGGTGCATGCCACCCACTTAACGCCCACAGAAACCCAAGCCGCAGCGCGTACAGGTGCAGTGGCAGGCCTGTGCCCCAGCACCGAGGCCAACTTGGGCGATGGCATTTTTGATTACACCGGATGGGCGGCTGCCGGGGGTGCTTGGGGCATTGGCTCGGACAGCCATAGTTGCGTGAACGCCGCCGAAGAACTGATGCAGTTGGAATACAGCCAACGCTTGTTGCTGCGCCAACGCAACGTGGTGACCCATGCAGGGCAAGCCCAGGTGGCCACGGCTTTAAGCTTGGCTGCCGTGGCCGGGGGGGCACAGGCCAGTGCGCGACCCATAACCGGTTTGGCCGTGGGCCAGCGTGCCGACTGGGTGGTGCTTGACCGGCAACACGCCCTGTTGCAAGGCTTGGACGACCCTGCCCAAATGCTGTCGGTACACGTGTTTGCCAGCCATAGGCGCTCGGCCATCCAATCGGTGTGGGTGGCGGGGGTGGAGCGCGTTAAAGACGGCCAACACACCACCCACGCGCAGGCCTACCAAGGCTTGATTAAAGCGCGTCAACAATTGCTGGCGTAGCGTTCCTAAAACCCTGTGCTTCAGACCTCGGGCTTTCACATGACTACTTTTCAAACCCATCAACCGCCTTTTGTGTTTGTGCCCGGTACCCGCCCCTTGCTGGTCTCTATGCCCCACGTGGGCACCTATATTCCCCCGGATTTAGCGGCGCGTCTGACCCCTGAAGGCCGGCAAGTGCCCGATACCGACTGGCACCTGCCCCGCTTGTACGACTTTGTCCGCCAAATGGGGTGCTCGTTGTTGATTGCCACCCATTCGCGCTATGTGATTGACTTGAATCGCCCGCCAGACGGTGCCAGCCTTTACCCCGGTCAAAGCGTGACCGGCTTGTGCCCGGTGGATTTGTTTGACGACCAAGCCCTGTACCAAGACCCCAAAGATCATCCCAGTGCCACCGAGCTTGCCGCTCGGCGCGAGGCCATTTGGCAACCCTATCACCACCAACTACAAGCCGAACTCGATCGACTCAAAGCCCAGCACGGCAGGGTGGCGTTGTGGGATGCCCACTCGATACGATCTGTTGTGCCGCGCTTTTTTGAAGGGGTGTTGCCCGACCTCAACCTGGGCACCGCCGACGGCCATAGCTGTGACACGGCGTTGGCGGCGCAACTACTGGCCATTGCGCAGGGCGAAAAGCCTGGGTTTAGCGCCGTGCTTAACGGCCGCTTTAAAGGGGGCTATATCACCCGCCAATACGGGCAGCCCGCAGCGCAGCAACACGCGGTACAACTGGAAATGACGCAACACACTTATATGCAAGAGCAATGGCCTTTTGCCTATGATTCTGCAAAAGCCGTTAGGGTTCAACCCGTTTTAAGACAGATGCTGGAGGCGGTGCTGGCGTTTGTAGAAGCGGGGTAGTTGGGCTGGTGCAATTGAATAAATAGTCGTCCCTGATTTATTCATCTTAGGCCAGTAACCAACGCTGATCCGGGGTATGCAGTCGGTTGCAGCCGATGATTTGGGCCAATTTCTGTGCCAAGTCGCCCCCAGCGCTTGCTTGACTGCCGCCCCGATCACACTGGCCTTGCATTCAATCTCCCGGTGCAAGCGTCCAACGATGGTGCGCTGGCGCTTGATCGCCCGCTTCATCCGATTGAACTGGCGGGCATGGGCATAGCGGCCCGCCTTGTGGCTTAAACGCTGGCCCTCCTTGGCAAAGGTCTGTTTCAGATGAATTCCCACGTCCTTGGCCGCCTGTACCAAGTTATCTCTGGCAACCTCGAGCAAACGGCTATCGGTGGGGTGGGCAATGGCTTTGTGTTGCACCGTGCTGTCCACGATCACCGGAATACGCAGTTCATCACAAAAGGTGTCCCAGTCAATCGGCATCTAACCATTGGGCAGGGCACCGAAGTCCAGCGCACTGCCTGCACCCTTGGGCGACAAAAGCATCTCGTTCAGCTGGTCACCCAAATTGAACCAAGACACCGCGTGGGTGTTCATGCGCTGGTGCAGCGTAGGACTGGAGGGTACAGCACCAATGCCCAGTGAACGCTTGAAGAAATCGTCAGCTCGAAACGCCTCAATGGCGTCAAAGTCGTTCTTGCCCTGCGCCAGCAGGCCTAAGTGGTTCTTGAGGATGTCACTGTTGGCGATACCGCCAAGATTAACGGGAAATTTGCGATCAACGCATTTGCTGATGCCAAGGCGTTTGATGCACTGACCGACCAAGGCTAAACCGGCATTGGAAGTCAAGTCGTAGGGCAGTTTTTTGATGAGAAAGTCGGTCATGGAAAGCTCACCTGTAGGGTGACCCTCATATGAAGACTAAGTGATTGATTTTAATGGGAAATTAGCAATATTTTAAGAAATTTGTCACAGAGTCAGGCCCAAAACAACTAGCCTTATAATTTAATTTTTCAAACTCAAGATGATGAAAATGGGGAAGACTGAAAGTCAAGTCCCAATTTTGCTGCAAATTCAGTTCAACAGATCAAGCCGTATTCCTTTGAATTTGGTTTGAATTTAACCCACGGCGCTCAGGCTAG
>JBEIEP010000071.1:0-7453 GCA_040382935.1 Burkholderiaceae bacterium
CTCGTTCCTCACCTCTGATTTCGCTCAAGATGTTCAGCAGCCTTTCGAGACGGTGTGTTGAAGAATAATTGCGCCCCCCACTTTTGTAATACCGCCCATCTGGAATATGAAGAAGCTTTTTCAAGTCCTTCAACTTGGGAAGTTCGGATTCGAAATGGGCTTTCATCAAAATTACAGTGGCTTTGCCATGGGGTCCTAAAAATTCGCTCATTGGGTTCTCCTTAAGGTTTCGATAGATCCCCAGCCGATCCAGTCTGGGGATCTGGCGTGTAGTTAAAACATCGCTTCCTTGACCGTGACGCCTGTAATCGAAGAACTCATAGGTGAATTGAGTATGGCTTCCGGCTGAACCGCAGAGTTGAGGGCAGGCAGTCCGGCAGGCTGATAGCCCTTGTCACCAGGTTGCATGCCCCAGCCAGATGTGATACCCAGTTTTTCGCGCAAGACATCAAGGTTGTTTTGTGTTGTCGCCAAATCGTCGGAAACACTGGCTTCTGCCACCATGTTCAAGATCTGTGTTTCCATGGCTTCGTTCAATTTGATGAAGCGAACAACACGTCGCTCTTGACCTATAGGATTGACACAGACGGCAAACTCGAAGGTGCCTTCCTTCTTTCCCTCTTCAACTGTGTTCAACACAAATTTGTCATCCACTTGCACAATCGTTTGAGCTTGTTTGGCATTTGCCAGCAGGATCTTGCGCAACATTTGTGTCTTGGCCTCTTTGTGAGTTTTCACGGCCTTGGCTGCTTCCGCGTCTTCTTTGGTGGCGGTGATTTTGGCAATGCCGCCGCGCTCTTTGATGTAGTTGGGAAGCTCTTGCGCAGCCAAGTTCTCGTCGTGTGCCACCTGCAAAACCTTTGAGTAGGTGTAGGCCGTTTGACGATCTGTGGGCAAGATGAAGCGCAGCACAGTGGTGAGCCAAGGTGTGTTGGCTTGTGTCTTGACGTCGTGTTCGCTCTCAAGGCGTTCGCGCATGCGCTGCAGGATGTGATCTTTCAAAACGGATTCGTTGATTTGTAGGGCATAGCTGTAGATTGCTCCCAGCAGGGCATAAAGCTCTTTGGTGCCTCGCACTACGTAGGTCTCTACGTACTGGTCATTCATTTTGGCCAGGTTTTGAGCCTGTCCCAAAATCATGTCCACTTGTACTTCGTTGGCACTTTTGTCACTGGGTCGACGCTTGTCCGAGCCGCCCAATGCGCGGTTCATCAAAAGACCAAATGAGAATTCATCCACAGATGAGGCTTGCGCTGTGAGTCCGACGGCAACTCCATTAGCCGTGAGAGGGGCGCTGTTTGCGTTTTCTAAGTTCATTTTAAACTCCTGTTAAATTTCATAACCATGGGTTCCGTCGACCAGGATTGGTGCGACACGCTGAGGTTAGGTTTTGGGACAGGGAGTCAGTTCCTTTTTTCGAGGGGTTCGAAAAAATGAAGTTGGAAACTCAGATATCTGCTAATGGTGGAAAGCCATTGATGCCGGCAATTGCTTCGGGTGGCATGACCGCCGCTGGGAGTGAGCCATTCATTTATGGCGGCTACTTGGAAGTCTGGTTTCGATGTCTGAAGCTGTCCAAACAGTACATTCAGAACTGCCGAACTGGGATCTTTGGTTCACAGGGTGCAGCCAATACCTTCAAGCTCTTTGGTTGCTTGGAACATTTGACATTGCGTGAGTGGTGGCACGAACGTGGTTGCCAAAACTTTGGGTGCAGCATTGCCACATTCAAAGTGCGCTTAGTAGTAGCACAGCGAAAAACATCCAGTTGCCGGATCACGCTAGATGTCGATGACGAAACACCTATGGAACTGGTTGGTGATGAGGTCAGTTTTCTGGTTGAGCAGATGCGACTGCTTCAGGGGCAAAGCGGCATGCTTTCTTCGGCACCCAAGTCTTGGTCAATATACAAAAGCCGCATCACACCCGAAGCTATCAAGCTGAACCTGGACGTTCTTGAAGCACATGACACGTTCAAGCGAAATGAACCCAGTTCCAAGCTATGGCGTATCGGAGAACAGATGCGACTAAATCCCAAGGCCATGACCAAAATTGGTGAAACGCCAAAAGAGCAAACAGACAAACACATCAAGATGGGTCACACAGTCAGTGAGTTGGTCAGGAAGGGGCAGGGCTTGGTTGCGAATGCATGCGATGGCATATTCCCAAAATACTAAAAGGAGCTATTTTTAAAACGCACCCGCGGGTGCGTTTTTTAAGGGCTGCATCAACTCTGGCACGCCATCGCCCGCAGTCCACACAAACGCGTGTTGCTCGTAATGCCGGGCCAGTGACTTGGCCGCTTCAAGGTCTAGGCCCAGCACCAACACGCTGACCTCGCCCGGCCAGTTGTTGCTGGGGTGCTTGCCGATGCCGTCGATGCAGATCAGTCCACGCTTTTTGATGTTAGCTTTCAGCTCGTCCTGGCGGTCTTGGTTTTCTTTGGTGTGCAGGTTTTTACTGAACGGGTTCGAGGCAGTGATGAAAGCCGCGCTCAGAGCGTTGTGCTGGGCCATGAGCGCTTTGAGTTCCGGGCAGGGCTGGCCGATGTGCATCACGAAAGGGGCTTCGTGGTGCACGATGTAGTGAGTTTCAGCGAAGGCTTGCATCAATTCTGGGGGCAGGGTTTTCATGGGCTGGTGTTCGCTTCTCGATAGAGGGCGCCAATCACAGCTTGGATGTCTTTGGGCAGGTAGCCCCAAGCTTCGGCAGCCATGGTGTCGGGTATTCCGTGGATGGCTTCTGCAATGCCTCCCGCAATCGCAGCGATGGTGTCGCTGTCGCCGCCCAAAGACACGGCATTGCGGATGGCGTCTTCAAAGCTGTTCGAGTGCAGGGCGCAGCTGATAGCTTGTGGTACCGAGTCAATGGCTTTTTCTGTGCGCTTGTACGTTGGGCGAATGTCATCGGGCTTAAGGTGCAACGGGTAGCCGTAGCGCTTTGTCAGTCGCTGGCCGATGTCTTGGGCGCTGGCTTTTTGCCTTGCCCAAAAAATGGCCAGGGCAACCGCTTGCGCTGAGTTCATGGCATCTGGGTGGTTGTGTGTGATGGCGGTCACGGTGTCAGACCAGCCGATGACCTCGGCTTGGGTGCTGGCCAGCAATCCCACAGGGGCAATGCGCATGGCCGCGCCGTTGCCCCAGCTGCCATAGGGTTGCGGGTTGTCGTCCATGAACCATTCGGCAAAACGTTTCCCCCAGCCGCCGTTCTCGGCATACCTGCGACACCAATCAATCATGGTGGTTTGCGGGTCGGCGCCCTGCGTCAGCGCATCGGCCACGGCCACCGTGCACACCGTGTCATCGGTGAAGCGGGCCTTTAGGTGGAACAGCGGCGTGAAGTCTTTGCCTTTGAAGTGGCTGAATTCGTAGGCCGAACCAATGATGTCGCCGATGAGGTTGCCGAGCATTAAGTTTCTTATGGATTTGAGAGTTTTAAACAAGCGAGTGTTGAGTTACCAACTTTTTTATCACCGCAATTCCAACAACACGATCTCGGGCCGTGCACCGATGCGCAGGGGCATCATAGAGGTGCCGATACCGCGTGAGACGTACAAATTACCCCAAGCTGTCTGATAGCTGCCCGCCACATATTGCCCACTGCCTCTGGGCGTAAAAAGCGCATGTTTGCCCACGGCCACTTGGCCGCCGTGTGTGTGGCCTGCCAGGCTGAAGGCAATCTGGCCCAGCTCGGGCGAAGGTGCTTCGTCAAACATGCCTGGTGAGTGCTGGGCCATGATGATCGGTGCACCCTGGGTGCACTGCTGAAGTGTTCCCACAAGATCAGGCTTACCTGCCGTGTAATCGTCTAACCCCGCCAAACTCAAGTGGAGGCCATTGACCACCAGCGGCATGCATTCATTGACCAAAAGCCTCACTTGGTGGCGCTTGTAAAGGGCAGACAAATGCTGTAAGTCAGAGCCAGACCAGTGCTCCCAATTGCCCAAGGTCGCCACTTTGATGGCGTCTGGCAGGCTTTTTAAAAAGTCTTCGAGTGCCGACAAGGCGTGTCGGTCACCGATCACATCACCCGACAGCACTATCAAATCGGGTTGCAGCGCCTTCAGGTGATTCAATGTGGCTTCTTCCGTTGCACCCATACCCGAGAGGTGAAGGTCTGATAGCTGTGCAATTTTGAAGGTCGCGCCCTTTAAACCCACTTCCTTTTGTAACGGGGTCACCACCACCCATCGAGGCTCGATGATTAACCCATAGCTCAGCAAGCTGGTCACCGCTAGGGCTATGGCCAGCTTCCAAAGGCCGCTTCTGGGTTTTTTTTTGTGGGGCATGGATCGAAGTCTATGTCACTGCTTCTTTCCTTTGCCCTCGCTCACCTTCTTGCGCAAGAAAGACGGCATGACCGATTCGCTGATATCGGTCTCGTCACCCGCATAGGCCATCTCTTCTTTGGATACCAAGCGACGTGACATGCGCATCATGGAGTAGCGCACCTCCTTGGCCATCATTTCAGAGTCTTGGTCAGCCAGCTGACGCAGTTGCTCGATCTTGGCCTTGAGCCATGGGTGGTGTCCAAAGCGCTTTTCCAACACATCCAAAGCCCGCTGCGTGGCTTGGCGGTCGCCGTCTTTGGCCAATTGGCGTAAGTGCTCAGCCGCTTTGGCAAATGCCAGCTCTTCCAGCCGGGTGAAAGCCGTCTCGTTTCGGGGCAAGGCCTGCAAGGCGGCTGCGTCCAGCACCGGCAGTTGCAGTACAGGGGCATGGGCCTGCAATTGGGAGCCATCCAGCGCGATGCCGCTCACGCTAGCGGCCAACAAGTCACGGGTTAGGCCCGCAGTGCCAGGGCTCAGGTGCAGGCGCACCGCCACCCACGCCTCGGCCCCCCAAGCCAGGTCGGTCATGCGCCAGCTGCCATCGGCCAGCTGCTGGGCAGGGCTGATCATCTCCACAATCACCCCTGGCGCGGGCAACAGCTTGAGCCCGACTTGCCGCAAGTACATGGCCTGCAGCAAAGCCAGCTCTTCGTCAAAACTGTCGTACAGGTCGGCGGCTGTCTCGCCGTAATAGTTTTGCCCGCCGCCCGCCCGGGCCATGCCGATCATCAAATCCTCATTGAAGCCGCGTCCCAAACCCACCGTGGTGGTACTCACGCCCCGGCCCAGCCACTCGCGGCACTGTGCCTCGATCGCCGACAAATCGGTCTGTCCATGGTTGGCCTGCCCATCGGACAACAAAATCACACGCGAAACCGTCTTCTCTGTGCCACCCTCTAACTGTTGGGCACCAGCCAACCAGCCGCCATGCAGGTCGGTCATACCGCCCGCTTGCACACCCGCGATCGCCTTGACCACCGCATCGGCCGAACGCATGGGCTGCAAAGGCAGCAGCGTGTCCACCTTGTCGTCGTACACCACCAGCGCCATAGCGTCTTGCGGTGTCAGGTGGCTGGCAATGTGCTTTACGCAGCGCAAAGCCTCTTGGAGCGGTTGGCCGTCCATGCTGCCCGAACGGTCCACCACCAAAGCCAAGCGTTTGGGCAAATGGGTTACAGCCAGATCGGCAGGGCGGTCAGGCGCCTGCACCCGCACCAGCACCTCCAGCGCACCGCCTTCAGCAGGCACACCCGCTTGCAGCGGAGAAAAAACAATCGTCGGTTGGGTCATCACAGGCTCCTTGGGTTGGTCAAGGCTGTGATGGTGCCGTGAGCAAGGCTCAAGATGAGAGCCTATGGGGCTGTTGAAGTAACCAGTACTTGTGAGCCCGCGATCTTGGGTTTTGCGGGATGAAGTATTACCCCACCAAAACAGTCGGAAACCTTACCGTAGGTACTTGTCGCTCATACCGCCTCATTTGACAGTTTGTGGATCTTCGTGATTTGCTGAAAAAGGAATTCGGCCACCGGGGTCGGATCAGAAACAGGCAAGTCATGCAAGATTCAAACAGATACAGACGACGGTCAGATCAAGCGCCCCATGTCGGACAGCTGCGTGTGATGGAAGGTCGATTGGCCATGTGCGTCAATCCTATGGCCAGCTACGGCGGTTGGTCGGGTCCGCTTTGGGCCATTGAAGGCGTTCGCTACAAATTCAGCCTCAGAGGTGGCCCCACAGGCTACCAGGAAGGTTTTTGCGAGAAAGTCGATCCCCGGTGCCCAACGGTCACATTCAGGATGATTCCAAGAGGCTGGGATGAAGAGGCTCCACTGGAGGAGTGCAGATCATTTTTTTCAACCGAGATTGGGCGCTTGAACCCAGAATACCCCGGGTGGATGATTCGGAGGTGGTCTGATTTGCGCAAAGCCCAAAACGCTGAGCTGACATGGCAAGGTGTGCAGGCCATCGAATCGGCGGTCTCGCAAAGCCCCTACACCGAGAGCTGGAAGAAGCTCTTGGGCGACTCGGCGTATAGCCAATTGCTCGGCTTGCTGCAAGCAACGGTCAGTGTCAATAACTTGATCGATGACGCTCAGGGCCACTGCACCCACATGCCATCACCGGCTCTCAAAAGTCATGTCCAGGCCATCATGCAAAATCTCGGAAGATCTACAGTCAAAATGAACACAATCAAAGAACTCAGCCGCTCGGAGCAAAGTGCATACGGTGCCGTTTTAGGAGCCTTGACGGGGGATGCTGCTGGTGGAGTCCTTGAATTCCTGGGCCATCAACCCACGCCCAAAGAGTGTGAGCAGGCTTTTGACATGCCTGGCGGTGGGGTGTTTGATTTGGCTCCTGGCCAGTTCACCGACGACGGCGAGATGACCGTCAGCTTGCTCCGGGCATTGGTGCTCGGTCAGGGCCAATACGACCCGCTGATAGTGGCCAAAGCCTACGGCGATTGGGAGGCATCTCACCCATTTGACATTGGCAACGCCACTTCCAGCGCCCTGCGCATTCCCAAGTCGGAGCGCAATGGGGTGAGGGCGGCTGACTTGATTGCAGAGCAAGCGCTGGATTACAACAGTGAATCCAAAGCCAATGGTAGTTTGATGCGTGCAACACCTTTAGGGATAGCAGCGGCCAACATGACGGTAGAGCAAACCGTAGCCATGGCCTGTGCAGATGCACGCTTGACCCATCCAAATCCTTCTTGCCAGGTGTCCACGGCAGCCTATGTGCTGGCCATCCGCCACTTGATTCAGAAACCAGGGGATCACAGGGGCGCATTTGCAGCTGCACTGAGCCACGCACAAAGCATCAGCGAAGAAGTCAGCCAGTGGCTCCAAGATGCCCAAGAAGGCAATCTGCCACCCGCGCACCCCATGGCCGGGTTTGTCCGTTACGGCTTCACTTATGCGTTTCATCACCTGTATAGAGCCACGCCTTTTCAAAAGGCTATCCTCGAAACGCTGGTCAGGGGTGGAGACACGGACACCAACGCCTGCATCGTGGGCGGCCTACTGGGAGCTCTGCATGGTATGGACAAAATCCCGAAAAGCGCCCTAGACAAGGTCCTATCTTGTGACACACGCCATGGCCAACCAAGGCCTTCCGCTTTCA
>JBEIEP010000072.1:0-7415 GCA_040382935.1 Burkholderiaceae bacterium
CCCCTGCCGATTGTGGTGGCGGGGGTCAATACCTTGTCCAGCCTCCAAGCCCTTAATAAACAAAACGTGGCCAACACCTCGCTGAGCAGTGTACAAAACGTATTAAACGGGGTGAGCAGCCTGTACAACCTCAACCGAGCCATCAAAGAGGGTGATGCGGCGGATATTGCGATCACAGGGGCATCGGCGTTTGTTAGTAGTGTTGCCGCTTACCAAGCACTGGGGGGTACGGTGAGCGATGGGGTGTCTGCGATAGCGAGTGATTTGGGCAAAGCACTGCCGTATCTCAACCTCATGTCGGCCGTTATCAAAGGCGATGCCAAGTCCATAGCCATTGCCGTTATTACGATCATCAATCCGGTGATAGGCAAGATCTTGAGCATAGTAGACACCATCTTTAGCATGTTCTTCAACCAACCCGAGCCCTGGGGCAATGCCCGCTTGGTGTTTAACGACGACGGCACCCTGCGCATTGCCAGCAACGGAGGCGACGGGGGCCAGGAAATCGTCCACAACCTGATGGTTCAGTTGTATGGCCGCTTGCAAGCGGATGTGAACGTGTACAACCAAATCGACCCCACGGCAAAAATCGGCATCATTGCCAACCGAATGGGCAGCCTGTCCTACGACGAAGGCGATTGGAGCCTAGCCGATATTAACCCTGCCACAGGCCAACCCCAGGTGGTGCATTACGACCGCAACCGCATTGCGGTTGATCTCGACCAAAGACAAGCGCAGGGCTACAGGAGCCTAACAGACCAGTTCATTTACAGCGCCCTGAGCAATATGGCCTTAGCGCCGGACTGGGAAGTACAAACAGCGCGCATCCAGACCAGCAAAGGCGACCCACTGGCAGGGCTGACCGAAACGCAGCGGGCGCAACGCACCAGCCAATACTTGGGCGAAGCCCACCTCACCAGTACAGGCAATCAAGGGCAAGACAATCAACCCGGCCTATGGCGCACCATTGCCCTGGACTTGGGTGGCGATGGCATCCAAAGCCTAGGCTTGGACGAGAGCCAAGTGGTGTTTGATGTAGACGGCACAGGCTACCTCAAACAAACCGCATGGATAGACGGCAGTGATGCCATGCTGGTGCTGGACAAAAACTACAACGGTGTGGTGGACAGCGGCAGTGATCTGTTTGGCAACACCCAGATCGCACTGGGGCTACAAGGATTAAAAGGCTTGAGCTGGGTGGATGCCGATGTGGACGGCGATATTGATGCCGCCGACCCGGTGTATGCCCAACTGCGGGTATGGCAGGATGCCAACAGCAACGCACTGGTAGACGATGGCGAAGCCACAACCCTCAGCGAGAGGGGGATTGGCCGCATTAACTACAACCGCAGCCACTATGAGATCAACGGGCAAACCCGCCAAATCAGCGGGGTGGATTTGCAGGTAGACCCTGTGGGCACCAAGTTCACGCCCATTGCGTATGGCATCAAAATTGAGTCCAGCAATGGGCAATCGACCCTGTTGGTGAGCAAAGCGGACGACCTATCCAACATTGCCCCAGGCAAGGATGGGATGGTGTTTACAGAAGACGATGCCAACATCACCATTACGCCCGAAACGCTCTTGGCCAACGACCAAGTAGTGGGCAGCAATAAAAACCTGCGGATTACGGCGGTGAGTGAGGCACAGCATGGCAGTGTGGTGTTTTTAAGCAACGGAGCGATTGGATTTACGCCCACCCCCAACTATGCGGGCAATCAAGCAGGGTTTTCATACACGGTGACCGATGCCCATGGCAACCAAGCACAAGCACAGGTGCAAATTAGCTTCACGCCGGATAACGATGCGCCGGTGGTGCGTTCAGAAAATACTAAGAGGCCGATTTATCGTGGGACAGGTGAGGATGATTCTCCGACCTACACACCATGGTTTGCGGGGCAGCAGCCTAATGGATATGAAATTTTGCCCTTTGAAGGCAGGCTGATTGTTACTGACCCCGACGACACAGTATTCACCTATGCCGTCACGGGTAACGGCGTATACGGCTATGCCACCGTGCGGGCGGATGGGACTTGGACGTATACCTCCCAGTGGGGCGGCAACGGTGAAGCAACCGATGGATTTGAAATTTCAGTTACCGATGCCAGTGGTAATACCAGCAGTGTGAATATTGGGGTTTATTTGCCCAATACGTACACAGATTCGGGTGGTGGGGGAGACTATTCCTGGATTGAAAGTCCTGATTCTGATTCTGATTCTGATTCTGATTCAGCTTCAGCTTCTGATTCAGGCACTGGAAGTGGTGACGGCGGTGATGGAAGTGGAGACGGTGCTGAACCCCTGATCTTGGATTTGGACAAAAACGGTATTACCTTGCAATCGCTCAGTGCTAGCCAAGCGTTTTACGATATTTTGGGTGATGGCTGGCGGCACAAAACCGCTTGGACTAGCGGTGGTGATGGCTTTTTGGCCTACGATGCCAATGAGGATGGGCTTATTGAGGGCAAGGGCGAGATCAGTTTTACCCAATACAAGGCAGATGCCACAACCGATCTTGAAGGCTTGCAGGCGTTTGATAGCAATGCCGATGGCGTGATCTCGGCAGCCGATAGCCGGTTTGCGCAATTGCGCGTCTGGCGCGATGCCAACGGCAATGGTCTGAGCGAAGCCGGTGAAGTGCAAAGCCTCTCGCAAGTGGGCATTGTTAGCATTGGTTTGCAGTCCGATGGCCAGTTTAGGATGAGCGGTGACAGCGCGATTCATGGCGTGGCACAGGTCACGCTGCAAAACGGCAGCACCATCGATATGGCCGATGTGACGTTGGCGGTATCCAACCAAGTGCTGTTTATGCACAAAGATGGAAGGTCTGAGGTGATCGTGCAGGACAAAGTGGCCAGTGGCTCTGAGATACTGGGCAGTGATCTGCAAGACATGCTGGTGGGTACGATAGGCAGCGACCGCATCACGGCGTGGTCGGGCGATGACTTTATTGCCGACGATAAAGGCAACGACGTGATCGATGCGGGCGCGGGCAATGACACGGTCTACAGTGGTTTAGACAACGATCTACTCCTCCTGCGCGAGGGCAATGACACGGCCTTTGCCGGCAAGGGTAACGACACGGTGGTGGGCGGTGACGGTCACGACCTTGTGTTTTTAGAAGAGGGCGATGATATTGCCTTTGGCGAGGCTGGCAACGATGTGCTCGATGGCGGCAGCGGTGCTGATCTCTTGTCTGGCGGTGAAGGCGACGACCAATTGGTTGGCCAAACAGGCCAAGATGCACTGTTTGGCGGAGAAGGCAACGACACGCTGCTAGGCGGTGAGCATGATGATAGGCTACAAGGCGATGGAGGCGACGATGACCTGCTAGGCGGTACTGGCGCCGACCAAATGACCGGCGGCACCGGCAACGACACCTATTATGTAGACGACGCTGGCGACACGGTAACCGAGTTGGCAGGGGAAGGCCGAGATGAGGTCAAAACCACGCTCAATGGCTATACCCTTGGTGACAACCTAGAAGATTTGGCGTTGTTGCCAGAGGTGAATGCGGCCAACCCCGGATCGGATACCGATGCCAATAACCCCAGAGTGGCAAGGGTAGGCTATGGCAACGCGCTAGACAACCGCTTATTGGGCAACCGCTACAACAACACCCTGCATGGCGGTGCTGGTAACGACTGGCTGGATGGCTGGTTGGGTCAAGACACATTGGTGGGTGGTACAGGAGACGACACCTACATGGTGGACAACACCGGCGATGTGGTTACCGAAGGGGCCAATGAAGGACTCGACTTGGTCAAGTCCAGTGTGAGCTTTACCTTAGGGGCCAACGTAGAAAACCTCACGCTAACAGGCCTAAGCGCTATTAACGGCACGGGCAATGCGTTAAACAACATCATCAAAGCCAATAACGCAGGCAATACCTTAAGTGGCGGTGCAGGCAATGACACCTTGCAAGGCGGTGCAGGGGCCGACACCTTAATGGGTGGTGCAGGTGCAGATCAGATGGCGGGGGGTGCGGGCAATGACAGCTACGAGGTGGACAGTGCGGGCGACGTGGTCACAGAACTTGCAGGCCAAGGCACAGACACGGTCCGGGTTGGCTTTAGCTACACCCTGGGTGCCGAACTAGAAAACCTCACTCTAACCGGCACCAATGCGCTGACTGGCACGGGCAATGCGTTAGACAACATCATCACCGCCAACAACGCGGGCAACACCCTCAATGGTGGAGCGGGTAATGACACTTTGCGAGGTGGCGCAGGTGCAGACACGCTGCTAGGCGCAGAAGGCGATGACACCTATGAGGTAGACAACGCAGGCGATGTGGTGACAGAGTTAACGGGCCAGGGCACAGATCTGGTCAAGGCCAGCGTGAGTTATACCTTAGGTGCCAACCTCGAAAACCTCACCCTCACGGGCACCGCGGTGCTGATCGGTACAGGCAACACGCTGGATAACATCATCACCGCCAACGATGCAGGCAACACGCTAATAGGGGGTTTGGGTAACGACACGCTGGTGGGTGGCAAAGGACTAGACACCTTACAAGGCGGAGAGGGCAACGACAGCCTGATCGGTGGTGCAGGTGCCGACAAGATGGAAGGTGGCCTGGGCGAGGACACCTACGAGGTAGACAACGCAGGCGATCTGGTAACAGAGTTAACCGGCCAGGGCACAGACCTGGTCAAGGCCAGTTTGAGTTACACCTTGGGAGCCAACCAAGAAAACCTCACCCTTACGGGCACCAGTGCCATCAGTGGCACGGGCAACGCGCTAGACAACGTTATCACTGGCAATGACGCGGGCAACACCTTATCAGGCGGCGAGGGCAACGACAGCCTGATCGGTGGTGCAGGGGCCGACAAGTTGGAAGGTGGCCTGGGCGACGACAGCTACGAGGTGGACAACGCAGGCGATGTGGTGACGGAGTTGAGCAACCAAGGCACGGATCTTGTCCGCGCAAGCGTCAGTTACACGCTAGGAGCCAACCAGGAAAACCTCACCCTCATGGGCACAGGAACCATTAGCGGTACAGGCAACGAGCTCAACAACATCATCACGGCCAACGATGCAGGCAACACCCTATCGGGTGGGGCGGGCAACGACACCCTGCGCGGGGGTAGGGGCGCGGACACCTTGCAAGGTGGTAGCGGCACCGACACCATGGCTGGGGGTGCAGGCGATGACAGCTACGAGGTAGACAGCGCCACCGACGTGGTGACCGAGTTGACCGGCGAGGGAACAGACCTGGTTAGGACAGGCATCAACTACACGCTAGGCATCAACCTAGAAAACCTAACCCTGACAGGCGCGTTCAAGCTTGTTGGATCAGGCAACACCCTGGATAACGTCATTACCGCCAACGATGCGGGCAATACCTTGAATGGCGGTGCGGGCAACGACACCCTGCAAGGTGGCAAAGGAGCAGACACCTTACTGGGCGGTGAAGGTAACGACACCTTGCTGGGCGGTGCAGGTGCTGACGCCATGACGGGCGGGGTAGGGGACGACACCTACGAGGTAGACATAGCAGGCGATAAGGTCACCGAGTCGGCCAACCAGGGCCTGGACACGGTCAGAGCCAGCCTGAACTACACCTTGGGGGCCAACGTAGAGAATTTAACCCTGACTGGCACAGCGCAGATCAAAGGTACGGGCAATGAGCTGAACAACGTCATCACCGCCAACGACGCGGGCAGCGCCTTATTGGGCGAAAAGGGCAACGACACGCTGATTGGGGGCAAAGGCGCTGACACCTTGGTGGGCGGTGGGGGCAACGACCGGATGAGTGGGGGCGCGGGCAACGACAGCTATATGGTCGATAGCGCCGGCGATGTGATCCTTGAACTGCTCAATGAAGGCATAGACACCGTTAAAGCCAGCGTAAACACCACGCTAAGCGCCAACGTTGAGAACCTGACCCTAACGGGAAGCGCTGTATTGAGGGGTACGGGTAACGATTTAGACAATGTACTCATAGCCAACCAAGCGGGCAACACCCTGGTGGGGGGCGCGGGCAAAGACACACTGGCTGGGGGCAACGGCGCAGACACACTGGATGGTGGGGCGGGCGTGGATACCATGGGCGGTGGGGCAGGCAACGACACCTACATCGTAGACAACAGTGCTGACGTAATCACAGAGGCGGCAGGGGCGGGGCTTGATCTGGTGAGGGCCAGTGCCAACTACACGCTAGGGGCCAACGTAGAGAACCTATCGATGACGGGCACTGTGGTGCTCAGTGGCACGGGTAACACGCTAAACAACATCATCACCGCCAACGATGCAGGCAACACCCTATCGGGTGGGGCGGGCAACGACACGCTACAAGGCGGCAAAGGGGTAGATACTTTGCTGGGTGGAGACGGCAACGACACCCTAAGCGGCGGTGCAGGGGCCGACAAAATGACAGGTGGGGCAGGTGACAACACCTACGAGGTGGACAACACCGGCGATGCAGTTACCGAGACCGCCAACCAAGGCACCGATCAGGTCAATGCAAGCGTTAACACCACACTGAGCGCCAACGTAGAGAACCTGACGATGGTAGGCACCGGTGTGGTCAGCGGCACGGGCAACACCCAAGACAACATCATCAAAGCCAACGATGCGGGCAACACCCTATCGGGCGGTGCGGGCAATGACACCTTGATTGGTGGACTAAAGGCCGACACCTTGGTAGGTGGGGACGGCAACGACACCCTGATAGGGGGCATGGATGCGGACAAGATGAGTGGTGGTGCGTGCAACGACACCTACGAGGTGGACAGCGCAGCAGATGTGGTGACGGAGCTGGCCAACCAAGGTATTGATACTGTCAAATCCAACATCAGTCTGAGCCTAGGGGCCAACCTAGAAAACCTCACGCTCACAGGCGTATCGGTGCTCACGGGTACGGGTAATGAGTTGGACAACCAGATCACGGCCAATAACGCGGGTAATACGCTCATTGGTGGGGCGGGGAATGACACGCTGATCGGTGGTGCTGGCAACGATTCGCTGATAGGCGGCGTAGGTATCGACAAGATGGCGGGCGGTGAAGGCGATGACACCTATGAGGTGGACAGTTCAGAAGAGGTGCCCGCAGAACTGACGGGTCAAGGTACTGATTTGGTGAGATCCGTGGTGAGCTATACCTTGGGCGCAAATCTGGAAAACCTGACTTTGACGGGAATGAACCGACTCATTGGTACTGGGAATGATCTGAACAATCGAATGACTGCGAATAATGCAGGCAACACGCTCAATGGAGGTTACGGCAACGACCAATTAATAGGTGGCCTTGGGGATGACACGCTAGATGGTGGCTGGGGCGACGATGTGGTCGAAGGAGGTGAGGGTGCAGACAAGATCACCGATACCGAAGGGGCCAATACGCTAAGAGGGGGCGCGGGCAACGAAACATTGCTAGGTACGGGTACGTTTGAGGGAGGGGCGGGGGATGA
>JBEIEP010000073.1:0-7217 GCA_040382935.1 Burkholderiaceae bacterium
GATGATAGTGCGGATTCCCGTGTGAAAGTAGGTCATCGTCAGGCTACCCCTTCACCTTCACTTACGCCCCTTCAACCGCGTTTGTGATTCACCACAATTCGCCCCTTAGAGTCACCTCTTTGGGGCGCTTTGCTTTGGGGGGGCGGATTTTGCAACGCGTCAGTTAGACGGGTAAGTCTTGGACTTGTCCGTCTTTGATCTGTAGTGCGCCAGCACTTTGCAATTCACCCAATAGCAAGCCAACGAATTGTTGCGGTGGCATCGTTGGAAAAAATCGCTCGGCCGTTGTGCGTATCAGGCGTGCCTGATCGGCCCAGTGGTAGAACTTTGCCGCTGAGACCGACTGCCATTCCATGAGTTTGAATTTCATCAACACCTTGGCGGCGTGTTTGGCATGCCGACCACTGTCGGCTTGAAATGCGCTCAATCGGGAACGGGCTCGTTCTAAGGCAGTGGCCACTTCCATGAACACACGACCATGCCCCGGTATGACGGTGCTAGGGTTTAGCGCCTCGATCAAATCCAATGATTCCCCCACTTCGTCGAAGGCGTCAACACCATCCAACTCCGGAAAAACCACACCAAATCCGTTTTCCCATAGCGCGTCAGCTGAAATCAAGCATTTGAACTCGGGCTGAAACAACATGACCGAGTCCGGATCGTGCCCGGGTGCATGCTTAACCTCCCACTCAAGGTCGCCAAGTAGGATGGATTGCCCGGCAACGAGTCCGTGGGTTGCGATGAAGCGATCACAGCGTTGCCCGGTTTCTTCGAAGCTGAGCGCATGAAGGTCCCACTTGGCCACATCCTCTAACTGGGATTGGGGCACCCAAGTTCTGGCACTTTGGAACTGGGTTTGAAGCAAATGATTCCCGCCACAATGGTCACTGTGCAAATGGGTGCAAACAACATCTGTTAAGGGTGCCGCTCCAAGTGCGGCCGTCACAAGTTGCAGTGTTTGCGGCGCGTGCGACACATAGCCGGTATCGACGACGGCATGGCGCTCCCGTCCCTTGTGCACGATGTTGTTGGACGAAAGCCAAACTCTCTCCAGAACGGTTACACCCGGAGGGAGCGAAGAAATAGCAGTGGGGACCGGACTCATTGTGATCTGATGGTAAGGGAAAAACAGATGGCCTGCGTTTCGACGTGCGCCACGGGCATGAATGTCCGCACCAACTGTTGGTCAACGAAAAGCAAGTTCGCGGGTTCCTTACTCCTACTCCCTACCCCGCGGGAGGCAGTCATTCGGGTTTGCTACACTACGGGGATGTTGTGTGCTAACCATTCAATGATGTGTCGTTCCGGCCGGGGGGCATGGCCCTGGCGCCGCTCGCTCGCGGTTTAAATCATCGATTGGCTCCGTAGTAGCCATACAGCGTGCCGCTAGAGGCCGCTCACCCCACATCTTCTTGGAACCTCAAACGCAACATCATGAACATTTCCACGTTTAACGAATTGGCTGCCGCGGGCTACAACCGCATTCCGCTGCAAGCACAGGTGCTGGCTGACCTGGAAACTCCACTTTCTCTCTATTTAAAGCTGGCCCACAGTGAAAACGGAGGCTGTAACTCGTTTTTGTTGGAATCGGTCGTTGGAGGCGAGCGGTTTGGCCGGTACAGCTTTATTGGCTTGCCAGCGCATACCAGGCTTGAGGCCCGAGGCTTTGGTGAGGATGCCCATTTGATCATCCGCAAAAACGGCGTAGTGACCCAAGAGATAAAGGGCAACCCGTTGGATACCATTGAACGCTATAAAGCCCAATTCAAGGTGGCCGAACTTGCCGGCATGCCAAGATTTTGCGGTGGACTTGCAGGCTATTTTGGCTATGACACGGTGCGCCATATTGAGAAAAAGCTGGTAGCCACTTGCCCACCCGACCCCTTGGATTGCCCTGACATCATGCTGCTGCATTGTGATGAAGTCGCTGTCATTGACAACTTGTCGGGCAAGATTCACTTTATTGTCTTTGTTGACCCCAGTGAGGTAGACGCCTTTCAAATGGGGCAGTCGCGATTGGCTCAACTCAAAGTCCGGCTGAGCGACACTATCAAGGTTCCCAGCGAAGCACCGACCCAAACGCACGAAGAGGTGCGCGGCTTTGCAAAGGCAGATTACTTGGCTGCGGTTGAGAGGGCTAAAGATTTAATTGGCGCGGGCGACTTTATGCAAGTGCAGGTCGGGCAGCGAATATCCAAGCCGTTTGAGGCGCCGCCGTTGAGTCTGTACCGGGTGTTGCGCTCGCTCAACCCCAGCCCGTATATGTATTTTTACAACTTTGGCGACCTGCATGTGGTGGGGGCTTCGCCTGAGATTCTCGTGCGTCAGGAACGAACGCCCGACGCCAAAACAAAGGTTACCATTCGACCTTTGGCGGGTACCCGTCCACGTGGGGCAACCCCAGAACAGGATTTGGCTGTCGAACAAGAGCTGGTCAATGACCCTAAGGAGCGAGCCGAGCACGTCATGTTGATCGATTTGGCACGCAACGACATTGGACGCATTGCCGAAGTTGGGAGTGTGAGAGTCACCGAATCCTTCGCGGTAGAGCGGTACAGCCATGTGATGCACATTGTGAGCAACGTCGAGGGCATACTCAAGCAGGGCTTGACGAGCATGGATGTGCTCAAAGCGAGTTTTCCGGCTGGCACGTTGTCGGGTGCGCCCAAAGTGCATGCGATGGAGTTGATTGATCAGTTGGAGCCGGTCAAGCGCGGTATTTACGGAGGGGCCTGTGGCTACATCAGCTACGCCGGTGACATGGATTTGGCCATCGCAATCCGTACCGGCGTGATCAAGGACGGTGTTCTGCACGTACAAGCCGCTGCAGGGGTGGTCGCGGACAGTGTGCCAGAGCTGGAGTGGGCAGAGACCGAACACAAGGCCCGCGCTTTGCTTAAAGCGGCCGACCAGGTGGAAAGGGGTCTGCAATGAGCGCGCCTAGGCTATTGATGGTGGATAACTACGACAGCTTTACCTTTAACCTGGTTCAGTATTTTGGCCAACTGGGCGCGGAGGTCGAGGTGGTGCGAAACGACGAAGTGACGGTGGCCCAATTGTTGGAGCGGCACCCCGACCGATTGGTGATCTCGCCCGGGCCCTGTGCTCCGGCACAGGCAGGGGTGTCGGTGGAGGCGATAAAGGCGTTTATGGGCCTTGTGCCCATCTTGGGCGTGTGCCTGGGGCATCAGGCGATTGGCGAGGCGCTGGGAGGAACAATCGTTCGTGCCCAGCAGTTGATGCACGGAAAGACCAGCGAAATCACGACCAATGGCCAGGGCGTGTTCAGCCAATTGCCAACCCGGTTCACTGTTAATCGCTACCATTCCTTGGCCATAGAGCGTGCTTCTTGCCCTGAGTTGCTTGAAGTCACCGCGTGGACTGACGACGGCGAGATCATGGGTGTGCGACACAAAAGATTGCCTCACGCGGTTCGCGTGGAGGGGGTACAGTTCCATCCCGAGTCAATACTGACTGAACATGGTCATGCCATGTTGAAGAATTTTTTGTTGGACTAATCCCCCATAAAGGTCTGTGCCCGCCATGAATAAGACGATTGACTTTCGCAGCGATACCGTAACCCAGCCCACCCACGCCATGAAGGAGGCCATGATGGTTGCTCCTTTGGGTGACGATGTATTTGGCGACGACCCCACGGTCAATCGCCTTCAAGAAAAGGTGGCTTCGCTGCTCGGCTTTGAAGATGCGCTGTATATGCCCACCGGAACGCAAAGCAACCTTTGCGCGTTAATGGCGCATTGTGGGCGTGGCGACGAATATTTGGTGGGCCAAATGGCACATACCTACCGGTGGGAAGCGGGCGGCGCAGCGGTGCTGGGCAGTATCCAGCCGCAGCCGCTGGAACAAAACGCAGACGGAACCATTGCTCTTGAAAAAATTGAAGCGTCGATCAAGCCTGACGACCCACATTTCGCGATGTCTCGATTGTTAGCGCTGGAAAACACCTGGAACGGCCGACTCATGGGCTTGGACTACCTTCTGCAAGCAACAACGCTGGCCAAAAGCCGCGGCTTGGCCACCCATTTGGATGGAGCACGTCTTTTTAATGCTGCGGTCGCCTTGGCCGATCAGTCGCAACAGACCACAGCGGTGGCCTTGAGAGCCATTACACAGCCCTTCGATAGCGTGTCCGTGTGCTTTAGCAAGGGCTTGGGTGCACCCATGGGCTCTATGTTGTGCGGGTCAAAAATGCTGATTCGCCAAGCGCGCCGCGTTAGAAAAATGGCTGGAGGTGCCCTGCGGCAGGTGGGTATGGTCGCGGCCGCTGCAAATTACGCATTGGACCATCATGTGGAACGGTTGCGCGAGGATCACGCCAAGGCCGTTCAGTTGGCCGCAGGCCTTACGGCAATGAATGCTTTAACGGTCGATGGCGCACATACCAATATGGTGTTTGTCGAGCTAAACGGCCGTTGGCGGGATAGGCAAACCGAGTTTCAGACCCATCTTAATGCGGCAGGTATTTTGACCACGGGGACCTACAAGCTGCGCTTTGTTACCCACCTTGATTTAAGCGCTGAAGATATCGACCGGGCCTTGACTCACATCGAGGCTTTCTTCAAAGCCTAGACTTGACCAAGGCCAGACACCCAACAGAGTAGCTAGCAGTCCCAAGCCCGAATAATTGGAGTTTTCTATGCCCATCAGCCATCAAATCACCCCCCAAGAGGCCTTGCAGCGAACGATAGAGCACCGTGAAATTTTTCATGACGAGATGCTGCACTTGATGCGTTTGTTCATGAGCGGCGAGGTGTCGCCGGTCATGATGGCCGCCATCACAACCGGACTAAGGGTAAAAAAAGAAACCATTGGCGAGATTACTGCCGCGGCGCAGGTGATGCGGGAGTTTGCCAAAAAGGTAGAGGTGGCCGATAAAACCCACTTGGTGGACATCGTAGGTACTGGGGGGGATGGATCCCACACCTTCAACATCTCGACCTGCGCCATGTTTATTGCCGCGGCGGCTGGTGCACGGATTAGTAAACATGGCAATCGTGGCGTAAGTAGTAAAAGTGGCAGTGCCGACGTGTTGGAAGCCATGGGAGTCCAGCTTAACCTTAGTCCATCGGCCGTCGCCGCGTGCATTGATGAGGTGGGTATCGGGTTCATGTTCGCGCCCAATCACCATCCGGCCATGAAAAACGTGGCCCCCGTGCGGCGCGAGATGGGTATTAAGTCGATTTTCAATTTACTAGGGCCGTTGACGAATCCTGCCGGGGCGCCGAATATCTTGATGGGTGTTTTTCATCCGGATTTGGTGGGCATTCAGGTGCGCGCCCTGCAACGCCTGGGGGCTGAACACGCGATGGTGGTTTACGGACGCGATGGGTTGGATGAGGTAAGCCTTGGGGCTGCGACGATGGTGGGCGAGCTCAAGGACGGGGTGGTGTCCGAGTATGAGTTGCATCCGGAAGACTTCGGAATGACCATGGCAAGTAGCCGTGCGTTGAAGGTACAAAACCCTGAGGAGTCGTTGGTCATGCTCAAGGGGGTTTTGCAGGGGGACCTCGGGCCTGCCTTAGAGATATCTGTTCTTAATGCGGGGGTCGCCCTCTATTGCGCCAATGTGGTGCCCAACATTGAGCAAGGGATCACCCTCGCACGCACAGCCGTCGAATCGGGAGCCGCTGCCACCAAGCTAACCCAATTGGTCGCCGTGTCGCAACGTCTGGCCGCCTAAGGCAAACGTTAATCGCTAGCGTGAAATATTGCCATCAACTGGACAAGTGACCCATGGAAAACATTTTGGAACGCATCGTCGCGGTCAAGCAGCAGGAAGTTGCAGCGGCCAAAGCAAAGATATCGCTTACGGAGGTGCAGCGCGATGCCTTTCGTCGACCCACTTCCCGTGACTTCTTGGCGGCAATTAAAGCCCAAATCGCAAGGGGAAAGCCGGCGGTTATTGCCGAAGTGAAAAAGGCCAGCCCGTCAAAAGGCGTTATCCGCGAGGATTTTGTACCTGCCGATATTGCCCAGTCGTATGCCCTGTATGGTGCAAGCTGTCTTTCCGTTTTGACCGACCGCAGTTTCTTTCAAGGATCAATAGATGCTTTGAAGCAGGCACGGGCCTCCTGCCATCTGCCTGTGTTGCGTAAGGATTTTATGATCGATCCCTACCAAATTTATGAATCCAGGTGTCTGGGTGCTGACTGCGTCCTGCTTATTGCCGCTTGCTTGTCTGATGAAGAAATGCGGTCGTTTGAAGCTATCGCACTCGATTTAGGAATGGCCGTACTTGTAGAGGTGCACGATGAGGCAGAGATGACCCGCGCTTTGCGCTTGCGGACCCCGCTGATCGGGGTGAACAATCGCAATCTGAAAACATTCGAAGTGAATCTGGACACCACGGTGTCGCTTGCGAAAATGTGTCCTGCCGACCGTATTTTGGTGACTGAGTCGGGCATTGTGACGCCGGCGGATGTCCAACGGGTCAGCCAGGAGGCGGGTGCCAAGGCGTTCTTGGTGGGCGAGGCGTTTATGCGGCAGGACGAGCCCGGCGCGGCAATGGTTGAGTTGTTTGGGGAGCTGCTGCCTACCTAAGGCAGGAACGCCAGGGGCTAACGCGCCAAGCATCTTCCAACGGGGCTTCATTTTCGGGATGACATCCGGCAAAAAGTACAGTTCTATTTTTGAAAAATCTGAAAACAATGGCATAATGCGAGGTTCTGTGTGGAGAGGTGGCCGAGTGGTTAATGGCAGCAGACTGTAAATCTGCCCTCTTACGAGTACGCTGGTTCGAATCCAGCCCTCTCCACCAAAAAGGCTGTCGATTGTGCGGGAGTAGTTCAATGGTAGAACCCTAGCCTTCCAAGCTAATGACGCGGGTTCGATTCCCGTCTCCCGCTCCAAATATTGGTGCTGCTTTCGGGTTATTGGCCAGAAGGCATCGCAAGTGAGATTGCCCATGTGGCTCAGTGGTAGAGCACTCCCTTGGTAAGGGAGAGGTCGCGGGTCCGATTCCCGCCATGGGCACCAGGCAATAGGTTGCACAAAGGTGTAGCCGCCTAGTGGTGTTAGTGTTTTTTGTATCCTTTTGGAGATCTGAAAAATGGGAAAAGAGAAATTTGTACGGTCCAAGCCCCACGTTAACGTAGGCACGATTGGTCACGTTGACCACGGTAAAACCACGCTAACAGCGGCCATCACTACGGTCATGGCGGCTAAGTTTGGCGGTCAGGCCAAGGCCTATGACCAGA
>JBEIEP010000074.1:0-5446 GCA_040382935.1 Burkholderiaceae bacterium
CGGCCGGGCCAAACGCATTAGGCAACCTGACCGGTGGGTCGAGAGATATTCAGTGGGGCTGGAACCCGGTAGGCGGGTCTCGGTTCTTTGATAACGCCCTTACGCCAAACAACTTGGCTTTGGTCGTAGAAGTTGGTACAGTCACAGTTCAGATAGGAGTTTGACATGGACGCAAAGAAAGCAGTGCGCAAGCACGAAGCAAACATGCACCCCGGTGCTACGCCCACCAAGCTGCGTGCTGGTGGCAAGACCAACAGCGACATGCTGAAGATGGGTCGTGGCTTGGCTAAAGTGGCCAACCAGAAGTCCCCCGGCCGCAAAGGAGCCTAAGATGGCAACATCTTCAAAAACCAAAGCCGCCCCTACACAGGCGGTGTTGCCCAAGGTCAACGCCATGAAGCATATGCTGGACACCAACGTGTCCGTGGCCAACAACCACAGCAACGAGTACAAGCCAACCAAAACCTCGGGCATTAAAATCCGTGGTACTGGCGCGGCTACAAAAGGCGTGATGGCTCGCGGCCCTATGGCGTAAGGTAGAGCATGAACTACACCCAGCTTAAAGCGGCGATCATTGCTTACACGGAGAATCAGGACGCTTCTTTTGAGGCGGAAATCCCTGTCTTCGTGCAGCAGACTGAGCAGCGCGTTTACAACTCGGTGCAGTTCCCCTCCCTGCGCAAAAACGTCACGGGTGTGACGATTGCCAACAACAAGTATTTAGCGTGCCCGGAAGATTTTTTGGCACCTTACTCCCTTGCGGTAATTGACGCCACGGGCGCGTACGAGTACCTGCTCAACAAGGATGTGAACTTCATCCGGCAGGCGTACCCCACCCCCACGTCAACGGGCCTTCCCAAGTACTACGCATTGTTTGGAGCCCAGATCAATGACCCCAACGAACTGTCTTTCATTCTCGGACCAACCCCCGCTGCGTCTTATGGCGTTGAACTCCATTACTTCTACTACCCTGAGTCGATTGTGGATGCAGGCACTTCGTGGCTTGGTGACAATTTCGACTCTGTGCTTTTGTATGGTTCGCTGATTGAGGCGTACACCTACATGAAGGGTGAGCAGGACATGTTGACCCTGTACAACCAGAAGTTCATGGAAGCGCTTGCACTGGCCAAACGTCTGGGCGATGGTATGGAGCGACAGGATGCCTATCGCTCTGGCCAATTCCGCCAGAAAGTGACCTGATATGACGATTGCGCAAACCGCAACAACCAGCTTTAAGGTTGAGTTGCCGCAAGGCATCCATAACTTTGGCCCCACATCGCCCGACACATTCAAGATCGCCTTGTACACAGCCGCTGCCAATTTGGACGCAAGCACTGCGATTTACACCACCGCAGGCGAAGTCGTGGGGGCAGGCTACACGGCAGGCGGAAACACACTGGTAATCAGCGTCACTCCCGTTGCCGCCAACAATTCCAGCAATGTTCCGACGTCATACTGGTCTTTTGCCAACACCTCTTGGACTAGCGCAACCTTTACCGCACGCGGCGCGTTGATCTACAATGCGTCTCAAGGCAACAAGTCAGTGGCGGTGCTGGATTTTGGGTCTGATAAGACCGTGAACAACGACACCTTCCAAGTAATTTTCCCGGCACCAGATGCCAACAGCGCCATCGTGCGTATTTCTTGAGGATATCATGGCACTTATCACCACCACCAAAGGCGAAATGGACGAATCTTTGCTTGAAAAGCAAGAGGGTTCCTTGGATAATGACATCGAATGCACCAACTGGGTTGAGTATTGGCATGAGGGTGAGCTTGTCCACCGCTCTGTGCATGTCAGCCTGAAAACTGCCCCTGCCCTGTTTGCTGAAGCAGCTTCTTTAGATTAAGGACATACCATGCCCAATACTCAAGCAATGACCACTTCGTTTATGGGCGATCTGTTGGTCGGTGGCCAACAGCTAGGCACTGTAACTCTGGTTTCTCGCGGCAGCTTGACTGCCCCAACTACAGACACAGTCAAGGCTGCGTTGTATTTGGCATCTGCGACTATTAACGCTTCTACCACTGCCTACACAGCAACAGGTGAAGTGACTGGCGCAGGCTACACCGCTGGTGGCGTAACAGTGACCAACGCTACCGCGCCTATTGCAACAAACTCTTCTGCAACAGCGGGTGTTGCGTACTGGACTCCTTCGGCAAGTATCACATACACAACCGTGACTTTGACCACGGCGTTTGATTGCGTGCTGCTGTACAACTCCACGCAAAACAACAAGTCAATCAGTGTCCACACCTTTGGATCACAGACCGTGACTTCGGGCACATTTACTTTGACGATGCCGTCGAACACGACGACCACAGCGTTGATCCGCTTGGCTACAACCTAATAGGGACAGCGGGGAAGCCCGCTGAGTAGCCAATGTTTGGCATCTCCGCCTTCTCCGAAGCGCCGTTTTCCTCGCTTGGGGGAGCGCCGGTTAGTGCCGCGATTTCCGGCGTTAGCTCGACTGGCGCGGCAGGGGACGTTGGAAAATCAGTCAGCGTAGCCATCACAGGCGTATCAGCCACAGGTGCGGCTGGCGACGTTGCAGAAACAACCAGCGTAGCTCTTACAGGCGTTTCCGCCGCAGGCGCGGTAGGCAGTGTTGCGGAAATAACCAGTAAGGCCATCACGGGCGTCTCTGCCTCTGGTGCAGTTGGCTCCGTCTCTGAGACAACCAGCAGAGCCCTCACAGGCGTCTCTGCCTCCGGCGCTGTTGGCGCTGTCTCCGAGAGCATTAACCCCCAAGAAGACGGCGTCGTTGCGACGGGCAATGTTGGCACGGTTGGCTCCAGCCGACAAGTTGGCCTGCGTGGTATTGGTACTGGCAGCGGCGCTTGGGGTTCTGGTGCTTGGGGCTCTGGAGTTTGGGGCGGTGAAAGCTCTGAAGGTATTGGCGAGGTTGGCACTGTTGGCGTTGTCCAGACTGTAGCTATTACAGGCGTTCAAGCATCCGGCGCAGTTGGCAATCTGTCTGGACCCCCTCGCGTAGTCGCAATTACAGGCGTATCTGCCGCAGGTGCAGTTGGCTCTGTCTCAGAATCCATAACCAAGGCCCTTACAGGCAACGCTGCTTCCGGGGCAGTAGGAACAGTTACCGAAACCAATAGTCGCCAAGAGAACGGCGTCGTTGCGACGGGTAACGTAGGCACTCCCGGCTCTAGCCGACAGGTAGCACTGCAAGGGATGAGCAGTGGCTGGGGCGCTGGCACTTGGGGCTCTGGAGTCTGGGGCGGTTCTGGCTCTGAAGTTATTGGCGAGGTTGGCACTGTCGGAGCTTCGGTGTCCGTGGCCATCACGGGTGTATCAGCCGCAGGGGCTGTTAACGGCGTAACCATCCCCGTTGCTTCAAGTGGCGTTGTTGCAACGGGTAACGTAGGCACTCCCGGCTCTAGCCGACAGGTCGGTTTACGGGGGCTTAATAGTGGCTGGGGTTTTGGTGCTTGGGGCGCTGGGGTTTGGGGTGGTTCGGGCTCTGCGGGTAGGGGTGAAGTTGGCACCGTAGGATTAGCCCGTACGGTTACTCTTACTGGCGTCCAAGCATCCGGCTCGGTTGGCACTGTAGGTTCAGCCCGTACAGTTGCCCTCACTGGTGTTCAAGCTGCTGGTGCGGCAGGCAGTGTTACGGAAGCAGTTACTAAAGCCCTTACTGGCGTCTCAGCATCCGGTGCAGTGGGTACTGTTTCCGAGAGCATTAGCCCCCAAGAAGACGGCGTTGTTGCAATAGGTAGCGTAGGTACTCCCGGCTCTAGCCGACAGGTTGGCCTGCGCGGTATTGGTGTTGGCAATGGCTGGGGCTCCGGCGCGTGGGGCGTTGGGGCTTGGGGTGGTTCTGGCTTTGCCGGTAGGGGTGAAGTTGGTTTTGTCGAGGCTTCAAGGTCCGCGTCCATTACGGGTGTTCAAGCATCCGGCACGGCTGGCACCGTAGGTTCAGCCCGTACAGTCGCGCTCACTGGCGTTCAGGCTTCCGGCCAAGTCGGAAACGTAGGCCGCTCCATTACGGTTGCGCTCACTGGTGTTCAAGCCTCCGGCACGGTTGGGGCAGTCACTGAAACTAACAGCCCCCAAGAAGACGGCGTGGTGGCTTTTGGCCAAGTCGGAAACGTAGGCCGCTCTATCACGGTTGCGCTCACTGGCGTTCAAGCATCTGGCGCAGTTGGCGCTGTTGGGGCGGGGGTTCGTACGGTTGCTTTGACCGGAACTCAAGCCTTGGGTAGTACGGGCAATCTGATTTTCACCAGAATAGTAGCTCTGACAGGCGTGTCGGCTGCGGGTTCTGTTGGGTCGTTTGCACTCTGGTACTGGAGCCTTATTGATGACACGGCCCCCGTTAACTGGCAAAATATCGACAACGTGCAGTCGCCTGACTGGCAGCAAGTGCAGAATGCACAAGCCCCCGGATGGCAGGCAGTAAATAATACGCAGGTCCCCGGATGGCAACATGTTGATACCGCGCAAACTCCAAACTGGCAGCCAGTGCAGAACGCACAAGCACCGGGGTGGCAAGCAGTGGATAATACGCAAGCTCCCGGATGGCAAAACATAGACAACATGCAGTCGCCCGATTGGCAACATGTGCAGAACGCACAAGCACCGGGGTGGCAGGCAATATCCAACACACAGGTTCCCGGATGGCAGCCTGTTGACGACGAGCAGACCCCAGAGTGGGAACTTGTTGAGCTTAATTTGTAAGGAAACGGCATGCCATTTGTTCTGGCGGATCGGGTAAAAGAGACGACTACTACCACAGCGGGTACAGGGGCAGTCACGCTCCTCGGGGCCTCGACAGGGTTCCAGTCTTTTGCCGCCGTGGGCAACGCAAACAATACGTACTACTGCATTGCCGGGCAGACCAACTCTGAATGGGAGGTGGGCATTGGGACGTACACAGCCTCTGGAACAACCCTGTCACGTGACACGGTTCTGGCTAACAGTGCGGGCACTCAGCCGACCGCATTGACATTTTCGGCGGGCACAAAGGATGTGTTTGTTACGTACCCCGCCGGAAGGTCCGTCAATTACAACACCGCTAACGTGCTGACTGTTGCTGATAACGCGTTTACGCTTCAAGACGAAGCGGACCCAACCAAACACGCGCAGTTCCAACTCTCTGGCATCACAACGGCAACAACACGCACTTACACACTTCCAAACTTGACGGGTTCCTTGGCGACTATTGGAACTTTGACGCAGACGTTTACTGGAACAACGACTTTTTCTGGCACAACGATTACGTTAAGCGCAGCAGCACAAGCACTTAACCTCGGGTCCACCAACACTACGGGCGTGTTGACAATGGGTGGCACTGCGGGAACTGGCGTCATGACGCTAGGCCGGTCAACCGTAAGCCAACAAACCGACATCCAAGCTGGCGCAACAGCATCTGGCAGCACCAAAACAATCAACGTAGGTACTGCTGGTCTTTCTGGGTCAACCACAAAC
>JBEIEP010000075.1:0-5197 GCA_040382935.1 Burkholderiaceae bacterium
GCCGCAAAGGCCTTCAAGCTGCCGTCTGCGTTCAGGCCTGCGGCCAAGGTGCCGCTGCTGGTGAGTTGACCCGCTTGGATGCTCAGGTGGTTGGCCGCTGCCAGTGTTCCGGTGTTGGTCAGCGTGTCTTTAACCTTCAACTCGGCATCGCCTCCGGCGTACACCAAGCCTGTCGTGTTGTCCAAGCCCGCCGTGCTCTCGATGTGGGCATCCCGCCCGGCCAACAGTTTGCCTTGGGTGTTGTCCAAACCTTGGGCACTCAGGTTTAAAGCGCCTGCGTTCGCTGCCAAGGTGCCGGCCGTGTTGTCCAAGGCGCCTTGCGCTTGCAGCGTCAAATCGCCTTGCATCACCACATTGGCCGAACGTGTGCTGAGGACTGTCCTGGCGCTGATATCTGCGCTGTAGGCGCTGGTTTGGCTGTTGGTCAAGTTCAGGTTTTGTCCTGCCAGGCGCATATCACCTGAGGCCAGTTGTTGGCCGCTTACCGTCAGGTCGCCCGTTGTGCTGACGTTCAACTTTGCGCCATCAGCCGCAAAGGCCTTCAAGCTGCCGTCTGCGTTCAGGCCTGCGGCCAAGGTGCCGCTGCTGGTGAGTTGACCTGCTTGGATGCTCAGGTGGTTGGCCGCTGCCAGTGTGCCTGTGTTGCTCAGCCCGTCTTTGGCTTTCACAGCGGCATTGCTTCCGGCATACACCAGGCCTGATGTGTTGTCCAAGCCCGCCGTGCTCTCGACGTTTGCATCTCGCCCGGCCAGCAGCTTGCCTTCCACGTTGCCAAGTCCACCAGACAAGAGATTGAGATTGCCCGCTTGCGTGGACAAAGTGCCGGCCGTGTTGTCCAAGTTACCTTGCGATTGCAACGTCAAATCGCCTTGCATCACCACATTGGCCGTACGTGTGCTGATCGCTGCCCTGGCGCTGATATCTGCGCTGTGGGCGCTGCTTTGGCTGTTGGCCAGATTCAGGTTTTGACCGGCCAAAGTCATGCTGCCTGCCGCCAGTTGCTTGCCACTGGCCGTCATGTCGCCGGTTGTGCTGACGCTCAGTTGTGCGCCATCAGCCGCAAAGGCCTTCAAGCTGCCGTCTGCGTTCAGGCCTGCGGCCAAGGTGCCGCTGCTGGTGAGTTGCCCGGCTTGGATGCTCATGTGGCTGGCCGCAGCCAGGGTGCCGGTGTTGATGAGGTTTCCATTGCTTGCAGCGGATGGACTCACATTGACGAGCAGTGTGGCGGCTGATTGAATTTCACCGGCATTATTGAGACTGCCTGTGCTCACCCGCATAGCACCCTGACTGTAAAGCTGCGACCCTAAATCTTGCGTGTGATTCACGCTTTCAAGGTTGACCCCTTGGGCAAAAACCGAACCACCTTTCAAAACCACCGATTGAACTTGAACATTCAGATCTTGCGTGTGCAAAGTGCCTGCCGTGGTTTCAAAAAGGTCTCCTTGTGCTTGGAGATTTTGGACACGGACTTGACCAGCATTTTTCAAAGTTTGACTGGTCGACAAATACAAAAGACCACCACTGGCCAGAGTTGCCTTGTTCTGATTTAGCAAGGTGTCAGCAACGCTAATTCTCCCTTCTGCCAAAGTAGCGGGCGTAGGCTGGTTTTGATTGGGTAATGGCGCAGCATTGGGTGTGGTCGGTGCAATTGGCGTGGCTGGGCTCGTTGGCACAACACTTTGAATGGGATCTGAACCATCTTTTTCAACCGCTCCCAAAGCAGCTCCCTGGGAATTGCTCAAGGTTTGAGCTTGTAAGCTCAGCGATTGTGTGCCGCTTTGCCAAATGTCTCCGCTGTTGTTCAAATTGCGGGATGCAATGTCCAAGCGTTGGGCATTGAGTTGGCCGCTGTTGTTCAGTCCATCAGCACGAATATTGGCTTCAAGTCCTGCGCGAATACTGCCAAGGTTTTCTACATTGGTGCGCTTTTCCAGCGCGCCACTGTGCAAACTCAGATTGCCCGCAGCAGTAACGACGCCACTGTAACTTTGCGCTTGCGCTGTTTGAACATTCACATTCCCTTCTTTGGATTCCAACACCCCCGATGAGCTGAGCCAACCGTTGTGACTGATGATCAGATCACCTGCGCTTGCGCTCAGAGTTCCATGATTGCGAACACCCAAACCCGCTTCTGTCCCGATCAAATGGATTTTTCGGGCATACATACCACCAAGCTGTGCCACATCCAATGCGAATGCAGGTGTTGGTCCTGAACTCGCTACAGTTGTCATTTGTGGCTGGATGCCTGAAACCACTTTGGATGCTTCTGCACTATTGGCGCCAGTAAGCACTTGCAGTTGTTGTGCCCATATGCCTGCGTTGACCTGGACGGCACGGCTCAATAAGGCCGTGTAGTCTGTGCTACGCGTATCAAGGCCTTGACCATCAACGGTAATTTGGCCCCGCTGCACCCTGAAACTTTCCAGGGCCCCTGCGTTCATAACGGGGATGCCTGTGGTTAAGGTAACGCTGCCGGCATTGATAAACCCACCACCGTTGACGGCTATACCTGAGGGGTTTGCAATGATGACTTGAGCGCGTTGCCCCGCCACCTCAACGTACCCGTGAAGATAGGTGGGGTTGCTGGAGTTGACTTCATTCAAAATGACTTGGGCACTGCCTTTGCTGAGCCAAGGGTTCCCCTGTACCCAGCCGCCTTGTTGCGTCAATACAGGGACTCGGCTGTTGTTCAGGATTGCGCCCGCTGACCCAACGTCAAATTGCCCGTACGTGTTACGACTCACCCCCGCAGCGCTTGGCGTTTGAATATCCACTTGAACCACTGCATTGGATGTGGTCAATACCGTAGGGCGTTGAGCCATGGGTGCAGTGGGATCGGCAACGATTCGGGTCGCTACGGTTTGCGCCTGTAATGGCGTGAACCATGCAAGCGGCAAGCAAAACAGTGCTGTCCCAGCAAACCATTTGCACACCAACTCCAGCATTGAACACTTCAATGACATTGACCGCATCTTGGGACCGGTGGTGCCGCCCAAAGCACTTTTGCCTTGGGATGTTGTATTTTCAGCCACCACCACCAGGCAACCACGACTGGCATTGAAGACGATCCGGTAGAGCGTTTTATTCATGATGCTGGGTCTTTCAAAGAAAAAACTGATTTGCGCGCTATCAGGTCAATAGCTGATGTTCAGACTAAAACCTGCTGTGACTGATGCTGTATTGAAGAGATCTGGCTTTTGCAAAGGCTTGCCTGCAAAAACGTCGTACTGAAAGCGCTTGTATTGACCACGCCAACCCATCACCAGACCTGTCAAACTTTGGCCTACCAAGCTCTGCGCACTGGGGCCAGACACTTGGCCGTGATCAATGCCCGCATAAAGCTGAGTGCCAGGCGCAACGGACAAGCTCAAATCATTTCGGAACAGCCAACCACGTTCAGCCGTCAGAACACTCAGTCCGTCAAAGCCCCTTACGGTGAAGCGGCTGCCGATACTGAATCTGTCTTGTGGCGTGAGTGGGGTATTGTTGTATTGGGCTCTTAAGGTGCTGTTCCAGTTAAAAGATTGCTTTGCTGCCTGGAATGGCCACTGCATATTGGCGTTCAGCAGCCACAAACGCATGCGTGATGTTCCTTCGCCAAAGGACTCTTCGGGAGCAGGCATGGCGCCAAAAGCACCAGTACCTAAGCGGTACGTGATGGATCCATCCAATGAGATGCGATCTATAGCTCTTCGGTGGCCAATGCCCCATTCAAGCCCACCGACCACTCTGCGTTGAACTTCAACTTCTTGGTCGTCAATGAAATTGTTGGACGTTCGCTGAAAACCTTTGAGAATGAGCGTCGATTTGCCTGCGTTGTCACGTTGGACGATGCGTGACAACCTGATTTCGTTTTGAGCACTTGTTCCACTGTAAAGAACATCCGCATTGGCGCCGGCCACGGTTTGATGAAATCGATTCTGACTGAACGTTGCCGACAGCAGGTTGTATCCCCAAGGAACAGAGTAATGCAGCGTGTGCGAAAAAATGCCACGCGGACCGGCATCCTTGGCGCCCAACTCGCTTTGCAATGTGACATAAAGCATGTCGCTCAAAGTGAGTCCATTGTCGAGACTCAAACTGATGTGGCCTTGTAACTTACCTGTTCTTCTTGTGCCGCTGTCGTCAATGCCAGCATTCAGCCTCAATAGCCTTAACTGCTCATGGCGAACGACCAAATCAGAAAAACCAGGATCTCGACCAGGCTGAATGTCAATCTGAGCATCAACCGTTGGCACACGTTTGTAGTTTTCAAGAGCTTGCTCAATATCACGCAAATTGAGCACGTCTCCGACCTTCACGGGCAAGGTATTCCAGTGGCTACCACGTTGACCGGAACCATCTGTCCAGCGTATTTCTTGAATCCGTCCGGGCAGTAATTGCAGTTTCAAACGCCCACTTTGCAAGTCTTGAGGAGGGGCCAACACTCTGCTGGTGACATAGCCTTTTGCAATCAAAACGTCTTGTAAACGAGTAATGACTGTCTGTACACCTTGAGCGCCTAAACATCGCCCCTCAACAGGATCAGACTTGCCCAACGAGGCATGACCGTCGGCATGCTTTAAAAGCCAAGTCCAACTGCTGGAATTTTCTGATTCCAACGTGACTTCTCTGATTTCGAAACACGTCGCCTCTTCTGTCAGCAATCTGAGAGTTGGGCTGGGTGTGCTTCTTTGCAGGCGAACATCCGGTTCGGATAACGCTCTTTGCAATTGATCAAATACTTCTTGCGCTCGACGCTCTTGTTCTTGTGCGCGTCGTTGAAGATCGTCGCTTGACTGGGACCATGCTGCAATGGACCAAAAACCGATCAGCGGAAGCCAAAGTTTTGAGAAATACAAAAGTAAGTCCAGTTTTATGTGGACTCAAATCATAACTTTCGTATCAGTTTTTTCTGTTATTTGTTTTAAAAAAAAGGTTTTTCAAATTCGATTTCAAAAGTGCATAAGTCATCACCCAAGCGGCGTTCGCACGAGCTTGAAAAGCATCTCCACTTTTTCGAAGGCGAAAAAAAAACACCGGGCGTTTCCGCCAAGTGCTTGTTTTCCCTACCGTAGTTGGTAGGCGCGACTAGATTCGAACTAGCGACCCCCACCATGTCAAGGTGGTGCTCTAACCAACTGAGCTACGCGCCTGCTAAGCCGCAAATTATAGCGTCAAAAAACGCTCTTTCTGAACAACTCCTTGAAGTTGACGA
>JBEIEP010000076.1:0-5075 GCA_040382935.1 Burkholderiaceae bacterium
CATCAACCAAGCAGAACTAGTGCTACTTGCTTTGGAAATAATAAATTGAGGTTCATAGCCCAAATTAACGGTGGCTGTTCCAGAGCCGTTTGTTGTATAGCTACCACAAGAAATCACATTGTCCGTGCCAGACAGGCCAAAGCCTCCGGCGTTGTGGGCGAATAGGTAGGCTACGTAGGTTGCGCCAGAGGCGTTTACTGTGGAGGAATTAGACACCTCAAATGTTGTTGTCGTTGAACCCCTGATCGCGCCGGACCCAGTGACTCCCTCGGTAGTGTTTAAAAATAAAACTTCAGAAAAACCAAGCGATCTGTGGTGAACCAGCCAATCTGCGGCTGAAGAAGTACGTTTGACAATAATGCAGCCGGGAGTGCTGCCAAGTGCGTGGCTAATTTGCCGACCAACAACACCATCCCCCGTATACGTCACCACATCAAAGAACTTTGGTTGCTCTCGGAATGTCCATGAGGCGTAGGTTTTGTTTGACTCGTTAAGAGTCGCTTGAGTTGCTGCAATGGAAAAACCAGTGCTCGTCAAACCACCCCATAACCCCGTGAAATCAACTTGTGCTGCGGTTGAAGAGGTGGTTAAAGAATTGTTGCCTCTGGCGCTATCAAAAAGGCGGTGAACGTAACCAGCAGTGTCACGGTTCTTAATCCAAACCAACCCACCCTTACCCGCCAGATCAATCCCGTTGGTGATCGTCTGCGTAGAGCCATTGCCTGTGTACAGCCAAGTGCTGAAAATCTGCTCTATATATACAGGCTCCGCACCGCCCAAGGTCAATCCAAACCCTTGCGCTGACGCCGCTGCTTTTGTCCCAATTAGAGGCATGTTTTTTCCTTGCAGTTATCAAAGTGCCAACGCTTGGCTGTGTTCACGGCTACTGCTTTTTGGCAGTGTGGGCACTCAACTTTTGGTTTTAATTTGCCTTTGCGCCATGCACTCATTTTAGCTTTTGCCTCATCAGTTTGAATGCGGCCCTTCATTGGGCTTGGCCTACCTTTGAGCGCCTCTGATGTTTTGCGTTTTGTTTCTTCTGATGGGCGATATTCTGTGGTTAAACGCGCTTCTGCAATGTTTTTGCGGCCCTGTTCAGACTTTGGCTTTCGCATGCGCTGTTTTGTTTCCTCAGAAAACACGCGACCTTTTTGCAACTCCGACATCTTTTGCTTGTGCGCTTCGGTGTGTTTGTATCCCTGAGCGCCATCACCGCCGTCAGTCATGTTAGTCAACGCAAATCCAAGATCACGCATCTCAGCAATCAACAAGTACTCAAGGTCAATCGCTTGTTTGTCGGACACATTTTCCTCAACCTTGACCACAACAGGCTCCATACCAAGACGCATCAGTTTGCGAATCTTGTTGAGCTTGGGTGACTTGCGCTTAACGTAGTACTTGGCCTCTACGACATGGGCGTTACAACGCTCCCCGATTCCCTTGCCCACATAAAAAGGCAAGTTGTTGCGCGGGTCAATCAGCGTGTAAACGTAGGATTCAGTCATTACGCGAAGCGGGTCTGGGAAGCGAACACAGAGAACGTGGCGTTGGCCGTCTTAATGATCGTGTACACGTACACATCCACACCACTGGCGTTACCCGCTGCGGGGGCTGTACCACCTTGCCATCTTGTGGTCACACCGGAAGTTGTGCCGTCCACCTGAACCGCGCTGTTGAAATAAGCGGTGGAACCTTGGGTCACGAGAAAAGCGGCGGTAACAGATTCGCCCGTTGCAAGCAGAGTATTTAGGCTGGTGCCAGACGATCCACGGAAGTTCACCGTCCAGTTGGCCGAAGCGTTGATCGTGTAAAACAAAACCACCTGAGTGGTCACGTCGTAAGCAATCGTGCCGGTGGCCGCAATGGTCGCAACAGTGGCGGTTTCCAGTACGTCAGCAATCTTAAGACCAGCGGTGCTGGACGTGCCTATCAATGTCGCCTTGCCTACAACCGTAGCGGACTGGTCTGTACCCAGTGTCAGCGCCGTGGTCGTGCCATTGGTCTGGAAAACCAAAGCGCCCGAGGTGTCACCTGTGCTGACAAGCGCCGTGCCCGAGGATGTTCCTGCTGAAATCGTGCTCATGTGTGCTCCTTAGAGGATGACCCAACGCTGGCCGGATGGAACCGTAACAGCAACGCCGGAGTTGATTGTGATGGGGCCAACACTGAAGCCGTTCTTGCCAGTTGTCAGGGTGTAGTTTGCCGAAACAATCAGGCTGTTTTCCCAGATCACACCGCCAGCAGATGCACCTGTATTTTCCCAGCTTGCAACGGTGCCGTTGGTGAACAAGTATTTGCCAGCGTTGCCAGTTTGAGACGGCAGACCAGAAGCTGGTGTTTGCCACGAAGGCACGCCCCCAGATACTGTCAGAACCTGACCAGAAGAGCCGATGCCAAGTTTCGCAAGGGTGTTGGTTCCCGAGGAGTAGAGCGTGTCACCAGTTGTGTACGTGGACTGACCTGTGCCGCCATTTGTTGCTGGAGTGATGTTTGCAGCAAGCAGCTTGACTGTCCCGGCAGCATTCTTGAAATACAGCCGCTCGTCAGTTGTGTTGATGGCAAGTTCGCCGTCAGCAAGGTTTGTGTTAACTGGAACCGCAGCCGCCGTGGATGTGCGGTAAAGTTGAATCGGGGTAAAGCCTGTTGCAGCCATTAGAAGGTGCCTCCGTTGATACTTGCGGTCAGTGCGTTGGTTGATGGATTGTAAGTAATGCCAGCGTCAACTCCAAGCGCTTGATTGCCTGTCGTGGACGCAGCCACGAACGGGATAAAGAAGTCAGAGTTTGTGCTCGTTGCCGTGGTCGCCACGTTTGTTGCGTTGGTGGCCGTGGTTGCCGTAGTTGCAGTCGTGGCGGTTGTAGCGGTTGCGGCATTCCCACCAATTGACAGCCCTGCGGCCGTGCCAGTCAGGCTGGTTCCGGGGCCAGAGAACTCAGTGGTGGCCGTTACGGTCGTGCCGCGCACCGTGGTCGCTGTCGTAGCGCCAACCGTTGCGCCATCCACCGCTCCACCAGTGATCGCCACGCTGTTGGCGTTCTGGGTCGACATCGTGCCCAAACCACTCACCTGAGTGTTGGTGATGGCAATTGGCGTACTTGCAGCGGCAGTCAGTTGACCCTGTGCGTTGACAGAGAACGTACCAACAGAGCTTGCAGACCCATAGGAGCCAGACGTTACAGCGGTGTTGGCGATGTTGAACGTATAAGTTGGCGACTCGGTCAAGCCCGTGCCGGGTGAGTATGTGATCGGTGCAGAGAACTGCTGGAAGACAATCGCTGTCGTGCCAATAGTGATGGGAGGAGGGGTCTGCTGCACCCAAGCGGTATTTACGTTGGCCGTGCCGCTGGTCACCAAGAAGAAGTCGCCCTCGTCAATCTGGTCCACACCAGTACCAACAGAGTCCATGTCTGTTGAACGGGTCAGGATAAAAGGCGCACCGGGCGAGGAGTTACCGGCTTGAGTAAGCGTATAAACGCCATTCTCAGCACCGTTTGATTGGTTCTTGACCAGAATGCGCGTGCCGTTGTCCGCAGGCGAAGTGAACGTATATCCATCCACCGTCAAAGCGCCGTTGACGTTTCCGGTCAGCGTTGCCCCAACCCCGGCTGTTCCGTTGTTATACGTGGCGGCGGGTAGCGCTGCGGTGGTTGCGTATCCCACCGCCTCATGGAAGTGGATGCCCGAAGCAATTGCATCAGCGTAGGTTTTGTTGACAATGTCATTCCCAGACACCGGGGCGGTTGTAATCGTCCCCGAGGTCATGGCAACCGAAGTGAACGCGCCAGTAGATGGCGTAGTCGCGCCAACTGACGTGTCGTTGATCGCCCCGCCAGTTATAGCCACGCTGTTTGCGTTTTGCGTGGACATCGTGCCAAGGCCAGATACTTGGGTGTTGGCAATCGCAATGTTGGCTTCAGACAGGGCCGTTAACTGGCCTTGGGCGTTTACGGTGGCAGAAATAGTCTTAGACGCTCCGCCATAAGAGCCAGCAGTCACAGCCGTGTTGGCAATTGAGATGGTTCCCGTCGATGTGATCGGACCACCAGTCAAGCCTGTCCCGGTTGCGATGGAGACAACACCTGTCGCCCCTGAAGCGAAAATAGTCCACGCGCCACCAACGTAACCCTCAAACAACGCAAGATCTGTGTTGTACCGGATCATCCCGTTTACTGACGAAATTGGACGATCTGCCGAGCCTCCAGCGGGAACCTTGACAGAAGCGATACCGGGGAACACTGGGTTGTCAGCGATTCCGACTTGCGGCGTGGTTGTGCCGTTGGCAACAGTGATCTGATTTGCAACACCCGTTACGCTGGTGACCGTCCCATCACCCGAGCCAAACTGCTGCCAGCTTGTTGTGTAGCCCTCAAGACGGCTTGTGGTGGTGTTGTATCGGATCTGGCCGCTGCTGGGCAAAGAAGCCCGTTCTCCAGTGGTTCCGTTGGGCACAGTAACGCCCTCAACACCCGGCAAAACTGGGTTATTTGAGATGCTGAAAGTTGGGTCGCCAGCAATACCGTTTGGATTGGTGATGCCGATCTGGTTTGCAGTGCCCGTCAGGGTGCGGCCGGAGACCGAGCCGTTACCCGGCAGAGCCAAGAAGCCTGTGCCGCCGTTGCCAGCCAGAGAAGCCACTGTGCCGGTCAAAGCAATGGTCGGGTTGCCCGACTGACCATCGCCGTTGGTGACGTCTATGCCAGCACCGGAATAAGTGATCGACCGGGGCGTCATAGTGCCAGCGATCTTCACACCGAAGCCGTTGCCCATGCTCTCCAAAGTGCCAGAAACGCCGTTGAGCGTGATTCTGTAGAAACTCTGAGCGCCACCATCAACCAAGCCCAAACCCGTCCCTGTGGACAGGAAACGGCTGTTTGGCAACTGCGGGGTCTGGACAATCGTCAGGTACTGATAAGTCTGCGACGGGCTGGCCGAGATCGCGGCTGTCGTGGTCTTGTAAGTGCCACCGTTTTGGACGATGGGCACAAGTTCCGTGCCGGTGATGGGGCCTGCGTCTGGCAGTTGCGTGATGGTTTGATTTGCCATTATGGTGTCACCGATATTCCGTCAAGGTTGCC
>JBEIEP010000077.1:0-5052 GCA_040382935.1 Burkholderiaceae bacterium
GCGTGATATTTTTGCGCAGCCTGCTTTCAAAGAACTGGTCACAGGCGAGGAGCATTTTCCGGGTAATCACATCACTACGCCTTTGGCGTTAGAGCAGTTCGCACGCGAAAAGGGGGGCACGGTTTACCACCCTGTTGGTACGTGTCGTATGGGCGAAGACGCCAACGCGGTGGTCGATTCGCGCCTGAGGGTGCGAGGCGTGGATGGCTTGCGAGTCATCGATGCCTCTGTCATGCCGCGCATGGTGTCGACCAACACCAATGCCGCAGCCATCATGATAGGTGAAAAGGGTGCAGCCATGATGCTGGAAGACGCTGTTTAAACGCCGGACCGATGCCATACGCTGTAGGGCAAAGTCTTTTTATTTTGAAGTGAATGATCCATGTCCAACTATCCCCATGTTCAGCTTTACGTCGATGGCCACGGGCGCGAGGGCGCTGATGCGCGTAAATTGCCGGTGCGAAACCCTGCCACAGGCGAGGTCATGGGCGAGCTGGCTTGCGCCGAAACCTCTGACCTTGAAGAAGTCGCACAAGCCGCCCATCGTGGCTTTGATGTGTGGCGAAAAATCAGTGCCTTTGACCGCTACAAAATGATGCGCAAGGCTGCGCAGTTGTTGCGTGACAGAGTTGAAGCGGTGGCCCAACTCATGACTTTGGAACAAGGCAAACCCTTGGCCGAAGCCCGCATGGAAGTGATGGCGGGCGCTGACACCATTGATTGGTTTGCCGAAGAGGGCCGCCGCGCCTATGGCCGCGTTATTCCCGCGCGCCAAATGGATGTGTACCAATTGGTCATCAAAGAGCCGGTGGGTCCAGTAGCAGCGTTTACGCCTTGGAACTTTCCCATCAATCAAATTGTGCGCAAGCTTGCTGCCGCCTTGGCTGCGGGTTGTTCCATCATTGTCAAAGCGCCAGAGGAGACGCCAGCGTCGCCCGCAGAACTGATCCGTGTATTCATTGATGCGGGCGTGCCAGCAGGGGTTGTGAATTTGGTCTACGGCGATCCCGCGCACATCTCCACATACCTTATTGCTCATCCTGCCATTCGTAAAATTTCCTTCACGGGTTCAACGCCTGTTGGCAAACAATTGGCGGCCATGGCTGGGCAGCACATGAAGCGCATGACCATGGAGTTGGGTGGCCATGCGCCGGTCATCGTATTCAATGATGCCGATATTTCACTGGCTGCCAAGACAATGGCCGCCAGCAAGTTTCGCAATGCAGGGCAGGTCTGTGTGTCGCCCACGCGTTTCTTGGTTCAAGAAGGTGTTTTCAACGAATTTGTAGACCAGTTTGTGATGCATGCAGAGAAACTCAAAGTGGGCAATGGCATGGAGGCCGGCATCACCATGGGCCCCTTGGCCAACCCGCGACGCGTAACGGCCATGCAAAATTTGGTGGACGATGCAGAGCAGCAAAATGCCAAACTCAAAACTGGTGGTAAGCGCTTGGGCAGTTCAGGTAACTTCTGGACACCCACGGTTTTGACTGAATTGTCCTTATCGGCTCGCGCAATGTCAGAAGAACCGTTTGGCCCTATGGCCTTGATCAATCCATTCCATACTTTTGACGACGCGGTTCAAGAAGCCAATCGCCTGCCATTCGGGCTGGCTGCCTATGCATGGACACGATCGGCTAGAACTGCGCAGCAAATTGCAGCGTCTGTACAAACGGGCATGATCACCATCAACCATTTGGGCTTGGGCATGCCCGAGACACCATTTGGTGGTGTGAAAGATTCGGGCTATGGCTCAGAAGGTGGCACTGAAGCCTTGGAGGCTTACCTCAATCCCAAGTTTGTATCTCAGGCGGGTTTGTCTGACGGCTTGTCTGGTTGAACGGGTTCGACATATGGAAACCTGGCGCGGGCCTTCACACTTGTGGGACCTGCGGTGCCAGAGCCGCGTATAAAGCGCTGGGTTTCATCCACAAAAGGTTGGTACGCCCAGTTGGGTGTTTTGCTTGAAGCATTGGCCACCTCGGCCAAAAACAAGCGTTCCTTTTGACTGGCCAAAATGCGGGCATGCATGGTGGCTGGATCCCAATCTTCTACCAAGCGCGCGTGCAACTGCTGCTGCACGTCGGCATATTCAGCTTTTCCTGCCAAGTCGCGCAATTCGTCTGGATCTTTTTCTAGGTTGAAAAGCATGGGTGCCAAGCCGTGCGTGAAAATGTATTTCCAAGGCCCGTCACGCAGCATGCGTGAAGCGGCACTGACACCCTCCGAGCTGTACTCTGAAATTACACAGCGATCGTTGCCTGAATCTTTGCCGGTGAGCAATGGCACAAGGCTTTTGCCATGCAATGGCCCAACAGGTTCGGGTGCTTGATTGCTGTAGGCCAGGTCTATGAAAGTGGGTAGCAGGTCGACCAAAGATACATGTGCTGAGACACGCGCCGGTGCGTAGCGTTGGGGCATGGACACAATCAATGGCACGCGCACAGAGGATTCGTAAAAGCTTTGTTTGAACCACATGCCGCGCTCTCCCAGCATTTCCCCATGGTCCCCACAAAACACCACCACGGTATTGTCATCCAGCCCAGTTTCTTTCAAAACTTCTAAAATTTTGCCAATCTTTTCGTCGACATAACTCACCATGCCGTAGTAGGCATGACGGGCGTTCAGAACCTGTTCGTCAGACACGCTGTAAATGTCTTGGGCATGGGCTACGTAAAGCCATTGGCTGTGTTCGTCAAGCTCTTCAAAAGGAATGGGTGGCACACGCGGTGCATCAATGTCTTCACGGCGGTACAGGTCCCAATGTTTTTGCTGTGCCACAAACGGTGGGTGCGGGTGCGTGTATGACACCGTGAGGAAGAAAGGTTTGTCTTGCGGCGAACGTGCCAAGTCGTAAAGGCACTGTGCGCCCTTGTATTCCACCTCATCGTCGTAATCGATTTGCATGCTGCGCACGCAAGGACCGGCTTCTAAGATGGGGCGCATGCTGACACCTGTTGGGCGATAGGCGGGGCCTTTGAGCCAATCGGGGGTCCAGGCAAAATCAGCGGGATAAATGTCTGTGGTGAGGCGCTCGTCGAAGCCATGTAATTGGTCAGGACCAATGAAGTGCATTTTTCCGCACAAAATGGTGCGATAGCCTGCATGCCTTAGGTAATGCGCCATGGTGGGCATAGCGGCAGGGAACTCACTTGCGTTGTCGTACGCAGCAATCGAATGCGGCAGCCGACCTGACAGCATCGAAAACCGCGATGGCGCGCAAATAGGGAAATTGCAATATGCGCTGTCAAACACCACACCGTTTTGCGCCAGGCGGCTCAGGTTTGGCGTCTGTACCAGCGAGTGCCCGTAAAAAGGTAGGGTCGGCACAGCCAGCTGGTCAGCCATGACCAGCAGGATGTTGGGCTTGGAAAACGTCATCTGCACTGGTTCCTTTATTCGGGTTTGATGTCAGCTGCTTTAACAACGCCTACCCACTGTGCCAGATCCTGCTTGAAGTAAGCGTCAAAGTCAGCCGCTTTTCCAGGCTTGGCGCTATTTGTGCCAGAAGATGACAGCGCTTGGCCGAATTCATTAAGGGCCAGTACGTTATTGACTTCGCTGACCAGTCGGTTGACGACAGCTGCAGGGGTGCCTTGGGGAGCCATCAAGCCTATCCACTGTTGTATTTCGAACTGTTTCATTCCGGCCTCGGCCATTGTTGGTACATCAGGGAGTCCAGATAAGCGTTGAGTACTGGTAACAGCAATAGCTCGTACTTTGCCGGCCTTGACTTGAGGAAGCGCTACGGCGGCATTGGCGAATTGAAAGTCGATGCGACCAGCTATCTGGTCGTTCATTGCTGCTGGTGCACCTGTATATGGAATGTGAACAACGAAGATATTTTGTCTAGATTTGAACAATTCGCTCATAAGGTGGGCTGGGGAACCAACACCTGCAGATGCGTAGCTTAGCTTTCCTGGCTGGCTGCGGGCGGCTTTAACCAAGTCATCCAAGGACCTGATATTGCTGTTTGAATTAACGACCAGTACAGCAGGCGCGTATGCCACCACTGCCACTCGCTCAAAGTCTTTTACAGGATCGAAAGGCATCTTCGAGCCAAGCGCAGCGTTCATGGTCATGGCACTGGTTGTGAAAAGCAAAGTGTGACCATCGGCGGCCGCCTTGGCCACCAAATCTGCGCCGATGTTTCCACCAGCCCCCACTTTGTTATCAATGACCAACGGTTGGCCTAGGGCAGTTTGCATGCGTTGCCCGAGTTGACGTGCCGCCACATCAACCAATCCACCCGCTGGCCAAGGGACAACCACTCGGATCGGCTTGGAAGGGTAAGTTTGTGCGCCGACACTAACGGCTAGCAAAACGCCGGCTAAAAAAATTGTTGATTGAAGGTTGCGTCTCATGGTCTTAAAAACAGATTTGTTCATCTTCGACTTTCAGAGGGGTTAATTAGCAAGATCAGAGATTCAGTTGCATCTCGAACTGGATAAAGTCCCCGCGGTAAGTGATTTGTCCCAGATAAAGGACTGTTCCGTCAGGGGACAAAAAAACTCGTCTGACCTCGGCAACTGGTGAATTCACTGGTACCAGTAGTAGTTGGGCCATTTCAACGTCAGCAGTGGAAATACGTAGTGTCTGGCGGGCTGAGGCAATAACCACATTCGGAAGATCAACCAGTACTGGAACTACGGTCTCTTGACGAAAACGCTTCGGAGCTAAGCGGAACGCTCTTTGATCAATAAAAATAGACGCAACAGAGTAGGCTTGCGCATCGCGTGAGTGAACTCGGCGCATGAAGTGATAGGCCGGCGCGGCCAGTCCATCAACTTGAGTGATGGTGGGCTGTACACCGGATTCTTCTAAAAGCGTGAGTTCGGGCTTGTCGTTGCGGTATGCATCCGCTAAGCCTCGCAGTGAGGTCTCCAAGATGAGTGTTCGGTCGGGCTGAAGTTGCTCCGTAACAAAAGTGCCACGACCGCGTTGCGGCAGCAATATGCCTTCGCGTGTGAGGATATCAATAGCCTGCCGCACGGTAACACGTGCAACCTGAAACTCAGTGACCAAGGCGTCCAGTGATGGGACTTTAGTTCC
>JBEIEP010000078.1:0-4982 GCA_040382935.1 Burkholderiaceae bacterium
AAAATCGAAGCCGCCCAAAACACCAGCACCAGCAACAACTTCAACGAAACGCGCAAATCGGGCTTGATGAGCGGTGGCGGGTTGAGCGTGACCTATGGCAAACAAAGCCAAAGTCTGGACCAAGGACAGCAGCAGACCACATCGGTGGCCAGCACGGTGGGCAGCATCGGCGGCAACGTCACCATCACCGCCGTGCAAAGCTACACCCAAACGGGCTCGGATGTGCTCACACCAGCAGGCGACATCAACATCACCGCCAAGACAGTGGACATCACCGAAGCCCGAGAAACCGGCAGCCAAAGCACCGAACACCGCTTCAAGCAAAGCGGCTTGACGGTGGCCCTGAGTGGTGGCGTTATAGACACGGCGCAGGCGACGGTGGCAGGCTTGCAAGGCGCTACAGGCAGTGGCTCCGACCGCAACAAGGCGCTGAACACCTTGATTGCCTTTGGCAAAGCTTCTGACTTGTATGAGCAAGGCAAGAACGTAAAAAACGCATATGACAAAAACGGCATATTGAGCAAACCTGACCTTGATGGCAAAGCCAAGCCTGGAGCCGCAGCGGCCAGCGGCATCAGAGTCAGTATCAGCGCCGGTTCAAGTAGCAGCCAAAGCAACAGCACCAGCAACACAGACGCGGCTGCAGGCTCCACCGTCAAGGCCGCAGGCAACGTGACGATTCGGGCCACAGAGGGCGATGCCACAGTGCAGGGCAGCAAAGTGCAAGCCGCAGGCAACACCACCTTGAGCGCCGCGCAAAACGTCAACATCCTGGCCAGCGCCGATACCGAAACCAACCGCAGTACGAACAAAAGCAGCAGCACCAGCGTAGGTGTGAGCTTTGGGGTGGGTTCGGGCAGTGCCGGGTTCAGTGTGGACGTGGCCGCCAGCCGAGGCAAAGGCCAAGCCAACAGCGACAGCACCACCTACAACAACAGCCTGATTGCAGCGGGCCAAACAGTGAACATCACCAGCGCAGGGGACACCAATATCCGAGGCGGCAGCATCAAAGGCGAACAGGTCACAGCCAAGGTGGGCGGCAACTTGAACATCGAAAGCCTGCAAGACACAGCGACCAGCAATGCCAGCCAAAGCACCACGGGCGTAGCGCTGTCGATACCGATCGGGGCAGGCACAGGAAGAGCAAGCATCAGCCGTGCCCAACAAAACAGCACCAGCAACTACCAAAGCGTTGGCGAGCAAAGTGGCATCCAGGCAGGCTCAGGCGGGTTTCAGGTCAGCGTCAAGAACAACACCGACCTCAAAGGCGCGGTCATAGCCAGCAGCGCCGATGCCAGCAAGAACAGCCTGAGCACAGCCACGCTCACGACCAGCGACATCAGCAACACCATGAGCGCCAGCGCATCCAGCAGCGGCACCACGTTGGGGACGGGCATGCTGGAGGGCAAATATGCCATGAGCAAAGCCATTGCCGGCAATGCACTGAACAAGGGTGACGCCAGCCAAAGTGACGCAAGCACAACAAAGGCAGCGATCAGCGGTGCGCAGGTTACGGTCAACGGCAAAACGACCGACACCAGCAAAGAGCAACTCACCGACAGCAATGACAAAGCGGTGAGTACAGACACTGGCAGCACTAACCGAGCGCTGGCCAAAGCGGATGTGGCGGGTCTGCAAAAGACGGCGCAGGATCAGCAGGCGGGGAACAATTTGGTGTTCCAGGCGGCGGTGGCCGTTGCAGATGATGGCTTGCGAAAAATGGCCAAACCTGAATTGCGTCAGGTGTTTTGTTTGGCCGAGCCCTGCAGCAACGATCAGGCAGCTAATACAGCCAAGATTGCGACCATTGCACAAGGATTGATGAGAGATAACCCGGGACTAACGAGTGACCAAGCGACAACGCTGGCTATTGCTGCAATCGTTGGAAAAGATGGTGATCCGGGCAAGGCAGACCCTCAGTATTCGAATATTGATCCGAATAGGCTGTTCGAGCCAGATGGTTCTCCTTTAAAGGTCAGAAACATCCAAACCGTCTCAGTCACGGTCGAAGACCTGCATAACCTACCCAACGACCAAAAGGACAACAGCACAGTCTTTGCAAACGGCATTTTTAACAGCGAACAACGCGCAGGTGAATTGGCCATTCAACAAACGCCAAAGCTCGATCCGAACGATCCAACGCAACGAGTGCAGATTCAAAGCAAAGGTTCGGTGTTGCAAGGCAACACCTATTTGGTCAGCACAGACAAATCAAACAATTTTTTGGGTGAATTTGTCACTGCGGGCATAGAAAAACTTGCGGAAATACTGGGTGTACCCACGCCGGCAGCCCAACTCAAAGCGCAAACGATTCAAGTGTTGTCCACCAACAATGCCACGGGGAAAACAGACAACTCAATCAACAGCGTTGGGCATAGTCGAGGCACGATGACCGATGTGAACGCCTACAACGTTTTGGGCTCGCAAGGTTTTTATAACCCAAACCTTCAAGTGATCGCAAACAATCCTGCAGCGAAACAAGAGCGCATTGAACAGTCGGCCGGTCGGATTACCAAGTCAAGCAACATCGAAGTGTACGCACCCAAGAACGATCCTGTGGCTACTTTTGTGGGAGGCTATGGACAAGGCAACAATCTGGAATCACTCAAAGAAGTGCCTGCAGTGGTCAAAACCAGCAACAGCGTTCACAGTAGCCCTGGTTCGGGGGCTGTAGGCAGCAACAGTGCCGATGTGAACAAGCCCTTCAGCTACCAGGGTTTGGATGTGAACCAACTTAATCAAGTTAAGCAGCCGCAAACCAATGCCATCTTGGAGCAAGTGCAGGCCAATCCAAAACCCACCCCAATTGCACCCCCAACGAGTCAAGCAACGAAATTGCAAGAACAGGTGAGCAATGACAGCAATGCGCAGATGAATCAGTTACTGAATGCACCTATCGCGCCATTGCCTCCATCAGGTTCAAGGCCGCAAGTGCCAAGTTCGCGCTTAGAGCAGCTTAATCAGTTCAAGTAAAGGCAATGAGATGAAAAAATTAATTTTAATGATGCTTTTGTCGCTCTTCCTTCAAGGTTGTACGGCCTTTGACTTGTTCGATATAAATACTCGTGATGTGAAAGGTCAGGATGTAGATTTAGTTGTTGCCAAGATAAAAAGCCGAGGGTTCTCTTGTGGACCTGAATATCAAGGAAAGACTTCTCTGGGAAAGGTGTCGCCATATGGATCAATTGTCTGTGGTTCAAAAGGTGGGGCGTTAATCTGCCGAAGTAGCTATTTAGCAGCCATTACTTTCGATATGCAAACCAGAAAAGTTCTAAGCGTCTTTAAGGACGAACGTGAAAACTGTTTCTGATGATGAAAAATCCGATGCGATGCAAAGCAGTGCCAACACAGCGGGCAACAGCTTCGCCCAAACCGGCATCGACCGCGTGAAATGAGGTGCTTACTAGGACTCAATCGGTTTCTTTTGTGTAGCCTCGTTATTTGTGGACTAACCGGATGCCCTGGACCAGGAAGACAGCCAACAGCTTGGGTAGATTCTTTTGCAAGCAATGGTGCAAGTAGAGATGAAATAAGAAAGGTTTTTTTAGAGTGCGGTGCAAGTGTTCCGGGTGACGTAGTGGAATATCTAACTCCTGATGGAAAAATGTTTTCAGAGTTGGGGGCGAACGAAATTATTCTCGTCGTTAAGTGCATGGATAGATCCGGATTCTCAAATAGCTCTTACATCCCATGTAGGGGATGGACAGAAAACGGTAAACAAATACCAAACAACCTACCTGCTTGTCAGCCAGACGCTGTGATCCCAAAACGCAGCGTAGAAAACCGACTGAACAGCGCTTACTGCAAAACTTATCCAAAGACAAGGCTGTGCCAGCCCGTCGTGGTCAGTGAAGCTGAGTGGAATGAAATTCATCAAGAGGAAATTGAAGCCAGAAGGCTCAAACTGGAAGCAGTCAAGCGCCAAGGTTATTCAACCAGTGTGGGAACCGCAGAGGCCAGGTATTGTCGGGAAGAGGCTAAAAGAAATGCGCCTAAGGAAGATGCAAAGTCCTATTTTGAAAAGTGCTTGAAAGACAAATTCAAAGTATGGAACCCTTTTCTTAGCTTTGAATAATTAACAAGGAGATCGTATGCGATTAAAAAAATTCAACGTTTTTTGGTTGGTATTGGTGTTGATGTTGAGTGGTTGTGCCACCGTCTCGCAAGACCAAGCCTTAAAAACTGTGGGGGGAAAATATCCAGAAAGTTTGTTCATTTATGTCGATGCAACAAGTAATGAAATTTCTAATGCGTTGATGGTCACCCATTTGAAGTTGACTGCATCGACAACCTCTGATGTCATGGTCAAAATGCTATTGCAGACTCACAAAATTCCAGGCGTGGTTGCAGGAAAGTCCAACATGGTGACGGCTGCCACGATACGACGCGCGATCGAGGACGCAGGTGACGCTCTGCCCAAAAACGGAAGATTGGTGATTGTGGGGGAGCCTAAGGCGTTTGAAGACATCGCGAATTTCGCTAGAGGCCGTGGTTTGAACGTGGATGTGATGCCGCCTGCGCAGAAAGACGGCAGCGCGTCACAGTTTCAAGAACCCATAAGGATTGCACCTTCGACTGACCCCGCCGTCAGACTTCAAAACCAGGTTCAGCAAAACAGCAATATGCAAATGAACCAATTGTTGCAGGGCTCTGGCAGCAGAAAATGATGCTGCTTGCTGGCCAGGCCCCCCGTCAGAAGGGCCCTTGCCATTGTTCAACTTTCAAGCCGCCACCATGCCTTGGTGTCGCAGCAAGGCATCCAAGCTCGGCTCTCGACCTCGGAAGGCTTTGAAGGATTCCAGCGCCGGGCGGCTGCCACCGGCTTCCAGAATGGCTTGGCGGTAGAGGCGGCCGGTTTCCACGCTGGGCGTGCCATCGGCTGCGGCGGTTTCTTCAAACGCCGCATAAGCGTCGGCGCTCAGCACCTCGGCCCATTTGTAGCTGTAATAACCTGCCGCGTAACCGCCTGCAAAGATGTGGCT
>JBEIEP010000079.1:0-4737 GCA_040382935.1 Burkholderiaceae bacterium
CACAGCGCCAAACGGCTGGTAGGTGCCTTGTTGGCTGAGACCAATGAGAGTTGGGCTGAGCGGCTATACCTAGATATGCAAGATTATTGGGAGTGGCGTGAGGCCAGCGTGGGGCAACGTGCGGCGCTAGAAGTTCCCCCTGCAGGGCGAACTTCTAGCCGGAGCGCCGTGGGTTAAAATAAAACCAAATTCAAAGGAATACGGCTTGATCTGTTGAACTGAATTTGCAGCAAAATTGGGACTTGACTCAGAAAGACCGCTTCGTGCCGAAAGGTTTGCACCTGACATGCAGCAACCCACCCTGCTGAGAAATAATGCCTAGCCAGTGAACCCAAATCCTAACCCCAACTCCCGGCTCCAGAGGTCCCGGCCGAACCTACCCGCCAACTCCTACCCGAAAAATGCTCGCCGATCGCTGGGTTTGTTCAGTCGCACGGCGTCAGCGCTGGCGCACCCTCGGCGAGGGCCCACGTACTTCAAGATCGTGGGAAAGGCGCTGTCCCGGGTCAAAGACATTGAGGCTTATGAAGAAACCAGACTAGTCCGGAAAGTGTTCTAGAGGCTCACACCAGGAGGCCCCGAACGGGTTGGAAATTGTTCGAACGAACTGGAATCAGTTCGAAATAGTCTTGGCGGAGAGGGAGGGATTGCTCAATTGCTCACAACGCTTCGCTGCTCGCAATCTGGATTCAATGTCTGAAACGCTGGACACCAGAATTCCGAACAAGATAGCGGTGATTGATTCGGGCTATTGAGCCTAGGTTACCGCAAAAGCGCCTGACTTCTTTACCTCAGTACCGCAACAGGGGTTTGGCGGGGCTGAACATATCTCATCAAACACTTGGTGTCCTGCTCATCTTTCGAAATGTGGAGACACCTACTTGTTGCATTCATGATCCGCCGCTTTGCCTGACTTTGACGTGCGCGCGCGCCAATGCCTTGTACGACGCAATTCGACGGGCCAGTGGCCACCATTCGTACAAAAACAACTGCATGGGCCTCCACATTGCCACCCATCCCACAATAGTCAGACTTTCACGTGCGATGGTATGTGCGGTGCTCGTGCCCGATTGGCCAATAACTTCGGCTACAAATAAGCACACAGTCACAAAAGCAAGTCCGATTAGCAGACTGATGCGACCTTGCCAGAAAAGATCGCTTAGATCTCGGCGGACCAGGTCCGCTTTGTCTGAGAAATGATGGTCAATTGCTTCCGTAGCGAGCGCGGTGGGGTCCTCCTGCGACGGCATGTTCTCAAGATGGATGGTCAGGTGTAAAGGAATCTTTGGGGGTAAGCCACGCGCCCAAGCTTCGATATAGGTTTCGGCCTCGCGGTCAAGTGCCTTGCTGTGAAACGGCGTAGGGTCCATCGAGTTAAAGAGCTGCGCCAACTCGTGTACGCGTAGGTCGAGGTGGTGGGAAGATGCGGTGTGTTTTCTCACAGAGTATCCACTTTGCTGACCTTGATAGAGCCGCAATGCGTTCGGCGCCACGCCTTTTCAAGCTCAACCACAACCCACACCACAGATGCCGCGGCAAGGCACAGCGAAAGTTCGGCAAGGCTCAGCGGCTCGGTCTTGAAAATGGGATTGAGAAACGGAACGTAAATAGTGGCCATTTGCAGCGCAAAGGTCAACAGCACGGCACCCAACAGTGGTTTGTTGGTGCCCAGCCCAAGCCGCCATAGCGGCTCGGTCTCCGAGCGAATTGCCATCACGTGGGCCATTTGACCGAGCGTCAGTACTGTAAAAACCATGGTTTGCCAGTGCGCATGACCGGTGGAAATGGCCCAGGCTTGAATGCCAAGACACAAGCCGCTTAGAAGTAGTCCCACACCCAGAATGTGTTGCCATATGCCTTGGGCAAAGATGCTCTCAGTGGGTGCTCTGGGTGCGCGTTGCATGATGCCGCGCTCAGCCGGTTCTGCGGCCAGTGCCAGGCCAGGAAGGCCATAGGTCACCAGATTGACCCACAGAATATGGATGGGTAGCAGCGGTATCGGCAGCATCAGCATAGGAGCCAGAAAAATAATCCAGACTTCACCCGAGTTACCCGTCATGGCGTAACGGACAAATTTACGGATGTTGTCGTAAATACGCCGCCCCTCCCGCACCACCTTGACGATAGTGGCGAAGTTGTCGTCCAGCAATACCAGGCTGGAGGCCTCGCGCGTCACGTCGGTACCGCTCTTGCCCATGGCTATACCAATGTCGGCCCGCTTGAGCGCCGGAGCATCGTTGACGCCGTCGCCGGTCATAGCGACGAACTCACCCTGGGCTTGCAACGCCTCGACAATGCGGATTTTTTGCGCTGGGTCCACCCGCGCATACACACGCACCTGTCGCACCTGCGCCTGCAATGACTTGTCATCCAGGCTGGTGAGGTCAGCACCGGTGAGCACGGGCGCATCGTCCGTGGTCACAATACCAAGCCGCAGCGCAATCGCCCCTGCGGTGGCCGGGTGGTCACCCGTAATCATCACTGGTGTTATGCCCGCAGCCAAACATTCGCGCACCGCCGCGGCGGCCTCCTCCCGCGGAGGATCTATTAGGCCAATGAGGCCAATCAGACATAAACCATGCTCAATCGCAGCAGTGTCGGATGTGCTATCAGGCAGATAGGTATGCGTGCGCTGGGCAATTGCCAGCACCCGCAGGCCCTGAGTCGCAAGCGTGTTGGCGAGCGCGAGCCACGCCACTGATTCGATTTGCGCTGATTTCCCTTCTTTTGTCGCAGACCATTGGGTTGTGCACACAGGTATCACCGACTCTGGTGCACCTTTGGTATAGGCAATCAAGCCATTGGCATCACGGTGAAAAGTGGTCATACGTTTGCGAACTGAATCAAACGGCAGCTCCCATACCCTAGGCCAGCTAGCATCGAGCTCGGTTTTGAGAAGTCCTGCCAGAGCAGCCACCTCGGTAAGGGCAGTCTCGGTCGGGTCGCCCAGCCAAGAGTTGTCTGGCCCAGCTGAGGCGTCGTTGCACAGGGCGGCTGCTTGCAACAGCACGGTATGGGCGGTGTCCGCCGGGACAGCCCCCGGCATCCAGACGGCAGCATCTGCCACATTGCCCGCAATCAGGCACTGTGCTTGCATCCGGTTTTGGGTCAAGGTTCCGGTTTTATCAGAACAGATGTAGGTGACCGAGCCCAAGGTCTCCACCGAAGGCAGGCGGCGAATGAGCGCGTTGATAGCCACCATCTTGCGCGCACCCAACGCCAGCAACACGGTGACAACGGCCGGTAGCGCTTCCGGAATGGCCGCAACGGCCAGGCTGATGGCAGTCATCACCATCAGCAAAGGATCTTCGCCCAACAGAATGCCCACGCCAAAAATGACCGTACAAATGGCCAGCACGGCAACGGCCACGCGCTTGCCAAAAGCGGCTAGCCTCAGTTGCAAAGGGGTGCTGCGGTTGTTGTTCTGGTCCAGTAAATCAGCTACCTTGCCAAGCTCTGTGGCCATGCCAGTGGCCACCACCAAACCATGCCCACGCCCATGTGTGGCGGTGGTGCCCTTGAAGGCCATGTTGAGGCGGTCACCCAGGGCGTGCGCTGTGCCTTCGAGCACGTCGGAGTGTTTGTCCACGGTGACTGATTCACCGGTAAGCGCAGACTCATCTACTTTGAGCTGCGCCGTCTTGAGCAACCGCAAGTCGGCGGGAACCTGGTTGCCAGCTTCCAACAGTACGATGTCGCCGGGTACCAGCACGTGGGCGGGCACCTGCTGCACCTGACCACCACGTAGCACCGTGGCCTGGGCGGCAGACAAGCGTTGTAGTGCTGCCAGAGCCTGGTCTGCGCGCCAAGACTGCACAAGCCCGATAGCCGCATTCAGCAAAACAATGACAAGAATCACCAGTGAATCGACCAGATCGCCCACCACGCCGGATATCACCGCAGCCACCAGCAGCACCAGAATCATGAAGTCGCGAAATTGCTCCAAAACCAGAGAACCAAAGCTGCGCTGGTCGGTAGTGGGAAGAGAGTTGGCGCCAAACTGACGCGCAAGCTCATTGACCTGGTGCAGATGTAGCCCGTGAGCTGGGTCTACGCCATGCGCCTGCGTCAGTGCGTGAACCTCTTGCAGGTGCCATTGCTCCGATGGATGGGCAAGGTCGGGCAACGATTTATTCGCCATGGAGCCAAACAAGGCTGATAGAACTCATAGGAAGAATAGGCCCGGTAACTAAGCAGCTTTGCTTGTACCTGATTCATCCATTGCACCTTTGACCTTTGTCAATGGTCGACGTAGTAGTCCGTGCGGTAAGAGATGCTGCCCAAACTCGATCGCAGTCGTCCATTGCACCGAAGGTAGGACGAAAGGTATGTACAAAGCCGCGACGTCCAAGACGCGTTGCGTCTTGAGCGAACCCTGGCGAGGGTTCTCACCCTCCCCGTACCACCAAATAAAAGCCCACTGGTGTGGGCGTTTTTGTTTGGCGGGGCAGAACACTCTACATCACAAACCGCCTAAGTTTTCCAAGGGCAAGCAAATCAAGCACTTGGGTTCCAAACCATCACTCTAGCTGTTGAGACAGTCCGCTAGCGAAGTCAAAAGGGTCGAGCCGATTTACTTCACTTTAGTGGGGGAGGCTTGAGAAAAATTGCCAGATTAAATCGGTAGCGTTCACGCGGGTAATGTTGGGACCCATCACAGATTCAGGTAGGCCGGAATCTTGCCCACCAGGCCAGGCATGGCCCTGACCTTTGAGATACCAAATTGTGTAACTGGCA
>JBEIEP010000080.1:0-4558 GCA_040382935.1 Burkholderiaceae bacterium
CCAAACACCGCGCCACCCGCCAAAGTGATGATGACCGCACCCGGAATCGACAAAGCCGTGGCCAGCACGTACACCCCAAAATACACCGCGGCCACCGTGAACGGCTGCTGCGCGTGCAGCTGAGCGAATCCGGCCTGGCTGGCTTTGAGCTGCTCAAAGCTCAGATAACTCCCCAGGTCCAGTGCCACAAATGCACCGATGGCCAGCGCCAGCAAGAGCAGCAAAACAATTTGACGAAGACGCATGAGGGGAAACTCCTGATGGGGCGATCACTTGGCGAATGGTGCGTGATGTGCGCTGCCCAAGACCCTCAACGATAACGCTGATGAACTGACAGTTCGGTGCGGCTGGGCAAAAAGTTACTGGTGTTCGCCGCCACCCGAGCAAACCAACTGCCAGGCCAGGTATTCAGAGCGACGCAGCCGGTAACGGGCCACACTGCCTTCGTGCAACTGGTGCAGCGCCTCGGCCAACATGCGGGTAAACGCTTCTTGGTCGGCTGCGGGCAGACTCAAACGCGCCACCACAGTGGCCAGCGCGTCTGGGTTGGGCGCTTGCAGGCCCTTGACCACCGTCTGCACGGCCTGAATCAGCGCCTCGCGGTATTTGATTTTGAGAGGATCCGGCTCGACCATGGTTTGGGTGATGGCCAGATAACGCTGGCACGAGCGTTCATACGCCCACACAAACACGTCGCGCAACAAATCAACCTCGTTGAGCTCATACACCCCCAAAGTGCCTTCGATGTAAGCCCGCTCGGGCACATCGATGAACGACAAGGGGCACAGCTTGTGCTGGATCAACGGCATGTTGGCGGCAATGCGCGACACGCGTTTGTTCACATCTTCAAACGGCTGCAAGTACGGCAGCTGAACCATGAGGAAAAACGCCTGCTCAAACGCATCGGGAATGGCGGCAGCTTTGCTCAGCAGCAGCTCAAAACAGTCTTCAATGACCTGGGGCATGGCGACGGGGTGAAACACCGTACCCGAAATCTCCACCACACGCCGACGCAAACGGCCACTGGCCTGCGGGTCACGCATCAAATCTTGCGACAACACGGCATGCAGATTTTTGAACGTGAAGGCATCAAAGCCCACCTCGTTCGTGTCCTCGTTCGTATCTTCAATGAGCATCTCGATGGCGGCTTTGTGGTTCAGGATCATTTGCGTTTCGATGGCGTCCTTGCCCTGCGCGGCCTGACCATGCTCGATCAGATTTTGCGTGTCCAGGCGGCTGTAAGTGTTGCCTTCCAGCCGCGATGAAGCCCACGACAAATCCACCAACAAACGGCTCAAGATGTCGCGGGCGTAAGTGCCTGCAGGCCGTTCATGCGCAGGCGTGCGGCCCATCTCGTGCAATTGGCTTCGCAGCTCGGCTGGCAAATAAAACGTGACGCCCGGCTGATACGCCTCTAAAAAATCACGTCGATAACCCACCGGACGGCGGTGCATCAGCGGCTGACGGACCCGATCACGGATGCTGGCCCCTGCGGGTGAAACCGGCAGATCGGGTTTCGCCTCGGCCACGCCCACTGGGGCACTGCCGCCCCCGCCACCGCCCCCACCCGCAAGCTGCGCCCATGCCTGCGCCACCGGTTTGTAGACCAGCGCAATGCTCTGCCCCTCGGACGCGATCCGATTCGCATCGATCAGTTTGAGCAAGCGGCGTTGCAAAGTGCGACGGTTCAGCGCACCGCCCTGACGCTGCGCCATGGCCCCCTCGATCTCGGCAATACCGATCCCGCCGGGGTGCGCGGCCACGATGGATTCGATCAGTTGCAATTCGTCGTCGGGGGTGATGCGGGGCATGGTGTGACCTTTTCGGGCAATTTGTCGCGCTCAAGGGATTAAGCGCGACCAAGAGCGACAGTATAGGCGGCCATTATGTCGCTCAATGTGTCGCCTTTACAAGTCATAGTGTCGTGCAGTCGGTTTGTGAAGGCGCTGAGGCGTCTTTTTTCACCGCAAAAAATGCGGCGAATAAGCGGCATGTTCGCCGCAATCGCGGGTACCAGTTGGTGCTTGGGGTGAGTTGGGGAACTGGTGAAGATTCAACGCGCAAAGTTTTTGTAGCTAATTTTTTGTATTTATTTGGGTATAGTCCTGCGCTTCATGCCTGCTGCACTGGATGGTGCGGGAGGGTAGTTGCAAGGAATTAGATGCTGGGTTTGGTCTTGAAATTAATACCTGCATACACATACAGTTCTTGGCCTGAACCCCAGGGCGTGAGCCACTTGGAACGATTTCAACAAAAAGATGTATCAACACGGCCCGGGTGTATCAACCGGGCTTTGCGGTCTACATCACGTTAGGCTTCACACAAAACAATGTCCGATTCCATAGACCGAATGTTCCTGGGCACAGCATTGGCGGGTGTAATCCCGCAGATGCGACAGAAGTACAGAGATGCCTTCGATTTTGCCGAAGCCCTCAATGAGTACTCGAACAAGAAACTGCTGGAGATAACGGCAACACGTACGAACAAGCGGCATGTTACGGTAGCCGCACTTGTTCCTCGTTTGCTCACTGCATACCAGGGTTGCGTTCTGCTGGCCGAAAGAGGACTAGCGTCCGAGGCAACCCTACTTGCCAGGAAAGTTCTTGAAGTGACTTTTAAGATCGTGGCGATAGCGAAATCGGAAGAAACTGCGACAAGGTACATCGAAGCCGACGAAGTGAGCCGCCGCGAAATTCTCAAGAAGCTTCGTAACCTAACAACGGTTACGCGCACACCCGAAGAACAGCAATCAATTGTGCGGCTGCATCTGGAGGTAGCAACTGCCGTGAATGCACAGAAGCTGCATGCACCAACGACACGTCACTTCGCTGAATGGGCTGGTCTATTGGACTACTACAACACGGCCTATGCGTACTTCAGTCAAGCGGCACACGCAACCGTCCGAGACCTTGAAACGACACTTGAACTCGATCTAGACGGAGACCCAGTGGCCTTTCGCTACGGACCAAGTGAACAGGATCAACCTCTGCTACTAAACACCGCTTCAGAAGCTGCGCTCATAGCTTTAGGCGCAGTCTTTGAACTTTTTTCCGTCGAAACAACTGCAGGTCTACGGCATCTACACCGCCGCCTGCAGAACATGCTGCAAGCTCCGAGTGAAGCCTAACCCCTCGCTCAAGCGGAGCGCCAACGGCAGCTTAACTCGAACGTTAAGCTTTAAATGCGAATCTCAGCGTATCGCGACTTTCAGAAGGCTGACCTACCTGTGATTCATCCACCCTACAGAATCTTCTACAGCCTAAGCATCTCCTTTTGTGCGAAGTCGGCTGCTCGGTCAATCTCTGCCCTGGCGAACCTCATGCAAGAACTATCAAGTGAAGACGGAACGCTTTCTCTTGATGACATCGATGAAGAGTCTGTTCTCGACGAACTGCAGAACATCGTTTTGCAAGGCGGTGCCGTGTCACGCTACTTTTGGCCAGTAGACAAAGCATCCAAGAAGAGGGGCGAAGAACTCAGACGTCAATACAACATCTCTGACGATAGCCCGCTCAAGTCTCGCGATCTTCGCAATGCGATTGAGCATTTCGACGAAAGGTTGGATCACTACTTTTCTGGTTCAGTCGTTGGCACGATCATTCCGCACTACGTTGGCCCGGAGCCTCAACCGTCACAAGTTAAGTGTCATTTTTTTCGAGCCTACTATATGGACACAGGTGTGTTCGAGCTCCTTGGTCATCGATACCAAATGGAGCCTCTTTCTCGTGAGCTATGGCGCATTGAGGGTGGCGACGTTTCAGCCTAACTGATAAGAAAAGTACCGCGAAGCTACGACAGCTCCTGAAAATGTGGCGATGCAACCTCAACGCAAGCGCCGATACCCCCACCCCACCCGTATCCCCGTGGTGATGGCACACAGCGCAGCAAACCCATACGCCAACACCGCAAAGTGTTCAGGCCAGATGCACATGGCGGCAAACACGGTGATGGTTTCGGTGGCTTCGGTCAGGCCCCCTAAAAAGTAAAAGCTTTTGCCCGGCAAGGCGGTGTCGGTCAGGCCCCGTTTTTCGGCCAGTGCGGCGAAGGCCAAAAAGCTGCTGCCGGTGCCGATGAAGCTGGCCAGCAAGGCTGCGGCGAAAGGTTCAAACCTCTTGCACCAACGGCAAATTCAGCAACAAGTTTTGTGGCTTGAGTTTGAGCAAGCCCTGCTCGTTCATGGCCAGACCCAAATAAACCGTTTTGCCACGCACATCGGCGCGCATGTCATCCGGGTTGGCAAAACGCAGCTTGAACAAGCTGATGAGTTGCTGCTGGCGCTTGGCGTCCAGCTCAATGCCTTGGTAAAGGTCATTGAGCAAAGCGGTGGCCGTGGCGTCCAGCCCCACATGCCAACGCCAAGCCGGATCGTCCACTTTTTGCACCGGCTCGATGCTGACGGCAACCCCCAGAAAGTGCTGTACCCAGCGGGAGAGCACCAATGACAAGGCCTTGAGCCCCGAGCGGGCGTTGACCATGCTCAAGATCAATCCGTGCGGCAATTCGTTTTGCAGTTCATGCGTCATGTCGAGCAAAAAAGCGTAGCGGCCCAAGCCCTCGC
>JBEIEP010000081.1:0-4494 GCA_040382935.1 Burkholderiaceae bacterium
CACCAACTGGATTGTTGGGTGAAGGAATAAATATGGCAATCCGAAACGACGGCATCCCAGTCGGGGCACTACCCGTTAACAGTAGCAATGACGGCATCCCGGCAATTACATTCACACCCACAGCGACTGTGGATTACTCGGGCGGGCTTGATCTAAGCAGGGGTTTCAGTATTCCAGCCGCTCCACAGCCCCTGTATCAAAGCCTGAGCGCAACAAGCTCCCCCGCTGATATTGCCGCTGCTTACTCCCAGTTCACAACGGGTGCTGGCGGGGATACAACCGCCAACCAAAATGCAGCGCGCTCTTATCTAACCAACCTTGGCATTGCAGAACCAACCATTCAGCAGGCGTACAACCAGTTCACACAGCCAGCAACAGCAGCAGCAGCAACAGCCACCCCCAACTACGAGCAGATGGTGCGTGACGCCTACGGCTCAATCGGTCGCACTGGCATAGGCACTGAGGCATCCAACATTGACCAAGCTGGCCTTGACTACTGGGTTAACACTTTGAAATCCGGAGCTTCGACGCCAGAAGCATTCCAGAGAAACTTCCAAACCGCTGTTGCCGACTACCTCACAAAGAAACCCGAAGACCAGTACAGCTCCTACGTCACGAACTTTCTGACAGAGACCAAGCCTGCGGCTGTAGCGGGGATCGTTGATCTGTACCAGACATACTTGGCCGCGCCCCTGACGCCGCTGGCTTGGGCAGTTGGTTTCAGCAGTTTGGCTCTGAGATTAGCCCAGAAGAGCGAGAGGCGTTTAAGACTTCTGCGCAAAAGGAACTGGACAGCCGTGTTCAGGGTTTGTACACAGACTTCCTTGGGCGCGATGCCGACAGAGAAGGCATGGATTACTGGCGCAACCAGTTCGGCTCCACCATTGACGATACCGAGCGCGAAACTTTTAGGCAGGCTGCTGCTGCTGAGATCAACAAGCAGTTTGGTGTCACAGATGCCGCTGCCGCACCAACCACTGAAGGCATTCTGTCTGGCTTCAAGTACGCCAAGGACTCAGGCATAACCGAAGAGGGCATGAAGAAAACGCTTGGCGAAGACGTGTTCAACACGTACAAAAACGGGTTTGCCGACTATGCCAAAACTGGAATAGCCAACATCCTTGCTGACGACAAGCTGTCGTTTGACGAAGCCCGCACGGCAATGAAGTTTTCCCGTGACTATGGGTACGATGCGCAGAAGATGGCAGACCTGACGGGCACTGACAAAAAGGTGTTCGACACCATATACAAGAACTACGATGACACAACAAACAAAGTCGTAGACAGCGTGCTTGGTGCTGAGGACGTTAAGACCGACACTGATAGGGTTATTAAAACTCTGGCGCTTCAGAAGCAGTTTGGTTTTACGGATGAAGACTTGGCAAAAGCGTCTGACTATGACGTGAAAAAACTCAAAGAAGCCTTGGACCCCGTGCGCAACTTTGGCGCAGACCTAAACAAGATTCTGACCAACACAGACTTAACTCTGGCTGACACCAAAAAGTTTATTGATGCCTCCAAGACAAACGGAGCAATCACTCAGCTTTACGGCTCCAACTTAGGTACGCTGGACGCAAAGATCGCGGAGATTGAGGACCGCTGGAAAGGCTTTGAAAACGTAGAGCCTATGCACGCTCAGCGCGTTTACGACCAGCTTGGGGGTCAGCGCAAGGCGATTGGGGACGACCGCTTCTACCGTGGAGTCTTTGGTGATCCCAAGATTATGGCGGCGACCTTGGCTAAGAAGGGCATCGACACGCTTGCTGACATTGGTCAGAAGGATAAGTTTGAATCCGTCCCTGCGGAGAAGAAATTCTTTACAAAAGATGGCGTGCAGGTTTTTGACTTGGGTGACGGCACTTTTGGTGTGTCCGATGGGGTAGAGGGGTATACGTCTACGGTCCCTAAAAACCAAGTCAAAACCACTTACGGGTACACGGAATACGAGCCAAGCCCTGACGGCGAGTCCCAAACTGCTAAGTTTGTTCCGCTCTCCGACAAAGACGTGGACAAGGACGGGAACTACCAAAAGCTCTTGGGTAAGGTGGCTATTGACAAAGACACAGGCGAGGAGATTGCTGGTCTTGACGGGCAAATTGCTGGTCAGAATAGCAGCGGCGGCTTTAGAAAGAAATGGAATACCCTGAACGTCCAGTTCACAAAAGATGGAGTTCCAGTGGTAACGGCTGCCAGTCAAAAAGCTGGCCTTGGCGCTTTGGTCCAAGACCTTGCGCCCATAATTTCTATGGCGCTGCCGTTTGTTCTGCCCGGTTTGGGTTCTGCTTTGAGCGGCATGCTGCCCGGAGCTGGTGTTGCTGCCTCTGGAGCCACCGCAGCTATTGCCCCCACATTGATGAACCAAGCCCTGACGCAGGGCATTATCAGCGGCGGCTTGACCACGCTGGGCGGTGGGCAGTTTGAGAAGGGCTTCCTCAGTGGTGCGATAAATCCGGTTATCAACACAGGTATATCCAACCTTTTGCCAGCCAATCTTGTTGGCACGGATATTGGCCGCTCATTAACTGGCGCAGGCACAGCGGCAGTCCAAGGCGCTCTCGGAGGTGGAGACTTCTCTGACATCCTGAAGGGTGGCATTACTCAGGGCCTTACGAACTACGGTGTAAACGCGGCTCTGGGGGCTTCCGGTTTGACACCCCAGCAGTTAAACTTCGCTACAGGCATTGTAGCTCCGCTGCTGCAAGGCCAAAAGATCAATCCAATGACAGCGTTCGGCACTTTGGCGAGCGTAGGCCAGCAAACGCAAGGGGCACGACCATGAACGAAGACTTCGGAAGCAACTTTGACCTTGGGTCGTTTGATGACTTAGCCGCCGCCAATCTTGGAAATTTTGACTTTGGTAGCCTCGACCTTAGCAGCCTCGCAGACTTTGGCAGTCTCGCAGACCTTGGCTCTTTTGAAGATATAGCTGCCGCCGATCTGGGAAATCTTGGTCTGGGAAATCTTGATTTGGGTAATCTCGATCTGGGCAATATTGACTTTGGAAGTCTTGCAGACCTCGGGTCATTTGCTGATTTAAACGCAACCGATTTTGGTGGCCTTAACTACAATCAACCATCTAACCAGCAAGGGCCAACCAACGCTTTCGCTGGCAGTGGATCGAGCAATTTCAACGGAGCCAACATGATGGGCAACCTAACCAATAAATTACCCATAGCGCAAATAGCCGATATTATTTCGCAAGGTGCGCCTCTTGGTGGTGGCTACATCAAGCCTGCGCGAGTTGGACGTGGTTACGGTTTTAAGTGGCAAAAGCCGTTCAACCAAGGCGGCGAGGTCAAGGGCTTTGCAGAAGGTGGATATGACTTCGACCTTGGCTCGTTCGATGACTTGGCTGCGGTAGATTTGGGAAATCTTTCCGACTTTGACTTCGGCAGCAATTTTGATCTCGGCTCGTTCGAAGATTTGTCTTCGGCTGACCTTGGCAATTTTGACTTTGGCAGCGACTTCGACCTTGGATCGTTTGAGGATTTGTCAGCGGTCGATCTTGGAAACCTTGCAGATATTGACTTCGGCAGTAACTTTGACCTTGGGTCGTTTGAAGACATAGCTGCGGCTGATATTGCTGGCACTGATTTTGGCAGTCTTGCAGATTTAGGGTCGTTTGAGGACTTGGCTGCGGCTGATCGTGCCAATACAGATTTTGGAAGTAACTTTGACCTTGGTTCCTTCGAGGATATAGCTGCGGTTGACCGTGGTAATCGTGGCTACTACAACGAGGAAACAGGCGAATTTGTCTATGATGAAAATGGCCCACTTGCCGGACCTTTGGACAATACTTCCGGCACAAACAGAAACTCGATGGACGGGTATACGTATGACAAGAAAACCGGTACGTGGACAACCCCATCCGGTCAGACCTATACACCAAAGGTAACTCCAACGCACACAACACAATCTGGTGCGCAGGTACAGGTTAACGCTGGCGCACTGCCGTCTGGTTACGCTGGGCTTACTCCGGCTACAGGATCAACTGCAAGCACAACCACAACCAGTGGTGGCGGCACAAAAACCACTGGCGGCGGTGGTGGCGGTACAAAAACTGCTGGTAGCACCACAAAAAACCAAGCTGGTCTTGGCGCACTTTTGCCTCTGCTGCTTGCTCTGTTGGCAATGAACAAAGGTGGTGGCGGTGGCGGCAGTAAAGGCGCAGTGATTCCCGGCCTTACAGCCACCCAGAGGCAGACACCCTACGGGCAGCAGCAACGCGCTCCGGGCTACCGTCCCGGCCAAGGTGGGGTTACTTACTTCGACCAGACTCAGTTTGCTCCCAAGATGGCTGCTGGTGGCGGCATCGCGTCTCTGGGCCGTGGTCGCCTGCTTCGAGGTCCCGGTGACGGGGTATCGGACAGCATCCCTGCGATGATTGTTGACCGCATGTCCAAAGGCGGTCAGCCTGCAAAGGTGGCTCGTGGTGAATACATTATTGACGCACGCACTGTGGCCGCTTTAGGTAACGGATCGACTGACGCAGGC
>JBEIEP010000082.1:0-4272 GCA_040382935.1 Burkholderiaceae bacterium
CCCACATCCCCGGACGGCCAGCGTAAACCATGCGTTCACGGAGTTCTTCTTCTTGCTGGCGCAGTTGCTCAAGCGCCATGAACTCTTCAAGTTCAGAGCCGCCACCCTTCTTGGTAGCGGCCTCCTGAATTTTGGCCTTGTTGTCGAAGTAGTCAAAGACCCGAGACCCGAGCTGGTGCAATTCCTTGCCGTTTGCCAGTGCGCCTTTGATTACTGCGAAGGCCGCATTCGCTGCTGCAATTTCCGCCAACATACCTACTACCTAAACAACGGGATGAGAATGTACGCGCACCAAATGACAAGCCCTACAAGAAGGACCGCAGCGATAAAACTGACGGCCCAGTCTTTCATCAGCAGGGTCCGGTTGTGCAGGTCAGGGTTGTCGTAGTTGTCGGAACTACGGTAGGAGTAGCTGTATTGTCAGTAATACCGCCACCAGCAATGCGACCAGAATTGCCACTGTTTGATCCACTGTTCGCTCCTATACTGTAAGAACCGGAACCGATCACACCGTTGCCGCCAATCGTAGTGACGTTAGCTGCTGGCGCTTGAATCTTCCCTGCAATGCCGACAAAGGCGTTGTTGGTGCTGACAGCCACTGCCGTGGCGTTGTCCGACTGACGCATACCCAAAGTGGTCTGCCTGTTAACCGTGTAGATTTGACCAACCGTTGGGAGCAACAGGCCCGTCCACTGCAAAGCGTAATCAGCCCAGTTCTTGGGCGTAGCAATGTTGGAGTTCTGTGGGGCGTTGCCGGTGTTCAGGCTGATGACAGCAGCAACCTTGGCCGTGGTGTCACCCATCTTGGCGATGTCTGCCAGAGCCTGATAACGGGCTGTTTGAGCCGCTGCTTGCGCTTTATGGGCATCAGCGTAGGCTTGGTATTGGCCTGTAGCGCAGCCTGTCAAAGACAGTGCGCAGAGGATGGTGGCGATAAATTTCATGGTTGCTCCTTCAGGTGTAGACGTGCCAGACCCCCGGTGTAGAAGGGGGCTTTGTTGAGGGGTCCAGTTCCCACCACGTTGGGAATGGTGCTTTTTGAGCGATGGCGACTTGCATCTGCTCGGTGGTTATCCCCGGCTCAATGGTGACGGGCAGCGTGATTGTTGGCAACGTGCTGACGCTTGGCGTGTAAACCGTGGTGGCGATCTGCGTGGCCGCGTCATAGCTAGTCACTTGGTAGGTGTAGTTTAACGTGGTCATGATGAGAAGATGGTTACTTGACCAATGTACGACGGTGGCGAAGTGTTTGGTGGGAGCGGGGATGGCTGCGATGACACGCCTTGGTAAAAGTAGAACGTGTTGGATTTTGGTGGTGGATACCAGTAATAGTCCCCGGTAACCGTGTACGTCTGTGACCAGTTTCCGTTGCTGTCAAGCGTTCCGGGGTAGGGTGAAATGTTGCCGGGCAGCTCCCCGTTGTTGTTGATCCCGTAGATCACAAAGTTGACGTTAGGCATGCCAGCCGTTATGGACAGCGTGACAAAGCCGCCCGCAGCCCAAGAACCGCTAACAGTTCCAATCCGGGTGTAGGTCTTGCCATAGACGCTGGCAAGGCTGATCGCGCCCGTAGGAACCTGAGCCAATGCGCGGAAGGTGGACGAGTTTAAAGACAGCGGCTGGTTGTATGGCGCTGGTTGCAGCAGCTCTCTGTTGATCGACTGACCTAATGTTGATCCGCCAAAGCTGAGCGGACCCGACGCATTCATTGTCATGGTGAATCCTTATGGCGTGGTGAAGCCAGACACGTTACCCAACGCAATAATATTGCCAGAAGCGTCAATTGAAAAGATGTTGGTTGCGCCATTTCTTACAAACAGTTTGCTGCCCACCTGCAAAATGCTGAAGTTGGTCGTTACCAGATTGGCCGCGTTCGTGGCATTTGTAGCGTTGGTTGCCGTGGTGGCCGTTGTGGCTGTAGTCGCTGTCGTGGCCGTAGTAGCAGTGGTTGCTGTTGCGGCGTTGCCTGAAATGGCGATGTTCCACGTACCGCTTGCTCCGGTTCCGGTGGGCGATGGAACGTCCGTGCCGATTGCCAGACCCAAGTTTGTGCGAGCGCCAGAGGCTGTGGTGGCTCCAGTACCGCCAGAGGCCACGGCAAGGGCGGTGCCCAGCGTCAGCCCGGTCAGGAAGTCGATCTGGTTGCCAACGTCCACGCCGTCGTTGTAGACCACCGTGCGCTTGCCCGCAGGGATAACCACGCCGGTCTGGCCGGATACTTTGACCGTTACAGCGTAGGCCGTGTTGTTAATGACGATGTAAGGTTTCTCAATGGCCGGGACGTTTACCGTGCCAGCCGCCGACACAGCACCGACAGCGATGTTCAGGCATAAAGCTCGGAAGTTCTGGGCTGCGTTGGTGTCTGCACGCGCCAGCGTAGCTACGTTGGCGGTGAAGTTTGCGGATGTCAGCGTAGCCATACCCACCACGGCCTGCTCCATGGCGGTGCCGATGTTGGTGTTTGTGGTCTGTCCCCACAAACCAGACTGGTCGCCTGTACCGATCAGCTCAAACTTGAGGTTGGAGAAGGTGCTTGACATGGGTGGTCCTTATGGGGTTTCGTTGGGTGCCGCTGGTGTGGTCAACAGTGTACTAGCCTCGGCCTCTGTCAGGCGGAACACTTCAGGGAACATGGTATTGGTCGTTAGGTTGACATACTCAATGGTCTCTGGGGATTGCAGGTTGACTGTTGTTGCCACACCTAAGCGGTTGTTGCCTGTGATGATGACCGAGCGCAGATCATACAGTTCTGCGCCAGTGATGCCCAGCGATGCGGCGTAGCCCGTGTCAGTCAAGAACAGCGTCATCAGGTCGTACTTGGTGGACACGCCGTTGGCTGTCATGGGGAAACGATTTTGGAACGCATTGCGAGTAATGACCCATGTGTCCACTGGCACTGGCACAGGCTCTGGAACTTCCCGGTAGTTGCCAGCAGGGTATTGGGCCTGCATGAAAGCAAGATCGGCAACGATTGTATTGATGACGGTTTCGCCGTTGAGGATTTGATAGATCATGGCTGTTCCTTACACAATGAAGTATTCGATGATGACGCCGCCAACGCCGCCAGCAGACCCGCCCCCACTACCGGCATTACCACCGCCGCCGCCAAATAAACCCCCGGCATTAAGGCCGCTGCCGTCGCCCCTTCCACCCGCAAAAGCTCCAGCACGTAAAAACTGAAACGTACTTGCTTGCCCGGGGGTTGGAAAACCGTAAACATTAACCCCATCAAGTGTGCCCGGATTTAAGCCAGCGCTTGGTTGCAACAACCTTCCGTTAAAAGTATTTGGTGGTGATATATATTGATCGGCAAAAGGCCCAACGCTTCTTCCTGCACTGGCTACTGAAGCCGTTGGGGTTGTACCGTAAACACCCACGGCACCACCGCCTGAACTGTTTACGCTACCTGCGCTGCCGCCTGTCACGTTCATTACATTACATTACCGCCAGATGCAGTGCCGCCTGCCGATGCAGTGGTTGTGTTTCCCCCAGCCCCACCGTTTGCAGTCAGTGTTGTAATGCCAGAGCCGCTTATGGTTGTTGTGCCGCCCGTGACGCCTGTGTTGGCAGCAGTACCCCCAGCACCCACAGTTAACGTCAAAGTGACACCAGCAGACAGCGTGACCAATGATTGGGCAAGGCCACCAGCACCGCCGCCTCGACCAGTTGATGAGTTGGTGCTACCCCCACCACCGCCTCCAATTGCTGTCAGCAAATATTTTCCGGCAAAAGGTGTGACAAAAGACCCAGAGGCGTTTGTTGTAAATTGGACTGGAATGCCGCCACCACCGCCACCAAAAAATTGACTCATCGTGCTCATGTCTGCTCCTTATTGGAAAATCCAGCCACGGGTTGCATCGGCGTAAACCAATGTCCCAAAATAATTTACGTTGTCCACAGTCATGTCTTCGGCAAGGCCCATGATGTTTTGGCCGTTACGGGCAATGACGGGTGTAGATGTGGCTGATCGGTTGGCAAACATCACCATGTCCCCTGCCGCAGGAGATGCTGGCAAGGTCAGCGTTAAAGAGGCGGTCATCACATAAGTGCGCGAAGCTACGGCAGCAGTGTTGGTGCTGATGACGTTAATGGTCAGGCGGTAGTCCAGCAATGCCTGTGGGTTTGTTTTGCCGATGCCAAAATTACCAGCACTTGTCAGCGCCACCAGACTCGTAGTAATGCCTGTATTGCCATTACCAATCCTCAATGTTCCATCAGGTGTTGCTGGTTGGAAGATCGTGAAGTTATCCGTTGCAGTGCCGGATGTTCCGA
>JBEIEP010000083.1:0-4080 GCA_040382935.1 Burkholderiaceae bacterium
GCGATACGTGGCTCTGTACAACCATCAATTGCCCCAGTCGGCACTCAAGAGCAAAACACCGATGAGGGCCATGAAAGACTGGTACGCTTCGCATCCGCATTTATTTGTCAAACGGCCTTACGATCATCCGGGATGCGACAGATACCGAACAAAAATACCTTGAAAAAATGGCATGTCGATGCTGTTTTTTCAAGGATGTTTGCGCGTTACGAACATAAAGAACTACAAAATGAGCCACCGCTGACACCAGCTTAGATGCCATCTGGTGAGCTTTACTGCCAATTGCGCTTGCCAGCCCAGATGTGCGCTTGGACCTACAACCCCCAAAAAGCAAAAAAGAGCTTCAATGCTCCTCTGTGTCACAAAACAATGTGGGCCTGTGAAGTGGCCCTTCAATTATCACGCTTTAAAACGCCCTACAACGCATCGTTTCCGGTGCCCGGAGGCGCTGGGTGCTGGCCCAGCCGATCAGCGCTTGTAGGGCTTACGGCACCTAACCCGAAAAAGTTATCCACAGCGCAACAGAGTTATCCACAAAAAATCTATGAAAACTGTGCTTTTCCATGATTTCGGTGGTTGAGCGTTGATTTCATTGAAGAAATTTTTCGCCAAAAAGTTATCCACAACCTGTTGTTTTCCGCATGGCTAACCAAAGGTAACCCGAAGATCAGGCGGGACCCAGAGTCATTCTGGTTGTCCAGATAAATATATGAAAACACAATGCAGTTAACGCAAACACATGATTCAAGGAGACGCACACCATGGCACAAGCAAAGACACTGACCCAGGCAGAGATAGAGAAATTGTTATCGTTTATCAACACCCGCAAATACCCCGCGCGGAACAGATCGATGATGCTGCTCACCCACTGGGCGGGCCTGCGGATTGGCGAGGTGGCAGGGCTGCGCTGGAGCGACGTAACCACCACAGACGGGCTGGTAAAGGATGAAATCCGCCTGCTGCCGGACATGACCAAGGGCCGCCATGCGCGCACCGTATTTGTCAGCGCCAAACTGAAAGCGGAACTGCAAGCCTACGCATCGCAAGCCACGTGCGTGGACCGCAGCTACCCGTTCTTTGCCAGCCAGAAAAGCATCAAGCTTGGGTTCAACGCCAACAGCTTGACGCAGACCTTTGCATTGATCTACGAGGGCGCGGGCCTGGAAGGTGCCAGCAGCCACAGCGGCCGTAGGACGTTTTTGACACACTTGGCCAACCAAGGTATTGCCATTCACCTGCTCAAGACGCTGGCCGGGCACCGAAGCATCAGCACCACCGCCGCTTACCTCTACAGCAGCCCCAATTTGCTCAAGGCAGCGGTGGAGTTGGCGTGATAGAGAAATGATTTTTCTGTGCGAATTCACACGATCGTATGAGCGATTGCTCTGTGGCTGCGCTACGCTTCACCCATGGACACTTTGATTCCCGCCTTCCTGCGCCCCCAGCGCAACCAGCGTCGTCTGACGCTGGAGATGTTGTCCGCCAAGGTGGGCATGTCGCCTCAACATTTGTCGGAAATTGAAAGCGGCAAGCGCGATCCGCGTTTGTCGTCTATCGAGCGCATGGCGGAGGCGATGGGGATGACGGTGTTGATCATGCCGGACGCGATGGCGCCAGACCTGCGCCAATATGTGGCCAACAACGGCCGCATTTATACCGCCTACTCAGGCCAGAATGCTGTCGCGCCCCATCACCCCGAAGCTCCAAACCTCGACCATGCCCAAGAAAAAATCTGACCCAGCCCCTACACAGCCCTAAGTCCCAAGTGCTTAGTCCTCCTCCCTGTCCTTCACCATCGAAACCTTTGATGACCCGGAAACCGGCAAACCCACCCAGTACGGCCGTTTCAGCCGCGACTGGCAAAGGCCTGGCCACCACCGGCTTGCTGGCCCCCCGGCGGCCACCCAAAGTGCTCCACTTATGGCCACCCAAACTGCCCCACCCGGCCAGGGGTGATCTGACGCATTGAATCTGTTGTGTAGGCCCCCCCAAGCTGGGCGGCAAGACGTTACTTTCAACTCCCTCATCACAGAGGGGATCACAGGAGTGAACGTTTTGAAGCCACACTTGCAAACCACCATTTGGACGCTGCTCAAGGCCAATGCCAGCAAGCGAGAGATCGAGCGGGTTACGGGCATTTTCCGTCACACCATCCGCGCCTACCAACAGCGCTTTGCCACCGAGCAGCGGGCAAACTGCCCCGGGGTGGCCACCGGCTCGGCGCCGACAGTCCGTCAAATTGCCCCACCCCGGCCACCGGCTCTTGCCGCAACCGTGCCGGTGGCCAGCTCCCTGTGTGAGCCCCACCGCGAGTTCATCGAAGCCCAGTTGCACCTCAAGCGCAACGCAGTGGCCATCTTGCAGGACCTGGTCGATACACACGGGTTTGCCGGCCAGTGCAACTCGGTCAGCAACCGCATGAAGGTGCTGGTGCACGATGGCTTCGGGCTTTGGCTGGCGGCCCGGCGGCTCAACCGAGGGCGCTTTGCCTGGGGTGCCCACCCGAGTTCGACACTAAATTCCCAGATTTACCGATTTTTCGGGCTCACCTCCAATGAAATCAATAACTTAGCACCTGTCCAGAGAAATTTTTGTAGTGGCAATTTTATTGGCTAAATGTGTTGGCAACTTATTTTTAATTTGCTACACTTTTTCCATGTTCATCAAGCTCACCCGTGCCGGCGGCCACAGCTACGCGCAACTCGTCGAGTCGTTCCGCAATGAGCAGGGCAAACCCCGCCAGCGCACTGTCGCCACCATCGGCCGCGTTGATGACTCCGGTGGTGCCGTCGATTCGTTGTTAAACAGCCTGTTGCGCGCCACCGGCCGCCAACCGCTCGGCGTCGACGTGACGCCGCAAGTCCAATTCGAATCGGCACTGGCCCTTGGCGATGTCTGGGCGCTCGATCAGTTGTGGCGTGAACTCGGCTTTGACGCGTTGGCTGGCGTGTTCCGCAAGGCCCGCTACACCACCCCCGTCGAACACTCACTGCGTGCGATGGTCTTCAACCGCTTGTGCGATCCGGAATCCAAACTGGGCGTGCTGCGCTGGCTGGAGACCGTCAGCCTGCCCGGGGTGGATACGGCCGCCATGACCCACCAACACCTGTTGCGCAGCATGGATGCCCTGATGACACATCAAGATGCAGTCGACGATGTCGTAGCCCGGTTGCTGCGGCCATTGATAGATCGGGACTTGTCGCTGGTGTTCTACGACCTCACCCGATTCCGTCGCGTTTAGCGGCGCTGATACAGCTCAACACCGGCATGCGCATTTCAGAGCCCGTGCTGGCACGCTTGGATGACTTGGTGCTGGACCATGACATTCCACACCTGTGGGTACGAAAAAACATCCTGACCGACCGCAAAACTCAAGCCAGCATCCGCTGCGTTCCCCTGCTGGGCGTGTCGCTGGAGGCAGCCCAAGAACTGCACCGCCGTGCGGTCAGGCAAAAAAGCGACTGGCTGATGCCGCAATACGCATCAGAGATTGGCAACACCTCGTGCGCCGCCACGCTGAACAAGTACATGCGGCACCTTGACTTCAGAACCCACATGTTCAGACACGCCTTCATTGACCGTCTGAAGGCCTGCGGAGATGTGCCCGTGCCCATTGCAGAAGCCATCACAGGCCATGGGCGCAACGCCTCTGAATTTGCCCGGTATGGCTCGGTGGGCTACACGCTGGAGCAGAAAAAGGCGGTGATTGAGCGGATAGTGGTTTGAGCGGTGGATTGGGGTCCCGTGCGGCCTAGTCGAAGTTTTGGGGTATCGTTGGCAACTTAAAACCAAATAAACAGCCCCAATGCAACTCCAGTTACATTATGTAACTTTGGCCTAATTACACGAAATATTACACACCCATTAAAACACCTATAAGCCATTGATTTATATAGGTATTTTACGAACCTGGTTTTCTGTTAATCCGTAGGTCCCTGGTTCGAGCCCAGGTCGAGGAGCCAAAAATACTCGAAGAAAAAGGGGCTGCGGCAAACGCAGTCCCTTTTTTCTTGGGCAAAACGGCTGCTCAACAGGACCAAGGCCTCAAGATTGAACAAGCCTCATCCCCACGGTGTCACC
>JBEIEP010000084.1:0-4054 GCA_040382935.1 Burkholderiaceae bacterium
CAACAGTTTCAGTTTTTTGCAAGTACCAACGAAGGCTTCAATGAGGTCTGGTGGTTTTACTGCTCGGCCAACTCCACCACGATTGACCGTTACGTCATCTTCAACCACTTGGAGCGCGTCTGGTCTTACGGCAACCTGACCCGTACGGCTTGGCTGGACAGTCCTCTGCGAAACTCCCCGTCTGCAGCGGGCGTGGTTGGCAGCAACTCCACGCTGATTTACCATGAGCAGGGCGTTGATGATGCGTCGGTGAACCCGCCCGTGGCAATCAGCTCTTACATCCAGTCCGCCGACTTCGACATTGGCGATGGGCACAACTACGGCTTTGGCTGGCGCATGATCCCCGACATCACGTTCGACGGCTCCACAACCAACCAACCGTCCGTTGTGTTCACACTGCGTCCCCGGCAGAACCCCGGCTCTCCCTACGGCACTGCCGATACGCCGACCGTAACCAGCGCCCAGAACTACACGGGACAACGCAACTACACGGTGCAGGAGTTCACCCAGATCGTCTACACACGCATTCGTGGCAGACAGATGGCATTTAAGGTCAGCTCTAATGGGTTGGGTGTGCAGTGGCAGTTGGGCGTTCCGTCTCTCGACATCCGTCCTGATGGGCGCAGGTGACCTATGACCTTCATCGTCACAACCAACTTACAGATTGACCGGGTTACCGCCCCGCGTCTGCCAGCGGCTCCAACGGAGTATGAGCGGCGGTATCACGATCAGTTTGCGGACATCTTGCGTCTGTATTTCAACCGCCTTGACGGCATACTGGGGCGACTCGTGGCAACTCTTGATACTCTTCCCGTCTCCATTGGCGGCACCAACGTCGATGCTTTTGGGCGGCTGCGTGTCAGCCAGCCTTACACGTTGTTTGATTCTCAGCAGCGTTACGCACCGGATAATCAGTTCGACACCAGCACGGTCAATGGCGCTTCGACCTCTTTCCTGACCAATGAATCTGCGGTGCAAATGTCGGTGGCTGCAACCACCAACTCGGAGGCGGTTCGTCAGACTTTCAGGTCTATGTCTTATCAGCCCGGTAAAGGGCTGATGATGCTTGCCACCTTTGCCATGAACACGCCTACGGCCAACATTCGCCAGCGCGTGGGGTACTTCAACACCCAGAACGGTGTGTTCTTTCAGGTGGACGGCACAACGCTTTCAATGGTGCTGCGCTCTGACTCAACCCCTACTCCCGGCACGCCGAGCGATGTCCGCACCGTAACGCAAGCCAACTGGAACGGCGACAAGCTGGACGGCACAGGGCCATCGGGGATTACTCTTGATGTGTCTAAGACGCAGATTCTGTGGATGGACTTTGAGTGGCTGGGCGTCGGGTCGGTGCGTACGGGTTTTGTGATTAACGGCCAGTACATCGTCTGCCATACGTTTGAAAACGCCAACGACAAAACCACGACCTACATGACAACCGCCATTTTGCCGGTGCGTTACGAAATCACAAACCTGTCAAACGTGACAACGGCCAGCATGAAGCAGATTTGCTCCACGGTCATCTCTGAAGGCGGGTATGAGCAGTATTCACCCAGCCATTTGGCGCGGCGAACAGCCAAACTGACCAACATCCAGCTGACGTTCAAACCAATTGTGTCGATCCGGCTGGCTTCAACGGCGCTCGGTGCGGTTGTTCTCCCGGGACGAATGCAAGTTCTTCCCATTACAAGTCAAAGTTATGAGGTGGGGTTGTTCTTCAATTCGACTTTGACCGGGGCGTCTTGGTCCGCTGTTTCAACTGACGCCAACGTAGAGATGGACACTTCTGCCACCGCCATGTCGGGCGGCACATTGGTGCAGACAGACTATGTGTCGTCGAGTGGCTCGGGAGGTATTCAACCTTTGGTGGACCCTGCTGGCTATAACTGGGCGCTTCAACTAGGCGCTTCCTTGGCGGGGGCCAGTGATGTTCTGACGCTTGGCATACGCACCGTAGATTCAGCAACCCCGGCAGGTGACTGTTACGGCACGATTGCGTTCTGGGACTTGACTCAGTAATTGCCTCCAAGAACCCCACATGATAGACTCGACCAACCCCCTTTCCGTGAGGCAGATATGAGCCTTCAACTTGCCGCCCAGCATCTCGCCGCACAGGGTCGCGGGCCTGACAAAAACCTCGTCCACATGTCCCCCCGCGAAGTCGCGGGGCTTCAGGCATTGGCCAAAGCCGGTGGCGGTTCTCTAAGTATTAACCCTCAGACGGGGCTGCCTGAGGCGGGCTTTTTGGAGAACATGCTGCCGATGCTGCTTGGTGTTGGCGCTATGGCCATGACCGGCGGTGCCGCCGCGCCCGCAATGGCTGGTCTGTTTGGCATGGGTATGCCCGCTACGATTGGCCTCGGTGTGGGAGCGCTGCAAGCAGCTCGTACAGGTGATCTGAGTAAAGGTCTCTTGGCCGGGCTTGGTGCTTATGGTGGCGCTGGGTTGGCCGGGGGTTTGTTGGCGGCTGGTGCTGGGACTGCGGCGGGTACTGCGGGGGCTGCTGGGGCTGCGGGGGCTGCTGGTGCCGAGGCTGCTGCGGCGGGGGCTGCTGGTGCGGGGGCTGGGACTGCCGGGGTTACGGGTGCTGCTGGTGCAGGGGCCGCTGGTGCCACAACACCGGGTATTGACGTTGCGTACGACATGCTTGGGGCAGAACCGTACCTTGATCAAGCAGCGGGCGTTCTTCCACAGGGCGCTCCAGTAACTGTCGGCGGCTCGATGGCCAGCCCGAGTGCGCTTGCGAAACCCACATACATTCCACCATATGGCGCTGGCGCTGGCGCGGGGGCTGAAGGCACTCTGGGCGAATTGAGTGCGCAACAGACAGTGACGTTAAATCCGTCGCAAATCCCGGCTGGCGGCGGTGCGGACATGTACGCTGATGCAGCAGAGGTCGCAAACGCAATGCCAGCGCCTGCATCGGCGGCTGCTCCAACCACGGCCACGCCTTCGCAAGACGGGTATTCTCTGATAAGCAACACGGGCGGTGCGCCAGCTACGCCGACAACAGTGGATCGGCTTGGGCAGATGGGGCGCGGGTTGAAGTCTCTTGGCACCAAAGAAGGTCAAGGCTTATTCTTGTCCGGCACACAAGGCGGCGAAGCCGCAATGAAATACGGCCTTGCATCCGCGTATCCGCTGATGCAGGAAAAAAAGCCCAAACCGCGCACACGCGAAAAAGACTACGAGCAGATGCGCTACATGTACGATCCGGGGCGTGTTGAAGACCCGGAAGCAGTCTACACCGGCCCGGTGTCTGGGGAGCGCCGGTACTTTAACCCCACGTACAGACGTTATGCTGTGGGCGGCCCGGTTGAGGACATGTCGGCAGCCAACGTCTACGCGATGCAAAACGCCCGAGGCGGTGTTGCTGACTTGGGCATCGACAACTCCACAGGTATGCAGCGCATGGCCAGTGGCGGCATCTCCCACTTGGGCGACTACTCTGACGGCGGCAGGCTGCTCAAAGGCCCCGGCGACGGTGTGTCCGATTCCATCCCCGCCATGATCGGCAATAAGCAACCCGCACGCCTTGCCGATGGTGAGTTCGTGGTGCCTGCCCGCATCGTCTCCGAATTGGGCAACGGCTCGACTGAGGCCGGTGCGCGTAAGCTCTACGCCATGATGGACCGCATTCAGAAAGCCCGTGGCAAGACCACCGGCAAGAACCGCGTTGCGGCCAACACCCGCTCCGACAAGTATCTGCCAGCATGAACATCCAGCGCGTCGACATCGGGCATGTACACCAAGTGTGGCCTATGGTCGAGACGTACCTTGCCTCCGCAGTGGAGTATTCCAAAGGGGATTACACGCCGGAGTCTGTCAAGGTGTTGGTGGCTACGGGCCAGTGGACGCTGCTGGTTGCAGTGGATGATGAGGGCGTCAAAGGCGCTGCGACGGTGGTGTTCTCAAACCGCCCCCCATGATCGCGTTGCGTTCATCACACTGATTGGTGGCAGGCTGATCAGCAACAACGACACGTTTGAGCAGTTGAAAAACTTGCTGCGCTCGTTTGGCGCTACATGCATTGAAGGCGCAGCGAGAGAAGCAA
>JBEIEP010000085.1:0-4012 GCA_040382935.1 Burkholderiaceae bacterium
CTGGCGGTGCTGGGCAGCAACGGACGCAGCTACAGCGTGGCCGTGGCGCAACTGCCTGGCGGGCGCGGAGACGGCACGCCCATCACCACACTCAGCGAACTGGAGGCCGGCACGCAGCCGTTGCACTACCTGGCGGGTGGCGCGGAGTCCACACTGCTGCTGGCCAACAGTGGCGGCTTCGGTCTGCTCGCCCGCACGGCGGACCTTTCCGCGCGCAACAAGGGGGGCACGGCCTTCCTCACGCTGGAAGCGGGCGAGCAGGTGCTGCCGCCCGTGACAGTGCAGCCCGCCCACCGCCAGGTGGCGTGTCTGGCGGCGGACGGGCGATTGCTGGTCTTCCCCTTGGACGAGCTCAAGCTGCAGCCCAACGGCGGCAAGGGCCTGACGCTGATGGACGTGGACGCCAAGACGCCGCTGCTGTCGGTGTGCACGCTGGGCGAGACGCTGCGCGTGGCTGGCCAGGGCCGCGGCGGCAAGCCCAAGGACGAGGACTTCCGCCCCGCGGCGCTGGCGGCCTATGTGGGCAAGCGCGCGCGCAAGGGGCGCAAGGTGGAAGGTTTCCCCAAACCGATGAAGGTGGTGGCTCTGTGATCACGCTCTATGGCATTCCCAACTGCGATACCGTCAAGCGTGCCCGCGCCTGGCTTACTTCACGCGGTGTGGACCACGCCTTCCATGACTTCAAGCGCCAGGGGGTGCCGTCTGAACGACTGGACGCCTGGACGGCCGCACTGGGCTGGGAGCGGCTGGTGAACCGCCAGGGCACCACCTGGCGCAAGCTGGACGAGGGCGTCAAGGCCGCTGTCGTTGACGCCGCAAGCGCGCGGTCGCTGATGCTGGCGCAGCCCAGCGTCATCAAGCGTCCGGTGGTGGAGTGGGGCGACGGCGCGGTGACCGTGGGGTTTGACGAGGCTGCTTGGGGAGCGAAGCTGGCCTGAGACCCGTCGCAGAGGCGGGGGCGGCGGCCCGTCTTTCTCGCCGCAGAGTTGGCAGTAATAGCCGACAGGCGCTGTCGGGTTTTCTCGGGCGTCACCCTACCGTAGGTAGTACGCCGGCCGCGGTGGAGCGATTTGACAGCCACGCTTGAAAGTCCGCAGCATGGAAAAAGGCAACGGCATCGGCCCACCAGCTGACGCTAAGCCCCAAACCATGACCAGGAGGACCCAAAGCGATGATTCAACGACTGCTATCGGTAGACGCGGAGGACCAGGTTGGCGAGGTACGCCAAACCAACGGGTTGCGCTCGATGTGCCTTGGTGAGCGTTGCTATGGTGGTGGCAGCGGCACGGTGTGGGCCACTCCTGGCGAGACGGTCGATTTCACCGTTGCCAATGGCCGCACCAAAGGCTATCTCACCGGCATCTGCCAGGCCATCTTTCCCAAGCGCAAGTCCATTTCCCTGTTGGTCGTCAAAGGCAACACCTGGGGCGATTTCAAAACGGGTAACGCCATTGAGATCAAGGCTGCCAGCATCGGCCGGTACCACGCTGTCGATCGCGACACTCGTATGAGCTTCACCAACATGGCTGAAGAGGCCAAGGCTTCGATCTACGCCAATCAGGTTTTCAAGGATCTCACCCTTGAGGATCTCGACCAGGCCTTCCGCGAGGAGTTTGTTGCCACGGCCCAGCGCTTCTTGGGCGCCAAGGCCTACGAGCGATCTCAAGAGATCGTGAGGGCTTATCTGAACTTTGCCGAGAACTTGCGCAACACCAAGAGCGACCTCGTTCGCCAGCCCTCAAAAAAAGTTCTCGGCTCCGCTCGGCGTGTGCGAGCGCTGCTGGGGCTTGAAGGATCACAGATGGGCAATCCAAGTGATGAACTGATCCCGTCCAACCTGTCGCCGTCCCAGAGCGCGGCGTACGGCGCGGTCATTGGGGCATTGGTTGGCGACGCTGCGGGTGGAGTGCTGGAGTTTCTGGGCCGCAGACCCACTCGAAACGATGTGGATCGAGCACTGAACATGCCGGGCGGCGGGGTATTTGGTTTGGCGCCTGGACAGATCACTGACGACGGTGAGCTGACGCTGTGCCTGCTGCGGGCACTTGCCGAGCGCGACGGGGTATATGACCCCAGCCTGGTTGCCGAGTACTACATCGACTGGGCCCACTCAGCGCCGTTTGACATGGGCATGGCCACCGCTAACGCACTTCGTGTTCAAGGGTACGAGCTTGACGACCCTGCCAGGTTGGTCAAGAGAGCGGCCGCAGAGAACAATGCAAACAGCAAGGCCAACGGTGCGCTGATGCGAATCACGCCGCTGGCAGTGGCCTCCGCAAAATGGAGCGCAGAGGAAGCGATTCACTGGGCACGCGTAGATGCTTCGCTGACGCACCCCCACGTCACCTGCCAGGCCGTGAATGCGGCCTACGTGCTGGCTGTTCGACATCTGGTCCTGAGCCCTGGAGACTGCGATGGGGCGGTCAAGGCTGCGCATGCCTATCTTGCGGCCGAACACAACGAGGCCCTGGAATGGCTGGATGAGGCCATTGAGGGGCAACTACCCAACGCTCACCCCCAGGCAGGCTATGTGCGAATCGCCTTCACCTACGCCTTCCATCACCTGAGCCGGCGGTCGTCTCTGCGGCAGGCCCTGGCCGACACGCTCTTGATGGGAGGAGATACTGATACCAATGCCTGCATCGTTGGGGGGCTGATTGGCGCGTATCGGGGGATCACGAAACTGATGGCTTCTGAGGTTTCGAGGAAGCTCGTTTGTCCAGTACTGATGTGCGACCCTTCGCTTGGTCAACCGCGGCCGCATGCCTATCACGCCGATCAGTCCAATAACTGGCTGGCTCAGAGCCTTGCGTTTAACCTGGTTAGAACTGAAGGCCCGTGTAATTCTCAAATTCTGCAAAGAAGGGGCAGCTAGGATTCATCCTCTGACCCGAGGAAGATTCGGTTTAAGGTGGCCTCACTGCAAAAGCTGTAAAGATGAAAATATTCTTCTGTTCTCTACTCCTGGCTGTGTTCTCAGTGTATGCGTCCGGATCAAAAAATCTTGATTGTTATAACTTAGGGCTACCGATTAAAAATAGTTTGAAATCATGCAAATCTATTGTGAATGATCCGACATTTGGAGCAAACGATCAGGCTAGAGCAGCGAAGCAAGCTGGGAGACTTTTGACGCTTATTGAAGGTGATCATCGTGAAATAATTGGATTATTTTTGGTTGCAATAGGAAAGGGTGATCTGGCTGCAAACTCAGATATCGGCGAACTGTATAGATTGGGATACAAAGGAGTTTCGATAAACTATGAAAAAGCTCTCCATTATTACGGTTTAGATACAACGACAAATTCAATAAAAGCGAGGGCCTTGGGCGAAATGAAGGTTGAGGGCCAAGGTATGGAAAGGGATTTGCCAAGTGGGATTATATCCATTAAGTTTGCTGCGATGCTATCGGATAATTACTCATTGACAGCGAACAAGCTTTGCTCAGTTTATTCGGAGCCAAAGTATCAATTTATTAGAATGAAGCTAGCATATTACTGGTGTACTTTGCAATTCATGGAAGAGGAATCGCCACGTCTCAAAGCCTATTACTATGAAGTAAAAAACAGAATTGGTATGAGTCTTGGTGCTGAAGACAAGAAAAAAATTGAAGATAAGCTCAAAACATGTGGTCGATCGGCTTTAACAGTGTGCGATGAGACATTTTTTGTCGAGTAAACCAGAGCTGTAATCTTGGAGGTCACAAGGTCGGCTGCCTTGTAGTCTAGGTGTCAGGTCCCGGATGATTGACAACCTTTTTCTTGAACAGGTGCGGATGTGATTCCTGCCACCGTTTCAAGGCCGTCAGGGGTGTCTGGTGGTTGAGGGCTTTCTGCGGCAAGTGCTGGTTGTACAGCCACACGTAGCGGTGCAGCGTCTTGCTCAGGTCCTCGGCGCTGTTGAACCGGTGCGTCTGCAGCACCTGCTCGAGCCTGCCATTGAACCTCTCGACCATGCCGTTGGTTTGCGGCGTACGGGGCTTGGTGAGCCTGTGTTCGATACCCAGGCTTTCGCA
>JBEIEP010000086.1:0-3873 GCA_040382935.1 Burkholderiaceae bacterium
CAAGTCACCAATGCGAGTGCCAGAGATCGGAGCAGCAGTGCCAATGACGTAGATGTCACGGAAGTCGCAGTCACTAATACTGACGGTTCCGTTGACAACAAAGTCTTGGGCAATACCGTATGTATTACCACGAAACCAAATGCGGTTGTTGCCTGCCGTACCTGTTGTTGTCAAGTTGCCTGTCGTCAGTCTTGCGCTCAAGGCAATTTGTTGAACCCCAACTGCTGCGCTAGGTGTAATGGTGATTGAGTTTACGGATTGAGCCGTATCAACGGTTGCAGTAAATTTGCCGCCAGAGTTTGCGTCAAAAATTGCATCGTCCGCAGATGTGGGAACGGACGCTCCAGAAGCGCCGCCAGAAGTCGCAGACCACTTAGTAGTGCTTGACCAGTTGCCCGCACCGCCGACCCAAAAGCGATTTGCCATGTTTACTCCTCAGTAGGAGTGATTTCTTCAGCGGGAGGTGCAGTCACCACAGCAATCCAGTTGTCCACACGCTGCTGCTTCATGGCTTGGATTTCAGCGTCAGTGAATAGGTGGTCATCAGGCAGGTGCAAGGCATCGCGGAAAACGCCGTGTGGTGTGTCAAATTCAAAATCAATTTTCATGATAGCTCCTTATGCTTGCTGCGCTACAGCGACAACATCCCAAAAAACGTCCTGTGCATTGTAAATACACCCGACATAAAGTGCCTTGCTGGCGTTCGTGGTTGCTGGAAGAGTGGCTCCAACAGCGCGATACGCGCCGGATGTTGTTGTCCACGTCAATACGCGAGCGACACCGTTGTCTTCAATCCTGATCGTCAGCTTCTGCCCGTCTGTGGGCGTACCGCTTGGAGTTGCAATTGTTGCAGGTTGAGCCAGCGCTGTGACCACATACTGATCCGCTGTGTCGCCAGTTGGCGTGATGGTGGCCGCATCCGTGATCGAAACAATTCGCGGGGTAATCCGCTTGTTGGTCAAAGTGGCAGTGTTGCTTGTGGTGACCGATGGCGCTGTCGATTGCCAAGTCGTTCCATTTGAGGTCAGCACGTTGCCGCTTGAGCTTGGAGACACCACCTGAACGGCGGAAGTTCCGTTGCCCAAAATGACGTTGTTGGCCGTCAAAGAGGTAGCGCCTGTGCCCCCGCGATCTACCGACAAGGTTCCAGTCGTACCCGCCACAATGGGAAGGCCTGTTGCGTTTGTCAGTGTGCCGCTAGAAGGCGTGCCCAATGCTGGGGTGACCAATGTTGGGCTGTCTGAAAGAACGACGCTTCCAGTGCCTGTAGACGTCGTAACGCCTGTTCCACCATTAGCTACGGGGGTGATGTTTGCGGCCAGTAGCTTGACCGTGCCAGCGGCGTTTTTAAAGTACAGACGCTCGTCTGTCAGGTTAATGGCAAGTTCGCCATCAGCCAAGTTGCCAGACGTAGGAATTGCGGATGCTGTACTGGTTCGGTACAGTTGAATGGGCGTAAAGCCTGTTGCAGCCATTAGAAAGTTCCCCCGTTGATGCTTGCGGTCAGCGCGTTGGTTGATGGATTGTAAGTAATGCCAGCGTCAACTCCAAGAGCTTGATTGCCTGTTGTGGACGCAGCCACAAAGGGAATGAAGAAGTCGGTGTTTGTGCTTGTGGCGGTGGTTGCCACATTGGTCGCATTGGTGGCCGTTGTCGCTGTGGTTGCTGACGTGGCCGTTGCAGCATTCCCGCCAATCGACAACGCTGCGGCCGTGCCTGTCAGACTGGTTCCGGGGCCAGAGAATTCGGTGGTGGCCGTTACGGTCGTGCCGCGAACTGTAGTTGCGGTAGTTGCTCCAACTGACGTTCCATCAATCGCACCACCAGTAATTGCCACATTGCTGGCGTTCTGAGTGGACATGGTCCCAAGGCCGCTCACCTGAGTATTGGCGATGGCAATCGGGGTGTTTGAGGCGGCAGTAAGTTGACCCTGAGCGTTGACGGAAAAAGTTCCGACAGAGCTTGCGGAGCCGTAAGAACCGGAAGTTATAGCGGTATTGGTGATGCTAAACTGAGTGCCGGACAAGGTCAGGCCAGTTCCGGCGCTGTAGATCTGAGCCGATGAGATCTGGGCGAAGGTGATGTTGGTCGTGCCAAAAACGATCACACCAGCGGTGTTGCATGTGTATGTCTCGCCAGCGCCTGTAGCGCCTTGCTGAACAAACACCGTAGAGCCTTCGCTCAAACCATTGGCGCTGTTTATGACGTAAGTGTCTGCATCGCTGGCGCGGGTCAAGACCCAGTTCGTAGAGCCAGAACCCACGTTTGAAACAACGTAAATGCCGTTCTGCGTCTGGTTGACTTGCTGATAAATCAGAACCCGATCAGCCAACACCATGGTGATGCCGTCAATCACCAGTGCAGCTTGAGTGCCTGCGTTTGTCAAAGTAGCCCCAACCCCAGCCGTGCCGTTGTTGTAGGTTGCGTTCAGATTGATCGGAGACTCAACGCGCACCGGCTGGTGGAAGTGGATGCCACTTGCCACAAGGGTGTCAACGTAGCTCTTGTTGACGATGTCTGTCGAGTTGGCCGGAGTTGTGCTCACCGTACCAGTTGTCATCGCAGCGTTTGTGAACGTACCTGCGGCTGGAGTTGTAGCGCCAATCGTGGTGTTGTTGATCGCACCGCCCGTAATCGCAACGCCGCTTGCGTCTTGCGTGGACATCGTGCCAAGCCCAGAGACTTGATTGTTAGCAATCGCAATGTTGGACTCAGACAGAGCTGTCAACTGACCCTGTGCGTTGACTGTGGCCGACAAGGTCTTTGAGGCCCCGCCGTAGGAGCCAGCAGTTACGGCTGTGTTGGCAATTGAAATGGTTCCGGTGGTTGTGATTGGTCCACCGGTCAAGCCTGTACCTGTTGCAACTGAAGTAACACCGAGCGTTCCCGGCGCAAAAGCAGCCCACGCCCCACTGATGTAACCCTCAAAAGTAGAGAGGTCTGTGTTGTACCGAATCATCCCGTTTGATGGCGCTATAGGGCGATCTGCGGTGCCTCCAGCGGGAATCAGGGTGGAGGAGATGCCGGGTAGAACCGGGTTGTCAGCGATTCCCACTTGCGGTGTGGTTGTGCCGTTGGCAACAGTGATCTGGTTTGGAACACCCGTTACGATAGTGACCGTCCCATCACCCGAGCCAAATTGCTGCCAATTGGTCGTATAACCCTCTATGCGACCGGAATCAGTGTTGTACCGGATCAAACCGCTGTTTGGAACCGAGGGTCGATCAATAGCAGTTCCGTTGGGGACAGTCACGCCCTCAACACCCGGCAAAACGGGATTGTTTGAAATGCTGAAGACTGGACTGTCATCAATCCCGTTGGGGTTTGCGATGTCAATCTGGTTCGCTGTGGCCGTCAAAGTGCGGCCGGAAACCGACCCGTTGCCCGGAAGAGCCAAAAATCCAGTTCCGCCGTTGTTCGCCAAGGAGGCCACAGTGCCGGTCAAGGAAATGATTGGATCGCCGGATTGGCCGTCACCATTGGCAACATTGAGCCCCGCCCCAGAAAAACCAATCGAGCGGGGCGTCATTGTCCCGCCGACCTTCACAGCAAAGCCGCCACCCATGCTCTCCAGCGTGCCAGAAACGCCATTGAGCGTGATTCTGTAAAAACTTTGAGCACCACCATCAACCAAGCCCAAACCCGCCCCTGTGGACAGGAAGCGGCTGTTTGGAAGGGTTGTCTCCTGATTTCTGGTCAGGAAAGTCTGGTTCTGCGACGGGCTGGCCGAGATGGCGGCTGTTGTGGTCTTGTACGTGCCACCGTTTTGGACGATGGGCACAAGTTCCGTGCCGGTGATGGGGCCTGCGTCTGGCAGTTGCGTGATGGTTTGATTTGCCATTATGGTGTCACCGATATTCCGTCAAGGTTGCC
>JBEIEP010000087.1:0-3772 GCA_040382935.1 Burkholderiaceae bacterium
CTCAAGGCGCTATGCGTATTGTTGACATTGCCCCCTATGTGGACAATAACTGGGGTGACAACTTCGTTATCGTTCGTGTCGTAAACGCTCAGTCTCAGTACTTCGGTTCTGTGACAGCTATTGTTTAAGGAGGGCTAAAAAATGGCAGCCCCAATGCGCAGTACGGACTTCCGCTCGATTGTTGAACCCATTCTGAATGAGTGCTTCGACGGAGTCTATGACCAACGTGCCGACGAGTGGAGCCGTGTGTTCCGCGAAGAAGACGGTATCCCACGTAACTACCACGAAGAGCCCGTCCTGTACGGTTTCGGCGCGGCACCTCAGTTGCCTGACGGCACTCCAGTGACGTACCAACAAGGTGGTGTTCTGTTCCTGAAGCGCTACGTGTACAGGGTGTATGGCTTGGCCTTCGCTTTGACCAAAGTGCTGGTGGAAGACGGCGACCACATCCGTATCGGCCAAGTGTATGCACGCCATCTGGCTCAGTCTCTGGTGGAAACCAAAGAACTGTTGTCGGCCAACGTGTTGAACACAGCCTTCTCAGCCCAACCCGGCAACGGTGACGGCGTCGCTTTGATCAGCAACGCTCACCCCATCGTGAACGGTACATTCAGCAACCAGCTGTCCACATCTGCCAACCTGTCCCAGACTTCTCTGGAACAAATGTTGATCCAGATCCGTCAAGCTGTTGACAACAACGGCAAGAAGATCCGTTTGGTTCCACGTCAATTGATCGTGGCACCCGGCAACATCTTCCAAGCTGAAGTTCTGTTGAAGTCCGTCTTGCGTACCGGCAACGCAAACAACGACATCAACCCTGTGAAGTCCATCGGCCTGTTGGACGAAGGCGCAGCGGTTCTGTCTCGTTTGACCAGCCCAACCGCATTCTGGGTTCAGACCGACGCTCCCGAGGGCTTCAAGCTCTTGATGCGCCGCCGCTTGGAGAAGACCATGGAAGGCGACTTCGAAACTGACTCTATGCGCTACAAGGCGACAGAGCGTTACGACGTTGGCTACACTGATCCACGTTGCGCTTACGGTACACCCGGCGTCTAATCAAAGTAGGGGGTTCGCCCCCTGCTCCATTAAGGAGAAAAGACAATGGCACAAACCTATTTCGGTTCTACCCTGCGTGCAGGCTCCGGTACTCTGACTGACACTGTTGACGGCGGTTTCGTCGTCATGATGCAGACGGCCACCGTGACGACTCTGGCATCAGGTGCAGCCTCTAGCGTTACCGAAGTCCTCCCAGCAGGTTCGCAAATCATCAACATCTTCATTGATACGATGGTGGATGAAGCTGTTGGTGGCGGTACAGCTACGGCTATTCCGGCAACAGTGGGTATTGCGGCAGCAGGTACACAATACGTGTCCTCTACCGACGTCTTCGCTGGCGGTCGTTTTGTACCCACATTTACCACTGCCCAACTCGCGGCAATGGCAGATATTGGCAACAACATCAACGTCGTTTTGACTGTTGATCCTAACGGCACGATTGTTACAACCCAAGGCGTTTATCGTCTGACGGTTGTGTACGCTCAGAAAGTTTAAGGAGCAACATCATGGGTCAATTCAAACCAATGGTCAAAATGATGACCACTGAGCCTTCGGTGATCCTGAAGCTCAAAAAAGGTGGGAAAGTTGCGCACAAGATGGACGGCGGCTACATGCCCATGCAGTCAACCATGCCTGCTCAAGCAATGCCTGCTATGCCAGCTCGTGGTGGCCTTGCCGCTGCAGCCAGCCCGATGAAGCCCTCTATGGCCGCACGTCGCAGGGCGATGATGGCCAAGCCTGCCATGAACCCCACCATGATGAAAAAGGGTGGAGTGACTGCCGCTGAAGTTCAAAAAGAACTGAAGCAGCACGAAGGCATGCCAATGAAGAAGGCCCATAAAAAGGCAACTGGTGGCGTGGTCAATGGTCAAGGCGGTTTTGCCAACGGCGGCATCATCAAGTCCACCAAGGGTGAGACGAAGGTGGTGACAGCCAAGGTTGACAAATCGCCTGCCAAAACTGGCGACGTCAAGTTGGGCAATGGTGGCGGCTACAAAATGGGCGGCAGCATTGACAACACCAAGTGCTGGGAAAATGCCCCCGCCAACACAGCGAAAGCTGGCAAATCTGGTGGCACAACTGGTGAAGTCCGCAAGGGCAACGCTGGTGGCTTCAAGATGGGCGGTGCAGCAAAAAAAGCCTACGCGACGGGGGGAACTGTTGATACAGGCAAACCCGTCGCGATGCCTAGCCGTCCAGTCTCGCGTCCTGTGTCAAACAGCATGCAGTCTGGCACCTTCAAAAAGGGCGGCATGGTTGGCAAGTACTCTGACGGCAACTTAGTTGACGCCTCCAAGGGCGCTTTTGACAAAGCCATCGGACCAAGCGAAGGCGAAATGGATATGGCGAAAGCCATCCGTAGCGTCCCTCGCAAGCTGTACGAAGGCGCTAAGAGCATGATGGGTATGGGCAAGCCTGAGCAGAAGGCTGGTAGCGTGACCAAGACCGAGAAATCGATCACGGTAGCACCCGGCAAGAAGAGCGGCGGACTTGCTTGTTAAAACGAGTGGGGGCTTCGGCCCCCGCTTTACTTGGAGAATCGCATGAAAGTGCAAATAGTTTCAAAGACGGGCGTTGGATCTAGCCCCGCTTTGGCGATGAATACAAACCAAACCCCGTTCAACGTGGGCTTTGGCGTGGTTGTGACTGGTACGGTTAACTATACCGTTCAGCACACTTTTGACGACCCAGCCGTGGGTTTTACGACTTGGTTCAGCCATCCGACGATTGCCAGCAAGATTGACAACCAAGACGGCAACTATGCGTTCCCTGTGACTGGCGTCAAAGTTCTGGTGAACTCTGGTGCTGGAACAGCGACGATGAACCTCATTCAAGCGGGTATTTAATATGCCGTTCGTTGGTTACACAGGTGTAGCCAATCAAGCAAACACCAGCGATGGTTTTGCCTTGAATGTGACCGCCGCCAATGTGGTGGGCGCAACGCCCGGTGATGATGTGGGCGACAACGGCGTCGTTGACCTTTATGGTGACTCGGCGCGGGTAAAGTTTTACATCCTGATGGAAGATTCAGGGTATGTCTTGCAAGAAGACAGTTTTAAAATTGAACTGGAGAGCAACTGATGGCTGACCAAAAAATATCGGCAATGCCCAATGCGGCAACGCTTACGGGTACAGAACTTGTTCCTCTTGTTCAGAGTGGCGCGAACGTGCGGACAACAATCAATGCTTTGTCTGCTTTTACAGAGTCTACTTATTTGGGGTATGGCAACATTTATGTTGCTTCTGGGGCAACCGCTCAAACAACAAGCGGCACCGCAAATACGTACACAACGCTGACTTGCTTCACAACAGATGGCCCAGACAATGGCGCTGTTACGGCAGATGCTGCAAATGACAGGTTGACTCTTGCGACTGGCATTTATCAAATAACTTTCAACGCCACCTTTGTTGCGACAAATCACCACACATTGTTGTTTCGGTGGTTTGACTCAACAACGGCAGGCGCTTTTGCAAACACCGTTGGAAAAAATCACACCAATTCGAATGAGGCGCATCAAGTGGGCTTCAGCGGCCTGATCAGCGTTACGGGAACCACCAACGTGGTTGTTCAGGTTGCCTCAACACAAACAAGTCAGTCGTTCACAGTTTCTGACGCAAATTTCATTGCCGTTCGGGTGGGTTAATCATGCCTCTTATCAAATCAAAATCCGACAAGGCGTTCAAGTCGAACATCAAATCCGAAATCGCCGCAGGC
>JBEIEP010000088.1:0-3659 GCA_040382935.1 Burkholderiaceae bacterium
CTGCCATCCGCAGGCTGCGGATACCTCGTCAATCACCTCAAACAGATAAGCGTAGTTGACCTCCCCCAAGTCGGGCTCATGGCGCATGGGGACGCCTGCGATTTGTAGGTGGCCCACTCGGCCTGTGGGCAGGTAGTGGCGAATCTTGCTGGCCAAGTCGCCTTCCATGATTTGGCAGTGGTACAGGTCCATCTGCACTTTTAAATTGGCGGCACCAATGGTGGTTACGATGCGGTGGGCCTGTTCTTGGTAGTTAAGAAAATAGCCCGGCATGTCGCGGGTGTTAATGGGTTCTATCAGCACATCGCATGCGGTGGACTGTGCCTGTGCGGTGGCCCAGGCGATGTTGTTGAGGTAGGTGGCTTCAACATTCGCGCGGTCTGCACCATTAGGCACGATGCCTGCCATCACGTGGATGCGGGGGCAACTGAGGGCCTGCGCGTAATCCAGCGCTTTTAAAAACCCTTCTTGAAACTCATGCTCTCGTCCCGGTAGGCAAGCCAAGCCCCGCTCGTTGCCATCCCAATCGCCAGGGGGTGCGTTAAACAGCACTTGTTGAAGGCCGTTGTCGGCTAGGCGTTGGCGCAGTTCCTTGGCGTCAAATGCGTAGGGGAATAGGTACTCCACTGCTTTGAACCCGTCTTGCGCGGCAGCAGAGAAGCGCTCCAGAAACGGGTATTCGTTGTAGAGCAGGCTTAGGTTGGCGGCAAATTGTGGCATGGGTGGGGCAGGTTAAAGCCAGCTCTGAGGCACTTTTGCCGACGTCCTTAGTTGGGCACCTAAGGCAGCAGCTCCAATTGGTGGCTCCAACTGCCAGGCTTGGTTTGAAGTGGGCGGTATTGTCCGTTGGCCCATTCCTTGGCCATGTCTTTGTAGTTGGAGGACCACACCAGTCCGCTTTGCCCGGTTTGGTAAATAAACTGGGATTTTTCAAGGTCAGACAGGTCGTAAACCACGCGCAGCGAGGCCGCGTGTCGGTTGGCAAACGGCAGGTATTTTTCACCGGCCCAATACTGGCCTACGTTGACCGAAAACAGATCGCCACTAGAGGGCACTTTGACGCTGAAGAGGTCACGCAGAACCGGTACTTGTCCGAATGGGCGGTGTGTGCTTAAGGCCACATGTTCGTCACCCCAACGCCAGTTGGCGGGATCTTTTCCGTGAAGGGTTGCAATCCTGTCTAGAGCGCGGTTGAACGCCTCGGTGGATTGGTCCATGCAGGATTTCGGTGCGCACCAAGGACTGTCTTTTTGCTGCATGGTTTTTTCTAGCAAGATCCGGAAATGACGCTTGCCATACTGGGCCTTGAAAAGATCAGCGCCTAACTTTGGCTCGACCAGTGCTCTGGTAAGTTCGTCAGCCCAAACCGCAAAGATCAAGGGGGCGGCCAGTGGGGCATCCATACGTCCATCAAACGAAGCCAGTTGGGCCTTGGCTTGCGCCGCCAGTGGATGGGTAGAAGCCGTGGCTTTAAGCACCGGCAACAGTGTCACGGTTGAAAGTGACAAGGTGTCGTTTTGTATGGCCTGCATGCCTTTGAAGTCGTGCTTGGGCTTGGCTGAAAGCAATTGCTCGATACGGTCAAAACGGTGGGCGGTGTTCCAATCTTGTCCTAAAAAGTGCGGGTATTCGGGCCCCACAATGCGCTGATTGGCGGTGGCAACCCAGCCTTTTTCACCAACGCCAGAGGGCATTTCGTCGTAGGGAATCCAACCTGCCCAGTCGTAGCGTGCATCCCAACCCGGGGCCGGTGCCATTCCGCGCAAGTCGTTGTCGGGTTGGCGCAGAGGAACCCGGCCTGCCGCCTTGTAGGCAATTTGCCCTTGGGTGTCGGCCATCACGATGTTTTGGGTGGGCGAGTGGTTATCGGCGTAGGCCTTGGTTAGCTCTTCAACATCTTTTGCTTTTTGTGCGTTGATGCCAGCCACCAAGGTGCTGTTGTCTGCGTCCAGGGCGCTCCAGCGCAGGGCCAGAACGAATTTGGAAACGTCTATCACCTCGGCATGGATGGCCTGTGCGTCACTCAGCACCGGCCCGTGGCGCGTAATGCGTACCACATGGCTGACGTCAGGTTTGCCTTTGACTGCAATGGTTTCGGTGCGTTTTGCAAACTCTTGCCAACCTGTGGGTGTGCGGTAACGGTTAGGGTCACTGGGGTCAATTTGTTCCAGGTACAGGTCTTGCACATCGGGCCCGGTATTGGTAAAGCCCCAAGCCACCTTGGTGTTATGGCCCAACACAACAAAGGGCAATCCAGGCAGACTGGCACCTATCACATTAAGGGTGGGTGACTGCATATGGGCGTAGTACCAAATGGCAGGAGCGCTGAGTGCAAGATGCGGGTCGTTGGCGAGTAACGGCTTGCCTGTCACGGTGTTGGTACTGGCCACGACCCAGTTGTTGCTACCTCGGCCCTCGTTAAAGCCAGGTTCACCGATGATGGGTAGGGAGAGCGATGTTTTGACGCCGCCAGCCACTTTGTAAACCCCCATATCTCGGTACATCTTGGACAGGTCAACGGCTGTGGCAGGGGGTTCATTGCCGTAGGCCGGGTATAGGTCCCACAATTTCGCGGTATCCACTTGGCGCGCTGCTGCTAAGCGGGCAAATTCGGTGCCCCAATTGCCTCCTAGGTCCAGGGCCATCACCAAAGCCCAACCCACGCTGTCAACGGGTTGCCAAGGCAGTTTGGAACTTCCGCCTGGCGCTGTGCCCATTAAGGTGAACTCTGGTGGTAGGGCTTGTGTGCGCTTGGCATGAAAGGCATTGATGCCAGCAGAATAGGCGATCAACACATCACGCACTGAGGTGGGCAAACGCTCGTACTGCATTTGCGCGGCTTGCATCAGCCCTAGGGTGCGCATGAGTTTGTCTGTGGGCAGCGTGGCTTCACCCAATATCTCAGACAGTTCGCCACGCATAACCCGGCGGTTAAATTCCAACTGCCAACTGCGATCTTGCGCGTGAGAGAAGCCCAGCGCAAAGGCCGCATCCGCGTCGGACTGCGCTTGTATATGCACGACGCCAGCGGCATCGCGATTGATCTGCACCGGTTTGGACAGACCCATTTGTTCTAGTTTTCCATCCAGTTTTGGGTGAGACCGATAAACCCAAATCGCTAGCGCCGCGGCAAGTACAAGCAGCAGGGCGAGAAGCGCCAATGAAATTCGTTTGATCCAGCGGGTCATGGATAGGCCTTTAGGGGAAGGTGCAAAAGAGCAATCGTACCCCAATGGGCATCGGGCCTCAAGCGACCGACTACCCCGCCCCAGGTGTCAATCCGTCAGGTGTGACGTGACTTTGGGCAACACCTTATGGGGCCTCTTGCACCTCTATCATCACCTCGTTGCGTCTGAACATCGGGAGTGTCCAAGGCGGATCGTAGCGTGCCAACTGGGCCTGACCCAGCGCTTTCCAATTCTTCTGCTCGATCCAAACGCGCAGTTCATCCGTTTTGGCTTGTACGCGCGATACGGTGTTAAATCCTGTAAAGGTATTGACTGCAACAAGTTTTCCCGGATTAAGTCCCTAAACTGCTGCAAATTAAAGGGGTAGCCACCGCAGCTCTCCGAGTTTGACAGAATCGAGTTTTCGAGAACGATTTTGTTAACCAAGGAAGGAGTGAGTGCGATGGCTGGAATAGATATTACCGTAGATGA
>JBEIEP010000089.1:0-3332 GCA_040382935.1 Burkholderiaceae bacterium
ATGTTGCTCCAGCAGCGGACGGTCTCGCGCATTTCTCGGCGGCACCAGTTAAAACAATAAAAAAGACTCAACAGCATGGTGTGGCTCCTATTTCAGTGAGGATGGACTTGGCCTCTTGGACATACCAGTCAAGGTTCAAATCAGACGGAAACGTTGTTGGCAGAGTCATCAGTGGCTTAGCGCCCTCGGTCCGGGGCACGGTGTAGTTGTTGACGCGGTAATGAATGACCCCTTGCACGCCTTGGGCGTAGTACCACCGAACGGCTTTACCCAGTAGCGCATCGTCTTTGACGGCACCCCCGCGTACGGCTCTGACCGTCACAAATTGCCGGATGTCCTGGCATTGGTGAATCGTCTGTTCCACAGAGGTGCCATGGCGAAGATGGTTGATCACTGCTTGAGTGACGATTTCGTTTTGTGGGTTTTTCGATAGGGCCGCCCGTGCGTAGGCTCCCTTGGCCTTGAAGCCAGAGGGTGTGATGGCCAAATAGTTGTTCACGTCTCTTGAGTACAGCGCCACGTATTCGCTGGCTTCGGTCTCAAAGCCCGTTGCATGCTCCCATTCCCACACCACGAAGTCGAGCAATGGAACCTTGCGTTGGGGACAGCGGATCACCAGCCCATCGGTGTTGGCGCTGACCACCTGTATGCCTTCAGATTCGATGGCCTCGATCAACATCAACAGGGCCAGCTGCCCGGTGACCGTGGTTTGGATCAGCAAAGGAGGCGAGTACAGGCAGGAAAAGGGCGAGCCGAATTTGCCAAAACTTCCGTTAATCGTGACCTTGAGGCTGTCAGCTTGAACTTTGTCACCCGACTTTTTCGCGGCAAGGCGGCGCTCCACGATGCTGCGGTAAACCTTGGTGAAGTGTTCGCCCATGGCCTCAGGCTTTAGGCCGCACTTCAAAATAATGGCCGGGTAGTAGCTCACCACGTCCCGATCAATCAGCACATGCTCCGCATCGCTGTGGTGTGCCACGGATTTTTCCGAAGAGTGCAGTCCCCCGATACCCATCCGGTAGGTGCTGCGCTCGACACTGATTTGCAGGTTGCTGATTTCTTTGGGCATCTGCACGGCCCCACTGCTACCAACGGTAAACAAAGTGCTTTGAACCAGGTCTAGGATGTTCCGCAGCGCTTCAGTGCGAAACGCGATGAATGCAGGGGCTCGATAGGAAAAACTCTTGCCCACCATGCGGAAAGGGTCTCGTTTTTTGAGCGGGTGTCCAAGCGCCTTTTCCACCTCGGTTTTGATCACGGCTTCAGCCACTTGGGCATCTGATTTACTGCGCAGATCGATGTCGTATTGCACGGACATTTGCTCACGCAGTTCAATTTGAGGTGCCAGTCGCTCATAGAGCGCCAGGGTCGTGCGCAGGTCGTTTTCGCAGTAAAGGCGAAGTTGCTCACGCTGGGCGGGTTCAATTACCGCGCTGGGCTCGATGGGTAAATCTTGCAAAGTCGGGGCGTGCAGTCTTCCACCATACAGCTTGAGACTGGCTTGCCCCGGGGCCACTTCCATTAAGTCGATGTGGTCTGCTGGAACCGGCTTGATACCCAAATCCCAATACCGCAGGTTGTTTTTGATCATCAAATCCGCAGCGGCCTTGATGGCTGCGCAGTCCACACCTTTGAGCGCCATGGTCACCAGTGGCAGATCGAACTGGATGCCGTTGAAGGAAACCAGTTGATATTTTTTCAAGATTTCCCGCAGGGGTTCGGCGTCGAGCCGTTGGCCAGGAAACATCTCGAAATGACGCACGTTGCCTGTGGCTACGTTCATGAAGGCGATCAGCATGTAGTTCACGTAAATCTCGATGTCAAACACCACGGTCGGCTTCATGCGGCCTTCCTGGCCAAATTGCATTGAGCGTGGGTGATGCGCAAGGTCGCATGATCTGCATGGTGGTCGTGCCATTCCTGCCCCAGCTCGCGGTCGGCAAACTGTGAATCCAACCCCAAGTCCTGGATGACAATCTCGTCGTAAACCAAGCCTTTGGCCTTGATGAAGTTGTCCAGCAATGCAGAAAATGGCTGCGCGTGGTCTACGTGGACGTTGACGCCACGCTCCATGGGCAGTTTGCACAGCGGGCACAGGTCGCATTCACCATGCTCATGGTGGTGATGGATTTGCCGATACACCTCATAGCGTGCTGCTTTGGATACGTCCTCTTTGACCTCGGGTCGCCCCTCAGGTTTGAGGGCAACCACCCACGAAATGTCAACTGCGGTCCCGTCGGTGCGCACAATCCACAGGCCACGAGTAGCGCCATTCCAACTCGGATTGGTACGCACTTCCAGGTGTTGGATGCCGCATCCCACCTTAGCGGCATATTGGTAGTGGTGTCGCAGGACGATGTCCAGCCATTGCTGATCAATGGGATCGATGGGTGCGTTTCCTTTCTGGTACTTCGCCACGATGGTGCGGATGCGATCTTCCACCATGGCCTTTGTCGCCATGCCGAGTTCGGGTTGCCACCACTTGATTGCTTTGCGTTTGGTCATATCAGGCTCCTTGGGTGAGCCCACGACGGTGGGCTCGCCAAAAAAGCCCCAAGGCCGAAGCCTCGGGGAATAGGCTCAGACCAGGCTGTCCTCTTCGATGGTTTCAAAGTCATCCACGTTGGCTGAGTTGCCACCGGCGAAGGGATCACCATCCTTGACGAACTGCACCCCGCGCAGTGAGGCGTTGATGCGGCGGCCGAAGCTGTTGTCCTGCGCCCAGAGTTCGATGGAGGCGTTGACGTAGCAGCCCGCGTAAGGTTTTCCGTCTTGGGCCGTCAATGGGGTCTTGTCACGGTCAATGACCAGAGGGCGGGCTTTGCTGCGGGCCGAAACAAAGACGTTGCCGTCGAAACCGGCGTAAGAACTCTTGGTGTCGCCGTCGTGCAAAGCGGTGCGGTCTTTGGTCTCGATTTCCTTTTTGACCGTGGCCCACTTCGCGCCCCATTTCTCTTTGCCCAGAGCCTCCATGGCGTCTTGCAAGGCTTTGACCGCAGGATGGTCTGGGGGAAAAATGAAGCAGCCGGAATAAGCCGGATCGCCCTCACCGTTGACGGTACGGGGCTCGAAGAAGTTGCAGAATGCTGCGCGGACGTTGTTGAGCTTGATGTTCATGTTGATACTCATAAAAGTTGATGGGAAAGGGGAGGGTGGAGAGGTGTTCACATAAACAATTCCTCCTCTGACAAGTCAGAAAAGTCATCGATCACCTGCTGGTTCTCGAAGGCTTGACGCTCGGGGCAGACCTTGCGATGGCGGCACCACTTGCATTGCTGGGGGCCTGCTTGCACCGACTGGGCTGGGCGTATCGAGTCCCGAAACGCTTGCAG
>JBEIEP010000090.1:0-3102 GCA_040382935.1 Burkholderiaceae bacterium
GACCAAGATGACCCGAAAGCCCTCAGGTAAAAAGACCCAGCTGATGCCTTCGCTGTAGGTAAAATTCGCAAAAACCCAGCTGTTGAGTTTAAAAAACAGCACAAACAAAACAGCGCTGGTGAAGGCCAGCGCTGTTTGCTCAAACAGGTAACGAAGGCTGCGGCTCATGCCACTGTGTTTTGGTGGGCCAGCTGCATGGATTGCCCCAAGTTTTGGAAGTAATCCAGTGTGCGTTGGGTGGGGATCAAGAACTTGGCTCGGCGGTCACCTTCCAAGTTCAGGTTGCTCAGCAGGTCTTTTTCGCGCAGACGGGTGATCCGTTTGTGCAGTGTGGCAGGGGAGCCCAGTTCGGCCAAGCCAATAGCTTCGCGCACGGTCATGGGCTGGTCTTCGTACCAGCGCAAGACCACAGCTTGGAGCAAAGCTTTCTCGTTGGCATCCATTTCCTGCCCATCGGGCAGGGCTTGAATGACTTTAGCCAGCTGAAGAAACCGCAGGTAAGCGGTGACCAAAGGGCTATTGGGGGGAGTGGTGTTTTCCATGCCAATGATTTTATCGATTTTATGAAATAGATAACCAGTGGGGTTTATGCGAATGGTTAAGCTAGCCCCCCAAGGAGAAACACATGAAACATCGATTGGCGGTGATTGGCTTGGGCATCATGGGACGGCGCATGCTGGAAAACGTGTTGCAACACCCGGCTTTTGAAATTTCAGGGGTTTGGGACCCCTCAGCCGAGTCTGTGGCCAAGACCCGAGCTTCTTTGCCGGGCGTGACCATCCGGTCCAGCGCCGAGGCCGCCATGTCGGGTGCGGATGTCGTCTATTTGGCTTGCCCGCCGGGCCCCCGAAAAAGCTATGCCTTGCAGGCAGCGGCAGCCGGGCAGGGGGTTTTCATGGAAAAACCCTTGGGCACAGACCTGCTGCAAAGCCGCGACTTGGTGGCGCAGCTGCGCCAAGCGCGCTGGCCCGGCGTGGTCAACTTCACGCAAGCCGCTTCGCGCGGCTTTGAAGAACTGCACCGCGCCATGGCTTCGGGCGAAGCGGGTGAGATTTTGGGCATTGACATCGTGGTGAACTACCCCGCCTGGCCTCGGGCTTGGCAAAAAGACGCCGATTGGTTGCGCTTTCGGCATGAAGGGGGCTACACCCGTGAGGTGATCTCGCATTTCCTGTTCTTGGCGGGCCGTTTTTTAGGCCCTTTGACTTTGCAGCAGGCCAGCCCCCGTTACCCGCAAGATACCGCCTTGTGCGAGCTCGATATGTTGGCCCGTTTGAGCACGGCGGACGGCAAACCGGTGACCGTGATGGCAACCACCGGGGGCCAGCAGCCCGACCGCCAAGAAGTCACGGTGCGCGGCAGCCGCGCCAACCACCAGTTCCGAGAGTTCTACCAACTGTGGCGCTCTGATGGCGGCCCTTGGGTAGAGGCCCTCGACTGGTCCACCGAAGACCCGCGCAAAAGCGCCTTGCAGCGTCAACTGAGCGAGGTGGACCTGTGGCTGCGCGGTCAGCCGCACAAACTGGCCACGGCCGAAGAGGCCTTGGCGGTGCAGGAGTTGGTGGAGGCGATGCTGGTGGGTAAAGGCCTGAATGGGACGTGAATCTGTTGTGTGCGTCTTTTAAGGCCTTGTTTTATTGCGATGCAAACTTTAAAGCGCGTTCATAGTATGTGAGTTCAAGGTACTTATTTGGCTCTGGCGGAACGCCACCCCACTGCCCTTCCATTTCTGCACGGAGGGCGAGCGCATTGCGAAAGCCCGCCATGTCGAAGCGGCAGTCGCGCGCGAGACCATAGCCCGGTTGAATCAAGCCTTCATAACTTCGGCTTGCAACTTCTTGCGTCAAGTTCAGTCGTTTGCGAAGAACAGAGATCACTTCAGCACGGTTGGAAGGATCGAAGGTCATACGGCAACCCTCGATGTAGGCGGCAAGGTAGCGTTCAAGCGCACCGCTGTTTGACTGGGCCCAAGAACGCATCGCAATAGGCACGATGGCTTGATAGGGCCCAAACAAATCTTTGGCTTGGCCCAAGCTTTTCGCTCCACGACTTTCAGCAACAAACGTCCACGGTGGATTCAACATACCCACAGCATTGTCAGGACTCTGTGAAAACGCATTGACTCGGCTTTCGGTACCGCCGATTGGCGCAAGTCTGTAATCTCGTCCATCAATCAAACCAGCGTTTTTAAGAATTTTTCGTGCGACCAATGCGTAGGCGGTATTGGGTGCATCGACCACCATCGCTTTACCTCTGACATCTTCAAGCGATTTGATTTCAGGACGAACGAAAAGCTCTAAAAGACCACTATCGCCACCCCCAACGATCACTGTATCCACCTTAGCGACCTCAACCATTGCGACAGAGTTATCAGCAGCGGTGTGAGCAATATCACTTCGGCCTGCAGCAAGTCCAGCGCGCTGTTCAGAAGAGTTGGGTGTGAACTGCAACTCCAGGCGAATGTTTCGCTTGGCAAATGCGCCCTTTTCTTCTGCCATGTAGAGAGGGATATTGGTTGCACTGCGGAAAACATTGACACGCAGCGTCACGGGATCATTGGCAGGGGGTGTGACCACTATGCCTGCACAGCCCACAAGCAGCATGAAAGTGATAGGGATGAGTAAAAATCTGCTGATGATTCGAATCATGGAAATCCCCGCTGGGCACTGATGACGTGCTGATTGAAATTCATTATTGACCACAAGCACCGAATGTGCAATCAACGCAATTGCCATTGGCGCAGTGGATTTTGAATGATTGAAAGAAGTCACTGGCGAAGGGCTAAGAGATGCAGATGTTTTCGATTCAATTTTTAAAAAGCTGAAAAATGTTTGAGCAGTTCAGTGTGTCACTCAGCGCAGGGGGCCCAAATAGAAAACGGGCAGGTGTGGCAGGCTAGGGTCTTGCCGGTTTGATTTTTTGGCATGTAGAAATGCAAAACGCGCCCGAAGGCGCGTAATTGCTAGGTCTCTGGCGGAAGCGGTGAGATTCGAACTCACGGACCCTTTCGAGTCGCCGGTTTTCAAGACCGGTGCAATCGACCACTCTGCCACGCTTCCTTGGGGTGTGATTGTAGCGATTTAAACCCCTTGATTCGGGGGC
>JBEIEP010000091.1:0-2842 GCA_040382935.1 Burkholderiaceae bacterium
GATTAAGGTAATATTTATCCAGACCCACACAACATGCCGCCATCGGTCACGATGACGCGAAATCACCGGTCACGATCCGCGAAATACGCACCTTGCAGGACAAGCGGGGTTATGCCACCGCCAGCGGTTCCGATCTTTAGATACGATTCGGCTCCGACTATCTTTTCGTTGATTGCATCTTTTGAGCGTGGAACAAGTTCAATGGTGGTCGCAGGAAATATCTGCGAAACGCTATTTGTGATTTTTCTAGCTATATCGTCAAAGACGGTTTTTGATTCCTCAAATAGCTTCTTTGTGAGAAGCTCAATTTCATCAACCGCGGCCTTTGTACTACTGGCATCTGCCTTTAACTGTGCTTTTACGTGATCCGAAAGCATCCCGACAATTTTTGTTTGTGTTTGCTCTATTGAATCTGTCGGCCGGATGCGTATAGGCTGGGGAATACGACTTTGAAACAGCGAATCCCAACCACCCACGCCACCATCTTCAAATTGGTTTGTCTCCGGGTTGTAGGACTGCTTTTGCCCCTTTTCGTTTGGGTTTTTCCAAAGCCAGCGTACTTTTACGCAATTGCCAAAGTCGGCATCCGTAACTGTCCATTTTTTGCCTATTACACCTTCGTCATCTGGTGTAAGTTGATTGAAGACACCTATGATTTCGACTGGTTTCGATATGTCGCCATTATTGAAATGGCTTTCGTCCAGGGCTTTTCCACTGGATGCAAAGGTTTCGTAGGCATCAAGCACCGTCGATTTACCTGCATTGTTTTGACCAATTAGCACGACGATTTCATCTATTTGAATCACGCACTCATGATGGCCAATACGTTTGTAATTCTTAATCAACAGTCCTGCTAAACGCATTCAAGTATCCCTTTAATGTTTTAAAAAAATGTGCTCTAGTCATCCCAGTCGCACCCGAAATACACCCGCGCCGCTTCCTTATCATCTCCCCCGCCCAAGCATGTGCCCCACACCGGGTAGCGCCACCACGGGGAACTCCAGGCCTTTGCTGACCTTCATGTCATCACTCATCACTCCTCACCCAAGTCCCCCAACAACACCCCCCGCCTAACCAGCCTTTCTCGCGCCTCCAGCAAAGCCGCATGCAGCTTCTGCTCCAGCTCCGCTTTGGGTGGCAGTTCGGTCCAGTACTCGGCCACGGTGATGCCGTCTTTGTGCATTTGCAGCAGCTCCACCTGTTCGCGGCTGGACTCGGCGCACAGGATCAGGCCGATGGGGGCCTCTTCGCCCGGCTGGCGCTCGTGTTTGTCCAGCCATTTCAGGTACAGCTCCATCTGGCCCTTATGCGCGGCTTTGAAGCGGCCCAGCTTGAGTTCGATAGCCACCAGGCGGCGCAGGCGGCGGTGAAAGAAGAGCAAGTCCAGATAAAAGTCGTCGCCGTCTATGACCATGCGCTTTTGCCGCTCTACAAACGCAAAGCCCCGGCCCAGCTCCAGGATGAAGGCTTCTAGCTGGTGCAGGATGCCGGCCTCTAAATCGCCTTCGTCGTGGCCTTGGCGCAGGCCCAGAAAGTCGAGAAAGTACGGGTCTTTGAAGACCAGGGCGGGGGCGGTGTTGGCGGCAACGACCGGCTCAGCCTGAACGGGGGTGTTGGTCTGCAAGGCTGCAATCTCGGTGCGCTCGAAGGCCTTGCGTTCGATTTGGTGGTGCAACTCGCGCACGCTCCAGCGAGATTCCACACTTTGCTGGGCATAAAACCAACGGGCGGCATCTGTTTTGACGGGCAATAGTTGCAGAAAATGCGTCCAGCTCAAATGTCGCATCAGTGATGCGACTTTCTCTGCGTCCGGGAAAGCCACCGCAAACTGCAACATACGGCGCAGATTTTTGGCCTCAAACCCTCGGCCAAACTCTTGCGCCAGCTGATCCCCCACGCGCTTGATCAGCTGGTCACCATATTTGGCACGGTCCGCGCCGCCCAGCACTTCGGTGCGCAGGCGTTCGCCCACACTCCAATACAGCCGTGTCAGCTCTGCATTGACCGCACCGGCCAGACGCTGGCGGCTGCTGGCAATCAGCTCGCGCAGTTCGGCGTGCAGGCTATCGGCAGGTGCGGGCACCAGCTGGTGTGCTGTCTCGTTCATGTTGTGCTACTGGTCATGTCGTCGCCATTTGTAAGCCGCAATGTGTAAATATTTGTGCTCGCATCATGCCGTGAAACCATAGCCAGGTCTACAGAAACATTCACATTGCTGGCCGCGGCGGGGTGTGGCCCTGGTCGCGGCCATCGCAGCTATGTCGGCCTGCTTTGGTGGCGGGATTGCTCAAAAACGGCGATTTGGGTGCTAAATTGGCCTCAAGCTCAAGAAGAACGGGCAATGGGTGCGCGGCACCTTGCGCATGGTTAACCCGTTTTTAGACGTGGCGACTTGACCTTAACCAACGGGCTGCTTGCGCCGCTGCACTGCAAGCCAGCCCAACAACAGCCCGGTCAGGCCCAGCGGCAGCAATGAGCCCATGTTCAGCAGCGCCACCCCGGCCAGCGCCAGGTAAGCCCCGGCAAACGGCACATCGGTCAAGTTGCGGGTTTTGGCCGCCAGGTTGGGCCCCAACACCGCGCCCAGCAAGCCGCCCGCCATCACCAGTGAAATGGCTTTTTCTTTAAAGCCGGGCGCGGCCAGTTCAGCCGCTGCAAAACGGTACAGCTGCGCGTTGGCGTTGTAGTAGCCCGCCACCACTAAAAATAGGGTCAGACACCATTTTCCACGGTTGATCAAAGAAAGAGATTAAAAATAGGGTCAGACACCATTTTCCACGGTTGATCAAAGAAAGACACTCAAACCTTGCACGTCGCTTAAAAGAGCCCTGATATCCCGAGC
>JBEIEP010000092.1:0-2650 GCA_040382935.1 Burkholderiaceae bacterium
GAGCGATTTTGTTGGCCCCCGCACAAATCAACGTGGCCAACGACAGCTTGGATTTGACCTACAGCAATGTGCGCTCTGAAGACTGCCAAGACCTGGCGTTAACTGTTGACCCTTTGGTCAACGCCATTCAGGTCGTTGCCGGTACCTTTGTTAAACCCGTTAACGGCGTGTTGAATCTGGGCACATTGGCCGCTCAATGCGACAGCGCCGCCACGGTAAACATGATTTTTCGGTTCGGTCGCCAGTAAGCGCACCAGTTACACCAGGTACAGCTTAGTTTAGGAAAGGGGCCGACAATGGCAGTTATCTCTAAAGCTTTGGCATCCAAAGCATCACCGCCCTCTCGTCCCTCTTTTTGCGCGTGCGCTGCGCCTGGCTACGGCCGTTCGGCACCACGCCCTACCAACCTTAGCCACCGCGCCCATCCCACTCACCTCAACCACCTCACCCACCCCTCGCGTCAACGCGGGGTGGGTCTACTTTCTGCCCTCTTGGGTCTGGTGATTGCCGCCATCATCACCACCGGCATGATTCAGGGCAAGCTCACCGAGGCCCAGGTCAACACCGGGCGACTGCAAGCGGACCTGCTCAACCAGGTCAAAGACGCAGTCAATACCTACACGATGGAGAACTACCCGGCGCTGCAAAGCAATTTGCCGGTGGTTAAAAATGGCACCACCCTGGCCGTGGGCACCAACGACGGCCAAAGCATGGCCCCCACCGTGGCCAACCTGGTCGCCATGGGTTACCTCTCTCCCAACACCAGCGGCACCGCCTACACGGGCGGGGCCTACCGCGTGCTGCTGCGCCAAGAGCCCACCGGCTGCGTGGGCGTGGCCTGCAATATTCCCGGCATGGTCTACATCGACCGGCCCATTACCCGCCCCGGCAGCACCGAAACCCAGGGCGTGACCGTAGGCACCCTCATGAACCGCGTAGGCGGTGATGTGCTGGTGGCCTTGAACACCAACCCCACTCAGCTTATCGCCATGAATGGCGCTAACCAGGCCAACCCCGTGGCCAATACCCCAGAGGGTGTGGTGGGCGCGCGCGTGGGCTTTGGGGCCTCTGGGTTTGGGCAGTTTTTAATCCTTAACGACCCTAGAGACCCCAACTTCCAGGGTGCGCTCACCGTCGCCGGGGCGATTCGAAGCACCACAGGCTCGATTGGCACGGGCGCAGGTACCAGCGCGGCCAACGTGGCCTGCAGCTTGGGCGAGATTTTGAACAGCGGGCAAATTGTGAGCCGCACCAACACCTGCATACGCCGCGCCTTTGTCGATGGCAGCACCGGCCAGGTGGGCGTGGCCGATGCCACCGGCACCACCCGCGCTTTGCTGGACGGCACCACCGGGCATATCGCCAGTTTTGATGCCACAGGCACCCAGCGCAGCCTAATGGGCTTTAACGGTGCGGGCCAAAGCCTTATTAGCAGTGACAACCTAACCAACACCGCAGGCACAGGCGGGATTGATGCCACCGGCAAAGTCAAAGGCCTCAGTGGTGACATCACTACCCTTACCAGCCAGCAGGCCACTCTGGCCAATGCCACCCTCACGGCCCTTAACACCTTGGGCCAAGCCTGCGCCAACGAAGGGGGCCTGTCCTGGGCCATCAGCGGCGGGCGCTACGTGTTAACGCGCTGCACCGCCAACGTGTGGAGCAGCATAGGGGGCCTGCCTACCGCAGCCACAGGCACCGCCTGCTCGCCCAACGGCGCAGCGGCCATGAGCAACGCAGGTGCTCAGCTTATTTGCAGCAACGGCGTATGGGCCGACCTGATGGACCGCATGGGGCGTTATGCGTTAGCGGCCAGCTACCTGGTGCAACACGGCACCACCGTGCCTAAGCCGCCTTGTGCGTCGGGCTCTACGGGCAGTGTGCTCTACCTGATCCCGCAGAACGATACACAGGCCGCTCAGTTTGTGAACCGCTTTGCGACCGATAACGGGGGAAGTTGGTCAGTGTCCATCACCACTGGAACCGGCCCAGCCCTCACCAACGACTATTTGGTCGCCCAAACCTATTGCACTTATTGATTGCCCTTTGTAGCCCGTGCCACTACCCGTTCAAACCCTTTCTTATTTCCCATGGTTGATTCAAGGAGATTTTCTATGCAGCACTTAACCACCTCTCTCACCCACGTTGGCCGCTTTGAAAGCCCCACCCGGTTTCGCCGCTTGACCGCCGGCCTAATGGCCATTGCTTTGGCTGCAACAGCTACCCTCGCCCCCGCCCAAACCATTCCGCGCCAACCCTTGGCTGACTCTACGCATAAATATCGCAATTTGGGGGTGCCAAAAGGGGCCGATCCCGTCTGTAACGATGGCTTTGTGCTATCTGGCAAACAATGTGTCGCGCTGAGCAGCGGCACAGGGGCCACGCTGCTGCCCCTCACTGTGCCCGCGGGCCAGTACACCAACCTGGCGAACTACCCCTTGCTATTGCAATTGGTAGGCCCAGATTACTGCCGCGTCCAACTCTATCTAGCAACCCCCAGTGGCTGGGAGACGGCCCTAGACGCTGGAACGACAGATTCAAATACCAATTGTTTTGGCTCTGCCATAGTGCCTCCCAACACCACTTTTGCGTTTGGTCAGGCCGCTGTTACCGCCAAAATCACCGCCCTTGCCAATGGTGCCACCTGGGC
>JBEIEP010000093.1:0-2071 GCA_040382935.1 Burkholderiaceae bacterium
ACGCCATCGGCCACACCCAGGCCACCGCCTTGAAGAGCAAACGCTTTGAATCCATTGAGGCCCAGAACGAGTTCCTGGAGCATTGGGAGACGAACTGGGCCTCCAAGCGCATCCACGGCACCGAGCGCCAACAGGTGCAGGCCATGTTCGAGGCCGAACGAGCTCACCTCAAGCCCTTGCCCCTGTTGGGCATGCAGTACTTCACACAAGGGGTGCGCACCGTGTGCGATGACAGCTGCGTGCGGGTCGACCACAGCAGCTACGCCGCACGCCCTGCGGCCATCGGCTCCAAAGTGCTGGTGCGCATCTTTGAGCGGCGCATCGAGATCCGGGATGTGCAAGGCGCGTTGCTGCGCACACATGCCAAAGCCGAGCGGCCAGGCTCGGTGGTGCTGCCTGCGGATGAGCGGGTGTTCAACCCATCACGCGAGACGCGGTTGATCCTTCGCCAGGCCAAAGAAATTGGCGAGCACGCCAGCCGCCTGTGTGAGCTGATGTTTGCAGCCGAAGGTCGGGTGGGCCAAAGAAAGCTCTGGGGCATCGTGGGATTGACCAAACGCTACCCGGCCCGTTGCATTGATGGTGCCTGTGCCCAGGCCTTGGAGCAAGGGGTCTACAGCTACAAACATGTCAAAGCCTTGGCCGAGCGCTTGTTTGACCAAGCCATGGTGGCCATGGACGAGGCAGCCAACATGGTCAGCTCAGTGCACGCTGACACCACGGCCCTTGAGGGCACTTTGGTTCAGCAGCACGAGTTGATCCGCCAAGCCGACGAGTATGCAGATTTGTTCACCCACGCAGCCTTGGTTGCCAGCGCTGTGGTGGCCAAGGCCATGGATGAGAAAGCAGGAGGCCAGGCATGAACATGACCGAGATCGACAACGCTTTGCGCCAGTTGCGCCTGTCGGGCATGCAGCAAACCCTTTCCACCCGGGCGATGCAGGCCCAGGCCAGCCAGGAGCCGTTTTTGGAGACCTTTGCCGCCTTGCTGCAAGACGAGCTAGAGCGGCGCAACTCCGTCCTGATGGAGCGCCGCTACAAGCGCTCGGGACTGGATGAGATGGCCTCGTTGGCGGACTTGGACTGGCGCTTTAACCCCAAGATACCCCGGGCCGCGTGCTTCGAGTTGCACACCTTGAAGTTCATCACCCAAGGGGCCAATGCACTGATTGTGGGCAAACCGGGCACAGGCAAGAGCCATGTGGCCAAAGCGCTGGCGTACCAGGCCACGCTGCAAGGCTACGACGTGCGGTATTTGGAGGCGGACACCGAGTTTGCGCGTTATGCGCTGGCGGGCAGCCAGGACAGGGCGAACATGCTCAAAGAGTGGGTCAAGCCGGATTTGCTGATCGTGGACGATTTGTTTCTGGCCAGGCGGATCACGGCGGAGGCAGCAGAGGCGTTGCAGGCCATCGTGCACCAGCGCTACAAGCTGCGTCGAGCCCTGGTGGTGACGTCGAACCGGGTGGTGCAGGACTGGGGCAAGTATCTGGGGGATGCCACGATGGCCAGCACGATTTTGGACAGGCTGATGCACCGCTGCGTGATGTTGGAGTTTGAGGGCAAGAGCTATAGGCTCAAAGAGGCGGCGGCACGCTTGGCCATCCAGCCTGAAACGTCATAATCTGGCTGCGCTGCCTGGGGGAATTTGGGGTGGCCACGGGTGGGGGAATTTGGACTGGCCATCAGGGGCAAAGCAGTAACGGCTTATTACCTTGGGTTTTCATTGAACACAGGCCTACGGCGTGGAGAGCAACTTCAGCTGCGTTGGTGCGATGTCGAGGATATGGATCTCAAAGAATCACTGGCACAGCCATTTGACCTTGTTCGAATCACAGTGCGTGGTGAAACCAGCAAAGTTAAAAGGACGCGGAAACTTGTGGTCAAAGACATTGGCTACTACTACTTTCGCTTAATGCGTTTGAAGAAAAAGGTCACAGGCAGCAAAATCAAAGAGCAAGAACTTCGCGCTTCATTAGGCGATAAATTGGTCTATTCGACAAACGACAAGACACCAATAACGCCGCGCGCTATTGGCTATCACTTTGACAAAATATTAGAGCTGGCAGGC
>JBEIEP010000094.1:0-1747 GCA_040382935.1 Burkholderiaceae bacterium
GTTTTGCTCATTTTTTGCCTTTCGACGCGGGTTTGGCCGCAGCACGTTTAACAGCGTAGGCAATTGCCACACTTTGTTTCACTGGTTTTCCGCTCTTGACTTCCGCAGCTATGTTCTTGCGGAAGGCTTCTTTGCTTGGAGATTTAACAAGTGGCATTACTTGCCTTTCTTGGCCGTCTTGGCAGACTGCACGAAGTCTTTTTTGGTCGGCGCACCCGGAGTGCCGGGCTTACGCATCTTCTCGCCGCTACCGGCTTTAATGCGCTCCTGCTTGGCGTGGATTGCAGCATACAAGCCTGGGCTACCGGGTTTTTTCATTTGTACGCTCCAACAGCAAGTTCTAGTTTATCGTCGCCAAGAAAATCCGCAACATCTCTACACAGATTGTAGAAGTCTTCAAAACCAAAGTCCGATTTCATTCGGTTAATGGCTTGACACACAAGGATTGTATTCTCAGGCGTGTAGCCAACAGCGCTGTCGATGCGCTCTATGGATACGGTGTTCAGTTGGCCTGCTTCAAGCGTCATTTGATGCCCGCTGTACGCACATACGCCCCATTGAGTGTGCCAACACTCAACAATGTCTTCGACTGTCAGCAAAAACGCTTGCTTGCGCTTGGCCGCGCTTTTTTGGGCGTTGTACAAAAATATTTTAGCGCGGCCTTCAATCGTAGAGTTTTTCTTAGCTCTAGACCGTTCATTGCCCGACGTGCAGCACTCTTTGCACCAACTATGATAGCCGTCTGCCGTCTGCGCGTGCTTAAAGTACAAGCCAAACGGCTTGCTGGTCTTGCATTTGAAGCACGTCTTCATGATCAGCACTTCCAGCGTTTAAGGGATGCTTTGGCCCGCTCGGCGTCGCCTTTGGCGTTCTTGACAACGCCCTCCATGCGAGCGCAAAACGAGGCTTTGCGGCCAGCGTCAGCCTTGGTCTTGGGGCTTGGTGCTGGCGCTTTGAGGTTGGAGCCGGTGGCGGCGTTGTACTTGGCGCGGCCTTTGGCGGTCAGGCCAGCGCCCTGCGAGACGGGTAGCTTCTCGCCCCGTCCGACACTAAGAGACACGCCTTTTTTCGCCATTTACGCCCCCATCCATGAGGTTGATACGCTGCCGTAGCCCATCGACCGCGTGGTGCGCGCCTTGTCCTCACGCGCCTCGCGGTGCGCCACAGGAAAAGCAAACGTCAACGCGATTGCATCTGCTGCGTCGGGGCTTGCCAAACCACGGGCTTTCATGTCCTTTTTGGACTCCAGGTAGATCGTACCACGGGAATCGGGCTTCATCTTAGGCGAAATCAGGTCAGATTTCAAGAACCTGTCGTTAGGCACGCTTGCCGACTTGAGCCAGTCGCGCAGTTCACCCCAGATTTCAGCCCGTTTGTTGCCGTACATAATAGGGTTCTTGGCCTTGTTGCCAAAGTTCACGCCCCTGATCTTGTACCGCTGCTCCTTGAGCCGGTCCACGACGCCCGCCCCCAGCCCGCCCTCGTCAATGTTGACCAGCGTGGGCTTGAACTCCTCGATCGCGTCGATCACATGGCCCACGACCGTCATCGTGTCGTCGCCCCGGTGCCGGATCAGCTTGATTATGTCCCGCCCTTGCCTGATGGCGATCACCGTTGCGTCTGCCCCAAACCGCGCCGGGTCTACGCCGATCACGATTGGCGCCGAGTCGTCTTGATACTTGGGGCGTTTCATCGCATCGTCTACCAGACCAATGCTGATGAACTGATCGTCCCCCTCGTTGGGGAA
>JBEIEP010000095.1:0-1666 GCA_040382935.1 Burkholderiaceae bacterium
CGACCTGAATGGCGTTGACCAAAGGGTCAACAGTTAACGCCAGGTCTTGGCAGTCTTCAGAGCGCACATTGCTGTAGGTCAAATCCAAGCTGTCGTTGGCCACGTTGATTTGTGCGGGGGCCAACAAAATCGCTCCGCTGTATTTGTTGCGTGCCGTGTTGGCCCCTGCATCGCGCAGGCGTGCTGGAATCACGCCGCCTTGTACGGCAATGGCGGTGGTGACGTTGGCAAATTGGTTGGATGCGCCGTAGGTTTTTTGCGAGTCAGCCACGATGGTGGAGACCTCACCCGTGGCCGCTTCGATACGGGCCTTGCGCTGGGCGTCGGTGAACTGGTTAAAGCCCACCACGGCTACCAAGGCCGCAATCACCAGGCCCAGCAGCACTGACATGATGCTGATGCCGCGTTGCTGGGCAGGGGCGGTGCGCGCGCCTAAGTGACGGTTTGTAGGCGGGGGGGTGCGTGGATGGAGGGAAAGGTTGCGATTCATAAAAGTCTCCTGTAAAACTGCAAAAAAATAAGAACAGGCTTCAGCGTGCAGTGCGCGTGACCTGTGAGGGTTCGGTTTCTTTTGACAGGGCACTGACGATGGTCATTTGCCCAATGCTCAGGTACACGGCCAGGCCCACCAGCACGCCGGTCAGCGTCCAGTTCAGGGCTTTGGCCGAGGTGGCGATGTTGTCTTGCAGGCGTTTAACCTCGCGCGAGCCCAGGCTCACCAAGGCTTCATCAAAACTTTTAGACGAGTCGAGCAGGGACGACAGGCGGGCGCGCACGGTGCGCGGCATCAGGCCACGGCTAAAGGCGGCCAGGTAGTCGCGTGGGTTGTCCTCTAGAGACAAAGCCATGCGGGCCAGTTGCCAGCGCAGCCAAGGCGAGGCGCTGGGGCGCATATCGTCTATGCTTTGGCGCAGTGTTTTGCCCGAGTCCAGCATCATGGCCAAGCCTGACAAAACGATGGCTGCTTGGTAGTCGCGGTACAGGCTAAGCAGCGGCCACTCATCGGCCGCGATGCGCCAAGCCCCTATGCCGCGTGGCAATTGGTAGACGATGAGGCCCACAGCACCTAACAGTCCGGCGATAACCGCCCACCAGTAGTTAGAGATCAAGGTAGCCACCCAGCGCACCTGGCCGTTAAAGCCCTCCCACACCTTGGGTGATGCGTCTTGCGCGACGCCCAAAATAATCTGTGCAGTGATCACACACAAAATACCCACAATGGGTACGGCCAGCGCGGGCATAAGTAAGTTGCTGCGCACAATCTTCAAGCTCTCATTCTGAAAATCCACCGTATCGGCCACACGCTCTAGGGCTGTGGCCTTGTCACTGGCCTCGTCCACCGACATGAGTAGCAGCGCATCCGACGGGGGGCTGGCCTTGGCCAAGAGTTCGCGCAGGGTGACACCCTGCCCGGAGGCATAGCGGTCAGACAAGTGGCGCATGATGGCCAGGCCCGTGCTGTCTTTGAGCAGCAGGCGGTTGTTGACCTCACGGGCCAAAAAGTCGCGCAGGCCTACCTTGCGGCGCAGGGCGTCGGCCATGTCGCGGTAGAACACGCCGCGCTGGGACCGCCACAAGCGTGTGTTGAGCCAAAATAAGCCAGAGTCCAGCAGTCGGGTGGGGTTCATAAAGGCTTCTCGGTGAGGTCGCTGGTGGCGCTGGTGAC
>JBEIEP010000096.1:0-1632 GCA_040382935.1 Burkholderiaceae bacterium
ATGCCGACGCCCGTGTGCAACGCATCTACGGCGGCACCAACGAGATCATGAAAGAAGTGATCTCACGCAGCATGGGTTTGGCAGGCCGCTGATCGCATGGCTGAGTTGGCTGAACCCAAACGCGCACGCGGTAGGCCGCGCAAAACCGAAGACGAGCGCGACGACGGCAACAGGCGTCAGGCGCTCATCTCGGCAGCGGCGCAACTGTTTCACCGCAAGGGTTATGACGCCACCAGCACCCGGGAGATCGCGGCGCTGGTGGGCATGCAGCCGGGCTCGCCGTTCTATCACTTCGGCAACAAACAAGACCTGTTGCTGGCGGTGATGGTCGAGGGCATGAAGCAAGCCAGCGAACGGCAACGGTCCGCTTGCGCCGGACAAGCCAAAGACCTGCCCCCACGCGAACAATTGCGCGCCCTGATCCGCAACCAGTTCGATGTGCTGCTGGGGCCCGATAGCGATTTCATACCGGTGATGCTGTACGAATGGCGATCCCTGAGCGCTGAGCAGCGCCAGACCATCACACAAATCAAGGACGACTACGAAGCCGCCTGGACGCCCGTGTTGCAAGCGCTGCACGCCAGCAGCCAGTTGCAGGCCCCGGTGCAGCTGGCGCGTTTGATGATTTTTGGCGCGCTCAACTGGGCGGTGCAGTGGTATCAGCCGCCAACTCAAACAGCAGCCAAACGTGCAGCCAAAGCATCGCCCCAAACAACGCCCAAAAGCCCACCACGCGCATCGCTGGACGATTTGACCGATGCCGCTCTGGCCTTGTTTTTGAGAGACCCCACATGACCACACCCACGCCTTACCGCTCTGTATTTGTACCCGGGCTCCTCAGGGGCCAGATGATCTTGGTCACCGGTGGCGGCTCGGGCATTGGACGCTGCACCGCGCACGAGCTGGCCAGCCTGGGCGCGCATGTGGTGCTGGTCGGCCGTAACCCCGACAAGCTAACCGCCACCGCGCAAGAGATCGTGGGTGACGGTGGGCAAGCCAGTTGGCACAGCTGCGACATCCGGCGCGAGGACGATGTGAAAGCCATGGTCGCTCAGGTGGTTCAGCAGCATGGCCGCATCCACGGCTTGGTCAACAACGCGGGCGGGCAATACATCTCGCCCCTGGCCAAGACCAGCGCCAAAGGCTGGCAAGCGGTCATCGACACCAACCTCACAGGTTTCTGTTTCGGTTCCACAAGCGCGGCTCCAAGGATACGAATGCACTTTTCAGCATTACGGTCATCTTCGCTAAGCATCTCCAACACCGCAAGCGCGGCGGCTCTCAGTTTTTCGCTCATTTCCCCTTCTCCACTCGCATAAGACGCGACCACCCATCTGTCTTTCCGCACCAACTTTTAATCCACTTTTTATTGCTGTCGCGGTGGTGCATTCCCCCGCATTTAGAGCATCTGTATTTAACCGGCCTCAGTTTGTCAGACATCATTCACCCTTTCCGATCTCGGCAGCTGCGCGAACAATAGCGCGGCGGGTAGCGGCGTAGGGGTCGGTTGTGTAACGTTCTTGAAAGTACCCATGCCCACGACCCATTAAATAAATGTTTGCTCCTATCAAAGTATCAACATTCCAAATTTCAATGTTAATGTGTAACTTCACCGCCAGCCGCAGCGCATCG